>CALZMQ010000005.1 GCA_945788625.1 uncultured Woeseiaceae bacterium
TGCGCCGTCGAAGTTCATCAGGCACGTCGAGTTGCCGTGAATACCCATCTTGCGTTCCAGGACTCCGCAACTGACGTTGTTACGCTCGCCGAGAGTGCCGTCTTCGTTGGGAATGATCTTGGGCACGATAAACAGTGAGATACCCTTCGTGCCCGGCGGAGAGTCGGGCAGGCGCGCCAGCACGATGTGAACGATGTTTTCTGCAAGGTCGTGTTCGCCGGATGAAATAAATACCTTCGAGCCGGTAATGCGATAGGTGCCGTCCACAGTCTGTTCGGCTTTGGTCTTCAGGAGGCCGAGGTCCGTGCCGCAATGCGCCTCGGTCAGGCACATCGTGCCGGTCCACCGACCGCTGACCAGCGGCTCCATGAAGATTGCCTTCTGCTCTTCAGAGCCATGCTCGTCAATGGTCTCCATCGCGCCATGGGACAGACCGGGGTACATGGCCCAGGACCAGTTGGCCGTGCCGTTCATCTCGCGAATCGGCAGACCGATGGACATTGGCAGGTCCTGGCCACCGTATCGGGACGGCTGATCCAGAGACGGCCATCCTCCATCGACGTATTGCTGATAGGCCTCCTTGAATCCGGGAGGGGTCCTGACGTCGCCATTTTCAAGGAACTCGCACCCGGCCTCGTCGCCGACGGCATTGAGCGGGGCGATGACCTCCTCGGAAAACCGGCTGGCCTCGCCGAGAATCGCATCAATCAATTCCTGGTTGACCTCCTCGCAGTCGGGCAAGGACTGGTAGTGTCGTTCGAAGTTGAGCAGGTCCTGCATTACGAACTGCATGTCACGCAATGGTGCTTTGTAGGTCGTCATTCCGGCGCTCTCCCTGGCGTCTGAAAGCCTTCGCCAATTTCAGCGTACATATGTACGCACAACTGTACCATTCGTTTGTTAGGATGCAACCAATTGGTTCACAATCCGGCCAACCCGGATTGAAGCGGTGAGTCGTTGAAAACCTCCAGAAAGCAGCAGAAAGCAGAAACCCGGCAAAAACTGATGGACGCCGCAGCCGCTGAGCTGGCCCTGGGCCGGAGTTTCGACACGCTGAGCCTCAGGGAGGTCGCCAAGCTCGCGGGTATCGCGCCGACCTCCTTCTACCGTCATTTTCACGACATGGAAGGCCTGGGACTGGCGCTTATCGAGGAACACGGCGAGACCTTGGTGACCCTGATGCACCATGTCCGCGAACAGGCATCGAATGGCCGGTCAGTGATCAGGGCCTCGGTCGAGACGCTCTTCGATTACTTTTTCAGCAACCAGGGCATGTCACGCATGATCCTGCAGGAGAGCATGTCCCGGCAGTCGGCGTTTCACGAAGCCGCCGAGCAGTTGCTGGCAACGATGTCCAGTGACCTCGCGGATTTCCTGGCATTGGACGCCAGGAAAAGAGGCGTGCCGCTGGGCTATCCGCAACTCGCCGCCGATTCCGCCGTTGCCATCCTGTTCACGACCGGGATCGCGTTGCTCAACACGCCGGCTGAGGACCGTGACCGGCACATCGAGGCCGCCATCGTCCAGTTACGCATGATCATGCGCGGAGCCGAAGCCATGGGGCAGGCGAAATGACGCGACGCTAATTCGTCGTCGCGCACCGCTAGATTAGCCCCAGGCTGGATTAGAGTTTCCGGGTGGGAAAACTGCCCGCAGATACTCCACAGGTGTCAAGTCATACAGCATAAGCAGAGTACGTATATTCCGCCGCCAAGATTTTTCCGCAAACTGACGTTCGTCAGTGTTTTCGCCTTTAGCCAGGCGTAGCGTATGGCCAAATGGGCGGACTGTGTTCGCATACCATTTGAGGCTGCCTCCCAGTCCGTGTCACGCGGTTCAGATGTCTACCTGTTCGGGGTCCTAAACGAACGACATCTTTGTGGGAAGAACAGCAGAATGAAATCACTGCTTCGTGCTTGGCCAGTTACCGCTGCTCTTCCCGGGGCAATGGCCGGGCCTGTTCCGGCTCAGGCAGTCGCCGAAGATGCGTCCTCGCGGCGTGCGGGGCTGCCGAACCACGGCAAGGAGTACTGAAATGTTGTTGATCAAGGATATCAATCGAATCAACCAGTATGCGGTTGATCGTCAAGAGGTCGAAAGCGAGGTAGTCGACAAGCTCGGCGACTATCTGTTCGAACAATTTCAGTGGACCTACAAGGCGATCGCGCTTGGCCTTTTTCAGAACTTCTTTCAGGCGCATCAAGATCACGATTTCCAGTTCGAACGCTTCCTGCTCAAGGAAACTCCTTACGCAATGTGGAAGCACAGCATTTCTACGCCCAAGTGGAGCATGGAGGGGCTATTTGACGTTTATGCCCACATTAACAGGACATACGACAAGAGCATCCTCTATGACCTTTCGGACTTCATTCGGCTTGCCGGTGAGTGGATTGAGAAATCCCATGCGCAAGGATTGAAATTCATGGAAGGCGGGTTCGAAGGGAAAGAGCGACTGAAGCCAAAACCGACGTTTCAGAAAACTCAGACCTGCCCGATCTGCAAGTCGATCAAGATCAAACGAGTGCGCGAGGGATCCCGGATAACGACGTTCAAATGCCTGGATCCCAGGCATGAAGCCGCACTGAAAAAAATCGAATCAGAGGCAAAGGCTTCCAGGGACGCCAAGAAGATTCAGAACGCCAAACGTTTGAGGGAACTTAACGATCTTTTCTCGATTGACAGTCCGTTGCCCGGCCACCGGGCCAGGATCGCCAGGGAAAACGCCGCGCCTGACCCGAGGCTGGATCAGCTGTGTTGGAACATAATACGAGAAGACGTCAAGTTGCGCGGTCTGGAAAGATGGCAGCTCACGAGCGACAGCGTCATGGGCGCCATCGATGCGACATTCGGGTTACCGCCGGGAGGAGATGTTTCCGGTACGACCACGGATTCCATGTGGATACTGAATTCGATCTATGAATCGGTTGGCGGAGCGCCCACGAACTCGACCTTGTGGGCCCTGCAACTGGTCGCACTCGCGACGCTGGTGCACGGCGGGCATCATACGATTGTCGAATGCGCGTACCCACTTACGCGCCACAAAGTAATCGACTACAAGATCGGGTTCTATTCGACTCTTACGTCCGCCGTTGCCAAATCCGGCAGTATGTCCGAACACCGAATGAACCAGATATCGAATAAGCTCCGCGCCTACGATCACGAGGCACCGCATGTCATGACATGGCGAGAAAGAGAATATTTCCACCTGGAGCATACGCTTGCGCTGGAGTTCAGCGGTTCGGAAGCGGAGCAGTTGAAAGAGAGCAAGTTTTTCAATGTCCTCAATGCCTATTCCATGTGCGCCGTCGGCCGGTTCCCAAGTACCAGGCAGGCGTACAACATGTTGAGTCTGTATCACCCCAACCTGGCGTTGCAGTTCGTGCGTCTCCTGTTGGAAGATGAGGAAGAGGAGTTCCGGGCAATCGGCAGAGATATCGACCAGCAATTCGACCTTAGAGTCGCATAGGCGGCATCAGTATCGCTACGCATTGCATCGCCGGATGCGCAGGTTCATAGTCGCTTCAGGCCCACCAAACCGGAGGCGCGAGCATGGCAGATGCAGGGTTCCGCGCGAAGAAAACGTTCTGGGTCGTCGTCGCGCGCAGCTAGTCACCGAACAATATCTTGTGGCGCTCCACGATTCTGTCCCACAGGCTTTCAGCTTCCGGGACATCGAGCCTGAACGTGTTCGCGAGCGTGTCCGCGAGTTCACCGCGTGATCGTAGTGTCCTCGTCTCGTTTCCGGTCGCGGTATTGATTGTGAAAACCCGGCCGCGCAGGACAATGTGAGTCTCGGGTGTTCGCTTTTGTGCCACGAGGTTCAGAACGAAAGAAGAATTCGGGTCCGTCTGCAATTGCGCGCATTTGTCGGACATTGCGGATTCGTTTGCAGGTTCTGCAAGGAAGTCGAAGCTCACCGCGTCGCCGCCGGATTCTTCCCGGAATCGCCAATATCCGTCGTCAAGGTGTTGCAAGCCGATTCGAAACGGCGATTGCTCGTGCCATGACTCCTCTAGCGGTATTGGCCTGGTCATGCTTCCGCCGAAACCAACGTCGGCGAGGTAAACGAATTCGGGATCGTCAGGTGTTCGCACTAGCAGGCACAGGTGATTAGCCAGGGCGGCGCTGCCGCGCTCGTCGCGGTGTACGGCCGCCGCAACGCGTGTTACGTCGAATCCGATTTCAGACAGGGCCCAGCCGAACAGCCCGTTCTGCTCGTAGCACCAGCCACCGCGACCGCGTCCGACAATCTTGTCGTATACGGCGTCGATGTCGTTGGTGACGGGAACACCGAGTTGAACGTCCAGGTTCTCGAATGGAACGCTATAGACGTGGCATCGAAGCAGTGTCGCCAAGGCCTCTGCCGATGCGCGTGCGCTGCCTTCGAATTCGATCCTTTGTAAATAGCTGCGCAGTTCCACAGGTGAGTGCCTTCTCCTTGAGCGGGTCCTTCAGCAACGACTCTACGCCGATGCTCTGCGAGATCCACTTGTCGCGATCCGACTATCGATGGTGTGACTCGTCGGATATTGCTTTCATCGATTACGTCGACTGGATGAAACCGTTACCTGGAGCAGACGTTCTACGTACATCCCATAATTGACGCTTTTCGACCACATGCGAGAATCACTCGGTCGATAAAGGCAAACCTGGCCAAAGCCAGGGACGCAAAGCCACGGGTCCTCGCTTCCTCCGAGAAGCCATGACTGACTCCCCGAAGGGCCCAAGATCGCCGGGCTGCCAGGCGGCACCACGAGACTGTGAATGTCACGGTTTAGTTCTGTTGGGGAAACATCATGGCGAAGAAGAAGATTACCAGGGCAAAAGCAAAACCCTGTTCACCCGCATGCACGAAAGTTATCAAGTTCATAACCAACCATTCAGTTGCTGCCAACCTCGGCATCAGCATTCCACCGTACACGAAGATCGCCGGTTACAGGCACATCAACATCTTTGTTCGGTTCACTCAGGAGGACGCCGTCGAACCACCGGTGGACCTTGGCGTAATTTTCGCCTTCGATTCAAAAGGGGCGATGGGCGCGCGTCGCTACGTCAACCTGGAAGAGAATCTCTCGGGGCCGCAGAGCACTAATTTCATCGAGGTGTCCGGCAATGGCACATGGCATGGTAGCCCACACAATATCAGCACTTACGTGGCGCGGTTGCCGATCATGGGCCCGTATATCGAGGTATTTGTTTACAACCGGGCGCCTGTTGTGCGCAAGGTCAGCGTCTGGGGCTACCTGGTTTCCTGACAAATCGCTGGCGTAGTCAACGGGGCGGGTCAGAATTCGCTCGCTGAAAATCGAAATTCAAAGTTGCATAGGCGGCATCAGTATCGCTACGCATTGCATCGCCGGTTGCGCAGGTTCATAGTCGCTTCAGGCCCACAAAACCGGAGGCGCGAGCATGGCAGATGCAGGGTTCCGCGCGAAGAAAACGTTCTGGGTCGTCGTCGCGGACGAGTCCCAGGCGATCGTCTACACGCGTGACGCAAAGCGTGCACCACTCACTGAACTTTTCTCGCTGAGCAGTGAGGCGGGCAGAAAAAAACCGGGGGAAATGCTCGCGGATCGTGGCGGCCGGAGTTTCGACAGCTTCGGTGGCGGCCGCCACACGATGGCAAAGGAGAAAGACGGCCCCAGAAAGCACGCTGCGATGGCCTTTGCCCGGCAAATAGCCGATCGCATAGCCAGGGTAACCCACGATGGTAGCTGCCGTGGCTACGTCCTGGTTGCGGCGCCGCGCTTCCTTGGCCTGTTGCGGGAAGCAGTGGCCAAGTCGAGCAAGTTCGAACCGTACAAGACGATTGACAAGGAAGTCGTTGGGCAGGACGCGGATTTCGTGCAGAAGCTGGTCGACGCCGACTAGCCGGACAGGTCGCCGGTGAGTCGGCCTGGCTTTGCACCGTTCAGCGGAAATAAAGAGCGGTTCATCGAATTCCGCAGCACTTTCGCGGCCTCGAGCGGCCTGAACCCCTATCGTAGTCGCAGTCGACAATTGGGGAGAAACCATGAAAGCACTTTTCAGCATTTCGCTGGCCGCAATACTTGCGATAGGCGTCGCACACGCCGGAAACTTCACACAGGCCAATACGGATAAAGCCAGGGAAATTATCAGCGCCGCAATCGATGCACACGGTGGTGAGGCGTTGCTCGAAGACCTGCAAACGCTGAGGATCAGCCACGAGACCACGAATTATTCGGTCGACCAGAGCCGTGGCACGGAGCCGCCGTGGGATGAGTCGAGCGCCAGGGGCGTCGACGCGATAGACCTGGACGAGCAGATCTTCGTTAGCCGTTCCGAAAACGCCGGTGGCGGTTTTGTCGGCGAGAACGGGACGATCATAAACGCCGACAACAGCTACCAGATCAACTATCGGGCGGGGACCGTCGCAAAAATCGCGGAACCCGACTATGCAACCGCATCCGGGCCGTTCGTACGGGTCACGCCGGCATTGCTGCTGCGAACGCTGAACGACCGAATCGCGAATGCTCACTACCTCGGTGACACGACCATCGATAATCGTGAGTACGACGTCATCGGTTTTTCGATGACCGTTGGCCCTGCGATCAGCCTGTACTTCGACAAGAAGACCAGGCTCTTGCACCGGAGCGAGCGCGTGTTTCCGGGATTCGGTCTGGTCGAGTACGAATTCAAGGACTACGAGACCATTGCCGGTACGCCTTTCAATCGAAACTTCGTGCTGCGTCTCAACGGCGATGTGAACCTGGAGCGAGCAATCGTCTCTGTTGACGTCAATACGCCGCTGGATGACCTCCTGGTCGTCCACGAGGAGCTCGAAGCAATCGCGGAGCTGCAGCCCGATCCATTGTCACGACAGGAGATCGCGGACGGTGTCTGGCTGATTGGCGGCAACAACACCTACGCGATGTTCGTGGACATGGGTGACTATGTGTTCGCGGCCGGCGGCACGGGCGGCAGCAAAGATCGCATCAAGTCGCTGCGAGAGGTCGTCGGTGACAAACCCGTCAAGTACGCGATGATGTCGCACCACCATTTCGACCATGTCCTGGCGGTGCCGGATTACGAGTCCCAAGGCGCCACCCTCATCGCCGCGCGCGAGCACGAGAAGATCGTACGCCGTGCCGCCGAATATGGTGACGCGCTCAGTATTAAGGCCGTGAACGAGCGTATGACACTCGAGACGGACGATCGGCGGGTCGACATCCTGGATATCGGCCCGACCGCACACACCGAACACCTGCTGGTCGCCTTCCTGCCGGATGAGGGGATCATGTTCGAGGCGGATCACTTCTCATTGCCACGCGTAGGGCCCATCCCGCCGGCGGTTCCATCGACGGTGACGTTTGCGGAGGCGCTGTCCCGGATGGACCTGAAGGTGACGAAAATCGTGTCCGCACACAGTCCGCGCGTCGCTACGATGGATGACCTGCAAACGGCGCTGCAGGCAGAGGTGTTCCAGGCCAGCCGCTGATTACCTGCTGATCGGCAGTGCGCCTGGTTCGAAGCGCGCCGGGCGGAGTTCGACGCTCTCCCGGCCCGCTTGTTGCGGGCGTCACGGCTGTTGCCGGTAACTTGCAACAAGGGCATCGGCGACAGCCTCGCCGTACAGGACATCATCTTTACAATTCTGCACGCCAAATATCGCCACGGGCGTGAAGGACTCGGTATCGAGTGAAAAATCGAGCAGGTCTTCTGCTGAAAGCGTCCTGCGTCCCGCGCGTTCGTTCAATGGAAATTTGAGGCCCTCCAGGCCATCGTATGCACGGTAGACAACTTCCGTGCAGACGACCCGGTCCGAATTGAAAAAGTCGAAATCGAAATTGTACATCTTGCCCTCGTGCGAGAGTGCCCGCTCGATGGCGCGGCGAATACTCTGCGCATCGAGATTCGGGCGCAGCACGACAAACGTATCGACCGACAGCGTATCGTTGAGCGGGCGAAGACGAACGCCGTCTTTACGCGCCTCAAGTACGCAGACATCGTCCACCCAGCGCTCTATCTGGCGTCGATCAACGGTTATACAGGCTGCGTCTCGCTGCGCCGGCGTGCCGACGTAAAGTGCGGCGTGCGGCCAGAAGCCGGGTATGAACAGGTTTGTCAGCGCTTTCCTGTGTCGAGTAATGATGACATCGCCGGGTTGCAGGAATGCCGCAATTGACGCGAGGATTTCCTCAGTCGCTCTCTTGTTTTCCGCTTCGTAAAACTCTGCTGCCGTCCGCCCGATGCCCTCCATGACGCCCGCCATTATTTTTCTCACACTCACCACGCCACGACGCCGCCACTTGTGGCTCAGGTAGCTCCACGCGCGCCTGAAGTGGCTGAGTTTGCTGGCATTCAGGGACGACTCGAGATCGCGAACTTGCCGCGCGATAGATCCGACAACCGGGTCTGTACCCAGCAACAGGAGCTCGCGGCGGTGTTTGCGGGCATACTTCATCGCGTCGCGAATCGCGAGTACGTTCTTCTGATCGACGAATGCAGAGAATATCGTCGTATATTGCTTGCGGGGAATTCGGTATTCTGGAAACACTTCGTTCAACTTGCGCTGAACGATGCTGTGGTGACCGACTTCGAACAGCATTATGCGGTCGATGCGTATGAGCAGGCAGACGGCGGTGTAGCCAACGAGAAAATAGGACAGTTCGGATCGTGGCTGCGCGGTAGTCGCCGGCCTGTCGAGTATTGCAAGCACCTCTTCGATCACAGCCCAGAGACTTTCCCGCACACTTAAGAAACGCGCGAACCAGAATCCGATCGCTTCGTCCTCGGCCGGTCGAAACGCGCCGCGCGCGATTATCCGCTGCAGCTGCGATTCGGTCGGCGCATCGTTTTGCAGCTGCGACGCTGCTTCGATGAGGCCCTTGATTGTGTCGCTCAGTGTCCCCAGCACAATATTTTCTCGCTATGCACGTTCCTGCTAGCCGCGTTCGAGGTGCCGAAAGCCCTCGAAGAACCAGTGGCGAATAGCCAGCACCATGGTCGTGCCGTGCCGGTCCGTCGCTGGCAGCTTTCGTTCGTCCCACGTCGTATCATCGAAAAGATCACCCACGGCCTTGAGTTTCTCTATGAGTTGAATCTGACCCTTCCGGGAGAGCATGCCGTTTTTTACGATACGAATGGAACCCTCGTCCTGGAAGTCGTGGCTGAAAAACTCCGTTTGCACGCGGCTCCTGAAAAACCTCTCGATCGCGCCGTTCTTGCGCCAGCTGAAGTTATTCGCGATCAGCAGTCGCACCCTGTCACCGGGCTGGAGTTCTATGACTTTCATGCGGTCGAGCTTGCGCAGGTACCTGAGACCCGCTTCCGGTGAAATGTCGTAGCGCTCGATGATCTCGTCGAATGTCCAGTAGTTGATCAGGCAATAGGCGACCAGAAGCAGGCGGTCATCGGCGACTATCTCCTGCTCGTTGTCGGCCGACAGTTGCTCGATTTTCGGCTCCAGCGATTCGGCGATGTTGACGAGATCGCCGATATTCAGCTCCAGCACTGAGCAAACGTCGTCGAGGCGCCGCAACGAGAAATTGCCAGTAGAGAACATATGTTTGACGGCGGATTCGGACAGATCCAGGCGTTCCGAGAGCCCCTTGTAGGTGATCCCGCGCACTTTCAGTTGCCGCTTCAAGGTATCAATGATTCGAGACGATGTTGTCATAATACGCCAAAAAGTATTAAAACATTATACGAAGAGTCCCACGGGCCTGACTAATCAGAAGAGAGTTGCGAAATATTGTACCAGATCTTAGGCTCGATCCTGCACTAACCAATCGTAAGGAGTTGTCATGAGCCTGATTCGCAGAATATCCACCAGTATTACTTCGTCGGTCGACCGCGCGGTAAGCAAGGTCGAAAACCACGACGCCATTATCAATTCCGCGCTGCGCGATACGCAGCAGGCAGCTGCCCGGTCCAGGGTGCGCCTGGAGCGTGTGCGCAAGGACGGACACAGCCTCAGGACGCGGCAAAGCAATTTGCAGCTGGCCGTGTCGCGCTGGACCGAACGCGCGAAAAGCGTTGCGGCCAGCGACGAGTCCAAAGCTCTGGAGTGCTTGCGGCGCCGTAAGGACTGTGAGGCGCAGCTCGCCAATCTCAAGGACTCGATCGAGAAGCACGACGAACTCGAGGCCCGTATCAACGAGCAGGTCAAAAAAATCGAGGCGCGTATTGGCGAGGTCGCTCAACAGCGCAACATGATGCGATCGCGACAGTCCGTTGCCGAGGCAATGCGCACCATCAACAACATCGAGGGCGTCTCCTATGGCGAGATCGAGGACACGTTCGACCGATGGGAGATCAACCTCGGGGAAACGGAGATCCTCATGGGCGCTGCCACGACCACCGATCCACTGGACTCGGCGTTCCTGGCCGAGGAAGACACGGCGGAGTTGCGTGCCGAGCTCAGCGAGCTGTTGAAATCTGATGAGGAGGAACCGTCATGAATACCAGGGTAGCCGACGGATTCGGCGACTATATCGACGAGAGCGAGGCGCGGACGTACGTTACGTCACGCTCGAGTTTCAGCGTCGACGGCATCATGCAGTCGGTGCGCAATTTCGCCACACTGTCCGAGGCGCTGCGCATACTGGGCGCAGGTATCTTGCTTGCATCGATGTCAGTATTCCTGCTGCAGGGGTGGAACGACGGCAACGATATTCGTCGTTACCTGTTGCTGCTGACGCAGACAGGTTTGCTGGCCGCCGCCGGATTCGCGATGAGCCATGGGCTCAAGGAGGCCAAGGGCGCCAGAATATTCTTCGGTCTCGCGCTGGTGTCGATTCCCGCGAACTTCACGATTCTCGGTGCATTGCTGTACTCGGTATTTCAGTGGGACGGCGGGCTGTCGACCTACCCGGGGTACGCCACGTGGCAGATCGAAAACGTCGCAAGTACGGGCATAACGCTCGGTGGGGCAATGATCGTGCTGTTGCCGGTGACTATGTTCTGCTTCGCGATCATGGCACGTCATTCAGCCAAGTCATTGTCGCTGCATTTCCTGCTGTTGAATGCGCTATTGCTGCTGCCGATTCGTAATTCGCTGGCAGCCGGCACAGTTGCGTTGCTCGGCGTACTGTACGCACTGTATGTCGTCGGCAACCTGGCCGGGAAAGACCGTTCGCTGAAAACGGGGGAGGGCAAGTTCGCCTTGACGACGCTGTTCATTCCCATCGGCATCATCCTGTTCCGCAGCATGTACTTCTACCATGTGGACAGCCTGATGATCGCAATGGTCTCGCTGGCTATGTTCTTGTCGGCCCGGCAGGTGTCACTGTTCCCGGATCGCAGCGCTCGAGTGGCACTGATACTCGAAGTGTTGTCGCTGTCGTTTGCGCTTGCAGTCGCGATATCGTTGACCGACGCATTCGCTCCGGCAATATCCAGTGCGTTGGAGGCGCCGCTGTTCGCTGCGATCTATGCAGTACTGGCGCTCGACATCATTCGACGCACCGACAGCCGCAAGCTGGCGAAATTCACAGGCGCAACCATCAGCGTGCTCGTCGCATTAAGCTTCACCTACAGTGTGGCCAGCGCACAGACGGCAATGACGGCGTTCCTCAGCCTGGCAGCCGGCCTGTTGCTGTTGTTCGGCGGACTCGCGGTGCGAAACCGCGTTGCCGTATTTGCCGGGGCAGTTACGACGGTCGCTGCGGCGATGTTCGGGTTCGATGAAATCGCGCGTTTGATCATTCGCAGCAGCTGGATCGAACTGGCGATATTCGGCGCCGGCGCCATCGTGCTGGGTTCGGTTCTGGACCGCCACGGGGTCGTCATCAAACTGCGCCTGGTGCAGTGGTTCGATGCCGTCGGCAAGAAAAAGGAAGAAATTGCTCTGGAAAACTAGCGATACGAGAGGGTAAGTGCAGAGCAGCCGCCGCGGTCAAGCGACCGCGGCGGTTTTACGTTTCCTGTTTGAGAGTGCGATGACCCTTTCCCGGTTCAGGTCGATCAGGGAGACACCGCGCTCCGCGAACGTCAGGTAGTGCGGGAAATTGTCGAATGGGCCCAGGTTGTAGTACAGCTCGCGCACGAGGTCGCCGGTTGTAGGATCAATCCTCTTGATCCAGCCGTCTGCGCGATCCAGGTACACCCAGCATATGTTGGTTCGGTAGGGCGCTATTCCGTGCCTGTCGTTTTCCAGGACGTCATAGGGTTGACAATAGACCAGCGGCTCGCCGGCCGCTTGGCGTGCAGAGAATTCCTCGCAGATTGTTGCAAGTGCCGCGTCGCCGTCGTCGAATACGATGTTGTGTACCAATACGCCGGTTTCGCGGAAAAAGCTGATTATGTCGTCGGTGATATGTTCTTCGGAAATATCCCCGCAGCCGGAGGACGGCCGCTGAAATGCATCGGCCGAGTTGATGAACACCAGGATGTTCTCGGTCTTGCGGGCCAGCAATGGCGTCACCGCGAGGTTGTCCATGTCGGCCCCGTCGCCATGCTGGAACTCGTCTGCCTTGCGCCGCACTTCGTCATCGGATTGACTGATCGCGTCCCGATCCACCGGCCAGTGACGAAATTCCGGGAACATCACGTTCGGTACCGAGCTGCGAGAAAGTGTCGCCAGGGGCGCCGCGCTGCTGGCGCCAATGACGTCGGACAGTGTGAATCGGTACCGGTCGCCAATTGGCTTATCGCCCCGCGACAGTAACCCCGTGAGACGTACCCGCCAACGCCCATCCACACTTTGTTCCTCTGGCTCGTAGCTGTCGTAGCCGAAGGACTCGACATAGCCGCCGCCGACGACCACGATCTCGTCGTCTTTTTCCAATTCGAACCGTCCGCGTATCCCGGTGTACAGGGGTGTCATCTCGATCGGGTAATATTCCTCGGGATCCTCGGACATTTGCTGCCCGATCATGACCCCCGTCACTACCAGGTACGGCCGATCATCGCGCTCCACGACCTGGAAATTTTCTCTGCTGAGTGCCGGATTGCCTGCGAGCACGCTCTTGAGCGCGCCATCGTGGAATGTGAAGAACTTTTCGTTGTCGTGTAAGCCGAAAGGTGCCAGGAATATGGATGCAACGATATCGGAGTACGCTTCATCGCCTCGTCCGATTTCGAAAACCTCGCCGATCGTACTGGCACTGTGAATCGCGGTGCCCAGCGCCAGGTCATCCGGCGACGACGGGTGCAGATTCCGGTCATTGAGTTCCTCCGGTGGAATATAGTCGCCCAGGAATTGCTCCTCGTCGATGGCAAGCGGCAGGTACGTGTAAGGCACGGTCGCCCAACTGCCACCGGAGTTCGAGGTGATATAGCGAGCACGGCGAAGCCACCCAAGATCGTGCAACGCACGAAGCTCGCCGAGCGACGCAGCCGCCGAACGGGTTCCGCCGCCCGAAAACGCAATTCCGAATGATGCGCGCTCTCTGAGCCAGGGCACTGCCAGTTCGTCGTCTGCAATCTCTGGTGGCGCCGCCGCGTAATCCGTGTCGATTGTCCAGGTGCGTACTGCAACGGTATCAAGACTGTCGCCCGTGAACTGTGCCAGGCCGACCACGACAAGAATGGCAGCAACCATGCTGACGTACCTGGTAGTCCGATTCACAATCTGGGTCCTTTTCCGGTGGCCAGCGGAAGAATACCAAAAGACGGTCGAAGGGGCGCGCCCCGGCCTTGACGACCGCAAACCTGTAAACTAGCCTTCCAACACACTAAGAAGAACTGATTACTGCGGGGAGGCTGCGGAAAGCGCACCTCCTGATGTGGTTTTCGTGCAAGGAGAATGCGCGTGAGGCGATTGAACGATTACGCAGTACTCCTGATTTTGTTGCCGGGTCTTACTTTTCTGAGCGCGTGCGGCGATCGATCTGACGCCGTCAATGCCCAGGTCGAATCAATGCTGACGGACATTGGCCCGGATTCGTGCACCGAGCAGATTGACGAAGACGATCCAAACGATACGACGTACCAGCTGTGCCCGGGCGTATCGGGTTATTCGCTGATGCTGAGGCACGTCGGCTCCGGGCGACAATCGATCGACGTCCGAACGCCGGACGGTGTCGATTTCCCGCTCGACTATGATGTATACGTCACGCGCTACATGTTGCATCTCGACACCCGGGCCGAGTGGCGACTAATCGAGAAAAGCGGTGCCAAAATACCAGTCGCACTGATCGTCCGCGTGTACGCGCATGAAAACGAAGATGAGCCGCAAGATGTAACTGAAACTTACATCGCGGTGGCAAAGATAGCGCCCGGTGAAATATGTGTTATCGGGAGAATTGCGGAAGCTCCACAATACGAGTCGAAAGTGCAGGACGCGGTGAACGCGGCGCTTACCAGTCAGTGCCTGGAACCGCGCCCGCAGATAGCAAGCGATATTGAATAAAAGAACAGTCGCTGCAAGATGGACTGGAGTCTCTCCGAATCCAGTGTCCAGGCGAAGCGACGAATTTCTCTGAAACAAGAGGACGAGAGTTATGCCCACACCCCTGGAATTCATGGGGCAATACCGCAATCTCCGAGTCAGGGCCGGCATCAGGAACGATGTTGCCAGGGCGTGCCTGCCGATCATTTACCGCGTGCAGCTACGGAAGTATTTCATGATGAACTGGGCATCCGGCACCGAGGAAATGCGCGACTACGGCGAGGTGACTCGCGGCTCCAGGCATGACGTATGGTTCAAGGCCAACAAGGCCAGAATCCGCACCGCGGCCATGGGCAAAGGTGCACCGCAGGATTACGAGCTGGCGCTGGAGTGGGCGGTCCGGGCCGGCAAGATCGGCCACGTCAATCAAAACACACTTCAGGCATACTTCGACGATCACCTTGGCATCGATTGTTCCGGCTTTGTCACCAATTACCTCATCGCCTGCGGAACGTTGGCTTACTCTGCCCGCAAAGTGAGAAACACCAATGCGGCGTCTTACTACGATGTCGCCAAAGCCGTTAGCGACCCCAATATGATCCGCCAGGGAGACCTCCTGGTCTGGATGCGTGGCAACTCCGTCAAGCGCAGGCCGGGACATATTGCCGTGGTCGAGTCCTACGTACCGCAAAGCAGAGAGGGCGGAAACATGCGTGTTGTGGAAGCTACGGGTAACCGCGGCGCCAACCCGAAACTGCTGGATTCCATGTACACGGTCGAGAGGATCATTGACCAGCGAGGCCGTGTACCGGTCATGATCCTGGTCGTCAAACGACACGGCAAATCGGGTAGTCGCGTGGCGGTAATGCGTTGGTGACGGCGCCGCGTGTTCATGCCGGTATCGGAAGCCTGACCGGTTCCTGGCGCGTCGACTAACATTCAGCTCTGTGTAAATAGAACGCCGCGAGAGTTCACGTTTACTACCTGTACGTGTCCCAACAATGCATGTGGTTCAGCCCACTTATCATGTCCGGTTATAAACAGCGGTGCCTCACGCCCTCCAGCAAAAAACCGCATCAGAGCGTCTCGCAATTCGGGATTTCCGCGCTGCCCGTCCGGACCCATTGGAGATTGGTGAAGCACTACTATGTCGGGCTGAGACTCGAGCAACAACTCCAGGGCCGTAATGTAGTCTTCCGGCCACTGCCGGCTGTGTTTGGCGGGGTCCCCGACCACACCGCCGACTCCGGCGATCGTTATGCCGTTCAGCTCCACCACATCGGTATCCAACAAATGGATGCCCGGCAAAGACCTGAACGACGCTGTTTCCTCGAGGCTGCCGAAGGTATCGTGGTTTCCCGCCACGCCTGCAACCCATGCCGCGCGGTCGGCAATGCTCGCCCAGATCGAGCGTACATCGCCAGTGGCGCCGCGAACGTCTCCTTCCGGTGAAGAGTACAAATCACCGGCAAGAATCGCTCCCAACCTGGATTTTTCAGGAAGCAACTCCTCATTGTCGAGATGTCTTATCAACACCTCTCCAAGCAGGCGCAGTTCACCGTCGTGCTTTGGATCGGGCGCCACGCCCTGCAGGTCAGACGACGCCAGAATGCCATTGAGTCCTTGCGGTAATGAATCTACTCGTGCGCGAAAGACCGGGAGGTGACAATGCTCGATGCCACCGCGTTTTCCGGCATTGGTATAGCGGATCGAGGTTAGCGGTCTGGTTTCCAGGGACTCTACGCGCAACGGTCGTTAGCCCCAGGTCGCCGGCACTTCGACGATTCGCAATACGTCAAAAGGCAGACTGTCCATATTTGTTACCAAAATTTCCTCGGACGGAAGTTCTCGCGACCCGGTGCCGCGCTTATGGCCCGTGAAGCCCGGCGCATAGCTGACCGATCCATAGTCAATTGTCTCGCTTAGCCGGTTGCTCTCTTTCTGCGTCGGTTCGCGGGGCCAGATCCGAAGTGGTTGCACCTTGGCCTCACAGTGCGCAGCGTAGCCCCTGTTATTGACCGCTACCCAGACGTTGTGTTGTGCCGACCAGAAGACCTGGACTGGTATTTGATCGGGTCGAATTTCTCCTTCAGTCAGACTTCCCGCCACGACATTGACCGGTCGACCCACAACATCATCGGTGGGAAAGTCGGGAATGGTCTCCTGATCCTGCGACGTGCTTCCCTGGAAGTTCGCGCCTACTCGCATCTGCCCAAACCAGATACGTAAGCCGGTGGGGCTGGTGGCCGCACGCACCTCACCCGCGAGTTGCTGCAGTCTTGCTCGATCCGCCGGATAACGGCCAACGATGGAAGCAAGACGGCGGGAAGCGGATTCTTCCCAGGCCCGCTTGCAGGGTCGTGACAATTTTCGGTAGTTGGAAAGATACCGATACAATAAGTCCTCGCCGAGCGACTGCATGTCTACATGATCGTAAGATCCTATCTTCTCGATAAGCGCTTCCAGTTGTTGTTCAGTCATCCGATCTTCTCCCCGGTCGAGCACGCAGAGTTGGTGCTCACTGAGAAGCATAGGAAAATTTATCGTGCTGCGCGAGCGATCCGGCACCCTTGATCTGCCCGGAGCTTGCGTCTATTGTCGTTGTGAAAGTCCGGCCGGAGTACCAGAATGGAATTCGACACTACCTACCTGAGGCGCAGTGAGAACCTGGTTAAGGACGCCAAGAAAAAGGCGTACTCGACAAAGACAGGGGTTGCGCTCAAAGGCTATAAGGCCGACGGAGCGCTCAAGCGTTTGGGTATCGTCGGCGTCGGTTCGGTTGGGATTTCGGCGGCGGCAACCGCAGCAGGCGCAGCGGCTATCGGCGCCGGCGTTGCGGCATCGGCAGTGACCTTCGGCATTGCGCCGGCCGTTGGCATCGCGCTCACCTACGTGTTGGCCAAAGGCGGCGCGGAAGCAAGTTACCAGGGGCGCAGCAAAGAACTTAAAAAGGGCATGGACAATGATGACTTTGCCATCCACGATCCCTCCCTGCTGGTACCCGCGATTGCCAAGGTGTTGAAGAAGTGGACACGCGTCCATCGCCGGGCCACGCAACTCAAGGGGGGGCTGCGAGGTAGGGCCACGAAAGTGCGCCACGGCAGAACTTCATTGCGCGCGGCGATGAAGAACACGCGCCTCGGCAGGCGCATCGTCAAGAGCGAAACCAGCATGTTCAGCCCGACCGGAGTCGCCTCGACCGATCATGAACTCAGCGACCGCCTGTATGAACTTCGTTTCTACTCGCAGATTCTTTTCAATTACCTGCGAGAGGTGATCGACTCGGTCGCCGTTGCAGAACGTGACGGCGTTGCGGACATGTGCGAACTCGTCTACGGACATGTCGTTCGGCAGGTGCATGTTTCCGGCTCGCACTCGGGTTGCGAGAATTGCTACGGCATGTCGGGTTCGGAATTCCGACGTCGAATGGCCGATTTCGAAGCCGAGGCGCGGGCGGCGGCACGTTCGACTCTCGCGACCCGAGAGCGTTCGATCAAGCCGGGCGCTCGCGGGTTCCGCCAGGAGACGCAAGCGTCGTTTGAAATCGATGAGCAACGCTTGCAGGCGCACGTTGCCGCCAAAGCCGTCGGTCGTGTGAAGGCCGATAACCTGGCCATGTCGATGCAGATGATTCAGGGCGAGGCGCGCGATGCCGAACTGAAAATGGCCAAGACCTTCAACGACGGCCTCACCAAGTGGGGATTTCGCGCCGCGCAGGCCTCGAAGGTGGCGGTTCCTGTCGGGAAGGAGATTGCCGGTAAAACCGCAAAGGTCGCATCGAACGCCGGTACGGCGCTGAGTCAGGCCGCGCCCACGACTTTCGCTGGCGCTGGCGCCGGCCTGGTTTTTGCGGAATTCGCGCTTACCGTCAAGAACCGGTTGACACGGCGGTCGGTGCTCAAGCGCAAGGGCAAGGCATTCGACCTGACGCAAGAGGGCGAGCAGGCGCGCGCCGAGGCCATTCGGAACTTCGAAGATCTGTTGACGTCTACGGATATCACCAAGCGCGGCGAGCGCGTCGCCAGCAAATGCTCGTCGTACGTGACCAAGCTCAACAACATCAAGGAAACGATGCAGCCGCAATTCGAGAAGCTCGTGGCTGCCGGAGCCAGCAACTCGGGACTGTTTTCATCCTGCGACGATGCACACGATTTTGCATACGCAATGAATTACTACTTCCGCAACAGTGAGAAGTTCATCGCTTTCCTCGTCTACCTGGAAGCTATCCTGATAGACATCGATCTGAAGGTTGTCCATCTCGATGTAGGCACGCACGTCGGCGACATCGTCGATGTGTCAGAGAACGCCCGGATGCCCCGCAAGCCGAAGACGGTAAAATAGCGGCAGAGTAAAACGGGGGCCTCCGATGATTGAGGTGCCTTGTTCATAACCTGGCCTTAAGGGGCTGTTAGAATCGACCCGGTACCAAGAGGATCTGCACACCAAAAGAAGGAAAAAACTATGGCACTTTCGGAAGGCGCGGCGAGAGTCGCGGAAATGTCGGCTACGGACCTTTACAAGAGCGTTCACGGCTCCAAAGGTTTCGAGGACCTCGAAGTTCACAATGTCGGTGGCGTAACGCTCAATGTTCGCAAAGGTCTGGGTGATGAGCTTGCTGGCGACAAAATCGGCGGTGTTCGCCTGGCGGTGCACAAGGTGGCAGAGACGGGCATACCGATGCCCAACGACATCACCATTTACACGTCGTCGGACAAGAGCTTCGTGAATGTCGCCTTTCAAAGGGCAATAGGCGGAGCGCAACAGGCATCCATCGGACTCGGTGGCAAGCTGGGTACACCGATGGAACTCCCGATCGGCATCGCGACTATGAAAGGCATGGGGTCAACGATCAGCTATTGCGCCGCTGTTTGCGTTCATGAAATCGGCCACATACTTCATGAAATGGCGAATCCTGAGTTTTTCTGGGGCCAGGAAGCCAATGCCGCGACACCACCGGCACTTGGCGGGAGAGTCTCGATGTACGCCGGGAACAACATCAAGGAATTCGTGGCCGAGACATTTACGGGAATCGTCTACGGTATGAAGAACGACTTCGGAGACGCGGTCATCCAGGCGTACAGGGACTACCACGGACCGACATCGGCGACCTTTCCCTGAATCTTCAATCGCAAGAGGCGGTATGACTACTCAAGAACGACGTGTCGAAGCCAGGCGTGCATCAATCCCGGGATTGGTGTTTTTCGTGCTCACGGTCACTGTGTCGGCGCCTTCGGCCTGGGCCGGTACGGATGAATCCGGTGCGCAACCGGCGGAGGGCGGCGAACAAGAGGTAATATCGGCGCCGCCTGCGCATCTGTCCGAGGAATTACGATCGTCGATTAAGAAAGTCATTGTATTGCCGGGCCGGAGTCCGCCGGGACAGGCGGTGACCGGAAGCTACGAAAATGAAACGAAAGGCCTGCTGGATGGCGCGGAAGCAGGTTCCAGAATCGGAAGAGGCGTCTGGACGGAAGTCGGGGGGATACCTGTTGGCGTTCCTTTCCCTATCCTGACCATTCCCGGCGCACTAATCGGCGGAATTTCCGGAGCTACGAAACGCGAGATACAGGAGTTTCGCGACGAGCTCACCGAGGAGCTCGCGAATGCGGCGCGTCAACCTCTCACCAATGACGCATTGGCTTCGGACGTATTCTGGAGTATTCGCAATGTTCCCAATCTCGACTCCAGGATTTTTGCGCCGTCAACGCCGATACCGGATGACACGGATGCGATCCTGTACGTAGGTTTTTCCGACCTGACGATAAACGTCGAGGGCAAAGACGCCATTATTACAATAACCGCGAGTGCGACGCTTCGCCGCATGGAGGACGGCGAGCACCTGTACGAAGAAGACATTACATACCAGGACAGGGATACATTGAATAATTGGACCGCAAACGAGAATGCTTTATGGCGGGATTATTCGAACTTCGCACGCCATTACATCGGCCGCGAGATTTCCGCAGAGGTGTTCGACAGGGTCGAACTGCGGCACGAAATGCAGCCGAAGAAAACGGAATCGGTTGCCCGAGTCAAGAAGAACGAATGGCAGGGTGTTAGCCGAACTCCCAGCCCGACGCTGGCCTGGGAGCTCGAATTGCTGGGCGGGGATGAGTACGGGTCGTGGGCCGACGCGATCTCAGAGGACGACATATTCTACGATGTCGAGATTTATGATGCGCATCGACTTGTCTACGCTGCAAAGCAAATTCGAGACACACGCCACACGCTGGACGAAGCACTTGAACCGTGCAAGACCTACCGGTGGTCCGTAAGGCCCGCGTATCACGTCGCCGGCGCTATCAAGTTCGGCGAGTGGATGAGATTCAATTCTGACACGCACAGCGCACAAGCCAACGTCGGCAGGCGTGCATCGGCGGCGCCGGCCTATCTGCAGGATTTCGCCTCGCTCAAGATCAAGTGCGGGCGCCGCTAGAGAGTTGCAATCCCCGAGTTTCCTTTTGACAATGAAGGAGGTCGTGTAGAGAACGCCCGAGCATGAGCAAGACGTTCAAACCTGAAGCTGATTACGAGGCTCTCGATTCGGCAGGGCAGTCGTTTCATCGCCTGACCAGCCAGATCGCCACACGTCTGCTGAAAGCGCCGGGTGAAGACATCGATCGAGCGATCAACACTTCGCTCGAGGAGATCTGTGCGTTCTATTGGCTGGATGGCGCGGAGATGCGTTGGTTCGACGAAGGATACACCGCCGCCGAATGCACGCATCACTGGGAGCGCGACCCGGTCTCGTGCCATGAACCGGCGGTAACGAAAGAAGGGCTACCCTGGCTCGCACCGCGCCTGTTTCGCGGGGAGTTGACCGCCGTTACCAAGGCCGAAGATCTGCCACCCAACGCGAAGCTCGATGCCGCACACATGGCGGCACGGCGGATTACATCGATCCTGGTTATTCCGCTCTCTATGGAGGGCAGGCTTCGCGGCACGCTCGCCGCTTACACCTGCGGCGAACAGCGGCAATGGGACGACGAAACGACGGCACAGCTTCGCTTTCTCGGTGGTTCGCTTTCCTTTGCTTTTGCTCGTGCCGAGGCGGATGCGGCCGTGGAGGCCAGTGAAGCACACTACCGTTCCGTGGTCGGCGACCAGACCGATTTTATCGTTCGCTGGACACCCGGTGGAATCAGGACGTGGGTGAACGACAGGTACTGCGAGTATTTCGGTCATTCTCGTGAAGAAGTCATCGGCACGAGCTTTTTCGCGTTAATCGCCGACGAGGACCGGGAGCGGATAGTCAATGAAATGGAAGCGTTGACGCCGGAATCTCCGGCCCGTACCGGCGAGCACAGGGTAAAGACGCCTGATGGCAAAATCGCGTGGCACGAGTGGACGGATCGGGCCGTATTCGACACGGAAGGCCAATTGGTCGAACTACAGTCAATAGGGCGTGACGTCACACAGCAGCGACTGGCACTTGCCGCGCTGGCGGAGAGCGAGGAACGGTACCGGTCTCTCGTGGACAATTCGACGGACTGGGTCTGGCAACTCGATATGAACCGGCGGCATGTTTACAGCAATCATCGACTGGAGGCGATACTGGGCTACTCGACGCAGGAACTCGGCGAAATGTCTCTTGACAAGATCATTCATCCCGACGACCTGGTGCGCGTCAACGAACGACTGCGCCCGCTGATTGCCGAGAAACGCGGTTGGCATGGATGGGTCACTCGTTTTCGTCACAAGAACGGTAGTTATCGGTACATGAACAGCTCTGCCAGCCCGGTTATCGACGCAAACGGGGAGTTGGGTGGTTTCAGGGGAATTGACCGGGACGTCACGCTGCAGGTCTTGCTCACGGAGATATCGGCCGATCTCGTCACGGCTGATCCGGGCAGTATTGATCGCAATATCGAGCAGGCGCTGGAACGAATCGCTCGCAGCTATGCGCTCGATAGCGCGAGCCTGTGGTGGCTGACAAAGGGGGGAAGTTCTTTCCGCCGCAGCCACGAGTGGGCTCGCGAAGGCATGCAGGGCAACAAGCAGACGGTGCTTGCCTACCAGATGATGCCGTGGGCCAGCGACATGCTGCGAAACGGGAAAGTCGTGAAATTCGAGTCTCTCGACGAACTGCTGCCGGAGCATGAAATCGACTGGACGTTTTTCGAGTGGTGGCCCGTGAAATCCTTGCTATTGATACCGCTCGTGATCGACGATCACCTCGTGGGGGCAGGCGCCTTTTCGACGCTTGTCGAGACGCGTACCTGGCCCAGCGACACGGAAATCGCCATTACGCTGCTCGCAGAGGTGCTGGGTAACGCACACGCCCGCTCCGAGGCAACGCATATCATCAGCCGCAGTCAACGTGACCTGGCACGTTCCGAAAAGCTGGCCCATGTGGGCAGCTATAGCTACGTGCCCGATAAACAAACGCCTTCACACAGGTTCATGGGAGATACGGTGTTCTCCGAAGAGTGCCTGGCGTTGTTTGGACTAACGGCAGAGGAAGCGTCTTTCGACATGCTCGATGCGAGAGTTCACGAGGATGATCGCGACCGAGTAACGAGCGCCTTGAAAGAACTGATGACAAACGGCTCGTCGCTCGATCAGGAATATCGGGTCGTCAGGCCGGACGGAACGACCGTGCATGTGAAGGAGCGCACGGAAGTGGACCGCGGCTCGGACGGCAAGTTTCTGAAAATGTACGGCTCGGTTCAGGACGTTACCGATCGCGTGCAGAGAGAACAGAAGCTGCGTGACGCGGTCTCCGAAATTGGTCAGCTCAAAGAACGGCTCGAACAGGAAAACGTGCAGCTTCGCGAGGAGGTCAGGGCTGCCCACGGGTTTAACGAGATTGTCGGAGACAGCCAGGCCCTGCGCAATTGCCTAGACCAGGTATCCAAGGTGGCGCCAACGGACATTCCGGTCATGATCCTAGGTGAGACGGGAACGGGTAAGGAACTCATTGCAAGGGCCATACACGATCTCAGTCCCCGAAAAGACAAGGCGATGGTGAGCGTCAATTGCGCTGCGCTGGCGCCGAACCTGGTCGCAAGCGAACTGTTCGGCCACGAGGAGGGGGCTTTCACGGGCGCACATAAAATGCGGCGCGGCCGTTTCGAACTTGCCGACGGTGGCACCTTGTTCCTGGACGAAGTCGGCGACCTGGCCCAGGAACTACAGAGCAAGATCCTGCGCATCCTGCAGGAGGGAGAGTTCGAGCGCCTTGGCGGCACGAAGACGCTGCACGTGGACGTGCGCCTCATCACCGCCACCAATGTCGATATCCGCGAGGCGGTCGACGACGGGCGGTTTCGCTCGGACCTCTACTATCGAATCAATACCTTTCCCGTACACGTGCCCACCCTGAGTGAGCGGCCTGACGATATTCCGCTGTTGGCCGAGTACTTCGTCAGAAAGCACGGCCCACGAACCGGCAAAAACGTCGAGGCTATATCCGCGCATCTGCTGGAGTATCTCGGCAAGCGCTCGTGGCCGGGCAATGTACGCGAGCTGGAAGGTTTCATACTGCGTACCTTGATAGCCAATACAGGTCCTATCCTGACTCTCGCAGGACCCGAGGAGATTCGCGAAGAAGCCGCCCCGGAACCGGCTGCCGTGCCTGACAGCGGCTTGAAAACGCTGCGCGAGGCCGAGCGTGACCACATCGTGGACATGTTGGATCGGACTGGCTGGGTCATCGAAGGACAAAAAGGTGCCGCGAGGCTGATAGGCGTGGCACCGAGCACGCTGCGCTCCAAGATGAAACAGTTAGGCATCGAACGTTCCGCAGGTGCCAAGACCAATCCGCGAAGTCCCGGCAACCAGCGCACCAGGTAGACCGCTACCTGATGGCACCGGTCAGTGCGCTATGTCGTCCAGCAGTTCGATCATCTCTTCGAGTCGCGTTGCGACTTTCGGCGATCGCTCGAGCAGAGCGGACATCGTATCGTCCATTACGGCGGATGCGTCGGACAGCAAATCGCGGCCTGCCGGCGTCAGGGCGGCAATTGCCAGGCGCGCGTCTCGTTTGCTCTTCACCGTTGAGACGATGCCGACTTTCTCCATGGGCCTGAGCGCGCGCGTAACGCCGGACGGCGTCAATCCGACGGCGTCGGCGAGATTTACGCGGCTCGCCCGGGAATTGGGGGAGTCGGCGAGTGCCCGCAGCAGACGGTATTCGGCAAGACTGATTCCACGGATCGCCCCGAGACTGTGATCCAGGCGTCTTTCGAGACGGTTCCAGGCGGCGGCGAACGCCAGCGATAGGGACTGTTGGGGTGTGATTTGATTATTCATGACAAAAGCATAACAAATCCGTGAGTGGTCACGCAATAGGTCAGTATGCTGCATCATTGCTCCGGCTTGCCCATTGGTGGCGAATGCTCCAAAGTACGGCTCCGTGCCGCCGCTGGGGGTTGGCACGCTTTCGACAATGAGGAATCGTTCGTGCTCCTGGAGCTAACCGACATAGAGACCCGGATCATCGGGTGCCTGATCGAGAAGTCGATCGTAACGCCAGCCCAGTATCCGCTGACGCTGAATGCGCTCACAAACGCCTGCAATCAGAAGTCGGGACGAGACCCCGTGATGGCACTGAAGCAGGGTGAAGTGCAGCATGCACTACGAATTCTCGAATCCAAGCACCTGGTGCAGACGGAAGAAAACTTCAAAAGCCGCACGGAAAAATACTCGCAGAGGTTCTGCAACACTCGTTACAGCGATCTTCAATTCGACAACGCTCAGTTGGCGGTTGTGTGTCTGTTGCTGCTCCGCGGACCGCAGACGCCCGGTGAGTTACGGGCGCGCAGCGGCCGCCTGCACAGCTTTGCGGACAATGACGAGGTCTTGCTGACGTTGAGCAGCCTGATCGAGCGCGACGGTGAGCCGTTGCTGGTCAAGTTACCTCGTACTCCCGGGCGTAAGGACGCGGAATATATGCACTTGTTCTCGGGGGACGTAGACATTGAAGCCCACGTTCTCCAGGCACAAGCTGGAAAGCCCGCAGGCAGCGCGGACCGAGTCAGCGTTGCCGATCTCGCGGAGCGAGTGCGGAAACTGGAGACCGAGCTTGCCGCATTAAAGGAGAAACTGGAATGAGCGCTACGGCAGACAATAATCTCGCATTGTTCTGCGACTTCGAGAACATCGCGCTTGGTGTTCGGGACGAGAAGCACGCCAAGTTCGACATCAACTGGGTACTCGAGCGACTGTTGGTCAAAGGCAGCATCGTGGTCAAAAAGGCGTACTGTGACTGGGGGCGATACAAGGAGTTCAAGGCAGCGATGCACGAAGCCGCGTTCGAACTCATCGATATTCCTCATGTGCGGCAATCCGGCAAGAACTCGGCGGATATCCGTATGGTCGTGGACGCGCTCGACCTGTGCTATACGAAGGCTCACGTTAATACGTTCGTCATCATTAGCGGGGACTCGGACTTCTCGCCCCTGGTCAGCAAATTGCGCGAGAACGCGAAAACCGTCATCGGAGTTGGCGTCAAGAATTCGACGTCCGATCTTCTCATGAGCAACTGCGATGAGTTCATCTACTACGACGATCTCGTGCGTGTGCACACACAGAAAGAGAAGAAACCGAAACCTGCAAAGGGCCGCGTGACCAAGCGTAAGACCGGCAAGGCCAAACCGAAGGACACGAAGCAGGAGGGAATCGACCTGGCGCTCGAAATTGCTTCGGCTCTCGATGCCGAGCGTGGCGACCAGGACAAGCTCTGGGGGTCAATGATCAAACAGGCTCTGAAGCGCGTGAAGCCGGGCTTCAACGAGGGCTACTACGGTTTCGACTCGTTCAGCAAATTGCTCGAAGAGGCCCAGGCCAGGGGGCAACTCGACCTGGAACTCGACGAGCGGTCCGGCGGATATATTATTCGCAAGGTCCTTCGCTAAGCCACCTCTTCAGTTTGCCACCTGCCAGTCCAGGTCCGCCTCGGTAGCCACATTTGGGCTCGCGATAATAACGTTGCCGCTCATCAGGTAAATCCTGTTCTGGCCGGTGACGCTGTTGCGCCAGAGAATGTCCGCGTTGCCATCACCATTGAAGTCGCCGTCACTTGCGAACTGCCAGTCGGTCGACGAGGTGTTGACGCCCAGGCTCGCTGCTATCGCTCCGCCGTTCATCAGGTACAACCAGCTCTGTCCGGTGACGCCATTGCGCCACAACAGGTCCGAATTGCCGTCACCGTTGTAATCGCCGTTGCCCTCGATTTGCCAGTTCTGGTCGCTGACAGTATTGACGCCGACGCTGCCGGCAATTGCGGCGCCGTCCATCAGGTACATCCAGTTCTGGCCGGTTGTACCGTTGCGCCACAGAAGATCGGACTTGCCGTCGCCATTGTAGTCGCCGCTTCCGGCAACCTGCCAGGTAACGGGTACGGTGTTGACACCGGCGCTGCCGGCAATCGCTGCACCATCCATCAGGTACATCCAGTTCTGGCCGGTAACAGTATTGCGCCACAGGATGTCGGCCTTACCGTCGCCGTTGTAATCGCCACTCGCCACGATAGTCCAGTTCACATCGCTCACTGTATTGACGCCGATACTGGTTGCGATCGCGGCGCCGTTCATCAGGTACATCCAGTTCTGCCCCGTGACGATGTTGCGCCACAGGATGTCCGCCCGGCCATCGCCGTTGTAGTCGCCGCTACCGGCGACTCGCCAATTCTGGTCCGCGACTGTGTTGACTGTTGCGTTGCCCTGTATCGTGGCAGCGTCCATCGTGTACAGGCGGTTCTCGCCAGTCGATGCGTTTCGCCAGAGGATGTCGGACTTGCGGTCGCCGTTGTAATCAAATCTCACGTAGTCGAAGGAAGAGTCGCAGGCATCGCCGATACCATCATGATCGATGTCCTGCTGCCCGGCGTTCGCAATCGTCGCACAATTGTCGATGCCGTCAGAAACGGCATCCCCGTCAGTATCGAAATCGTTCGGGTCCGTGCCGCCCGTGAATTCGTCCAGGTTCGTGACTCCGTCGAAATCGTTGTCGTCGAGCGCGTCCGAGGCGTCCAGTGGATCAAGCCCGTTCGCTGTCTCCCAGTCGTCCGGAATGCCATCGTTGTCGTCGTCGGTATCGACGTCGTCATTGATCCCGTCCCCGTCGGAGTCGACCGCCAGCAACCAGGCGTAGCTCGCGTTTATCGCCGATACCGCTGCGTTGCGGGTCGAGCTTCCCACTTCACCGGCCGGGCAAAGCGGATCGATGCAAACACCCAGTTCGAGCGCATGCTCGGCATCCCTGACAATCTGCGCCTGGCTTTCCGACCCGCATTGATACACCGTGAGCGGATCGACGACGTCAACGGGCAAGACACTGTTGGCGATCGCGCCGCACAAAGTCACGGCCTGTGCATGTGGCACCAGCGAATCGGCGCTGCCATGAACGATGAACACCGGCACCGATTGTGCGCCGAACTGATGATTGAATGAATTGCGAACCAGGAATTCGCTGAGGTCCTGTTTGAGGCACTCAATCAATGCGGCCGGGGGATTGGAGAGGCCGATTGCCGACAGGTCTATCTGCGTGGCTTCGGCGCATCGCGCCAGGTACACCGGGGGTGCCAGCGGGTCGATCTGGCTGAGATCGAATGCGGTCGCGGGAATCAGGTTCGTCCAGTCGTCGCTAAGCATCGAAACAGTGAGCCCCGCGAAGTCGATTGTCTCGAGATGCAGTTCGGCCTCGCCGTTCGCGGCCCCGAAGAACCGGCTCAGCGACCTCAGCCCGAAATCGAAATACGACTCGTAAGGCCCGCCCAATGGAATCGCGCCGCTTAGGAATTCGAGAGCATCCGTCGGGCCGTAGTACAGGAGCGCTTTGTGCACGTCGCTGCCCTGGTTCGCTGCAAGCCACGCGGCGAGATGTGCGCCGGCCGATTGCCCGAATACGCTGACTGGTTCCGGCGCGGCGCCGAGTGCCGGTCCGTATTGCCGCACCCAATCCAGTGCGCCCTCGACATCCTCGGTCACCTCGCGCCAGCTGGCGCCGTTGCATTCGACATTGCCGCCGCTTTGTCCGACCAGCCTGTAAAATGGCGCAAAGACTATGAAGCCTCTTTCGGTGAACTGCGAAATGCCTGCCTCGAGTCCGCTGAAGGACGATCCGCGGGATTTCCACGTGCCGCCGTGCAGCGCCAACAACGGCGCCAGGCCTTGTTCCGCGATATCGCGTTTATAAACGCGCATCTCGAGTTCGCAAGTGCCGTTACCCCTCGGGAGACCGGAAATCGACCTGTAATTGATTTGCTTGACGTACGGTTGCAGGTTGCCTTGCAATGATACGACGCCGAGATCGAGTTCCGTACTCGCCAGGGTCGTCCAGGCTCGGCTCGGAATACCGGGTAGCTCGTCGCCGGGCTGATTTGCGTCCGGCAACCACGATGCCGCGTTGCCGAGCAGCGGCTCGGCGGGCTCGCCGATCTGTGACAGGCAAAAATCGAGATCGTCGGTCGGCCTGTAGGCAATCTCGTTCGCGCACGCGGAATCGGAGAAATAGCCGCCGTTGCTCTGGATCGATGGATCCGTCGTCTCGCAAACCTGTCCGTTCAGCGTGTAGAGAGGCGTGCTGTCCAACGGTACCCGGTAGGTTCCGAGCAATGCCTCGCAGCTGACTTCACCACCGAGGCTGGCGATATACGCGTCACGTTCTGCGCCCTCGAGAATGATGAGCTGCAGCAGGATCTCGATCCCTCTTTCATCGACCATTGCCAGCACGATCTCGGGAATGCCGAGTTCCTCGAGGACATCGCGGATGAACGCCTGGTCGTCCTCGTCCGCCTCCAGGACGAAAGTCGTCGGCCCATTGAATGCCACGATCGTAGGATCGGGAACGCCGTTTTCGTCGAGGCCGTCGAGGCTGTAGTTCAGCGTGCTTATTGCGTCGGCGACCGCCTGTTCGCCCTGGGAGCTCAGCTCGGCCAACAATTCGTCTTCAAAGACATCGAGAACGATGTCGGTCAGTGAGAGAGTGCCGAAATCGTGTTGCAGGATGCCGCCGTTGAACTGCGCCTGCCCGGCAAGCAAGGCGTGTTTGTCGACGACGAGGGCAACCTGCTCGGCGTCGTACGTCGGATCGAGGTCCAGCGAAAGCGCCAGGTCGATGGACAGCGGCTGCGTCAGCCCGACCCAGCCGTGATCGGTATTGATCGTCTTGCAATTGCCAATGAATATAACGTCCTGTCCCCATCGAACCCAGGCAGTCGAGTCTGTCTCTATGAGCCCCGTCAAATTAGCGAGAATTTCAATGGAACGAATGCTGTCGAGCGCGATCGTGAGGCTGGAGCTGTCATCGATCGATACCGTTGCAGTGGTTGCATCGACATGTACCTGGTAGGGCTGCGGGAAATTGCAGTTCGATGTAATCGTCTCGGTGATTTCGTCAATCGGTATTTCGCCAAACACCAGGCCGCCGTCCACGTTGAATCCCTGCGCATTGAGTTCATCGCGTATCAGGCCTGCGAAATAGGCTCGTATCGCGACATCGGGATCGTCGCCGGAGTTATCGATTTCCTGCCGAATATCGGAGAACGGTATGACGAAAGTATCCGCGGCGACCGGAATAGGCAGCACGACGGCGACGGCAAGAAGCAGTTTGAAGATCAGTGGCCCTGTTTTCATACGAAGCCCTTTTCTTGTTCTTTATTCCATGAAACCCTACGCTTGAACCCGGCAATTGTCACGTAAAATGGGTGCGATAGACCATATACTGGCAGGCACGACCGCGCCGGCAAGTCATTGATTTGTAATACGCGTACATATCTCTATGCTGTGCGTACCCGGCACGATCACCAATAAATCGAACCAAGACGTTTGTGCCTGATAAACATCGAACCCGGTAGTGACAGGTTCGGTGGCCAATAATTAGTAACAAGGGGTACACCATGCAAACCAACAGCATCTGCGGCAGGTTCATTGCCGCCACTGCAGCATTGTTCATATTCTTGTCACCGGCATTTGCCCAGGATGACGACGAAGGTCCATTGACCCAGGGCGACGATGCGAAGTACCTGAGTGTGACGTACGTGGACTTCAAACCGGGCAAACGTGAGATGGCCATGGAGATCATCAGCGAGCACTTTGTGCCGGCCACGGAAAAAGCAGGAACGAACCCGCCCATGCTCGCGATTCACTTCCAGACCGGCAAATGGGATGCCGCTTTCGTTTGGGAGATGGACGGCGGTATGGCGGACCTCGAATGGTACCGTTCGGCTGACGACATCAAGTGGTTCGAGGCACTGGCCGAGCAGGAGGGCGGCGTCGAACAGGCGGAGGCCGTACTGGCGAAGTTCAACGGTGCGATTGCACACAGCCTGACGGAAGTCGGCCATCATCACGTCCCTGAGGCCGAGTAACAACGCTGCTCGATACACCCTGATAAAGGGGCCGGCTTTATTTTAGAAGATGAAACCGGCCTTTTTTTCGCCTTCATTTTTCGCGCCGTACGCTACGTAGAAGCGCGTATCGGCGGCGCCTCGGGGTGGCTGTAGGATCGGCCCATGTCACTCTTGATGTGAGGCCGCTATGGTCAGGAAGATCATTATCATGGGCGCTGCGGGGCGCGATTTCCATTTGTTCAATTGCTGCTACCGGGAAAACCCGGATGTAAACGTCGTCGCATTCACCGCAACCCAGATCCCTCACATCGACGATCGACGCTACCCGGCAAGTCTGGCGGGGTCGTCCTACCCGGATGGAATTCCAATCTGTCCAGAGGAAGAACTCGATGCGCTTCTCGATGGCAACGACATCGACGAAGTGGTGTTTGCGTATTCAGACGTAGACCTCGACTACATCGAGAAGCGCCGCAAGAGGGTAGCGGCACACGGCGTTGCCTTTTCGACTTTCGATATCGACGCTTCGATGCTGCCGTCGAAAAAGCCTGTAATTGCCATCACCGCCGTACGCACCGGTTGTGGCAAGAGCCAGGTGTCGCGCAGAATCACGAACATATTGAAGAAACTCGGCAAGTCGACGGTCGCGATCAGGCACCCGATGCCCTACGGGGATCTTGCGAAGCAGGCCGTACAGCGATTCGCATCCTACAAGGACCTCGAGCTGCACGAATGTACGATCGAGGAAAGGGAAGAATACGAACCGCATATCAATAACGGCGTTATCGTCTATGCGGGAGTCGATTACGCAGCGATCCTGGCCGAGGCCGAGAAGGAGGCTGACGTCATCGTTTGGGATGGGGGCAACAACGACACGCCGTTCTACAAACCGGACCTTTGGATAACCGTAACGGATCCTCATCGCGCGGGGCATGAGTTGCGGTATTTCCCGGGCACCGAGAATTTCCGGCGCGCGGACATCATCCTGATCGGTAAAGTGGGATATGCCGACGAGGCAAATATCAAGGCCGTCGAAGCGAACGCGCAAGAACACAATCCCGGCGCCACCGTTTTGCGCCGCAAATCGCCTCTGCACGTTCCCACCCCGGAGTTGATTGCCGACAAGCGCGTGCTGGTGATCGAGGACGGTCCAACGACTACGCACGGTGGAATGCCATTCGGCGCGGGCGTGCTAGCCGCCTTGGAAAACCACGCCGGCGAACTGGTTGACCCACGGCCGTGGGCGGTCGGGGAAATTGCGGAGACCTACGAGAAGTACCCGGATATCGGCGACCTGTTGCCGGCAATGGGTTACGGGGAGGCTCAGATTCGCGACCTCGAGGCTACCGTGAATGCGGTCGACTGCGATCTCGTGCTGGTTGCCACGCCCATCGACCTCACGCGACTCATTGACATCGAAAAACCCAACATGCGCATCGGTTACAGCCTGCCCGGCGAGGACGGGGCATTGACCGAAGCGGTCAAGCGCGTCGTGTGCTGAGGCAGCTTTTGCGGAGAGATTATTCTGCGTCGCGCAGGTCCGCGAAATAGGCGCGGACCTGTTCGCGAATTTCGTCTTCCTCGTCTTCCCAACGCTGCAGTGCCGCCTGCACGCGCGGGTCCGCCACAATGCCGGCGTATTGCGCCTGTGAGAAGGTCTCCCGCCAGCCCATTTGCGTTGCGACCGAGCGACTGAAAATCCGTTCGAGGGCAACCTCAATCGCTGCATCTGTCTCACCGCGTATCGCAAGTACGTTCAGGTGTGTGCCGGGATCTTTCATCGGATCGAGGCCGGCAGACTCAGCGGCCTCGAGCAGCACGTCGCCACGCCTCAACACTTCTTCGCGTGGCAAGGACACGAACCAGGCATCGAACGCGACACCCTGCGCGAAGCGATATTTCTGCGGAACGATCTCGGCGTCGACATCGAAAATGCCCGGTGCCTGCTCGTTGATCCACTTGCTCTCTTCGTCGACCCTGCCATCGCGCGCGGCGAGTCTGAGCAAGAGCTGAATTGCGCCACCGTAGGCGAAGCGCCGGTTTTCGACGTCGTCCCTGATGGCGCGCCGTGCACTGTCGATACTCGCCTGTTCGTCACCGTTGCTGACCGCACGCAACAACTCGATTCGATACGCCATGCTGCTCGTCGGCGCGAGCGCCTGCACGCGATCGCGAAAATCGTCGGCTTCCTCCGTCAAACCCAGCTGATACAGGAATACAGCGAGCATGCCGGGCAGTTCATGGTCTTTCGGATCGACGGTGAGCGCCTGTAAGAACCGCGTGACAAAGCCAACGGCGTCACCTGATTGCAGGCTGAGAGTGCCGAGATTGGTGTGGGCATTCGGCTGCGCCGGTTCGATCTCCAGGGATTTCTGCAGTGAGGCGCGCGCATCGTCCCAACGTTCGAGGCGTGCATAGGCCGTGCCGAGTTCATAGTGGATCGACGGGTTAAAAGGGTCCTGGACCAATGCCTCCTCGAGGAGTAGCGCTGCTTTGTCGTGTTGACGCAGGCCCTGGTACACGCGAACCAGGAGTATGCGCGGGTTCAACTCTTTCGGAGCGACATCGACGATTTCTTCGAGTTCGCGGGCGAGGTCCGTGATGGCGCTGACGTCTCCCTCAGCCGACCGGGACAAGGCGTTGGCGAAGATCCACGCTGACTGGGCGACAGGGTTGTCCGGCTGCACGGAAAGCACCTGTTCAGTCGTGGCGATAATCCGCGCATGCCCTTCGTATTCGTCAAGGAGCCCTGTTTCGATTTGCTGGATATAGAGCGTCGCGAGTTCGGTTTTTGCCTCGACGAAATCCGGGTCGATGAGCAACGCTCCCTTCAACAGGTCCTCTGCCGCCCGCAGCCCGCCGTATGAGTAGGTGGCTCGTTCCTTGCGTGCCTGCAAATAGAGGTCGTACGCATCGGAATCCGCAGTCTGCACACCGGCGACATCGCCCTGGAGTTCGGTGCCGAGTAGTGACCGGGACAATGCGTATCCGACCTTCTCGGCAATCTCGTCCTGGATGCCGAAAATGTCATCGAGTTCGCGGTCGAAATTCGACGACCACACGTGGAATCCGTCGCTGGCACGAATAAGCTGTGCCGTGATGCGAACGCGGTCATCGGCCCGTTGCACGCTACCTTCGAGTACGTGCGCCACGTCAAGCGCCGCCGCAATTTCTCGAATGCTCATGTTGCGCCCTTTGAATGCGAAGCTCGACGTCCGCGCCGCGACCTTGAGATCGGGAACCTGTGTGAGCATGTGCAACAGGGTCTCCGTCAGGCCATCTGAGAAGTACTCGTTGTCCTTGTCGTTGGACATGTTGACGAACGGCAGCACGGCAACGGAAGCGGGGTTGACGGCGCCGGCATCGATCGCGTCGTCGTCGGAGGTCTGTCGTGCGCTGAACAGACCCACGGCCACGATGAGGAATACGATGGCCACGATTGCGAGGTGGTCGATCTTTCGACCGGTCTTGCCGCCGACCGCGGCTCTGCGTTCGACCTGGCTATCGCGCTTGATACCCTCGGGCGTGATCTCGTAAAACCAGGAAAGCACGACCGCGGGAATGAAGCCGAAAGCGAATATCAGGACCACGGCCCGGGACACCCAATCGGGGGCGTTGACAGTGGCCAGGATTGCCGTCAATACCTCGGTCAGCAACCAGCCGACGACAAGATACGCTGCGGCAACGCGAAACACATTGCGACGTCGGAGTTCAGCGACCAGGGACATTCAATAGCTCTGCAAAAGTGCTTGGAGACAGAGATTACACGATATTTAGATGCTTCACGGCGGCGGATGGTTACACGGCTTGCCGGGCTATTTCCGGGTTCAGCGCCGGTTCACGAAAATTTCAGCTTCGGTTAATGGCCAGGGGACTAATCTGCAGGCGAACATACGGAACGTGGAGAACGTCATGGACATCGTATACGCAGCAGAGAAGCCGAGCATCGCGAAACTCCTGAGTGAGCACGTGCGCTGCCCGGTAGAGCCGGACGAGATCAAGATCTCCGAGAACCCGGACGAAACCGGCAGCTTCTACATCGGCTTCAACCTGGACAAGTTCGTCCTGTCGCCGAACGGCGAGATTCACTGCGACAGGCTGCAGCTCGTCAAGTAGCCGCGACACCAACCTCAGTTCAGGACGCGCTGACCGGCGCTCTGCCTGTCGAGTCGGTCTGACAGCGCACGCGGGAAACTCTCGCACCTGAATACCCAATTAGTTACGCCTGTTACGCTATGCCGTATGCGGCGCATTTCTGTACGCGGTTTCCACAATGCGGGGAAATGGCGCCAACTATAGAATGCAGCAGTATGACGGGTTGGAGGTATACGCATGTTGACAGGCGTTCTCACGCTGGCGGCGCTGAGCTTTGTGTTTGCCTCCCTGCTCGTGCTCGCTCACAGGAAACTGCATGTCGACGAGGACCCTCGTATTGAGGCCGCAAATCTCATGTTGCCCGGCACGAACTGCGGCGCCTGTGGTTTCCCGGGCTGCATGGGCCTCGCCGAGGCCATCGTTGACGGATCGGCGCTGCCCGGCAAATGCACGGTAATGACCGAGGAAGAACGCGAATCGCTGGCGGAATTCCTGGGCGTGGACGCCGGCGCGGAAGAAAAAGTCGTCGCGCGACTCGCCTGTGCAGGTGGCATCAACGTTGCGCGAAATCGCGCCCACTACGAGGGTATCGACTCGTGCCGCGGGGCCGCGCTCATCGCCGGCGGCGGCAAAGCCTGCTTCTGGGGTTGTCTCGGTCTGGCCGACTGCGAGGTGGTTTGCGACCTCGACGCGATTGTAATGAACGAACACGGACTTCCCGTCGTCATTGAGGACCGGTGCACGGCGTGCGGCGACTGCGTCGACGCATGCCCGAAGGATCTGTTCTCTCTGCACCCGGTGAGCCACCGGCTATGGGTCGCGTGCATGAACCTCGAGCAGGGCGACGCCGTGCTCGATGACTGCGACGTGGGGTGCGACGCTTGCGGCCGATGCGCCGTCGATGCACCGAACGGCCTGATCACTATGGTCGACAACCTGCCGGTCATCGACTACAACCGCAATCACGACGCAAAACATTCGATCGATCGCTGCCCGACCGGCGCGATCGTCTGGTTTGACCCTAATAAAGGACCTGTCACCGGTCGCGCGGCGAAGAAAGTCATTCGTCAGAGTGCGCGACAGGCAACTGCGACTTAACCCCAGGGACCCCCCGCATGAAACAGAAACAACCGACACCTAAATATCCCGGTACGCGAGCGGCGATGGACGGCAACTCTGCTGCGATCATGTGCGAGCGGGAGTCCTCTGACGGCGCCGGCGCCTATCCGATAACGCCATCCACACAGATGGGCGAATACTGGGCGGAGGCGGCCGCCGCCGGGCACATCAATGTCTCGGGCCGGCCATTGATATTTATTGAGCCCGAAGGCGAGCACGCGGCCGCATCCGTGACGGCCGGCATGTCGATGACCGGGCTGCGGGCGACCAATTTCTCGTCCGGCCAGGGCATCGCCTACATGCACGAGAATCTTTATGCCGCCGTCGGCAAGCGTCTGACTTACGTGCTGAACATCGGTTGCCGGGCCATTACCAAGGCGTCACTGAACGTGCACGCCGGCCACGACGACTACCACTGCGTCGACGACACCGGTTTCTTCCAGGTGATGGCCAAGAATGCGCAGGCCGTGGCCGACCTGAACATCATGGCGCACCGGATTGCCGAACAGGCATTGACCCCCGGCATCGTCGGCCAGGACGGCTTCCTGACAACGCACCTGATCGAATCGCTGATGATCCCGGAGCGTGAACTGATTGCCGAGTACCTCGGTTCGCCCGAAGACTTAATCGACACGCCGACGCCGGCGCAGAAGATCATCTACGGTGATAAACGCCGTCGTATCCCGGAATCGTGGGACGTCGACGACCCGGTGCTGTCGGGTCCGGTGCAAAACCAGGATTCCTATATGCAGAGCGTGGCCGCGCAGCGGCCGTATTTTTTCGACCACGTGCAGGAAATCACGGAAGAGGCCTTTGACGAATTCGAAAAGCTCACCGGGCGGCGTTACGACCGTGTGATGACCTACCGCACCGACGACGCCGATTACCTGATCGTCGGCCAGGGTAGCCTTATTCCGACTGCTGAGGCAGTCGCCGACTGGATGCGCGAAGAGCGCGGCGTCAAGGTTGGCGTCGTCAATATCGTGATGTTCCGGCCATTCCCGGGCGACCTGCTCAGTCAAGTGCTGAAGGGCCGCAAGGGCGTCGCAGTGCTCGAGCGCACCGACCAGCCGCTGGCTTCGGATCTGCCGTTGATGCGCGAAATTCGCGCTACCTTGAGTAAGTCGCTCGAGAACGGCCGCAGCAAGAACGGGCTGGCGTACCCCGATCTCGACAGCTACAAGGCCCTGAAGGACATGCCGGGGCTGTATTCCGGGTCCTTCGGCATGGGTAGCCGCGACCTGCAGCCCGAGGGCGTGGTCGCAGCAATCGAGAACATGCTGCCGGACGGCAAGCACAAGCGACTTTTCTATCTGTCCATCGAATTCGTGCGCAAGGGGATGATGACGCCCAAGCAGGAGGTCTATAACCAGCAGGTTCTGGATGCCTACCCGGAAGTTGCCGACCTGGCGCTGCGCGGCAGCGAGAACCCCAACCTGATGCCGAAGGACTCGATCACGGTGCGAATGCACTCGGTCGGGGGATGGGGCGCGATTACGACGGGCAAGAACCTCGCGATGACGCTCTACGAGTTGCTCGGCTACCACATCAAGGCAAACCCGAAATACGGCTCGGAGAAGAAGGGTCAGCCAACGTCTTACTACCTGTCCGCGGCGCCCGAGCCCATCCGCATCAACTGCGAGTATTTCTACGTCGACGTTGTGCTGTCCCCCGACCCGAACGTGTTCGGGCACACCAACGCGCTGGCCGGCCTCAAAAAGGGTGGCGTCCTGGTGATGCAGAGTGACGCCGCATCACCTGAAGAGTTCTGGCACGTAATTCCGATGCGTTATCGCAAGCAGATCGTCGAGAACGACATTCGCGTGTTCTATCTCGATGCGTTCAGGATCGCGAAAGACGAGGCGACGGACCCCGAACTGCAACTGCGCATGCAGGGCATCGCTTTCCAGGGCGCGTTCTTTGCGACTTCGCCGCTGCTCGAGAAGCACGGTTTGAGCGAAGAGAAGCTCCTGGATGCGATCCGCGACCAGCTGCAGCACAAGTTCGGCTCGAAGGGCGCTCGCGTGGTCGAAGACAACATGCGCGTCGTGCGCCGTGGCTTCGAAGAGATCTCCGAGGTCACGGACAAACACCTCGAGGAACGCCCCGATGCGAAGGCCGGCGGCAGTACGCTGCCCGTGCCCGTGATGGTCAAACGCCAGCCGGAATCGGAATCGCCTTCGTCCGACATCCACCGTTTCTGGGCCCAGACGGGCAGCATGTACGCGTCGGGACAGGGCGAGCAGGTGCCTGCCGATCCGTTCATGAGCATGAGCCTGATGCCTGCCGTGTCCTCGCACTTTCGCGACATGACCGGAATTCGTTTCGAGCATCCGGAGTTCATCCCCGAGAAATGCACCGCGTGCGGCGATTGCTACACGGTCTGCCCGGACACGGCGATACCGGGCCTGGTCAATGAAGTCGGGCAGGTGCTCGACACGGTCGTCAAACGGCTCAAGAAGAGCGGCAAGCCGACCGAACAGCTGCCGCGTGCCGTGCGCAAGATGGAATCGACGCTGCGCAAGCTTTGCGTCGAGGCGGGTGACACCGCGTCCGTATACGATCTCCTCCAGGAGGCGATCGAGGCTACCATCGAAGCGACCGAAGGCCCCGACGAGCGCGAGCAACTGAGCGAGGAGTTTGCCGGTTTCCGAGAGGAACTGGGTACCTTCCAGTTTGCGCTGACACGGCCCTATTTCACGAACCCAGAGAAGAAGCAGTCGGGCAGTGGTGGCCTGTTCAGCGTCACGATTGATCCGTACACCTGCAAGGGCTGCATGGAATGCGTGGAGGTCTGCAAAGACGAGGCGCTGGTGCCGGTCACGCAGACACGCGATTCGATTGCCGACCTGCGCAAGAATTGGGATTTCTGGCTGGACCTGCCGAATACGCCGGAAAAGTACATCCGAGTGGAAAACCTGGAAGAAGGCATTGGCGCGCTGGAGACCATCCTGCTCAACAAGGACGCCTACCTGCCGTTCGCCAGCGGCGACGGCTCCTGCCTGGGTTGCTCCGAGAAGACCGTGGTGCACCTGTTCGTCGCCACCGTCGAGTCGCTGATGCAGCCGCGCGTGAAAGCCCGGGTGGCGAAGCTCGACGACCTGATCGCCAGGCTCAAAGAGCACATCAGGCTCGAGCTGGCCGGCGCGATCGACCCGGGCGACGTCGAGGAAATGGCCGCCGTCCTGAGCGATGCCGGTAATGGAGAACTGACGCTTGCGAAGATCGCGGATTCGGTAGAGAAGACACACGAAACCAAACCCGTCGACCGCGACTGGCTCAAACATGTCACCGACCTGGTCGCCAGGCTACAGAAACTTCGCTGGCGGTACGAGGCGGGCACCACCGGCAAGGGTCGCTCGAGCATGGGCTTCCTGAACGCCACGGGCTGCACCTCGGTCTGGGGCAGTACCTTCCCGTTCAACCCGTACCCGTTCCCGTGGGCCAATCACCTGTTCCAGGACCCGGCATCCATGGCGATGGGCGTGTTCGAAGGCCACATGGTGAAGATGTCCGCGGGCTTCAAGGACGTGCGCATGGCCGAGGAGGTGCTCAAAGGCGAAAACAACCCCGACGAGCAGGTAGACCGATACCGCTACTTCGGCTGGAAGGACTTCACGGACGAGGAGTACCACCTGTGTCCGCCCGTGGTCGCGGTCGGTGGCGATGGTGCCATGTACGACATCGGCTTCCAGAACCTGTCGCGCGCGCTGATGTCGGGCAAGCCGATCAAGGTGCTCGTGGTCGACACGCAGGTGTATTCCAACACCGGCGGCCAGGCCTGCACCTCGGGCTTCTTCGGCCAGGTTTCGGACATGGCGCAATACGGCAAGGCCATCAAGGGCAAGGAAGAGGCCCGCAAGGAGATGGGGCTGATCGCGATTGCGCATCGCACGACCTACTTCCTGCAGTCGACGATCGCCCACGCCAACCACATGATCGAAGGCTTCGTCGAGGGCCTGATGTCCAGGCGGCCGGCGCTGTTCAACCTGTACTCGTCGTGCCAGCCCGAACACGGCATCGGCGACGACATGTCGCATCACCAGGCCAAGCTGGCGGTCGAATCGCGCGCCTATCCGCTGTTCAAGTACGATCCGGACGGCGGCCTCACGGTCGGCGAATGCCTCGACCTCGACGGAAACCCGAACGCGGACCTCGACTGGCCGGTGGCGAAGATCGACTTTGTCGATGAGCGCGGCCGCGAACAGACAATGGAATTGCCGACGACCTTCGTTGACTTCGCCGTCACCGAGACGCGTTTCCGCAAGCACTTCCGCAAGATCCCGCGTGACTCGTGGAACGAGGACATGGTGCAGGTCGGCGATTACCTCGAACTCGACGAGGATGAGCGCGAGGGCAAGGTGCCCTACGTCTGGGCGCTCGACGCCAAGCGGCAGCTCAGCCGCCTGCTTGTCGCAGAGCCGATGATCGAGTCGGCCGAGGAGCGGCGCGCGTTCTGGATCATGTTGCGCGACCTCGGCGGTGTCGAGGAGGCTCCGGCCGAAGCGGACGAAGCTCAGATCGAGTCCCGCGTGCGCCAGGAGGTAATGCAACAGATCGCCTCCGGCCTGATGGGGCTGGTCAGTGGCAGCCAGGCGCTGGACATGGGCGCGATGGTAGACGCCGTGTCTCCGGGGCCTGCGCAGCAACCGCAGCTCAAGGCCGTAGAGTCGGTAGCACCGGCGCCGGCGGCCGATGGCGACTACATGGCGCCGTGGATCGATACCGAGGAATGCACCGAGTGCGACGAGTGCATCTTGATCAACTCGAATATCTTCGAATACAACGCGGACAAGAAGGCCATTATCAAGAATCCGAACGGCGGGCCCTACCGCGATCTCGTCAAGGCGGCCGAGAAATGCACGGCCGAAGTCATCCACCCGGGTCTGCCGCGCGACCGCAGCGAGAAGGACATCGACAAGTGGATCAAGCGCGGCGAGAAGTTCAACTAGCCCTTGCGACGAGGTGATGGCCCGTTAAGATGCTGGACCTGTTCCGGAAAGATACCTTCAGGCACGGGGTGCACCCGCCCGAGATGAAGGACGACACGGCTGAAATGGCGATCCGTCAGTTCCCGTTTGCGCCGGTGCTGATCGTGCCGCTCAGCCAGCATCTGGGGAAGCCGGCGAAGGCCGTTGTGCGCGAGGGCCAGGAGGTCGTCCGCGGGCAGACGATCGCCGTGCCGGACGGGTTCATGTCGGTGGCCATGCATGCGCCGGCCTCGGGCCTGGTGCGGCGCATCACGCTGGCACCGGGCATCATGGGCACCAAGGTCGAGAGCATCTACATCGAGCCTTATCCGGCCTCGACCCAGGATATCGATGACGGTGAACCCTGCGGCCTCGATGCCACGCCCGACGAAATCATCACAGCGATCCAGAACGCCGGCATCGTCGGACTCGGTGGTGCGGCTTTTCCGACCCACGTCAAGCTGAAACCGCCGGAGGGCAAACATCTCGACACGTTGTTCATCAACGGCGTGGAGTGCGAGCCGTACCTGACCACCGACTACCGGGTGATGCTCGAGCAGACCGAGGACGTGTTCGCAGGTATTCGCTACCTGCTGCGTGCCACAGGTGCCTCCGAGGTCATCATCGCGATCGAGGCGAACAAGCAGGACGCTGCGGAACGGTTCAGGACCACGTGCCCCGATGATCTGCCCGTGAGCGTGCGCGTGTCGCCGGTGAAGTACCCGCAGGGCGCCGAGAAAATGATTTTCAGCGCGCTCATCGACCGCGAGGTTCCGTCCGGCGGCCTGCCCGCAGACATCGGCGTGATCTGCTGCAACGTGGCCACGACCGCCGAGATCGGGCGCCTGCTGCCGCGTGGCCGCGGCATCCAGGAGCGCGTGATCACCATCGGCGGCCCGGGCGTGCGCAAGAAGGGCAATTACCGGATCCCGATCGGCACGCCGGTGGGTTTCGCGCTGGAGCAGTGCGACCCGGTCGACGACATTTCGCGGGTGTTCATGGGCGGACCGATGATGGGTCCGACCGTGTCCAACCTGGATATCCCGATCACCAAGGGCACCTCCGGCATTACGGCATTTACCACGGCCGAGACGGGTGGATCGACGGGCCACAAGAAGGTCTACCCCTGCATTGGCTGTGCGCGCTGCGTCGAAGCCTGCCCGGTGTTCCTGAACCCGTCGCAGCTCGGCATCCTCGCCAAGAACGAGGAGTACGAACAGATGGCCGAGTCCTGGCACCTGATGGACTGCTTCGAATGCGGCGCCTGCACGTACGTCTGCCCGTCGCATATCCCACTGGTCCAGTATTTCCGCATGGCCAAGAAGATGGCCCGTAAGCTGAGTGCCGCCTGATGGGCAAGCTGGTCAAACACCTCGAGATCGGATCCTCACCGCACGTTAGCGACGGCGCCAGCACCGACGTCATCATGCGCAACGTGTTTTTCGCGCTGCTGCCCGTGACCGTCTTTGCGGTCTACGCTTTCGGTACGGGCGCCGCCCTTGTAATCATCGTGGCGACGGCAAGCTGCGTCCTCACGGAGCACTGGCTGTGCCGCTGGACCGGCAAGCCGTCCACCGTCGGCGACTGGTCCATTGCCATCACCGGCCTGCTGTACGGCCTGACGCTGCCGCCGGACCTGCCGTTGTGGATGGTGTTCGTGGGCGGCGTGTTCGGCGTGGCCATCGGCAAGTTCATGTTCGGCGGGCTGGGCATGAACGCCTTCAACCCGGCTCTGGTCGGTCGCGCGTTTCTGCAAGCGGCGTTCCCCCAAGCCATGACGCACTGGTCTGCGCCCTTCGCCGAGGGCCGCTTCGAACACATTCCCTCGTCGGTGCTGGCGATGCCCTTCTGGGAGCCGACCTACGACGCGGTGACCTCGGCCACGCCGCTCGCGCTGATGAAATTCGAGGCCGAGTTCGCTGGTGGCCGCGAACTGATGGCTGGCCTGACGTCCGGCTCGGTCGGTGAGACCTGCGGGGCGCTGATCCTGCTGGGCGGCATCTACCTGGTGGCGCGCAACATGATGAACTGGCGGATCCCGGCGTCGATCTTCGCGACCGTTGCCGCGGTGACCTGGGCATTCCAGCTCTATGATCCGGCAACCTATCCCGGGCCGGTGTTCATGCTGTTCTCGGGAGGGCTGATGCTCGGCGCGGTCTTCATGGCTACCGACATGGTGGCCTCGCCGATCACCAATGCGGGCTGCTGGCTCTACGGTGTGCTGATCGGCGTGCTCGTGGTCGCGATCCGCTTCTGGGGCGGCATGCCCGAGGGCGTGATGTACGCGATCCTGCTGGCGAATGCGGTGTCGCCGCACATCGACAACCTGATTCAGCCGAGAGTATTCGGCACGGGCAGGAGGGCGGGATGAACGCACCAGCGCCCATCGAGCAGAAACGGACCTCCGTCTGGGAGATGTATCGCTCGATCGTTGGTATCGGCGCGTTCTGTGCCCTGCTGATCGTATCGGTATACCAGGGCACTGCCGGGCGCATCGCCGACAACAAGGCACGGTTCCTGAGCAATGCGATAGCGCAGGTGCTGCCGGACGTGCAATCGACGGTTGAAGTCAGTCTGGATGCGAATGGCGTGCTGGTCGCGGCTACCGAGCCTGCCAGCCTGCCTGCGTTCCTGGCCTATGGCGAAGACGGCGAGCTCGTCGGCGCGGTGATCACCGCGCAGGCCATGGGCTACGCCGACAACGTTACGGTGCTGTATTCGTATTCCTTCGATCTCCAGGCCATCGTCGGCTTCATGGTGCTCGAGACCAAGGAGACGCCCGGCCTCGGTGACAAGGTCGAAACCGAGCCGCACTTCCTGGCCAACTTCGAGGCGCTCGACGCGCGTCTCAACGAGGAAGGCACGGCTCTGGCGAACGCGATCGTAACCGTCAAGCAAGGCGAGAAAACCGAGCCGTGGCAAATCGACGGTATTACGGGAGCAACGATCACGTCGGAAGCCATTGGCGTGATCATGCACCAGGGTTCGAGTTACTGGCTGCCTGCACTCGAACGCGATGCGCGCAGTTTTCAACCACCTAGTGGGCCGCTTGATGAATAAGGAGTAGAACGTGGCGCTGAAACAGGTCAGCTCGACCGACGAATTTATCAAGGGACTGTGGCGCGACAACCCGGTGTTCATCCATATGCTCGGCTTGTGTCCGGCGCTGGCCGTGTCCAACACCGCGATCAATGCGCTGGCCATGGGAGCCGCGACGACCTTCGTGCTGCTGATGGCCGGCCTGTCAGTGTCGCTGCTCAGGAATTTCATACCGCGCGAAGCACGCATCGTCAGCTACATCTGTATCATCGCGACCTTCGTGACCTGCGTCGATTACGCGATCATGGCGATCAGCATCGAACTGCATCGCGCGCTGGGCGCCTTTATCGCGCTGATCGTCGTCAACTGCCTCATCCTGGGTCGTTCCGAAGCCTTCGCCTCCAAGCACAACCCGGGCCGTGCTCTGCTGGACGCGCTGGGCATGGGCGTCGGCTTCACCGGGGCGCTGTTCTTCATCGGCGTGATGCGGGAAGTCCTTGGCAGTGGCACGCTGTTCGGCGTAGGTCTGTTTCCCGACGGTTTCCAGACCTGGACTGTGATGGTGTTGCCCAGCGGCGGCTTTTTCGCCATGGCAATTTGGTTACTGGTCGTGAACTGGATCCGCCAACGCCAGGCGGACGCCGAGAAACAGGCCGTTGAGCAGGCCGGGAAGGCAGCGTCATGAAAGATCCCGGCTACTGGTCGATATTTCTGAACGCCGCGCTGATCAACAACTTCGTGCTCGCCTACTTTCTCGGCCTATGTCCGTTCTTTGGCGTTTCGTCCAAACTCGAAACGGCGATTCGTATGAGCGGCGCAGTCAGTTTCGTCATGCTCGTCGCCTCGGCGTGTGCCTTTGGCATCAACCTCATACTCGAAGCGATCAACGCGCCGTACTTGAGAATTATCTCTTACATCCTGGTGATCTCGTCGACGGTCCAGCTCGTCGAGATGTTGATGCGTAAGCTGAGCCCGCCCACGTTTCGTGCGCTGGGCATTTTCCTGCCGCTGATAACGACAAACTGTGCAATCCTGGGGCTGGCGCTGTTCCAGACGAACAAGGGCTACGGCTTCACGCAATCAATCGTTTATGCATTGGGTGCCGGTGCCGGGTTCGCGCTGGCGCTTGTGCTTATGGCAGGTGTGCGCGAGAAACTCGATCTCGCGGACGTGCCTCAACTCGTCAAAGGAACCGCGGCAGCGCTGGTCGTTGCGGGTATTCTATCCATGGGCTTCATGGGCTTTGCGGGTCTGGGTAGATGAACCTGTTTATCGGCATCATCGTTGCGACAGTCGCCATCACCGCGATGATAGTGATTCGTATCATCGTGTCTGAAAGCGCCTTGAAGGAGCGGCTCAGGTCCAGCCGCTCCGATGTCGGTTGCAATGCAAAACCTTGCTTTAACGGTTGCAATTCCGCCAAATTCGATTCTGCTACTGGACCCGCCGCTGAAGGGAAAAGAGCGATAAGGAGTGCTCCTCATGCGTCTTGAAGACTATCCAAAAGATCCTCGCTATACCGCGAAAATATTAAGTTCAGAACGGATTACGGACGAAAGCGCAGATGCCGAAGTCCGTGAACTGGTGCTCGAAGTGGACAGGCATGAGTTCAACTTCGACATTGGGCAAAGTGTTGGCGTACTGGTCGAAGGCCCGAAGGAATTCGGTAGCTCTCTGCGTCAACGACTTTACACTGTTGCCGACACGCCGCGTCCAAAAGGCAAGGCCAAGCCTCAGATTACACTGGTGGTAAGGCGCTGCGATTACATCGACGACTACAGCGGCGAGAAGTACGCCGGAGTCAATTCCAACTACCTGTGCGACCGCAAGCCGGGCGACAAGGTGTCCATTACCGGTCCATTCGGATTGCCGTTTACGGTGCCGGACGACAAGAGCGCCAACCTGCTGCTGATCGGGCTCGGTACCGGCATTGCGCCGTTTCGCGCCTTCGTCAAGCATATCTACCAGGAGGTCGGGGAGTGGAAGGGTAGAGTCATTCTGTTGCATGGCGCCCGGTCCGGACTCGAGTTGCTCTATATGAATGACAAGCGCGATGACTTCGCACGCTACTATGACGAGGATACGTTCGAGGCGATCCAGGCGTTGAGCCCGCGCCCGAACTGGGCCGATCCGATCGCGTGGGATTACGCGATCGAAGACCGCAGCGAAGAAATCCTGAACATGCTCGACGATGAACAGACTTACGTATACGTAGCCGGGTTGGTCCCGATCCGCGATTCACTCGACAAGGCGTTCGCCAGCCTGACCGGATCGCCGGAATCATGGTCGAAGAAGAAATCGGAACTCATGGACGCAGGTCGATGGGTCGAGCTGCTGTACTGAACGCAGATTCCAAGGGACTGGCAGGCGTGCATGGCTGCTAGACCCTTGCGAGGCGTTATCGCACCGTTGCTGACGCCGTTCGATAACGATCTGTCGATCGCGACGGATCTCTACGTCGGGCACGCACACTGGCTGTTCGAGCAGGGCTGCGTTGCTATCGCGCCCTTCGGCACGACCGGCGAGGCGTTGTCGGTGGGCATCGACGAACGTATAGCGGCCATACGCGCTCTCATGGACTCCGGCATCGACCCGTCGAGGATGATCCCCGGTACCGGGTTGACGAGCATTGCCGACACGGCGCGCCTGTCACGCGCCTGCCTCGACTTCGGTTGTAACGCGGTCATGACTTTGCCGCCGTTCTACTTCAAGGCCGTCACCGACGAGGGCCTGTACGAGTATTTCGCCCGGCTGATCGCCGCGATCGGCGATAATGCGCGGCTGTTCCTCTATCACATTCCGCCGATCGCCGTCGTCGGCATTTCGCCGGCGCTGGCGAGGCGCCTGCATACCGAGTTCCCGGCACAGGTTGTCGGTATCAAGGACAGCTCCGGAGACTGGGACAATACCCGCGCACTGCTCGACATCGATGGACTGATCGTGTATCCGGGCTCCGAGCTGCCACTGCTGGACGCGCTGGCGCTCGGAGCGCCTGGATGCATCTCGGCGACCGCGAACACGAATGCCGCGCCCATCGCGCGCGTCATCGAACTGTACGGTCAGGGCGACGAGAGCTCAGCGAGATCCATGCATGAGAAGGTCAGGGACTACCGCCTGGCCATCCAGGAAGCCGCGCCGATTCCGGCACAAAAGAGGCTGCTCGCGATGGCAAGCGGGGACGAGCGCTGGGCGAACGTGCGCCCGCCGCTGATCGCGATGTCTCCGGATGCCGGACGCGAGCTCGCCGAACGTATACCGCCGCTAGTGTTGTAGGGCGGCGGCGACCGCATCGATCGACGGATTGATGACGAATGGCTCGGCCGTGGCTCGCAGCGCGCCGGCGACGTCTTTCAGACCGCTGCCCGAAACCAGGCACACGACGAGTTCATCCGCGGCAACCGTGCCGTCCTGGCGCATCGCCTTGAGTGCGGCCAGCGGCGCGGCAGCAGCCGGCTCCGGGAAGATCCCTGACTGCCGTGCCATCTCCGGTATGGCCGCGAGTATCTCGCTGTCGGGGACCGTTATCGCCGCGCCGCCGGACTCGATGACTGCGCGTACCGCGGCCAGGCCGTCGCGGGGGCGATCCACACAGATCGAATCGGCAACCGATTCTGCCCTTACCTGCGCCACTCGAACCTTAGCCCAGTCGATCGCGTCATCGCCCACGGCACGAAGCTTGCGCAACGTCTCGCAGATCGCGGCGCTGGATTCCGACTGGGCACAGTCCAGTCGCGGCGGCCGGTCGATGAGCCCCACGGCCTGCAGGTCCCGCCAGCCTTTCCACATGCCGGAGAGAAGGTTGCCGTCGCCGGTCGGTACGACGACGCGGTCGGGCGCGCGACCGTCGAGCGCTTCCCAAATCTCGTAGGCGCAGACTTTCTTGCCTTCGCGCGTAAACGGGTTGTACCCGGTGCTGCGATTGAACCAGCCGAACTCTCTCGATGCTTCGAGGCAAAGGTCGAACGCGTCGTCATAGTTGCCGCGCACCGCAAGCACGGTGGCTCCGAACGACAGCGCCTGTGTGAGCTTGGCGACCGGGGCGCTCTCGGGCACGAATACGATGGCCGGCATCCCGGTGGCCGCGGCGACGCAGGCGAGCGACGAACCTGCGTTACCGGTGCTGGCGACGGAAATCGCGTCCGCACCAATGTCCATGGCGCGTCGCACCGCGACAGCGCTCGCGCGATCCTTGCTCGACGCGCTGGGATTGACGGTGTCGTCTTTCAGGTAGAGATTACGCATGCCCAGGGACGCCCCGAGACGCTTTGCGGGGTACAGGGGGGTCTTCCCGATACGCAGCGGAAAGCCCCCGTCGGGACGGCTGACCGGCAGGAACGGCGCGAACCTGAATATCGACCGTGCGCCGTCTGTGCCCGACTCTTCGATCTCGTCGATGATCGCATCGTAGTCATACGTGATATCGAGGTTGCCGCCACAGGACGGGCAAACGAAGCCCCTGAAATCGGTGCTCAGTGTCTGACTACAAGCGATGCAACGATAGCCTCTCATAAACGAATTCGTCACGGCACAATATGCGTGCCGTCAATGGCATGCAATTCGGCGTGCAGCTTGTGCGGTTGCGTGATGATGACTTCCTTGCCGCCACTCTCCAGGAATTTCAGGGCGCTTTCGATTTTCGGGCGCATGCTGCCGGGCGCGAAATGCCCTTCGTCCAGGTAGCGTCGGCATTCTGCAACGTTCATGCGGTCGATATTCACCTGTTCGGGCGTGCCGTAATTCAATGCGACTTTGTCGACGTCCGTGGAAATGATGAACACTTCCGCATCCAGTTCGCAGGCCAGCAAGCAGGAGGCGGCGTCCTTGTCGATTACCGCCGGGCGCGGTCGCAGCGTGCCGTCCGGTTTGTAGACAACCGGAACGCCGCCACCGCCGGCGGCGATGACCAGTGCACCGCTTTGCAGGAGGCCGCGAATCGCCGCAATTTCGATCACCTCCAGCGGCGTCGGCGATGCAACAAGCCGGCGCCAGCCGCGTCCCGCATCCTCGCCAATCACCCAGCCGTCGTTGAACTCATGCTGGCGCGCTTCCTCTTCGCTCATGAAAGGGCCGATCGGCTTACTGGGCTCGCCGAAACTCGGATCCTGCTCCTCGACGACAACCTGGGTGACGAGCGCGACGACCTCCTGTTGCATTCCCTGGCGCAGAAATTCGTTTTGCAGGGTCTGCGCGATCTGCAATCCGATCGAACCCTGGGTGTCGGCAACGCAATTTGCAAGCGGCACCTGGTGAATAACGTCCCTGGCCAGTTCCGAGCGCAACAGGACGAAACCGACCTGCGGTCCGTTGCCGTGCGTAACGAGTACGCGATAGCCCTTCTTTACGATCGGCACGATATGGTGACTTGTTTCACCGGCGGCCCTGTACTGATCCAGTACGTCCATGTGTTCCCGATCTTTGATCAGGGAATTACCGCCGATGGCAATGACAATCAGCGGAGAATCAGTTTGCATGTCGGTGCTGAAGCTGTTCATTCGCGTGAGCCTCTTACATCGTGAGCGCCATCAGGGCCTTCGCCGTGTGCAGGCGGTTCTCGGCTTCAGGATAAACACGCGATTGCGGACCGTCGATTACGGCATCGCTGACCTCGCAGCCGCGATCCGCCGGCAGGCAGTGCATGTAGATCGCCCGGTCGTTGGCGCGCGCCAGCATGTCCTCGTCGCAAATCCAGTGGCGATACTGCTTGGCAACGCGCATCGCTTCTTCGGGATCGCCAAACAGGGCCTCCACGCCCCAGCTCTTCGGGTAAACGATATCCGCGTCCGCGAATGCGTCCTCCATGTTGTCAACGACCTCGAAAGAACTGCCGGAGCGTGCCGCATTCTCACGCGCCAGTCGCATGGGTTCGTCCATTAGCCCGTACTCCGGTGGATGCGCCAACGTGACGTTCATACCGAACCGCGTCATCAGCATTATCAGGCCCTGCGGCACGGACATGGGTTTCACGTAGCTTGGTGCGTAGGCCCATGACACAGCGATCTTCAGCTCGCTCAGGTCTTTGCCGAATTCCTCCCTGATGGTCATCAGGTCCGCGAGATTCTGGCACGGATGATCGACGTCGCACTGCATGTTGATGACAGGCACGGACGCCCACCTGGCAACGTCGCGCATGTACGTCTGGCCTTCGCCCGGAACAAGGTCGTGACGTATCGCGATTCCATGCCCGTAGCCGGAAAGAATCGTTCCCATGTCCTTCGGACTCTCACCGTGGGCGATCTGGGAGGTTTCCGAATCGATGAAGTGCGCGTGCCCGCCGAGCTGCGTCATGCCGGCTTCAAACGAGTTTCGCGTCCGCGTCGATTTGTCGAAGAAGATGAGGAACGCGGTCTTGTGCGCGAGATGCAAGGTCGGGACACCGTTCTTGAATTCGTCCTTCAGGTGTTCCGCTGTATCGAGGGCGAGTTCGACTTCGTCATCCGACCAGTCCTGAGTCATGAGCCAGTCCCGGCCTTTCATGCGGTCGGTAATGGGCTTCGCTTTGCGGGTCACTGTCTCTTTTCTCCGTTGTCTGAATCTTTCGAAAACTGATCGACGAGAGCCGAGTAGAACGCGGCGCAACACACGAGGTGTTCAATCTCGGTCTGCTCGTTCGGTGCATGGGCAAAATGCTCATGGCCAGGACCGAAACCGACCGTCGGGATTTCGTGCATGCCTGCGGTCGCGACGCCGTTCGTACTGAATGTCCAGTGTCCGACCTCGGGATCGTCGCCGAACGCTTTCCGGTAAGCTGCAGTCGCAGCCTGTACAGCGGGCTCACTCTCCGGCATCTCCCACGTCGGGTAGTACTTGCGCGTCGGGTAGGTGAGTCCGGTATGACTGGGAACGGCGTAATCGAGCACTGTTACCGTCGCGTTCCCTTTTTGAACCGATGGCAGTGCCCTGATTTCCGCCACCGACGTTTCTTCGGTTTCGCCGATGGTCAGCCGGCGATCGAGATGTATCGTGCAACCGTCGGCGACTGCGCAGAGGCTCGGTGAGCTCGAGCGAATCTCACTGATCGTGACCGTGCCCTTGCCCAGCGGATCCCGCGGCTCCAAACGCTCGTTGAGGGCTTCGATGTCGGCGATAATGCCCGCCATCTTGTAGACAGCATTTTCGCCACGCTCAGGCGCCGAGCCGTGACAGGAGACGCCGGATGTATGCACTTCCATTTCCATTCGGCCGCGATGACCGCGGTAGATGCGTAAACTGGTCGGTTCGGTGATGACTACCAGGTCCGGCCGCAGTCCGTCTTCGTTGACAATGTACTGCCAGCATAGACCGTCACAGTCTTCTTCCTGCACGGTCGCCGTCGCGTAAAAAGTGACGTTGTCGGGAACGCCGCGTTTCTTCAAAATTGCGCCGGCATACACACTCGAGGCGACGCCGCCCTTCATGTCGCTGGTGCCGCGCCCATACAGGATCCCGTCCTCGATTTCTGCGGAATGCGGGTCCCTGTCCCAAAGTGCCGGATCACCGACGTCAACGGTATCCACGTGACCGTCAAATGCGATTACGCGAGGTCCGGCGCCGATTCGGCCGAGAAGGTTGCCCATGGGATCGACCGTGACTTCGTCGTAGCCGATACGCAGCATTTCCTCGCGAATGCGTTCGATGACGGCACCTTCTTCGGAGCTCAATGAGGGAATACGAATGATATCCTGCATGAATTTCACGAGATCGGCCTTGATTGCCATCGCGTCCGCGTAATAGCTGCTGGTCATTTCAGGTCTCCATTGCCGTTGAAGGCATCGATCAGGCGGTCCCACTCGTCCACGACGTCCTGTGAAAACACTTCTCGCCAGAAATCCGTGTCCCAGAGCTGACGCAAATCGTCCGATGTGCGCCCTTGTTGCTCTACCCAGGTGAAATACTTGAAGTTGTGCAGGGCTTTGCGGTCCGCATAAGTCAGTTCGCGCACGTAGTCCGGACCGGTTCCATGCAAATAACGGCCGTAGTGCTGATCCGCAAGGTGTGAGCTGTACTCCCCATGTGTTGCCCGCATCTCCAGCAGCCGCGAAGAGTACAAGTCCATGGAATCCGTAAGCGGCGTGAAGATTACGTCTCGCGAATCCATGTCGTAGTATCGAGCGGCCTTGATGCTCGCCACGAGATTGCAGATACCCGAAATACCAATGTCTCCAAGCGACTGAATCGTCGACTCATCGATACCCTCTCGGGCAAGGCAAGCATGGCCTTCGTCTTCGTTGAAAAGACGCATGAGTTGCATCGTCTGTTCGTCGTCGACGGCCGCCACGAAGTCGGTATTGCGTACGTTGTGTATCCATGGAATGTGCTTGTCACCGATACCTTCGATGCGATGCTCGCCGAAACCGAATTGCAGCAAGGTCGGGCATTGCAGGGCTTCCGTGGCCACGACGCGAATGTCGGGGTGCTTTGTGCGGAGGTAGTCGCCGGCCGCGATTGTGCCCGCCGAACCGGTAGCACTCACATAGCCTGATAAGCGACGGCCATTTTCGAAGTGTGCCCGGAATATCTCGTCGACGATCGAGCCAGTCATCTGGTAATGCCAGATGGCATTGCCGAATTCCTCGAACTGGTTGAAGATGACAATGCCATCGGCGCGTTCGCTACGCAGTTCCCAGCACTTGTCGTAGATTTCCTTGACGTTGGATTCCGTACCGGGCGTCGCAATGATTTCGTCGGTGCCAATACGCTTGAGCCACTCGAAACGTTCGCGACTCATGCCTTCCGGCAGGATGGCGACGGCAGGGCAGGCCAGGAGTGCGCAATCGTAAGCGCCGCCGCGGCAATAGTTTCCGGTGGACGGCCAGACCGCCTTCTGGGTTGCCGGGTCGAACGTGCCGGTGACGAGGCGCGGGGCAAGACAACCGTAGGCGGCGCCTACCTTGTGCGCACCGGTCGGAAACCATTTACCGACGATACCGACGATGGTTGCGTCGACGCCGGTCAGAGCAGTCGGGAATTCGATCCAGTTTCCGTCTCCGAATCCGCCGCCGTGCTCGACCGCTTCGTTCTTCCAGGTGATTCTGAAGAGATTGGCCGGGTCGACGTCCCACAGGCCCACGTCGGCAAGCCGGGCCCTGATCGCGTCCGGCACCAACGACGGGTCCTTTTGCTGGGCGAACGTCGGCAGGACGATTTGCTGTGTGCGGGCGCGCTCGATATTTTTTCGCAGTACCTCTGTATTTATTTCGGGTATGAGGTTCACGGTTCGCCTCCGAATTGAATCGCCGGAATCGGCTTGCGGTCGCCCCATGCAAGTTCGAGATCCGCCGCAGAATCGTTCATCGCGCGCAGGAGTTCGTCCTGGTCGACCGGCAAGCTGCGCACGCGCACTCCGGTGGCGCGATGGATCGCATTGGTAATGGCAGGGCTGGTCGGGATACTCGGTAACTCGCCCACACCTTTGGCGCCGAACGGCCCGGCGGCGGTGCCGTGCTCCACGATGTGGGAAACGATTTCCGGTGCGTGCGTTATGCTCGGAGCCTTGTAGCGCGCCATGACGTTCGTCCACGGGATGCCGTCTTCCTGAATATAGTGTTCGGTCAGCGCGTAGCCGATACACATAACGATTCCGCCTTCTATCTGCCCCTCCAGTGTCAGCGGGTTGATGGCGCGGCCGACGTCGTGCGCGGCGATGACCTTGCGCACACTGACCTCGCCGGTTCGCAGGTCGATTTCGCACAAGGCGGCCTGCGCACAGAAACTGAACGCCACGTGCATGTCACCGCCTGTTCCGAGCGGCATGGTTTTCGGTGCCCAGTATTCGTGTCGCGCTTTGATTCTCGATCCGGGCGCGGCGGCCGCAAGCTGCCTCGCCACGTCTTTCGCCGCATGGCGAACGGCATTGCCGCTGACGTAGCTCTGCCTGCTTGCCGTCGTCGGACCGCCATCGGGACAATAGTCCGTGTCGCCGAGCAGGACGTTGATGCGCTGCGGCGCGATTTGCAGCTCTTCAGCTGCGCACGCGGCCAGGACGCCCGGCAATCCCTGGCCCATTTCCGCCGACGAAATCCGTACCTCGGCGCTCAGTTGCCCGTCCGACTCCGACCAGGCCTCGACTTCCGCGGTCGCCTTGTCCGGTGCGCCGCCGCCCAGCCCGGTATTCTTGTAGCCCACGGCAACACCCCAGGCGAAGCGCCGATGGCCGTCATCCCAGGTCCACCGGAAATCGCCGCTGCGCATGTCCCCGTCGACCTTGTCTATACACTCCTTGAGGCCGACGCTCTCCCGCATGACCTGTCCCGTCGAGGTTTGGGAACCGATATCGAGCGCGTTCATGCGACGCAACTCGACAGTGTCGATTCCCAGTTGTTCGGCGAGCACATCCATATTGCTTTCCACGGCGAAACAGCTCTGCGTTACGCCGAAGCCGCGAAAGGCGCCGCACGGTACGTTATTGGTATACACCGCGAAACAGTCGACTTTTGCATTGGCTATTTCATACGGACCCGTAGCGTGCGTCGTTGCCCGAGTGAGCACCTTTTCACTGAGGCTGGCGTAGGCGCCCCCGTCCCCGTACAGGATCGCCTCGACGGCGGTGAGTTTGCCGTCGCGCGTTGCTCCGGTACGGATGCGAATGACCGTCGCGTGCCGCTTGGGGTGCACCATCAGGCTTTCCTGCCGCGAGTACAGCATCTTCACGGGTCGCTGGCAGGCTTCGGCGAGCAGGGCGACGTGAATCTGGCCGGCGATATCCTCCTTGCCGCCGAAGCCGCCCCCCATCAGCGTCGCCACGACCCGCACATCGTGGTCGGCAACGCCCAGGGTCGCGGCAGCCTGGTCGCGGTCGAGGTAGGGAATCTGGCTGCCGGCGTAGATGGTTGTCTTGTCGTGCTTCGCCGTTTCGCCGCGCACCGCGAGTTCGTCGCACTGGCCGCCGAACGCCGCCGGATCGTAACCTGCCGGTACGCCGATCGAACATTCCGGTTCCAGGAACAGGTGCTCCGCGGTTGGTGTCCGGTACGTACGGTCGACGATTACGTCGGCCTCGCCAAAGCCGGTGGTGACGTCGCCTTTCCTGACCTTGATGTGCTTCAACAGGTTGCCGTCGGGACGTTCCTCGTGCACCTGCGGTGCGTCGGAGTCCAGTGCTTCGATCGGGTCGGTCACGGCCGGCAGAGCATCGTAGTCGACCTTGACGAGTTCCAGGGCAGCCGCTGCGATCTCCTCGGAGTCCGCGGCCACAATTGCCACCGCGTCGCCGACATAGCGCACTTTATTGCCGCACAGGACCGGCCAGTCGACGCTGACGATGCCGTGCGCGTTGCGCCCCGGAATATCCTCGTGAGTCAGCACCGCATGAACGCCTTCGAGTTCCTTCGCGGCAGCCGTGTCGATGGAGCGGATTCGCGCATGCGCCACACCTGCTCGCTTCGTCCGGGCGACGAGCATGCCGGGAAACCGGTAGTCGTCCGTGAATCGAGCGCTGCCGGTGATCTTCGCGATTGCATTCGGATTGGGTAGGGCTTTGCCGACCGCGTGGCCGGCTTCGCGGGTCTTCGGGAGATACGGCGGTACTGCCTGGCCCGAGGCCTGCAGGATGGCATTGATTACGCTCTGGTAACCGGTACAACGGCAATACGAGTCTTTAAGTGCCGTCCTGATGTCGTCTTCGGTAACTGCTTCTCCTCCGGCACGATCCAGCAGTCCCTTTGCAGTCATGATGAGGCCGGGTGTGCAGATGCCGCACTGCACGGCGCCGTGATCGAGAAATGCCTGCTGCAACGCATGCAGGGAGCCGTTGTGTGAAAGGGCTTCGATCGTTTCGACCTGCGTGCCTTGCGCCTTGAACGCGGGATAGACACAACTGACGACGGCCGTACCGTTCACGAGCACCGTGCATATGCCGCACTCGGCTTCGTTGCAACCGATCTTCGTGCCGGTCAGGTTCAGGTCCTGGCGCAGCACTTCGGAGAGATAACGCGATTCCGGCACATCGATATCGACCGGCCGGCCATTGACGGTCATCGTGAGCCGGCTCACCGCGCCGCTCCTGCGCGCTGCGCGGCCCGAATCAGGATCATCGGCAGATACGTCCGGATCATGGCTTTGCGATACTCCTCCGTCGCCCGGTACTTGCTGGTACGCAGCGTAACGTTGTCGAGCGCCACCTCGGCGGCGTTTGCAAACTGCGCGGCCGATGCGGGTTCGCCGAGCAGCGCTGCGATTACCGGCTCCGCGAACCAGGGTACCGGTCCGACCGGGCCCATGCCGATTCCGGCTGCGCCGACTGTATTGTCTTCATCGAGCCGCAGGCGCACGGCCATGGATATAATTGGCAGGCACAGACCCTGCGGGCGCATCACGCGATGAAACGCCGAACCTTCGCTTCGGCCTGTCGGCTTGAATCGCAAGCGCGTAAGTACTTCCTGTTGTCGATCGATGACGCTCTTGCCGGGGCCGAGAAACGTGTCTTTTGCGGGCATCCAGCGCGTGCCACCGCGTGCGGCAATTTCGACTTCCCCGCCCAGGGCGAGCAAGCCTATCGTTCCGTCCCCGGCGGGCAGCGCATGCGCCACGTTGCCGGCCAGCGTACCGGTGTTGCGGACCTGGGGTCCGCCGATGACGCCGCAGCTTTCTGCGAGGCAGGTACCGTGACGGATGATCCGGCTGTCGTTGACGATCATCGTGTGCGTGACGCCACAGCCGATCACGATGTAATTGTCGTCCTGGCTGATGCTGTCCAGGCCTTTGATACGGGATGCGTCCACCATGGCTTCGAACGGCCGGCGCAAGCCACGCCGTGTTTCCACGAGCAGGTCCGTGCCACCGCCGATAACGCGCGCGCTGCCGCCGTAGCGCTGCAACAAGGCAAGTGCTTCGTCCACCGTCGCCGGCGTATGGTAGTTGCTCCAAGATCTCGTCAAAAAGTTACCTTTTTCATATACTTACTAATGAATTCTCGCCCAAATTCTGGGTGCACGTTCACCGCATCGCGCCCGAATCGCCTCTTCGTCAAGGTGTGGCAGGCTGCCGTCCTCGACGATCACGCGGCCGCGCGCGATCGTTGTGCGGACGCGAGCAAAGCTCAGTCCGAAAAGCAGGTGCCCGTAGAACGTCCCGGCGTCCAGCGGTGTAAACGGAACATAGTCGGGGATGACGATGTCTGCGAGTTGCCCGGTCGCCAGTGCGCCACGAGGTTCGCGAAACAGGCGATTGCAAATACGCCGGTTGTTCTTCAGCAGTATCTCGCAGGCCTCCCCGAATGCCACCGTCGGATCGCGGTGGTAGGTTCGCTGGTGCAGGTACATGGCGCGCGCCTGCGAGATCAGGTGCGACGACATGCCATCGGTGCCAACACCGACCGTTACACCGTGTTTCAGCATGTCCAGAACAGGCGCCACGCTCAGCCCGTTGTTCATATTGGACTCCGGTGCATTGACGAGCATGGAATCCGTTGAGCGCAACAAGTCGAGTTCCCGGGAACCGAAGTGAACGCCGTGCACGAAAATCGTCCTCGGGCCGGGAATAGCGAAATCGAGAAAGCGGTCCATAATTCGCCGCCCGTAGCGTTCCATGGTGACTTTCACGTCGATCTCGTCTTCCGCCGCATGGACGTGGAATCCCGCGTCCAGTGAGTTACCGATGTCGGCGCAACGATCGAGCGTTCTCGTGCCCAGCGTCATCAGCGCATGCAGGCCGAACATCGCGGCCATCTGCTCGTCCTCCGCCGCATGGCATTTTCGTATGTAGCGCTCGTTCTCCTCTATGCCTTCACCCTCGCGATTGCGGTCGGAAACCTCGTAGCACAGGCAGCCGCTCAGGCCTACGTCCCTGAATGCCCGTTCGACCTGGTCCAGGCTGCCGTCACAGCAGGAAGGCGAGGCGTGGTGATCGATGATCGTCGTGCACCCTGCGCGCGCAGCATGCATCACCGCGAGCAATGCCGAGTAATAGACGTCTTCCGAGTCCAGGGCCGCATCGAGCTTCCACCACAGGTTTCTGAGGGTCTCTTCGAAGTTTCGCGCCGGTGCACCGGGTGGCGTGAAGCCTCGCGCAAATGTCGAGTACAGATGATGGTGGGCATTGATCAGCCCCGGCATGACCAGGCTGCCGCGTGCATCGATGACGCGATCGGCTTCGTACGTGTCCGGCGGGAAGTCGCCGACGTCCGCAATTCGATGGCCATCGATGAAAACGCTGCCGTTCTCGATGAAGCGGTCGTTTTCGTCGAGTGTGACCAGGTGTCCGTTGGTAATTAGCAGCGAGCTCATGTCATTCCTCGTATCCCGGGTGCCCGATCTTGCCCATCGACGATTCGTCGTCGCGCCTTGCGAAGGGCAGGAAAGGCATCGACCGACGCAGGCCGTCGAGTAGCACGAACATGTCAGCGCACATCCTGAGCGAAAGGCTATCCGCGGCGTCCGCGGCGGCCTCGGCATGCCCGACTTCGAACGAAGACGAATCCAGTCGTGCCTTGAAGGCGGGCCCGATATAGTCCAGGTCGCCGTTCAATTCGATACGATGCGTCGCACCGCTGTACCGTGCGTCCATCGCCCATCGATCCTCGTTACGAAAGATCCTGTAGGCATTGTCCGTTTGTTGTTCGAATTCCCGATGGTCTATGAATAATCGGGGTTTGTCGCGAAACGGCCGTCCCGACGTCGGGCAGAACGTCGTGCAATTACCGCATTCGTTGCAAAGGTCGCCGAGAACGGCAACTTGGTAGGGCTGCGCCACGCGGTAGGTATCGCCGTAGTCGACGCGGGTTTCGCCGTCGACGACGTGCAATTCCGGCAAACGAACTGCAAACGCCGCGGTTTCATACGTCAGCAGCGCGAGATTCGGGCAAACACCCACACAAATGCTGCAATAGGCGTCGCAATCGATGCAACGCTTCGCCTCTGCTCGCGCCTGCGCCTCGGAATAAGTGAGTACGACCTCGTTGAAATTCCTGCGTTCATCGGGCCTCGTCCACGGTGCGTGGATGCGTCGCTCACGGTGGCTTCGTCTGCGTGTCAGTGCCCTCGTATCACAAGAGGCGAGTCCGGTCGGCGCGCCGCCCGAATTGCTGCGCCCCACAATGTGGTCGGCAATCGCCTTGCCCGCGGCTGCAGCCCTGACTATCGACGCTGGTCCTTCGTTTGCGACGTCGCCACCGGCATAGACGCCTCGCATCGATGTCTCGAACGTCACGGGGTCGGCATCGATGTAGCCCGCGTCATTGACTTTGATCCTGTCGTCGTCGAAAAAATCGAGGTTGGCCTGCTGGCTGATCGCGAGGATCAGCGTATCGAGCGGTACTTCGAAGTTGGAATCGGGAACCTCGTGCGGAATTTTGCGGCCGCCGGCATCGCGATCGCCGGCGAAGCGTGTTCGGCGGCAGACCAGCGCCTTGAGCTTCCCGTGCTCCACGACCAGGCGCTGAGGCTTACAGAGTTCGAGAATCTCGATTCCCTCCTCGACGAGTTGCGCTAATTCTTCCTCGTCCGCCGGCATCTCGTCGATTGTGCGGCGATAGATCAACGAGACCTTGCTGTCGCTCTGGCCGGCGTTCTGGCGCCAGGCCACGCGCGCACAGTCCATGGCGGTATCGCCGGCGCCAATGACGCCAACGCGCTTGCCGATATCGAGCGCGCGATTCTCGCGTGACAGGCGCAGGAACTTCAGTGCATCCACGACACCGTCGCAGTCTTCGCCCTCCATGCGCAGCGTCTTGCCGCGCTGCGCTCCGACCATGATTGCTACCTGCGTAAAACCGTCATTGCGCAGCGTCGAAAGACGAATATCGCGACCAAGCCGGACGTTGTAATGCAACCTGACTCCGAGCTTGTCCAGCAATTCGAAATCCTTGTCGAATACCGCCTGCGGCAATCGGTATTCGGGAACCGCGCCGCCAACCATGCCGCCAGCATAGGAATGCTGCTCGAATACCTCCACGGCAATGCCCTCGCGTGCGAGTTCGATGGCCGCTGCGATTCCTCCTGGTCCGGCGCCGATGACCGCTACTTTGCGGCCGTTGCCGGAATTCGCTGGACTCGCCTCAACGTTTGGCACGCGATCCGTGATGAAACGCTTGATGTCACGAATGGCGAGCGGTTCGTCGAGATGCGTGCGCACGCAGGCCTGTTCGCACAAATGGTCGCAGGCACGGCCGAGCACGCAGGGAATCGGGTTGTCGCGCCGGACGATTCGATCGGCCTTCGCATAGTCGCCGGCCTGCACGGCGCGCATGTACTGCGGGACCTGCTGGTCGAGCGGGCATTCGTCGATACACGGCGCCTTGACGCAGTCGAACGGGCCGAGTTCGCGCGTTGTTTTCGTGCGCGATTTATCGAACCTGTCTTTCATGTTGTCGGGATCGCAGCGTACACGTTCCGCATACCGGCGAAGATTGTGCCGGGCAGCAGCAGGCACGTCGGTGCCGGTACCGTTCGCGGAGCGCAGGATGAATTCGTCAATGCTGGCAGCGCCGAATGTCTCGAATGCCGCATCGACGGATTCGACATAGTCGAGCAATCGCATGTACCCACCTGTCTTGAGGAGGTCGGAACAAACCGTAACAGTCTGCATGCCGGCTGCGAGCAGTTCGGCCGCATTGAAACAGCTTGCGCCGGCCGAGAACGACATCGGCAGGCCGCCATCGAATTCAATCGCGAGTCTATTCGCGAGGTTCACGGTGACGGCGTGCAGCGGGCGCCCGGAAAGGTACATTGTTTTCTCGGATGCATCGAAGACCTCGCCGACGTTGTCCACTTCCAGGGTGTTCGTGAGCTTGACGCCAAACGTCAATCCACATTCCCCGGCCGTGGCCTGCAGGTTGCGCAGCATCGGAACGGCATCGGCGTATTTCAGGTCGTGTTCGAATGCCGCGTCGGGCACAGCGATATCCGTGAATCGCAGTTCTTCATTGATGAGTTTTCGCACACGCTCCGGGCCCAGCAAGGTCGGATTGCACTTGACCAATGTATGTAGACCGCGCGATTGCAGGAGGTACGAGCTGATACTCTCGACTTCTCCGGGTGGGCAGCCATGCATCGTGGAAAGCGTCACGTTGTCGGAAATGCGGTCCGGTATGTGTATATCGCGAACTTCCGGACAATAGCGGGCAACCTGTTCGACGACGGACTGCTTGTACGCGGAGCAGTCCTGCACCTGGTCCAGAAACCACTGCATGTTCGGTCGCCGGATGCCTTCGAGGTCGTAACCTACGCTGAGGTTGAATACGATGCCCGGTCGTTCGCCCGGGAATCCGAGCTTGCGGTGCAGGGCGTGAATCATGACCCAGGCACGCAGGTACTCGTCGAACGATTGGAACACTTTCAGTTCCTGCGACCATTCGACGTTGTAGCCTTCGTCCTGCATATCGATACATGGCTTGCTGACGTTCAGCACGTCGAGCGTCTGTACGGTCTTCAGCTCGATGTATCGGGCGCCGCACAGCCACGCCGCCACGATATTCTGGGCCATCTGCGAGTGCGGGCCAGCAGCCGGACCAAACGGTGTTTCCAGGTCGTGGCCGCAGGCGCTTGTCCGATAGGGGGCGTCACTCCGCGGCGTAAAGAAGTAACGGCGAGGAATGCCAAATACCGAATCGCGAGCATCCAGTTCCGAGAACACCCACGCGGCCAGCTGGTCAGCTGCAACAGGTTGAAAGATATCGGACATATCGATTCATTGAACCGTCAATGTCTGATTCGTAGATATACGCAATTGCCGCAGCAGCGCGCAGCATGGCGAGACACACCGGCCGCGCCGGCGGAAAAGGCGGTCAGGCGCTTGCGAGCCTCCTTCGCACCTTGTCGTTGTACATGTAGGAGTCTGCGTCGGCAATAAGGCTTTCAATCGTGTCGTGCCGGGCGCGGTCAAACTCGACGGTGCCGACGCTCCACGCGAGTTTTTGCCGGATCTTGCACGTTGTCGCTGCCGCCATGTCACGCAGGCGCTCCAGCGCTGGTTCGGACGAACCGTCTGTGCCGGCGAGCAGAACGACAAATTCATCACCGCCCAAACGGCCGATAGCATCCGCTGTGCGGAAACACTTGACGAGCAGAGCTGCAAAGTGGCGCAGCAAATCATCGCCCGCGGCATGTCCGTACGTGTCGTTGATTTCCTTGAAACCGTCGAGGTCGAAGAACGCCAGTTCCGCTTTCGCACCCGTACGGCCGCACAGCGACAACAGGTGGTCGGCGATAACGTGGAAACCGCGGCGGTTGGCAACGCCGGTCAGGTCGTCGGTGGTAACCTGCGACGACAACCTCACCTCGTCCTCGACCATCGTGGCAAGATCCCTGAGCGTGTCCACGTCATCCTCACACATGTCGCGTGGTTCCGAATCGATGATGCACAGTGTGCCGATACGAAAGCCGTTCGGGTCCTTTATCGGATATCCGGCGTAGAAACGAATATTCGGTTCATCCGTTACCAGCGGATTGTCGGCGAAATGCGGGTCCTCGAGGGCGTTATTGACGATGAAAACCGCGTCATCGAGGATGGCGTGGCCGCAGAAGGATATCTGTCGCGACGTTTCGCAGGCCTCCAGGCCCTGGCGCGACTTGAACCACTGACGTTGCGAGTCAACCAGGCTGATAAGGCAGATTTCGACGTCGAAATAGCGTTTCGCCATTCGCGTGATCCTGTCGAATCGACTCTCCGCCGGCGTATCCATGATGCGTAATGCATGCAGGCTCTTCAGGCGAGCGGTTTCATCGACAGGTAGCGACGGTTCGAGCATTTCGATATCTCACGCATCAATTCCAGGCTTGTATCGGCGGCCGGCCGGGGGACTTTAGGGCGTATTCGTCTGCAGTTACTTGCGTTCCAGCCTAAAGATATGCCGCGCACGGCCGATTAAGCGTTTAGTAAGTTATTGATTCCAGTGAGTTCCCCATTGAAGCTGCGACTAGACCATCGTAAGAATCTTCTGGCACTGCTGGTGCTGCTATGCGCAGCACCGGCTATGGCCGCGAATGGTTCCGCGGAGGCGCCGTTTCGGTTCTACACGGTACTCGACGGTTTGACTCAGTCCGCAGTCATCGACATCGAGCAGGACCAGGCGGGCTACCTCTGGTTCACGACCGCCCGCGGCCTCAATCGATACGACGGCAGGGAATTCGACCAATTCACGATCGCCGACGGACTGCCCGTCAATTCCCTGACGGCACTGCACGTCAGCGCGACGAACACCGTCTGGGTGGGCGACGCGCGTGGTGGCGTCACGATAGTTCATGGCGCGCGTGTCGTTCACACCGTAGAGCCGAACGCGGAGATGGACGGGCCGGTACTGGATATCGAAATAGTAGACGACCGCAAGTTTGCCGTAATGGGAAGCGGAGAAATTGCCGAAATCGTCAGCGACGAAACCGGCTACCGGATCGAACACCTGGTCGGGAACGAGGTATCTGGAATTACAGGTCTGTCCGTACATGGACGAGACGTCTGGGTCGAATCGCAAAACGGACTTTATCGGTTGACTTACGAAGGCGAGCCCGGGCTCGAGCTAATGTCTGAGTCAATTCGGAAAATCCACACGGATTCGACTGGCGCGCTCTGGGTTGTCGACGATGAAGGAGCGGTTGGGACCTGGCAGGACGACAAGTTCGATGAGGTCGCGAGGATCGAGTCGGAATACGAAATCGTCAGTCTGGTAATCGACAACGACGGGCTGGCCTGGGTTGCAACGAGCCACGAGCTATACAGTTTCAATGCACGACGCGAGGGTGCGGAGTACGGGGCGCCCTACGTGAAGCGATACCCCGGAATCGACAACGTCACTTCGTTGTTTGTCGATAGCGAGAATTCACTGTGGCTATCGAGCGCTTCGCGTCTCATTCGCTTTCTCGGTGACCGTTTTCGGCACTTTCGGCTACGAACGGAATTCGATTCGGAAACGGTTTGGGCCATTAGTGAGGACAGGCACGGCCGATTCTGGTTTGGCACGCAGACCAAGTTGCTAATGCGGCAGCACGATGAATCGTTGATTGTAGTCGGCAAAGAGCACGGACTTCCCGGCGGTCCGGTTCGTGACGTCGTCGCCGACGACGACGGTAATTTGTGGCTTGGCATCAGCGGGCACGGGCTGTTTCGTTTTGCTGTCGATGCGATGACGGCGACGCACGTTCGCTCCTCCGGAAACGCAAAAATTCTCGACATCGAGCTGCCAGATGACGGCTCGATATGGTTCTCGACGCTCGATTCCGGCGTATACCGTTATCAGCCGCATGATGAGTCGATGACCGTTTTCGAAACGCCGGAAGGAACGTCTGTGTATTCGCTGGACGCCTGGGTCGACGGCAGCGTCTGGTACGGCGCCGATGAGGTCGGTCTTGTGCGACTTGCTCCGGACGCCGAAGGCGGCTTTGAGCAGACAATAATAGGGGAAGGCGGAAGCGCTCCCGAGCACGATTACAGCTACGTCCGGTTGAACCCGCTCGATGACGGCGGCTACGAGCGAGAAATCCTGAATCCCGAAGACGGGTTATTGAAACGCTATTTCAATCAAATAATCATAACGGGCGCGGATTCCGCGTGGATCGCCACCGAGGAAGGCGGCCTTATTCGCTTTGAAAACGCCAGGTTCACGGATGTCGGTGAAGTAACCCCGCTTGCCGATCAGACCGTATACCTTGTTGAACCCCTGGACAATGGAACCGTCGTCGTCGGCGGCGAGCAGGGCCTCTATCACTTCATTCCCGGCGTACCCGGAATCGCGCACTACAATCAGCAGGCCGGATTCATCGGCCTGGAGACTAATGTGCATGCCACATTCGTCGATTCCGGCGGCAGTCTGTGGATAGGGACAGTCGATGGTGCTGCACGCATGGATGTCTCGCAACCGATGCCGCCCTCATTTCTGCCCAAGCCGACCATCGTGCGCATGGAAGCCGCGCAGGATGGACGTCAGATTCTCGACGGCGGGGAAATCGAGCCGAACGAACTCGGTGCACAGCTAGAGTATGCGGCGATATCCCTCTTGAATCCGCAGGGTGTGCAATACAGCTATAAACTCGATGGTGTCGACAGCGAATGGGGTTCGGCGACGAGTAACCGCTCCGTGAGCTATCCAAGGATTCCTCCCGGCTCGTACGAATTTCTGGTTCGCGCGCGATACACGGGCGGCCAGTGGAGCGACGCGATCGCAAGTCATCGCTTCACGGTCCTGCCGTTTTTCTGGCAGCAGCCGTGGTTCATGTTCGGCACGTTTCTACTATTCATCATCCTGTTGCGCTCGGTGATGGTCTATCGCACTCGCAAGATCGAATGGATGAACGAGACGCTTCGCGCCCAGGTCGAGGAACGCACCGAATCAATCGAAAAGGCCAGGCAAAAACTGCTTGTCAGCAATGAGCGCTTGTCCCAGGAGATCGGGGCACGTGCAGAGGTTGAGACACGGTTTCGGCGCGCGTTCGAAAACGCGCCGATCGGCATGGGGCTGCTGGATGTGCAAGGGAAGCTGTTCGACGCAAACCCGGCCTTGAACGACATGTTCTGGCCGGATGTCGCAACGCCTCCGGACGTGAGGTTCGCGGAGACAATTGGCGATGAGGATCGTGAGCGCTTCGAGCTTGAGTATCAGAAACTCATCAAGTCCGTGTTTGACAACCTCGATGAGAAACTGGCCTGTGTCGGTCCTGACGGTGACGCGCTTCAGGCAGTCGTCAACCTGTCGGCCGTCCGGTCCGACACCGGTGAGTTTCTCTATAGCGTACTGCAGATCCAGGACGTAACCGAATCGTTGCAACTCACGGTGAAACTCGAGTACCAGGCGAGTTATGACGAGCTGACCGGGCTGCTGAATCGTCGCGCCTTCGAGGCGCAGCTGGAAAAAGCGTGGGAAAGCAGGGGCGACAGCAGCAAACAGAGTCACCTGATGTTCATGGACCTCGACCAATTCAAGGTCGTCAACGACACCTCCGGGCACACCGCAGGCGACCAGCTGTTACGCAGTATCAGTGAAATCCTGGTCGACAACGTCCGCGCCAACGATATTGTCGGGCGCCTTGGTGGGGACGAGTTCGGAATAATCCTGTGGGATTGCCCGGCGGACGTCGCCAGGCGTATCGCGGAGAACATCCGCCAGAGCATCGAGAATTTCCGGTTCCACTGGGACGTCGAAACCTATCGGATCGGTGTCAGTATTGGCGGCCTGCCCATCGATCCGGCGGTCGGCGACATCAGCGAATTGCAGCAACTTGCCGACGCAGCATGCTATGCCGCCAAGGAAGCAGGCCGCAACCGCGTGCACATGGTGTCTGGCGACAAGGATTCCGCCCGCGTGCATCGCGGCCAGGTGCGCTGGGTACAGCGGCTGCGTGAGGCGATGGAGAAGAACCGCTTCGCCATATACGGGCAGCAGATTCGTCCAATTGATGAGAATTCCAACGAGCCCGAGCGCATCGAAATCCTTTTGCGCCTTCGCGACCCGGAGACGCGCAAGCTCATACCGCCTGGTGCCTTCCTGCCGGCAGCCGAACGATATGGCCTGAGCGTGGAACTGGACAAGTGGGTGGTCAAGAGCCTCCTCGACATGCTGTACGTGCATCACGCATTCGAGGCCGAACATCGCAGCTACTGGATCAACTTGTCGGGCAGCAGCGTCGGCGACCGGCGATTTGCGGAATTCCTGACGGATGCCGTCAGGAATTCGCCGCTGCCACCCGGCACGATCAATTTCGAGATCACGGAGACCGCTGTCATTCGAAGCATCGCCGAAGCCGGCGATCTCATGTCGTCACTGCGGGAAATGGGTTGCAGATTCGCCCTCGACGACTTCGGCAGCGGCCTGTCGTCGTTCGGTTATCTCAAGAAACTCCCCGTCGACTACGTGAAGATCGACGGCATGTTCATTCGCGATTTACTGAAGGACAAGACGGACCGGATATTCGTCAAGTCGATCATCGACATCGCACACACGCTGGGTATCAAGACGATCGCGGAGTTCGTCGAGAACAACGAACTGCTGGGCGTCGTGCGCGATCTCGGCGCCGATTACATACAGGGTTTCGTGGTGGGTCAGCCGTTCGTGCTCGCACCACGATTTCCACGCACTGCTGGCTCGGAACAGGAGCTGGCTGAAATTCACTCGAAGGCAGGTTGAGAAAAGCAATGACGGCCGCACCACAAACCACCGACACGGCGGTACGAATAGCAGAGTCCATTCGTGCGTTGCCACCTTTACCCGCAACGGCGCACGAAATACTGAATTGTTTCGGCGACGAGTTCATCGATGCCGAAAAAGTAGCGGTTGTCGTGGAGGGAGACCCGGGGATATGCGCAAAGCTGCTCGGGCTGGCGAATTCCGCCTACTTTGGCCTCGCTCAACCGGTTCATGACATCGGGGAGGTGATTTCGCGTGTCCTGGGCGTCGATACGGTTCGCTCGTTGGTATTGGCAATGGCGATTCAGCAGTCCTTCGACAACAAGAGTTGCCCGGCATTTGACACCGAGCGTTTCTGGATGCGTTCGCTGCTGGCGGCCGAGTGTTGCAAGCAGATCGCCGTGATTGACGAACTTGCGGGCGACACGGCGCGCGACCTTGCCTATACGACGGGCCTTTGCCACAACCTTGGCCTGATGGCGCTGACCTTCATAGAGCCGGCTCGCACGAACCACGTGCTGAGGCTGCATCGAGATGCCAATGGAGACGCATCGCTAGCCGAGCTGTTTGATGCCGAGTTTGAGACCGACCACAAGATCGTCACCGCGGAACTGGGCCGACTGTGGTCGCTGCCTTTGCCGATGGTCGCGGCCTACCAATTCCGGGCGTTTCCGGACGCACACTGCGATGAGCGACTGGGACTTATCGCCGCCGCGGGTGTTGCTGCGGTTCGCAACACGGAACTTGACCCGGACCGGCGAAGCAGTCTTCTGCTCTGGGCCGATTCGCTCGGAATCGAGGCCGAGGCATTACAGAGTATGGCGGTATTCGGCGACCGTCAGAGAGAAACAGTGCGGTCGCTGGCGTCCAATCTGACACGTTATTGAAGAGGCAAGACATTCACGATCGCTGCTGCAGGAGGTTGCTGCGATCCCCGAAAGCAAGTGATCTTGAAGAGGATTTACCGATGACTTATTACAGTTTCCCGACCAACTGGTGCCGCGAAACGCTGAGTACGCTCGCCGTCGCAGCTCTTATTATATTGGCGTGTCTCCAGGCTGCCGGGGCCAATGACTCAAACTCCGGCGACAATCTCGCTGATTTCAGCCTCGAAGAGTTGATGAGTATCGAAATCACCACCCTGTCGAGAAAGGCAGAGAACCTCGGCAGCGCACCGGCGGCGGTACACGTGATCTCGCAGTCGGACATTCGGCGCTCGGGCGCGCGTTCTATTCCGGAGCTGCTTCGTCTGGTTCCCGGCATGCAGGTGGCGCAGATCGATGGCAACAAATGGGCCGTTACCGCACGGGGAGCGAATGGTCGCTTTGCCAACAAACTGCTCGTTCTCATGGACGGCCGCACGCTGTACAACCCATTGCTGTCGGGCGTCTACTGGGACGTCCAGGACACGGACATTGCCGCTATCGAACGCATCGAGGTCATTCGGGGACCCGGTGCGACAATGTGGGGATCCAATGCCGTCAATGGCATCGTCAATATCATCACCAAGCACTCAGCGGACGCACAGGGCGGCCATCTTGGCGTGCTTGGCGGCCAAAGTGGATACGAAGGCGTTCTACGTTATGGCTCGAAGGTGGGCGATTCCGCCTTCCGGGTGTACGGCAAAATTCTCGATCGCGACGGCAACGTCAACCTGGTTGGTGAAGACACCGAAGACTATTCCGAAATGGCACGAGTCGGAGGACGCTTCGATTGGGACGGCCATGACAATCAGGATTTTACGTTCAGCGCCGAGGCCTATACCGGGGAGTCCGGCGAGTACCGGATCAGTCGGTCACTGATCCCGCCCTACGAAATGATTTTGGACACCGTTAGCGAAATGTCAGGCGCATTTGCCCTGGCGCGCTGGTCGCGCAATTTCGCGTCGGATTCGACGCTGCAAATCAATGCTTACTACGATGCACACAAGAGGGACGGCGTCACCTATACAGAGGATCGCAAGACATTCGATCTCGATATTCAGTACGGTTTTTCACCCTGGCAGAACCATAGCCTGATGTGGGGACTGAACTCGCGCTTCAGCCGGAATAAGACAAGTGGCACGTTTGAAATTCAAATCATTCCTGCGGAAAACGAACTGAGATTGTTCAGTGGATTCATTCAGGACGAAATCAGCCTGCTTGACGGCAATGCACGGCTAATGATTGGCAGCAAGTTCGAGAACAACAACCTCGGTGACAAGACCGTCGAAGTCGAGCCGAGCGTCCGTTTCTCGATCGGACTCGGCGGCAACAAAACTGCGTGGGCCGCTGTCTCCAGTGCTGTGCGCATGCCCTCACGCGGTGAACAGAACGGACGGATCGTGAGTGCCGTGTTGCCACCCGGACAGCCGCAGCTTCCATTGCCTGTCCCTACGGTAGTAGTCGTCAACGGCAATCTCAATATGAAGTCGGAAGAGGTAACTGCATATGAAATCGGGTATCGCATGCGCGACGCAGCGTTCCAGTTCGACGTAGCGGCTTTCTATAACCAATTCTCGGATCTGCGAAGCCTGCAACAAGGAGCCCCGACATGTCAGCCAAGTGGTGTGCTCGTACAGCTCGATCCGACGTGTCTGGCGACAGCCACTTTCGTTGAAGCTCCGCTATTTGTAGGAAGCAACACATCCTACGATGCGATGGGTGTTGAACTGTCGGTAGCGAAGCATTTCTCTGAGCGCTGGCGGCTACACGGCACTTATACCTACTTTCATACAACCGACGGGTCCGCCGGTAATGGTCAGGAACTCGCCGTCATTGAGGATAGCCCTGATCACCAGCTTTCCATCCGATCGTCGATGGATATCGGCGAGAGCCTGGAGTTGGACCTCTGGTTACGCTGGATCGACGAACTCGAGTCGCAGCAAATCGACGCCTACGCGGCGCTCGACCTCCGATTCGCCTGGTCGCCGGGTCCGGCTTTGAGCGTTGCTGCCGTTGGCCGCAACTTGTTCGCCGGCGAACACCTGGAGTTCATGTCTGAACTCGTCGATCTGGCGCCAGTGCAGATCGAACCCGAGGCATACATTGAACTGCGCTGGAATTTCTGAGCGCCGCGGCCGGTAAGAATACGGAACCTCGATTCGAAATGACGTCAATGTCCAAAACAGTCGGACTCGGTTGCGCACTTGCAGCTGTGACGATGCTGGCTTTCGCAAATGCTCGCGCAGCGGACTCCGCCGCCGAGATATCCGTCAAGGCCGCCATCGCGCATAAGATAGTCAAGTTCGTTGCCTGGCCCGAAAGCCGCTTCGAATCGCAAGATATCCCGCTTCGTTTCTGTGTGCTCGGCGATGACCGGTTCCTGGAGGCTTTCGAGAACCTCAGTGACCGGCCGATTCATGGCCGTTCCATGCTCGTAACGCGGCCGCCGGAACCATCTACCGTCGCAAGGAATTGCGACGTGCTCTATCTCGCCGACGATAGCCAACGGAGTGCCTCGGAGTGGCTGCAAAAGGTCGTCGACCAGCCCGTCCTGACATTCGGTGAAGCGGGCGAATACGGCGGTGAAGGCAGCATAGTCACGATAGCGATTCGGCGACATAAAGTACGCTTCTCCATTGACCTGGAGGCCAATGAAAACACCGGTCTCCGAATCAGCGCACAGTTGCTGCAATTGGCGGCGAGCGTTGCCGTTGCGGGGCGCTGAGCGATGAAGAGATTCATGTTCAGTGACCTGCCGATTACCAAGAAGCTCGTGTGGATCATGCACCTGGCCACATTATCGGCGGTGCTGTTTGCGTCGCTGCTGTTCGGCGCGTCGGAGGCGCTCAATTACCGCAGTGCGCTGGTGCAACAGATCGCGACGCTGGGCGACGTGATCGGCACCAACAGCACGGCCGCAATTACGTTTGAAGACTACAATGTTGCGGATCAGGTATTGCACTCACTGGATGCGAACAAAGCGATTTTGAGCGCGGATATCTACCTTGCTACCGGCGAGGTGTTCGCAACGTACCGATCGGAGTCAATGGTCAACTCGCCGGAGTTGCAGGGTCATACGGAGATTCTCGCGCTCGTCGAAGAGGTTATGAGCAGCAAAGTCCCGCAAGAGCGCTTCGATGGATTGAGATACCTGGACGCGGTCCGGCCGATATTCTTCGATACCGAACTTATTGGCTTCCTGCATATGCGCGCATCGCTGGGAGCTCTCGTCGCGACTCTGCAGCGCATTGCGATAGTCGCAACCGCCGTCATGTTCCTCGCGGTACTGGTGGCCTACATACTGTCGTTTCGATTGCAGTCCGCTGTTTCGAGCCCTATTACACGGCTATCAAACCTCATGAAACAGGTAAGTGACGGCCAGGACTACTCTCTACGTGCCGAACCCACGTCTGGTGATGAAATTGGCGCCTTGATGGTCGGGTTCAACGACATGCTGAGTCAGATCAACCTGCGTGACGAGAAAATCGCACTTGCAAACAAGAAACTGATGCAGTCCTTCGACGAGACACTGAAGGCCAAAGAGGCTGCCGAGTCGGCCAGTAGCGCCAAGAGTGACTTCCTCGCCCGAATGAGTCATGAGATCAGGACTCCCATGAACGGCGTCCTGGGAATGACAGAGCTGCTCATGTCATCGGATTTAAAGGACAGTGAACGCAATTTTGCCGAGACGATTCAACAGTCCGGCGAGGCACTGCTGTCGGTCATTAACGATATTCTCGATTTCTCCAAAGTGGAAGCGGGCAAACTGAACCTCGACGCATCGGATTACGACGTCTGCGACACAGTCGAGGGTATCGTCGATCTGCTCTATAACCGGGCAAAGCAGAAAAGCGTTGGGTTGATTGGATCGATCGACCCAGATGTGTCGTCAATTGTGCATGGCGACGCCAATCGATTGCGACAGGTTCTGATGAATCTCATCGGTAACGCGATCAAGTTTACAGACGATGGCCAGATTGTCGTTCAGTTGTCACAACGGGAAACGGCGCCGGGAAATTCAGTCTTGCACTTCGCGGTCAAAGACACAGGAATCGGTATCGCCGAGGGGCAACGTGCACTGATCTTCGACAGTTTCGCGCAGGCAGACGTGTCGACGACGCGAGAATACGGAGGAACCGGATTAGGGCTCGCCATTTCCAAGCAACTTGTGGAACTGATGGGGGGTGAGATTGGTGTCGAGAGCACGCTGGGAGTCGGCTCCACATTCTGGTTCACGCTACCGTTCGTCTCCGGCAAGGACAGTTCCAGGATTAGATCCCGGGTATTTGAACCGCTATTCGGTAGGCGAATACTGATCGTTGACGACAATCAGACCAATCGGGAGGTGTTCGCGCGTCAACTGTCGGCCTGGGAAGTCGAGATTCAGACTGCTGCAAGTGCTTTCGATGCCATGAATATGCTGGCGGCGTCGGCCAATCGCGGGGAGTTTTACGATCTCGTATTGCTGGATTTTTGCATGCCCGAGACGAACGGTATCGAGCTTGCGAGTGCCATTCGCTCGCGCCCGGACTTTGGAAGACCGGGCATGCTCATGCTGAGTTCTGCCGGCTGCGAATTCGAGACGCAGCGAGTCGATGAGGCAGGTATCGATCTATACCTGCCGAAGCCGATTCGCCGGGCGGCATTGTACGAGGCGGTGACACAGGTCCTTCAGGAGGGCCGGGTGAGTAGCGAGGGCGACGCCGTTGACGAATCGCCGCTACCGTTCGATGAGCCGCGGCTCGATCTGACTGTGCTTTTGGTCGAGGACATTCCCATCAATATGCAAGTGGCCAGGCACATGCTTACGAGCATCGGTTGCCGGGTTGTCGAGGCGACCAATGGCCAGGAGGCTCTGGACATGATTGAGGAACACCGACTTGACCTGGTGTTGATGGATTGCCAGATGCCCATCATGGATGGCTACTCGGCGACTCGCAAGCAACGCGCTCGCGAGGCCGGCAATGGCTCCAACAGAATTCCCATCATTGCGTTGACGGCGAATGCACTGGCTGAAGATCGACAGAAATGCCTGGACGCCGGTATGGATGACTTCGTCAGCAAGCCGTTCAGCCGCAACGACCTGGTCAACGTCCTGCAACGCAGGGTCGATGGCTACGATGACAGCGATGCGAGTGCCGCCTCAGCACCCTCCGAGACGCCCGACATCGTTTCCGGCAGGAACGACGAACCTGCCATCGACCGGGCGGCCCTGGATCAGATTGCGGAGCTGGATCCCGAGCAGAACGGCGAGTTGCTGAACAGCGTAATCGATACTTATGTCGAAAACGCCGAGGCCCTGATCGTCGACCTTACCAGGGCGGCAAAACACGACGATCTGGGCGATGCGGTTAGGGCCGCACACTCTCTAAAGTCATCGAGTGCGAATGTCGGCGCAGTGCGGCTCGCCAAGCTGTGCGCATCGATGGAAAAAGACGGCCGCGGCGGCGATATCTCAACGATCGTCAAAAACGTCGATCGAGTCCGGGCTGAGTACGCAATTGTGATCCATGAGCTACTTGAAGAAAAGACGGGAGTTGCAGCATGACGGCAATAATGTCCAAACGGGAGACGATTGTCATCGCGGACGACGACCCGACCATTCGCAAAGTCATGACAGCTGCTTTAGAGAAAGGCGGTTTCCATGTCGTCGATGTCGACAATGGCGCCCGAGCCTGCGCCGCGTTCGCAGAGCATGACCCGGCGATCGTTCTTCTCGATGTGGAGATGCCCGTTCAGGACGGGTTCTCGGCCTGCAAGCAGATCCGTCGGTTGCCGGGTGGCGGTAATGTGCCGGTCGTTATGGTGACCGGGCGTGACGATATCGAGGCCGTGCACGAGGCGTACCAGGTGGGTGCGACCGATTTCATTGCAAAACCCATCAACTGGCCGATCTTCGGACATCGCGTCCAGTACATTCTACGGGCCAGTCATGATTACCAGGAACTGCGCAGGTCCGAGACCAAGAACAAAGTACTGCTGGATGCGTTGCCAGACGCGTTCTTCGTCCTCGCCGCAGACGACAAGGTCAAGGATTTCATGCCTGGAAAGTTCGAGCATCCCTTGCCGGAACCGGCCCAGGGCTCGACAACTGTGTTCGATTTCCTGCCGACCGAAGTCGCCAGGGAATGGCGCAAGGCGCGCCGTCTCGTCACGTCAATCGGCAGGCCGACCAGAATTGAATTCGCGATTGCCTGCAGTCAGCACAAGAACTGTCATTACGAGGCACGTTTCGTGCCCTATATTGACAGCAGGACACTGGTGTTGGTGTCGGAGATTACCGAGCGAAAGCTCGCCGAGCAGCGCATTCGAAGACTCGCATTCTTCGACAACCTGACCGGGTTGCCGAACCGACAGGCGTTTCGCCTGCAGCTCAGCGGTATGCTCGACGAAGCCGAGGACGAGGGCAACCAGGTCGCGGTCCTCTATATCGATCTTGACAACTTCAAGCGCATCAATGACACCCTGGGTCACACAATCGGCGACGGCGTTCTAAATGCGATAGCCGAGAGGCTTTCCAGTTCTATTCGCATCCGGAACGACGCGAAAATCAGCGAGGACTTTCCGGTAGGCGTCGCGCGCCTGGGTGGTGATGAATTCGCCTGTGCGATCGCCGGCTTCAACGATCCGAACGTGCTGTCGGCAATAGCCCAAAGGATCGGAGACCAGTTACGGAAACCCGTTCCTTTCGAAGGGCACGAATTTGTTGTAACGCCGAGTATCGGAGTTTCGATCTATCCGGACGACGGGGACAACGTCGAGGACCTTCTGAAAAATGCCGACGTTGCAATGTACCAGGCCAAAGACGCAGGACGGGATAGCGTGCGGTTCTATTCCGGAACCATGAGCGTACGCTCGTTACATGGGCTGGCGCTCGAGCACGACCTGCGAAAGGCTATCGAGAACGAGGAACTCGAGCTGCACTACCAACCGAAACTCGAATTGCGGACCGGGGAGCTTGCGGGGGTCGAGGCACTTGCCCGCTGGCGCAAGGAGGACGGCGAGAATGTCCCGCCATCGAAGTTCATTCCGATCGCGGAGGAGTCCGGGCTGATCGTACCGTTGGGCGACTGGGTGCTGCGTACGGCCTGCAAGCAAGCACACGATTGGCAGCAACGATACAACCGGGGACCACGAATTGCGGTCAATATCTCGAGTCAGCAGTTCTATCAGAGTGACTTGCGGCAGACCATCATGAAAGCACTGTTCGAGGCCGGCGCGAAGCCGAGCCTTCTGCAGCTGGAGCTGACCGAGAGCATTCTCATGCGTGATGTTGAAAAAACGATCGCCACGCTGGAATACCTGAAAAACACGGGCATCACTCTCGCCATCGATGACTTCGGTACCGGCTACTCCTCGTTGAGCTATCTCAAGCGTTTTCCTATCGACGCACTCAAAATCGACCGGTCCTTCGTCATGGATGTCGAGGCCAGCAACGACGGCGCCACCATATGCGCGGCAATAATCGCGATGGCGCATCAACTCGGTCTTACGGTCATCGCCGAAGGCGTCGAGACGGCGGAACAGGCTGCATTCCTGCAGTCCCAGGATTGTGATCAGGTGCAGGGCTACCTGTTCAGCAAACCGATCAGCGCGGCGGATTATGAGGAGCGCTTCCTCAAGGTGTCGCCGGCCACGTATTCGCTCGACTCGGTCGGCTGATACTTGCCATGGTTGCGGTTACTGGTAGCCGCGCGCCTGCAAATTGAACAAATGAGCGTATTGCCCGTCTTTGGCGAGCAGGCTTGCATGATTGCCGCGCTCCAGGATTTCACCCTCGTGAATGACGACTATCTGTGCTGCGGCGCGTACCGTGGAGAACCGGTGTGATATGAGTATCGTCATTTTGTCATGGCTCGCGGTGCGAAAATGCTCGAACACCGCGGCCTCTGACGACGCGTCCATGGCGGCGGTTGGTTCGTCGAGAACCAGGATATCGGCGTCGCTGCGCATGAAAGCCCGCGACAGCGCGATCTTCTGCCACTGTCCGCCGGACAGTTCGCGCCCACCCTTGAACCAGCGGCCCAGCTGCGTCCGGTAGCGATCAGGCATGTCGTCGATGAACGGCGCCGCCATACCTGTAGTCGCGGCCTGCTCCCAACGTTCGGAGTCGTCAATGTAACGCACGTCACCGGCGCCGATGTTCTCCCCGACCGAGAACTGGTAACGGCCGAAGTCCTGGAAGATGACGCCGATACGGTGACGCAGCGCCTCGACGTTCCACTCCTGCAAGTCGAGTCCGTCCAGCAGAATGCGCCCATCCGTAGGATCGTAAAGACGCGTGAGCAGTTTTATCAGTGTGGTCTTCCCGGAACCGTTTTCGCCGACGAGGGCAAGGCTCTCTCCGGGTCGAATCTGCATGCTGATGTTTGTCAACGCGTCTCGCTCCGCCCCGGGGTAACGAAAAGACACATCTTGAAACTCGAGCCCGCATTCCGGTTCGGGGCCGTGCACGGCCTGGCCGCGCCGATCCGGCACGGGCTGCTCGAGGTACTCGTAAAGGTTGGACAAATACAGGTTATCCTCGTACATACCGCTGATTGCGGTCAGGATCGCGGCAACCGCCGACTGTCCCTGCCGAAACAGGACCAGGTACATGGTCATGGCGCCCAGCGTTATGGTCCCCGCGATCGTCGTCAGGACGATCCACGCGTAAGCGCCGTACAGCGCTGCTGTCGAAAGCAATCCGAGTACGAAACCCCAACCGTCGCGCCGCAGGGTCAGGCGACGGTCTTCGATGAACAGTTTGCTGAAAATATCACGGTAGCGCTGCAGCAGCCGCGGGCCCAGCTGGAACAGTTTGACCTCTTTGACGCCGTCTTCGCGCGCTATAACGGTTTCGAGATACATTTGCATGCGCGTGTCGGGCGAGCGCCAGCGAAACAGCCGGAACGCGTCACCGGAGAACTTCGCCTCTGCGAAAAACGACGGCAAACCTGCGGCAACGAGAATGACGACGGCCCAGGGCGAAAACGCGAACAGCAAAACGGCATAGCTCGTGAGAGAAATGGCGTTCTGTCCGAGGCCGAAAGTTCGAGTGACCAGGCTCAGTGGCCTGCTGGAGGCTTCGCGGCGCGCCTGGGTCAGCTTGTCGTAGAATTCCGAGTCCTCGAAGTGCGTAAGCTCGAGCGTCATCGCTTTCTCGAGAATCATCACGTTCACGCGTTGTCCGAGCAGCGCGCGCAATAATGACTGGCTCGCAGATATTCCGCGCTGCGCAGCTGCAACGGCGATGACGACGAGCGCCTCCAGCAGGACCAGCCACAACACACGGCGCGTATCCGGGTCCGCCGCCTGTGTCGCGGCAACGACGCCGTCGACGATCAACTGACCGATATAGGCGATGACAGCGGGAAGTACGCCGGCAATAAGCGTAAGCAAAGCAAAAGTAATTGTGAGCAGCCGGCTCGTTGTCCACACCAGTTCCAGGGCTCGGCTGCTGTAGCCGAACACGCCGAGACTTCGCGTCAGGAGGCTCGCCGGCTTATTGGGTTCGTCGGCCATGTTGATCTAGAATACTGCAAAACAGGGGTTTGCATATGAAGATCAATAACCGGCCATCGGCCGTGCAGTTGTTGCTGGCACTGTGCTTTGTCGTCATCACGCAGGCGGCCGCAGCGTCGGACAGCGAAACGCTGGGCAATATGCTCCGGGAATTCCTGGCGGCGGCGCACCAACAGGCGGCGCATGAACGTTTTTGGGCGGACGACCTCATTTACACGTCATCGAGCGGCCTGAGGTTCGGCAAGGCAGACATCATGCAGGGCTTCGAGACTGCAGAAGATCAGGCTGACGCGGCTGTGCATGAACCTGCGGTCGTCTACGCCGGTGAGGACGTCGACGTACGCGTTTACGGCGACATGGCTGTAGTCGCGTTCAAGTTGGTGGGAACGCCGTCGGAACGGTCAGACTCAACGCAAGTGTCGTACTACTTCAACACCGGCACTTTCCTGAAACGCGATGGTGTATGGAAGGTCGTAGCATGGCAGGCGACGAAGATACCAGCCGTGACAGATTCCGGCGCCTGAGTCACACAAAGTCGAACTGAGCCGTGAAGTGCCGCAGAAATTTCGGCGCTTTCACGATTTTCATGCCACGAATGTCGGCGCGCCTGTCCCAGACCAGCCCGATGGCCTCGAGTACGTAGTCCATGTGACTTTGCGTGTAGACGCGGCGCGGAATTGCAAGGCGCAGCAGGTCGAGCCGGGCAGGTTGTTCTTCATCGCTGTGCGGGTCCGATCCGAACATGACGGTGCCGATTTCGACCGTGCGGATGCCCGCTTCGAGGTACAACTCGACCGCCAGGGACTGCCCCGGGTACTGTAAGGGGTCGATATGCGGGAGAAAGCGACGTGCGTCGAGATAGACCGCGTGGCCGCCGGCAGGTGCCATCACGGGAATCCCAGCGTCGAGCAGGTGATCGACGACGTAGCGGGTCGAGAACAGTCGATAGTCGAGGTAGTCCTCGTGCAATATTTCGCGCAGCCCTACCGCGATCGCTTCGAGATCGCGTCCGGCCAGGCCGCCGTAGGTCGGAAATCCCTCCGTGAGAATCAGGATATTGCGTTCCTTGTGCGCGAGCGCCGCGTCGTTGGTGCACAGGAATCCGCCGATGTTGCTGAAGGCGTCTTTCTTGGCGGACATGGTGCAGCCGTCGGCGTAGCTGAACATCTCCCGCGCGATGTCGATGGCCGGCGTGTTCTCGTAGCCGGGCTCGCGCTGATTGATGAACCAGGCATTCTCCGCGAAGCGACAGGCGTCTATATAAAAAGGAATGCCGGCAGTTCTTGCCACTCGACTGATCTCACGGATATTCGCCATCGAGACCGGCTGGCCTCCGCCCGAGTTATTGGTCACGGTCACCATGATGACCGGTATACGCTCTGGCCCATGCTCCGCGACGAGCTGCTCGAGTGCCGCAATATTCATGTTGCCCTTGAACGGGAAATCGGAATCGAGGTCGTCGGCCTCGACACAGGTCAGGTCGACGGGCGTTCCGCCGACGAATTCGATATTCGCCCGCGTGGTGTCGAAATGCGTGTTATTGGGGACGATGGAATCCGGCTTGACCATCACGCTGAAGAGGATGCGTTCCGCCGCCCGTCCCTGGTGTGTCGGGATCACCTGTTCAAAGCCGAAAATGTCCTTCACGGTATCGCGAAAGCAGTACCAGCTGCGGGCACCGGCGTAGGATTCATCGCCGCGCATCATGGCGCCCCAGGCATCCGAGGACATCGCGCTGGTGCCGGAATCTGTCAACAAATCGATAATGACGTCTTCAGCGCGCAACATGAACGGGTTGTAATGGGCTTTGCGAATCAGTTCCTCGCGTTGTTGTCTGGTCGTGAGCTTGATCGGCTCTACCATCTTTATACGAAAGGGCTCGATTACGGTCTTCATCCCGGAACTGTAGCCCTGGCATTGGATACAGGCGATACGTAAATCTACTGCGCGGGCAGAAAATATCAGTAATACCCCTGATTTCATTAGCGGGGCTGACAGCTATCGAAGCAGGAGCCCGCCCAGTTCGAGCACCGGCGCTAGTGGGCTGCTGGGTGGCGCGGAAAATCAGCGCGTCAGGAACGGCAACTCTTCGTTCGCAATTCGCAGCAATTCCACGATGATCTCCGTGCGCCCCGGCTGTACGTGCCGGCCCTCGGTCCAACGCAGTTGCTTGGGTTCCTGAGCGGCGTCGAACAGCAACTGCGTCTGGTTCGCGGGTGTGCGTTCATCGTTGCGTGCCCCGACGATTATTACCGGGCGTGGCGAGACGTTTGCAACGTGTTGCCTTGTATCCAGCAACGGCCCGTACGCGATCCAGTGCAGGACGGTCGCCAGCGGATAATGCAGCATTTCGGTATCGACGCGTCGTGCGACATTTACCTCGATCCAGAGGCGATTGTCCGCCGCGCCGTGGACCAGCATCAGACCAGTGATACGGCTGTCGCGCGCGCCGGCGGCGGCAGCAAAAGGGACGCCCAGGCTCGCGCCAACGGCGACGATTCGGGTCTCGTCCACCCATGGTTGCTCGAGCAGCCAGTCCAGGATCAGGAATACGGCAGGAATCGTGTCCAGGAACGCCTTGCGCACCTGCGGAATCGACTCGGCGATTTGCGCCGCGCCTCGCACCTTTTCGGGGCCGTCATACGGATAGTTGACGCCGACGACCGCAAGATCGCCGACATCGCCGAACAGGTCGACGGCGTCACTGCCGGTGCGGTGTCCACCAAGCACCAACAACACCGGTAACGGCGCCCGGTTATCGGCGCTACGCACAACGCGAAACGAGACTTCGAGGCCGGAATCCGAAACCAGCTCTACGGATTCGGAAACCTGGCCGTGAGGAGTTGTCGACGACTCTACTGCGGCGCGCTCGATGCGGCCTTTTCGCTCAGCGTACCAGTCGTCCCTGGGCAGACCGGATTCCCAGCGCAGCCATGTCAGTAGCAGCGTGATCAAGAGTACGATCAGTAGCACGGAATAGACGAGCACCAATCGCAGCCTGGCGATTATCCTGGTCATGCGAGGTCCCTGTTTGCGTACGAATACTCGCACAAAAAAAAGGGCGAGACCCGTAAGGTCTCGCCCTCTCGTTCCAAGCCGGTGGATGCTTAGACAGCGACGATATTCTCGGCCTGCGGACCTTTCTGGCCCTGCGTTACCGTGAATTCGACTTTCTGGCCTTCGGCCAGCGTCTTGAAGCCGTCGCCAACGATGTTGCTGAAATGAGCAAATACGTCGGGGCCCGACTCCTGCTCGATGAATCCGAAGCCCTTGGCTTCGTTAAACCACTTTACGGTTCCGGTTGTAGTAGACATAGAATTTCCTATTCGGTCAAAGTATGGATGGCCTTCGAAACGAAGACCGGTTGGCAAGAATTGATGCGTGTACTTATGAAGAACAGGACGAGTTACTGCTTTAGGAACATCGTAATGGTAAACACAAATATCAGCCGATCGTTCTAGCTGCGGAAAGTATATGCTCCGTATATTTCAAGTCAATGACAATTGGCGACAGTTAGTCGACTTTAGTCGCGTATTTACGCCATATATACGCCACAAAGACCAGATTTACAGCCACTCCGAGCACGCCGACCTCGGGTCCATAAATATGCGTCGCCTCGACACCCAGCGCTCCGGCCTGTTCACCGAATCCGAACAACGGGTAGTCGATAGCGTTCCAGACCGCATGGCAAAGACTGGGCACGAGCACGGAGCCCGACATCATGCGCAGGATGCCGAATACGCCACCAATCAGGGTGGCGTTGACGAGATAGATCGGGATCTCGTCAAGCGGAACGTCGAAACCGGTATCCAGCGATATTGCAGAGATATGCCATGCCGTGAAAGCGAGTGTCGACCAGATAAGGACCTGCAATTTCGAGCGCCCTGCGCGTTCGAGGCTGGCCCATAGCCAGCCGCGGAAGAACCCTTCTTCAGTGAGCAGCACGGCCACCGTCCCCACGGTGCTCATCATGCCCATGTTGATGAAGGCCATGCGCCAGTTCGCCCCTTTCGTATCGATTGCGCCTGCAAGCAGGGCGATACCGGCGATGCAGCCGAGTACCAGGATTGGGTAGGCCAATGCCCAGCCGTAGTGATGCAGTTCGCCCCAAACGAGGCCCACGTCCCGCCTCGAGAACCTCTGCAACAACCAGAACAGCGCTGCAAGCGGAAACAGCGGCAATGCGCTGAACATCGTGTAGCCCGTTGCGTCCATCGTCGTTGTGATCGCAATGGCGACGAGCATGCCGCCAATTGCCGGCCACATTCTTCGATCCATGATGTGTCTCCCCGCTACCTTGATTAAAGATGCACGTGGTCGCGGATTGGATGCAAGACCGTTGCCTGGGAAGGCGTGGCGTCAGGCGGCGTCGCGGTACACGGGCAATTCGAACTCGAATCGCGTGCCGGTATCGACTTTGCTTTCGACTGTGATGCGGCTCTCGTGCAGATCGAGAATACGTTTGACGATTGCGAGCCCGAGCCCCGACGATTCGGATCGCGCTTCCTCACCCTGCACGGTACGGTAGAAGCGATCGAAAATGCGCGGAATGTCCTTGTCGTGTATGCCGGATCCCGTATCGGATACGGCAACGGCGACCGCTTGCTGGCGATCGGAAATGGAAAGCGTGACCGTACCGCCGTCGGGGGTAAAGTGTATGGCATTTCTCACCAGGTTCTCCAACACGCGCTGGATCAGGCCGATATCGCCTAGCGTAAAAGAGGAACAGGAATTCAGCTCCACGGCCATTTCGATGCCTTTGCTCTCGGCTTCGAGGTGAAACTCCTGCGCCACATCCTGGACGAGTTCAGGTAAGGAGAATGCCTCGACATTGGGAGTGACGCTCGCCGAGTCGAGTTTTGACAGCTCGAAAAGGTCTCCGATCAGCACGCCCAGCCGGGCAGCGTGTTTTCTTGCGATATTCAGGAATCGTTGCCTTTCTTCGTCCGGCAACGAGTCGTCGCGGATGATCAGTGTCTCGAGGTAACCCTGCATTGCCGACAGCGGCGTGCGCAGGTCATGGGAGATGTTGGAAACCAGTTCCCTTCGCAGATGATCGTTCTCCTTCAATTGTTCGATTTGTGCATTGATCTGCCCGGACATGCCGATGAACGAACGTGCGAGCTGGTCTATCTCATCCCCGGCGTGAGCCGGCGGCACAATTTCGGGCTGCAGCTCGAATCCCGATGCGCTGACGCGCCGCATATCCGCGCTCAGGCGCTTGAGGCGTTTCGTCAGCACGCTGAATACCAGGAATCCGACGAGTACCGTGAACAGGACTATCACCACCGCCAGGTAGAAACTGGTGGTGCCGATGTAAGAAGCACCGAGGTCGTTAGCGAGCGCCTCGTAATTCTGTCCGCCGAGCACAACGTAAAGATAGCCCTGCAGGCCGTCATCGGTACGCACCTCGGCGGCGGAAAACACCTTTTTCAGGCTGCTGCGCGGATCGTCTCCCCGTATGGGCGGTTGGACCGAACCGTCGATTAGCGCGCGCAGCGGCGCGAGATCAACCTGCCGCTTCCTGACCGACTCGTCCGGCAGTGCGTGTCCCAGGATTTTGCCACTGGTGTCCAGCAGGTAGATCTCGGCTGTAGGATTAATGACCATCGCATGACTCGCAAGCTCGGCGAGGCTGTCGAGATCGGGAGTCCCGTCGACGATCAGATTGCGTTGTCCGGTCACATACATTGCAATAGGCGCATTCAATCGCTGCGTCAGCTCCTCGTAATAGTTTCGCGTGTTGATACGATCGAGGACGAAAAACGCCGAGCCCATGGCAACGACGATGACGACGAGTGCGATCGAAAGCCTGGCAAGGAGCGAGTGCACGTGCTTATGCGGCGCTTGCGCTGCTGTCGGCGGAGAACTTGTAGCCGACACCCCAAACCGTCACGATCATTTTCGGCTCGGATGGGTTGTTTTCAATTTTCGCGCGCAAGCGGTTGATGTGGGAATTGACGGTATGTTCGTAGCCTTCGTGGCCATATCCCCATACCTTGTCGAGGAGGTCCGCGCGTCGAAAGACGTGTCCTGGATGGCGAGCGAAGTGATCGAGTAAATCGAATTCGCGCGCGGTCAATTCAATCTGCCGGCCGGCCAGCAAAACCTCGCGGCGCGTTGCATCGATGCTCAAATCCCCCGCCTGGATCACAGTGGCGCGTTCGTTGCTGATATTGACCGTTTTCTGCAGGCTCTCGATGCGCCGGAACATTGCCCGGACACGTGCGACCAGTTCGAGTACGCTGAACGGCTTCGTCAGGTAATCGTCGGCGCCCGTTTCCAGGCCCAGCACGCGGTCCAGTTCGGACGACTTGGACGTCAGCATCAAGATCGGCTGATAGGCGCGATCGCGCCTGATTGCGCGGCAGATTTGGAGGCCGTCCGGCCCGGGCAGGCGGAGGTCGAGGACAATGAGCGCCCATTGCTCGCTGCTCGCGAGCCGCAGACCTTCATAACCATCGTTTGCGATTACCGCTTCGTCGCATAACTCGCCCAGGTGCAGCGCCACGAGTTCGGCAATATCCCGTTCATCCTCGACAATTAGAATACGTCGACCGGCCATACCATCCTCCGTTGCTGGATAATAGACCGGAGACTTCACAAAATTATCACAGCGAAGTCGCTGATCGCCTGTACTACAATCAATCCGACTGTTCAATTGCCGTTCAAGGGGCCGGGCATGACAAATCGTAGGGAGTTCCTTCGTGGTACAGGCGCAGCGGCTTTCGCCACGCTGGCGCCACAGCTGTCCGTCGCGGCGCAGCGAAAAGTGGCGACGCGCCGCATTCCAGGATCGGACGAACGCCTGGCGGTCGTTGGACTCGGTAATTCGAGCGTATTTCGGCAGCCAGACTCGGGCGCCTCCAAACAACTACTGCAGACTTTTTTCGAACACGGTGGCGGCTACATCGACTGCCGTGGTGACAGCGCGTTCCATGTTGCGGCAGTGGCCAAGACCCTGGGACGGTCGAACAATGCGTTTCTTGGCGGTTACTTCAATGGTGGAGACCCGGCCGGGTCCGAAACCACCGCGCAGCGGCTTCGCGCAATCAAGGGCACGAAATCGCTGGACCTGATGCACACTGTCCCGGAAGACGGCGTTCCAAATTGGGACGTATTCCGGCGCTGGAAAGACGATGGCCTGACGCGCTTTATCGGGCTCGCGCGGCACAAAGCAACTTACTACGAGGCAATGATGAAGGTAATGTCGACGGGTACGATGGACTTCGTCCAGGTGAACCTGTCGCCGCTGGAAACCGAGGCAGAGGACCGGATTTTGCCTATGGCGATGGAGCATGGAGTAGCAGTCACGACGAACCGGCCGTTTATCAATGGCCGGTATTTCCCGATAGTCAAAGGGCGTGCACTGCCCGCGTGGGCGGTCGAGTTCGATTGCACGAGTTGGGCGCAGTTCTCGATCAAGTACATCCTGTCGCATCCTGCTGTCGTGTGCGTGCTTACGGAGACGTCGAAACAGAAACACCTGCTCGACAACCTGGGCGGAGGAATCGGTCGTTTACCCGATGAGAAGACCCGTAAAAAGATGCGCGACCTCGTGAAGAGTTTCAGCTGATGATTACTGTTCACCATCTCGAAAACTCACGATCTCAACGCATTCTCTGGCTGCTCGAGGAGCTCGGTGTCGACTACGAAATTAAAAAGTATAATCGCGACCCCGAAACGAGTCTGGCGCCAAAAGAACTCGAAGCCGTACATCCCCTGGGGAAGTCGCCCATCGTCAGCGACGGGGAGGATACGATCGCGGAATCCGGAGCGATCATCGAGTACCTCGTAGGCAAGTACGATACCGGCCGCCTACGGCCGGCGGAAGGAACGCCCGGCCGCCTGGCATACACCTACTGGTTGCACTATGCCGAAGGCAGCTTTGCGCCATTGATGATTCTCTCACTTATCCTGTCGCGGATCGAGAATGCGCCGGTGCCGTTCTTCCTCAAGCCGGTAACCCGCGGCATCGCCCGCAAAGTACGTGACGGTTATCTCGACAATACTCTGAAACGGAACCTCGACTTCATTGAGTCGACACTGGGCGGCACAACGTGGTTTTGCGGTAACGAGTTGACGGCTGCCGACATCCAGATGAGTTTCGCGGTCGAAGCCGCCGATGCGCGCGCAGAGTTGAGCAACGGCTATCCGAATCTCGCCAGATACCTCGCACGCATGCGTGCGCTGCCGGCGTACCAAAGCGCGCTCGAGAAAGGCGGGCCGTACGAGTTGCTCGGCACCGCCTCGAAAAAGTAGTCAGACGGTTCGAAAGCCCGACACGTCCGCGATCAGTTTGATTTCCATCACCACGAAGAGCGCGATCAGGAGCCGCTGAAAGACGGTGTGTGAGACCTTTGCCGCCAGGCGGGTGCCGACATGCGTGAATACCAGGGTCGGCAGGAGAGCGATGAGGCCCAGGCCAATCCTCTCCGAAGTGAATAGTCCGATGCCGGATGCCGCCGCCAACTGCGCGGTCGAAAAAACCAGGAATGCGCTGGCAACCAGGAATGCGTAAGCAAGCGGTTCCACTGATTTGCGGCCATGGAAGTAGGGCGCAACGATATGCGCCGATACGCCCGTCGCGCCCTGGATGGCACCGGCAGTGACGCCTGCAACGGCTGCAGCCGACGTCGTTGCCGGAAACTTCGACCACAGGACGTTGCCGAACGCGTATTGTGCCAGGTACAGGGCGAGCCATGCCGCAAGAACCAATTTCAGCCACCGGTCGTCGACGACGGCCAGCAAGTGCGTGCCGGCAACTCCGCCGAAAAACCCGGCGACCAGGAACGGCCGATGCGCCCGTAACAGGGAAACGAAGCGCCTGTGCGTGCGCACCAGCCACAGGTTGGACCCAAGGACCGGGACGATCATCAGCACCACCGCTTCTTCCACCGACGTGAATGCCGCGATGGCGGGAACGGCGACGAGCGGCAGACCGACACCGGTGATGCCCTTGATGAGTGAACCGAGCGAAATCGCGATAAAGACAACTGCGATCAGCGAGGCGCTGACTGAGCTCAATTCCGGAATCCTTGCCTCCTTCACTCTTAATTGGTCGGCGGCGCAGTGCGTAGCGTACTACAGGCGGCGTGCCTGCCGAAGCACGATGCATCCTGCCGATTTCGTGGGGCGGTGTTAGTATTGGGCGCAGCGAATTCACGCAACGCCCTGACAGGAGTTTCAATGGACCTCAATCAAACCAACACAATCGCGATCAGCAATACCGAGAGCATTCCAGGCCGCAAGATCGTCGAATTCTACGGCGTGGTTACCGGAAACACGGTCCGTGCCAAGCATGTCGGCCGCGACATCATGGCCGGCCTGAAAAACATAGTCGGCGGCGAACTCAAGGGTTATACGGAGTTGCTGCAGGATTCGCGCAAGGAGGCGACGTCCCGCATGATCGAACAAGCTCAATCGATGGGCGCGAATGCCGTCGTCAACGTTCGATTTGCAACGAGTTCGATTTCGCAGGGCGCCGCCGAGTTGTTCGCCTACGGCACTGCGGTCCGGGTGGCGTGATATGGAAGACTTTCTCCAGACCCTGGAAATCTTCTTCAACTTCGGGCTGCCGCTGCTCATTCTCATGGTTGCCTATTTCGTGGGCAGCACCATCGAGAAGAGACATTTCAAGAATATTTGCGAGCGCGAGGACGATCTGCATGGTTTTCCCGTGGTTTCGTTCGATACGATGCCCGAGGACTGGAATGTCTCATCCTGTAACATGGTTACAGGCAGCATTGTCATATCGCTGGACTACTTCAAGCGCGTCATCGCAGGATTGCGGGGACTGATTGGCGGCCGAATCAAGACCTACGAGCCCTTGCTCGAGCGGGCGCGACGCGAGGCGCTGTTGCGCATGACGGAGTCCGCGCGCGAGCAGGGCTATGACGCCGTTTTTAACGTGCGGCTGGAGACGTCGCGTCTTGCAAACGCACGGCGTGACGGTAAAGGGACCGCCGGCGTCGAAATGCTGGCGTTCGGCACTGCGGTCAAGTTCGCGAGCCGCTTCGGATAGACGCATAGTGAAATTCGTTGCGAAGAAACCGCGCGAAGGGATCAATGTCAGCGACGTGCATCCGCTCGTGGAAGCCGGCACGCTTGTTGTGGGACTTACCCTGATCTTCGTGTTCATCGCGCTGCTACTGATATTCCTGATCGAGATAGCGCTGTATTTCGTCTCGGACGAAACCGAGGCCGAGTTATTTGCAGACTGGCTGCCCGAAGACCTGGTCGCGGTATCGCCGGCAGACGATCGACTGTACGAAACGCAGTTGCTGCTCGATCGTCTCTCGAGTCACTGGATCGACACGCCGTATACGTTCCGGCTGGAAATCGACGATTCCGAAGTCGCCAACGCGATGGCATTGCCCGGGGGCCTTGTCGTTGTCACGGAGGGGCTGTTGGACAAGGTCGAGTCCGAGAACGAACTGGCTTTCGTACTCGGACACGAACTGGGCCATTTCAGAAACAGGGATCACATACGCGCACTGGGACGCGGAATCGTGCTGTCATTGTTCTTTGCGGTCGTCACGGGTAATGACGTCGCCGGCCTCGGAATCAAGGCGACCGACGTAACGCTGCGTGGTTTCAGTCGCAAGCAGGAGTCGGCGGCCGATGAATTCGGCCTGTCCCTGGTGCATGCCGAGTACGGTCATGTCAACGAAGCCTGGCGCCTGTTCGAGCGTTGGGACTCGGAACAGGACTCGAGCCCCGGTATTGTGACCTACCTTTCGACGCACCCGCAGGCGGGCAATCGCGTCGAGGACCTGAAATTGCTCGCGGACCGCGAGGGATGGCAGGTGCAGGGAGACGTCCGCGCCCTGCAATGGTAACGAAGCACAAATGCCTCCGAAAAAAAAGCCCCGCCACCTCTCGGTGACGGGGCAGAGACAGGATCGTAAGAACTGCGGGGGATCGCGTCGTTCTTACGTCCTTGTCAGGGCTCGAGCAGGTAAACGCCAATCTTGTAAGCAGTAAAGACGTTCGTACCGGCGTCGTACAATCCCCGGGCGTGCATCGAGCGGGCGGTCGTTGCGCCGTCGAGGCTCATGCTCAGGTCGTTGACGAAGTCGTCGAAGTCCGAGTACATGCGCAGGCTGCCCGCGGATTTCAGATAGAACGCCTGGCGGCCGGTTTCCCGCGGCACGATCTGCGTGTTCGAATCGAGTGCCGTGAGGTCGATCAGAACCGGGCCCTGCTTGATGTAGTGACGCTGATCGATGTCTTCGTTCTGGTTGTCCAGCAACAGGCCGTCGGGACCGATGCTAAGGAACGGCGCGGCAGTACCTTCCGCTCCCCAGCCCACGCCAAGCGCACTGCGAACATCGGTGTAGTCGATGACCGTGCGGCCCGTGAAGTCAGGAGGGGCCGCGCCAAACGCCGCTGGGAAGCCCCGGGCAACGATCGGTTTGCCGGATGCGAAGTTCGCGAGCGTGAGATTGCCGGTGGCGACTTCGTAGTTGTCGGGGTCGGCATCGAGTGCGGCACTCTGGCCGGTGCCGCTGAAGTCGAAGATCTGTGCGCGACGTCGGTCGATCGAGTGCAGCGTGATATCCGTCTGGCCAGGCATGACCGTGTTGACGATGCCTGACAGGTGTGTCACATGCATGCGTACCGAGCCCTGCGTGGCGTCAAACAGAATCTGCGGTGCGGCTGCGTCGGTGGTCGGTGTAGGCTGGTTTCCCCGAATCGTTACTCGCTGCCCGATCGATATCGCACGGATACTCAGGTCCGAGGTTCGGTCGCCGTCTTTGAAAACCTTCGTGTCTTCGCCGATTTCAACGACCACGTCGTCATGGAAATGTGCCCGGCGATCCGAAGGTACGATAGTCGCGCCGCGAACCGTGAGGAAATTGCCCTCTCGCTTGATGACATTGCCGATGACAGCATCCCTGTCGATACCGGGTACGCTGGAGCCCGCCAACACGATACTGGCGGTGAATTCCCGCTGCGCGACGTTCAGCGTGCCCTTCGCAACAGTGGGCGTGCCAATACCGGCGATCTCGAGCGCGCGCAGGCCGTCGACGCCCGTGTAGCCGATTTCGTTGACCTCGAAATCGGTTTCGTCGGTGACGTGCACGGTCATGCGACCGAAGTCGCCGATTCGATCATGGAAAGGTCGAATTGCGACTGCGTACGTCATTTCGTCCGGGCTCACTGCAACGAGCGGTCCTCGTACGCGGATGTCCTTCTCATCGACCGGTGCGACCTCCGCAATGATGAACTGTTCTGACATTGCGGTGGCCGGCGTCGGAACGGTGTCGACCGTATGTGAAGCGTCGAGGTCGAAGTCGAGTTGCAACAGCGCGGGCCGACCCTTGGTGACAATCAGGCGGTCGCGATTGGACAGAATGATTTTCAACTCGGTCTGGGTCAACGCAACGCCGTCCAGGTCCGTGACGACGGCGTCTTTCGCACCGTCATCCACTTCAACCATGATTTCGGCATCGGTATAGTCAAGACTGATCGTGCCTGATACGTAGGTGGCCGGCGGGATTGACGCAACTGTGACCAGTTCCGTCAGGTCGACGTAATCGGTGAAGTTGATGCGCGTCTTGCGTGGCATCGTCTCGACGATACGGCCATTGGCGGTCTCCAGCTTCAGAGACAGGACGTCGATCGTATAGTTGACGAAATCGCCGTTTGCATCGGTCAGCGCCACCAAAACGGTACCGCATTCGGAAATAGTGGCGGGATCGTTCGGGTCGCAATCGACCGTTGCGACCGGTCCCTGGTTTGCCGTTGTGCCGGCGCCGCCGCCACAGGCAGCCAGTATGAGCGACGCCAGCAGCATCGTCATCCAGCTGGCGAACTTCCTTGTGCCTGCTTGTGCTGGCAGGTCCTGATACGCGAATTTCATGAGGGTCTCCTTTGTGCGCGTGCTTCGTTACTCAGGGCTATAACGGGGCTCACGCAATTTGGTTGACGCGCGGCGAAAGCGTGGCTTATGTCAAAACGCGCGCGACACCCAGAATGCAAAAAAATACAGAGACTTATCTTGTATTCCTTCAGCATCGTGTCAAAATGTTCCCCCGAAATGCCGAATCCGTCCGATACCACAACCATCACGGGAGTCCGACACCGCCGACCGCGGGCCGGAGAGCGGACGCGCGGTGCCGTTGACGCGCTGCAGACCAAGATTGCCGTCAGCCTGCAGAATCTCGATCCGGGTTCCTACTCCGACCAGTTGCAGGCGAACGTCGACGAATTGCCGGAGGCGACCGGTGCCGACGCCGCGTTCATCGCTTTAATCAGTGAGGACGGCTCGAGTATCGAGACCGTGCACGCATTCTGCGAGGGGTTCGCACAATGCAACCCAGCGACGCTGAGTGGCGAATTGCTCGACGACTGGCCCTGGCTTCGCCAGCGGCTGGGACACCTTCGCGTCGTCGAGGTAGCCGACACCCTGAGTGGTCCGAGAGCCGCCAAGGAAGAACTCGAGCGGCTCAACGAGATTCACATTGGCGCGACACTGGTCATCGGTTTTTCCGTACACGGTGAAATCGCCGGTTTCCTCGGCATCGCCAGCGAGCGGCCCGTCGAAGGCTGGGACGCGAACCTGCATCTCCTAATGAAGCTATTCGGCTCGTCGCTGTCGGTGGGTCTCGAGCGCGTACGCGACAAGGAAACGCTGGACGAGCTACAGGAACGTAATTCGCTGGTCGCAATGACAGCCAATGACGGTATCTGGGACTTCGACGGCGAGTCCAAACGCATCAATCTGTCTCGCCGATGGAAAGTCATGCTCGGCTACGATGCGGAAGACGAAGACGTGATGCTCGATTGGTACCATCTCGTGCACCCGGACGACATGGCGCGAGTGCAGACACGTATGCGCGAACATCTCGAGGGGAAAGCGCCGTTTTTCGAGTCAGTCCACCGCATGAAACACCAGAGCGGCGACTGGCGATGGATGAAGAGCCGCGCCAAGGCAGTGCTCGACGAAAACGGACGCTTACTGCGCCTCCTTGGTGTCGAAGTCGACATCACGGAACGTAAGCTCTATGAGGACGCACTGTTTCGAGAGAAGGAAAGCGCACAGATCACGTTGCAGTCGATAGGCGACGGCGTCATTACCACCGATGCGCAGTGCAACGTCGAATACGTCAATCCTGTCGCAGAGGAACTGACGGGCTGGAAGGTCGACGACGCGAGCGGGCGACCCATCGACGAAATATTTCGCGGTTTTCACGAAGAAACCTGCGAGCCGCTCGAGAATCCGCTGGCGGTTGCCATCCGCCGGGATCGCGCAATCAAGTCCGTGCGGCCGACCTTGTTGATTCGCCGTGACGGCAACGAGCTGTATATAGAGAGTACGGCATCGCCGATTCGCGACGGCAAGGCAAGCGTTACGGGCGGCGTGCTCGTATTCCACGACGTCAGTGAGTCGCGGGATCTCAATCGCCGCCTGAGTTATCACGCAAGTCACGACATTCTTACCGGCCTTGTCAATCGGCGTGAATTCGAGAACCGCGTGGAGCGTGCACTCAAGAGCGCAAAAGCACGTGAAACGTCATATGCGCTTTTGTACCTGGACCTCGACCAGTTCAAGATCGTCAACGATTCCTGTGGTCACAGTGCCGGCGATGCCTTGCTCGGCCAGCTCGGCGCGCTGCTGAAGTCGAAAATTCGGTGGCGCGATACGCTGGCGCGCCTCGGTGGCGATGAATTCGGCGTACTGCTCGAGAGCTGCAGCCTGGAAGAGGCCATGAACACGGCCGAAACGCTGCGCATGGCGATCAGCGAGTACAAGTTCGTTTGGGAGGAGCGCAGCTTCCGGCTGGGCGTCAGTATCGGCGTTGTTCCCATCACGGCCGACAACGAAGACGTCGCGGCCTTGTTGACCGCCGCCGACAGCGCGTGCGCGGCAGCCAAGGAAGCCGGCCGCAATCGAATTCACAGTTTCCAGGAAAACGACATCGACCTGATGCGCCGCCGTCGCGAAATGCAGTGGGCTGCGCGCATCAACAATGCGCTCGAGGAAAACCGCTTCGAATTGTTTCGCCAGACGATCCAGCCGCTGCAGACCGAAGAGGACGGCGCGCACTACGAGATACTGCTGCGCATGCGGGACGAGAACGGCGGCATTATCTCGCCGGGGCTATTTATCGAAGCGGCCGAACGCTACGGCATTACGCCGAATATAGACCGCTGGGTAATTCGAAGCGCATTCCGCTGGCTGGTATCTGAGGCCGACGAGCGCGAACGATTGTCGCTGTGTTCGATCAACCTGTCCGGGCAGAGCCTTGGCGACGAGAAATTCCTGCCCTTTGTCGTCGACCAATTTCAAATGAGCGGTATAGACGCAACCAAGATCTGTTTCGAGATCACCGAAACAGCCGCTATAGCGAGCTACTCGCAGGCGAACCGATTTATTAACGCGCTCAAGGAACTCGGCTGCAAGTTTGCGCTGGACGATTTCGGCACCGGGCTTTCTTCGTTCGGCTACCTCAAGCACTTCCCCGTCGACTTCCTCAAGATCGACGGCAGCTTCGTCAAGGAGATATTGCACGATCCGATCGATCGGGAAATGGTGCGATCGATTAACGAGATCGGCCACCTGACCGGCAAGCAGACTATCGCCGAGTTCGCCGAAAACGAGGAGATCATCACGATGTTGAGGGGCATGGGCATCGATTATGCGCAGGGATACGGCGTTTCGGAGCCAAAGCGGGTTACCCGAGCCGTCGCATAGCATTAATCTCGCCGGATGCGCCGGCGGCCGAATTCATTGCAGGGGCCGCTGATCGTCAGTACGGAGACAAAGCAACATCCGTACGATTTTGTCGATGAGAACGGCGAACTCAGCGGTGGAGTCGGCGACCCGGACTTCAAGACAATCGCGAAACCGATCCTGCTCCGCGACCTGGCTGATCACCTGCGTGACCTGGTGACCCCAACATGAGTTCGGGGAACAGTGCACCTGTTTTACCCACGGCAGCCGGGTAAGCAGCCCGGTGAATCGGTGCTCAATCGATCCTCAGCAGCATTGAAAAGTCTATCGCCCTGACATTCTTCGTAAGCGCGCCGGTCGATATGAGATCCACACCGGTCTCGGCGATGCTGCGAACGGTTTCGAGAGTGACGTTACCCGAAGCCTCGAGTTCGGCAGCAACATACCCGTAGGACCGGTTCGTTTCGACCGCCCGCCGCAATTGCTGGATAGAGAAGTTGTCCAGCAGAATACGGGTTGCGCCGCTATCCAGCGCCTCGAGCAATTCGTCGTGGCTCTCGACCTCGATCTCTATCGGGACACCTGCATTCAATTCGCGCGTCTTTTGCATTGCAGCGGCTATTCCACCTGCGCTTTTTATATGGTTTTCCTTGATCAGGATTGCATCGAACAGGCCGATCCTGTGATTTTCACCGCCACCGCAGGTCACCGCGTATTTTTGGGCCAGGCGCAATCCCGGCAGGGTCTTGCGAGTGTCCAGGATCTTCGCTCCCGTGCCCTGCAATACGGATACGTACTCTGCCGTAACCGTTGCGGTTGCAGACAGCGTCTGCAGAAAATTCAACGCTGTGCGCTCGCCGGTCAGCAGCGCGCCCGCCGGGCCGACGAGCTTACAGACGACGTCCGCAGATTCCGCATGCTGACCGTCGCCGATATACCAGTCGATCACGACGGATTCGTCGAGTTGTGCGAAAACCTCGTCGACCCACGGCTGGCCTGCAAGCACCAGCGATTCCCTGGCGACGATGGTTGCACCCACGACTGCGTCGACATCGATGAGCGACGCGGTCAGGTCGCCATCGCCAACATCCTCGCGAAGCGCTGCCGCGACCGTTGGACCTATAGACTGTTTGAGCGTGTCTGAGGGCTGCATGAGGTAGCGAAACGAAAGAAGCCCGACACGAATGTCGGGCCTCGATGCGTGTTCTTTTCCCTCGTGTTACATGATCCAGCCGTGACCGGCGCCCACCATGCTCATGACCATCGGAATGGACATCAGCGTGTTGGAGCGCGACGCCAGGAAAGCGGTGTTCTTGGCCTTGGCGACTTCGTCCGCCGTGGCTTCCACCATGCCGAGGACCTTTTTCTGGTTTGGCCAGATCAACACCCAGACGTTGAACAACATGAATGTGCCCAGCCATGCACCGACACCTATAGTCATCGCGTACTGGTTGATAGGGTCCGTATTGAGGCCGAGCATGAATGCGCTGAGGAACTGACCCTTGTGTAACAGGAAGGCGGCGCCCGTGAGCCAGGTGGCAAGCGCCCCCCAGCGGAACCAGGCCAGCGCGCGAGGCGCGACGTACTTGGCGATACCTGCGCCGCCGGGGCCGCCTTCATCACTGGCTGCTTCGCCGAGCGCGGGTACTTGCACGAAATTAAAGTAGTAGAGCAGGCCGATCCAGGTGATGCCGGACAGTACATGCAGCCAGATGATCACGGACTGTGTACTCATGCCGGCAACCATGTGATTGCCTTTGGTGGCGACTACGATAATGACGGCAAGGACGACGCCGCCAATAATTGTGCCGGCAATGCTCTTCAGGGGGTTCATTGTTTGCTTCTCCCAGGATTTCTGATTATTGAGTCTTTTTCGATGTAGCGGGAATGATCGCGCTCGCGCGCAGTCGGTATTATAGAGATTGCGGTTACGAAGTGAGAATTATTTGCGCTTTCTGCCGAGCTCGATAGTATTCATCTTCGGTTCAGGGAAATACCGTAATATGTTGATTTATAAGTAGATGAACGCGGCACTAGATAGAGAATCGCCCGATCGTGCGCAACGGCCCAACTCGCCGTGTATCCTGATTTGCACACTGGACGACGACAATCACTGCCTCGGCTGCGGTCGGAGCCTCGATCAGATTTCGGCCTGGGCACTGATGAGCAGGGTAGAACAGTGGGCGATCATCGACGAACTGGCTGCCCGCGGCGATCGATGATGACGGTACAATAGAAATTCGGCACGGGGTAAAGTGATGCGGATAACGGCGATACGATTGGTGGCTGCTACGATTTCGATTGTCATGCTCAGCGGCTGCACGGCGATGCTGGTCGGTGGTGCGGCCGTCGGTGGCTACCAGCTCGGCAAGGATGAGCGGCCGCCAGGCGTAGTCGCGTCGGATTCCGCAATCACGACGAAAATAAAGAGCAAGTACGTCGCCGACTCAGTTGTCAGTGTATTCAACATAGGTGTCAGAACCTGGGAGGGGACAGTGACCCTGTCCGGCACGGTCGGCAGCTATGCCGCTCGCGACCAGGCGCTGGCACTCGCGAAGGACACCGGCGGTGTAAAATCCGTCAATAATCACATTGTTGTCGAGGACCGAAGCGCGTCACAGTGAGCGACGTGTCCTTGAAATCCCGCCAAGCGGCACAAGGTTTGGTCGCTGACCATACAGATACAGGAAACGAAAGTGGACGTAAAAGCCAGAATCGAAGACCAGCTCGGATCGCACGACGTACTCCTATACATGAAGGGCACACCGGATTTTCCGCAGTGCGGGTTCTCCGGTCAGACGGTTGCGGCGCTCAAGGCAGTCGGCAAACCGTTTGCCTACGTAAATATCTTTGAAGACCCCGAAGTTCGTGAAGGCCTGAAGGAGTATTCGAACTGGCCGACCTTTCCACAGCTCTACGTCAAGGGCGAATTGATCGGTGGCTGCGATATCGTCGTCGAGATGTACCACTCCGGCGAACTGCAGCAATTGCTCGAACAGTAAGATGAGGTGCCGGTTCTAAATCCCGAACTTTTCAAAAAACGTTCGGGATTTAGAACCGGCACCTCATGACCTCGATCAGGGTTGTGGCGGGGCATTGCGCCACGTCGTCTCGAATATTCCGCGGTAACGGTTAACGACTTCACAAAACAGGTCGGCGGTAATCTCTGCGTCGTATGAGGCAGAGTGAGCCTGCGACTCGTCCCATGCCATGCCCGCCGCTACCGCTGCCCGAGCCAGCACGGTCTGACCGAATGCGACGCCGCACAACGTGGCCGTGTCAAAACAGCTGAACGGGTGAAACGGGTTGCGTTTGATCAACGAACGCTCGACGGCGGCATTCAGGAATCCAAGATCGAAGTGTGCGTTGTGCCCGACGAGCACGGCTCGGCTGCATCGGCTTTCGCGAACGGCACGCCGCACCTCCCGAAACGTGCGCTGCAGCGCATCGCGTTCATCGATGGCCGGGCGCAGCGGGTGATAAGGATCGATGCCGTTGACGGCGATGGACGCCGCCTCGATGTTTGCGCCGTCAAAGGGTTTCACGTGGTAGCGAATAGTCTCGCCACGCTCCAGCACGCCGTCCGAGTTGATGTCCAGAAGCACGGCCGCAACTTCCAGTAAGGCATCGGTTTTCGAGTTGAAGCCGCCGGTTTCGACGTCGACAACGACCGGCAGAAAACCGCGAAAGCGGTCTGCCATTCTAATGTGATCTGTCACTTACTGTTTGGCCTTGAACAGGTTCTCGTCGAGAATGACGCTCATGGTGTAACGTACGCCGAAGCCGGTGAATTTGGACCCGACATGGCCAAGGCCGTCGTCGTTATCACCCGCACTCAGGTCCATGTGCACCCATGGTACGTCGTTCTCTATGAACTCGCCAAGAAAACTCGCGGCAAGAATATGGTCCCCGGAGCCTTTTGGCGAGCATTGCATGAAATCGGCCGTTTCGCTCTTCAGGTCTTCGAGAAACTCGGCGCCCATCGGAAACGGCCAGACACGCTCGCCGCAGCGATGCCCGGTGCGCTTTAGCCGAGGGTGAAGGTCGGGCCGATTCGTAAAGACGCCGGAGTAGCGGGTTGTGATTGCGCTGATGCAGGTTCCGGTGAGGGTTGCGTAGTCGAATATGATGCCGGGCCGTTCGCGGCTCGCGAGAACCAGTGCATCCGCCAGCGCCATGCGCCCCTCGGCGTCTGTGTGTATCGTCTGTATGGTCTTGCCGTTCGCGGCCTTGACGACGTCCTGGGATTTGTAGGCATTGGGCCCGGTGCGATTCTCGGTGATTGCAAGCCAGCAATCGACCGCAATCGGAAGCCTGAGTTTGGATATCGCCAGGAAAGTCCCGAGCGCCACGGCGCTGCCCTGCATGTCTCCGTGCATGTCCAGCATCGACATGAAAGGTTTCAGATTCGTCCCGCCGGTATCGAAAATAATGCCTTTACCGACCAGGCTCAGGTCGGCGTTGGCCTTTTTCGAGGTGGGTCGATAGCGCAAGCGCAGGATGCCCGCACTGTCGTTGTCATTACCCTGGGCAACGGCCAGGAACGCGCCCGCCCCGAGTGACTCCTTGAATTGCCAGCCTTCGTGCTTCGCCATGTTACGCACGAGTTTTGTGTAGCTGACCGCGTCCAGGTAGTTCGGTGGCTGAGTCGTGAGCCAGCGTGCGAGGTTGTTACCGCTGGCCTCGGCTTCGGTGCGGCTGGTGTCCAGCCGCTCTTCGAGACCGAGCAATCGAATGCTCTTTATCGTCGCCGATCCCGCCTTGTTGTTCTTGCTCTTGTACGATGGCAGCCTGAAAGCGGCGGCGAGGGCCGCGGCAAGGACGTTGCCGACGATGCCCGCTGTCTGCTCGTCGTTGAAGCCGGTCGCGCAAATGCCGAGGCTGCCTGCTTTTTGCTTCGTTGCCGCGCTGACCAGTTTTCGGCCGAGCGTGAGCTGCTCGAACGCGCTGGCGTCGGCGGCGATCGTACCGGCGACGACGAGGGTCTGTTTCTTATTGCCGAGACGCGTCGTAAAAGCCGGCGTCGATGCGGCGTCGTGCTTGCGAAACACGGCCTGCATTTTGCTGCCGCCCGGAATGCGGCGAAAGTCGGCCGCAGTCGGCTTGGCCGGTAGTATCAGAAGTAACTGATCGACCGGGTCAAGGCCCTTCGCATCGACCCGGCCGGGCGACTGAAAGATGCGGGTGTCGTGAAAGCCAGGGACGATGTCAGCCATACCTTGTAATTCTCCGCGGTGAGCTTGACGCTCACGGCACAAACCCCGAAGATGTCGGCCGCAGCGAGGATTCGCACGGTCCGGTGCAATGAAGCGATGATCCTAGCAGGACGCTTCGAGTAATTCACGCAAACACGGGAAGACATACCGGCGGACTCACAATGGACGACATATGAGCAGTTTCAACCCTTTCGACGACATTGATCCGCTCGAGACCACCGAATGGCTGGAATCGATCGACTCGGTATTGACGCATCACGGTCCGGAAAGAGCCCATTTCCTGCTGAACCAGATGATCGATTTTGCCCGGCGTTCCGGTGCCTACCTGCCCTACAGCCCGAATACCGCCTACCTCAATACCATTTCGACGGCGCGCCAGCCGGAATACCCCGGCGATCGTTCGCTGGAGCGGCGTATCGAAGCCTATATTCGATGGAATGCGATGGCGATGGTCGTGCAGGCGAACCGGCAAAGCACCGAGTACGGCGGTCACATTTCCAGCTATGCCTCCTGCGCCACCCTGTACGAGGTGGGCTTCAACCATTTCTGGCGTGCCGACAACCCGCGCCACGGTGGCGACCTCATATTCATGCAGGGGCACTCCGCTCCCGGCATTTACGCACGAGCTTACCTGGAGGGACGCCTGAACGAGGCCAAGCTGAATCGCTTCCGGCAGGAAGTGGGCGGCGGCGGTCTGTCCTCGTACCCGCATCCCTGGCTCATGCCTGATTTCTGGCAATTCCCGACCGTGTCGATGGGGCTTGGCCCGATGATGGCCATTTACCAGGCGCGGTTCATGCGTTACATGGAGCACCGTGGTCTGGTGCCGCCCAGCGATCGCAAGGTGTGGTGTTTCCTCGGCGACGGCGAGATGGACGAGCCGGAATCCATGGGTGCGATCACGATGCCGGTGCGCGAAGGGCTCGACAACCTGGTGTTCGTCGTCAACTGCAACCTGCAGCGGCTCGATGGTCCGGTTCGCGGCAACGGCAAGATCATCCAGGAGCTCGAGGCAGCCTTCGGCGGCGCTGGTTGGAACGTCGTCAAGGTCGTATGGGGCTCGCGTTGGGACCCGCTGCTCGCCAAGGACCGATCCGGCAAGCTGCGCCAGATCATGGAAGAGACGGTCGATGGCGAGTACCAGAAAATCAAGTCGATGGACGGCAAGTACGTGCGCGACACGTTTTTCGCGAAGCACCCGGAAACTGCGGAGATGGTCGCCGACATGTCGGACGAAGAGATCTGGCGACTCAATCGCGGCGGCCACGATCCCCGCAAGGTCTATGCGGCCTACGATGCGGCCACGCAGCACACGGGCACGCCGACGATCATCCTGGCCAAGACAGTGAAGGGGTTCGGCATGGGCTCGGCCGGTGAGGGGCAAAACATTGCGCACCAGCAGAAGAAACTCGGGGTCGAGCAACTGAAGAAGTTTCGCGATCGTTTCAACATCCCGGTTTCCGACAAGGACATCGCGGACGTGCCCTACTGCAAACCGGCGGCCGACAGTGCGGAACTCGAGTACATGCTCGAGCGTCGCCACTCGCTGGGTGGATTCGTGCCGGCACGACGCCCGAAGTCCACGGCGTTGCCGGTCCCGGCGCTGGAAACGTTCCGCACTCAGATCGAGGGTACGGGAGAGCGCGAAGCCTCCACGACGATGGCATTCGTGCGCATGCTGACCTCCCTGATGCGCGACAAGCAGATCGGCAAGCACATTGTGCCGATCGTTCCGGACGAGGCCCGCACATTCGGCATGGAGGGGCTGTTTCGCCAGGTGGGTATTTACGCCTCGAAGGGACAGCTCTACGAGCCGCAGGACTCGGACGAGCTCATGTACTACCGCGAGGACAAGCAGGGACAGATTCTCGAAGAGGGCATCAACGAGGCCGGGGCGTTTTGCTCCTGGCTCGCGGCGGGCACGTCCTATTCGAATCATGACGTACCGATGGTGCCGTTCTATATCTACTACTCGATGTTCGGCTTCCAGCGTATCGGGGATTTCATTTGGGCCGGTGGCGATTTGCAGTCGCGCGGCTTCCTGATCGGCGGTACCGCAGGGAGAACGACGCTGGCGGGCGAGGGCCTGCAGCACCAGGACGGCCACAGCCTCGTCAACGCGTCTACGGTGCCGAATTGCGTGTCCTACGACCCCACCTATGCGTACGAGCTTGCCGTCATTATCCAGGACGGTCTGCGGCGCATGATCGGCGAACAGGAAAACGTCTTCTACTACATCACCTGCATGAACGAGAATTACGTGCACCCGCCGATGCCCGCAGGGGTCGAGGACGGCATCCTGCGCGGCATGTACCTGTTGCAGGTCGGCGGCCAGGGCAAGATTCGTGCGCAACTCATGGGATCGGGCACCATTCTGCGCGAGGTAATCGGCGCCGCCGAACTGCTGATGAAGGACTTCAGGATTCCTACCGACGTGTGGTCCGTCACGAGCTTCAATGAGCTGCGTCGCGATGCGCTGGAGGTTGAACGCTGGAATCATCTGCATCCCGACGACGCGCCGCGCAAGTGCTACATAGAACAGTGTTTCGCCGATCGACCCGGACCTTACATTGCGGCGACGGACTATATGAAGATCGTGCCCGACCAGATCCAGCGCTGGGTACCCGGCAGCTTTCTTTCGCTGGGTACCGACGGCTACGGTCGCAGCGATGCGCGCAAAGCGTTGCGGGAACACTTCGAGGTCGACAGGCGTTTCATCGCGGTCACGGCGCTCAAGGCCCTTGCGGATGACGGCGTGCTTGACCAGAAGACGGTCGCGCAGGCTATCGAGAAATACGGTATCGATCCGGATCGCCCCGATCCCGTGATGCTCTAGGCGGCCGGGAGCACGAGCATGGCGAACACCATCGACATAGTTGTACCCGATCTCGGCGACTTCGACAGCGTCGAGATCATCGAGGTCCTGGTCGCGCCGGGCGACAAGGTGGCGCGTGAGGACGGGCTCATAACGCTCGAGACGGACAAGGCGTCGTTCGACGTCCCTTCGCCGGAAGAGGGTGTCATCGAGAGCCTGACCGTCACGACGGGGGATACCGTGTCGACCGGCGACGTCATCGGCCAGATGACCATCGCGTTTATCGACACGGTCGTCATAGAACCGGCAGTGGTGGACGCGCCGGCGGCTATGATTGAGCCGGCAGGCGACACGCAGGTGCTGACGCCGTTGCCGGTCGAGCAGCCCGGGACCGGGGGCAAACAGACACTGGTCGTACCTGAACTCGGCGACTTCGCCGACGTGGAGATCATCGAGGTACATATTGCCTCCGGCGACAGCGTGGCTGTCGAGGACCCGTTGGTAACGCTGGAGACCGACAAGGCGGCCATGGACGTGCCGGCGACTGCCGCCGGCGAGATTCTTGAAGTGCTGGTCAATGTCGGTGACACGGTGTCCAAAGGCACGCCGCTGGCGACGATTGAAGCTGTGGCCGCCGCAGCACACGCCGAAAAACCGGCACCCGCGAGTACCGAGGCGAAGCAGCCCGCAAAGACTGCGACGCCGGCTCCGGCATCACCCCCATCGAAACCGGCAGCGCCGCCACCCGCCGCGCGGGCGTTGCCGAGTATCGATGAGGCAGGTTTCTCAAAGGCCCATGCAAGCCCTTCGGTCAGGAAGCTGGCCCGGGAACTCGGCGTCAACCTGGTGCAGGTCACGGGCAGCGGTGCCAAGAACCGCATCGTCCACGATGATGTCAAGGCGTTCGTGAAAGCGATCCTGACCGGGCAGGCCGCAGCGCCTGCCGCCGCGGGGCTGCCCAGCGTACCGAGTGTCGACTTTGCCAAATTCGGCGAGATCGACGTCCAGCCGCTGACGCGGATCCAGAAAATCTCCGGTCCGCGGCTTCAAGCGAGCTGGATCAATCTGCCGCACGTCACGCAGCACGACCTGGCGGATATTACGGAACTCGAGGCCAGGCGACAGGAACTGAAGGGGCCTGCGAAGGAGCGCGGCATCGGCCTGACGCCGCTGGCGTTTATCATGAAAGCCTGCGTCTCGGCGCTCGCGGAGTTTCCGAAAGTCAATTCGTCGCTCTCGGACGACGGCGATAGCCTGGTATACAAGAAATACTGTCACCTGGGCTTTGCGGCCGATACCGACAAGGGCCTGGTGGTTCCCGTCATCCGCGACGCGAACAAGAAAGACGTCTACGAAATTGCCGGCGAACTCGGTGAACTCTCGGCGCTGGCACGCGAGGGCAAACTGAAACTCGAGCAACTCCAGGGGGCGACTTTTACGATTTCGAGCCTTGGCGGCATCGGTGGCACGGCATTCACGCCGATTGTCAACGCGCCCGAAGTCGCGATCCTCGGTGTGTCGCGGTCATCCATGCAGCCCGTATGGAACGGCTCCGAGTTCGAGCCCCGCCTGATGTTGCCGTTATCGTTCTCCTACGACCACAGGGTAATCGACGGTGCGCAGGCAGTGCGTTTCACCACATTCCTCGGCCAGGCGCTGGCCGACGTCGACGCTTTGTTGCAGGCGATTCCGTAGTGGCAATCGGCGAAAACGAACAGACACGCACGATGTCGGTGACGGAGATCATCGCGGCAACCCATCCGGATAGTGAGGCCACACACGCGGCCGCGCTGGTCGTCATCGGTTCGGGTCCCGGAGGTTATACCGCGGCGTTTCGTGCGGCGGATCTCGGGCTCGACGTTGTTTTAATCGAACGTTATCCCGTCCTGGGTGGTGTCTGTCTGAACGTCGGTTGTATTCCGTCGAAAGCACTGCTGCATGCGGCGAAAGTCATTGATGAGGCTGAAGCGATGGCCGAGCACGGCGTGACATTCGGCAAGCCGAAGATCGAAGCCGAGAAGCTGCGTGACTGGAAAGACCAGGTGATTGCCAAGCTGACCGGCGGGCTGCAAACCATGGCGAAGCAGCGCAAGGTGCGGGTCCTGCAGGGTACAGCGAAGTTCGTATCGCCGAATCGCCTGCGCCTCGACAACGATGAAACGGTGCAGTTCGAAAAGTGCATCATCGCGGCCGGCTCGGAGCCTGTTATGTTGCCGGGTTTGCCGGACGATCCGCGTATCGTCGATTCGACCGGGGCACTCGAGCTTGCGCCGATCCCGAAACGGCTGTTAGTCGTGGGCGGCGGGATCATCGGCCTTGAGATGGCATGCGTTTACAGCGCGCTCGGCACCGACGTCAGCGTCGTGGAACTCATGGATACCCTGATGCCGGGTACTGATCCGGATTTGCTGCGGCCGTTTCTGAAAATCGTAAGAAAACGCTACGAAACCATCATGGTGTCGACGAAGGTCACGTCAATGCGCGCTACGGTGCCAGGAATCGAGGTCACTTTCGAGGGCGACAAGGCGCCGTCAGTCGGTGTCTACGACCGCGTGCTCGTGTCGGTCGGCCGCAGGGCCAACGGCGACAAGCTCGACGCCGAGAAAGCCGGTGTCAACGTCGATGAGCGCGGCATCATAAACGTCGACAAGCAAATGCGAACCAATGTCCCGCACATATTCGCCATCGGCGACCTGGCGGGTGGGCCGATGCTCGCGCACAAGGCGACACACGAGGCGAAAGTCGCCGCGGAGGTGGCGGCCGGCGAGAAGAGCTACTTCGACGCGCGCGGCATTCCGTCGGTCGCTTACACGGACCCGGAGATCGCATGGGTCGGACTGACGGAACTCGAAGCGAAGGAAAATGGCATCGACTACGAAAAGGCTCAGTTCCCGTGGGCGGCGAGCGGCCGCGCACTGTCGCTGGACCGGGCGGAAGGCTTCACGAAATTGTTGTTCGACAAGAAGACGGAGCGTGTGCTCGGCGGTGCCGTCGTGGGTCCGAATGCGGGTGACCTGATTGCAGAAATCGGACTCGCGCTGGAAATGGGCGCCGACGCATCGGACATCAGTCTTTCGATTCACCCGCACCCGACATTGTCGGAGACGGTCGCCTTTGCAGCAGAAGCGTTCGAAGGGACGCTGACGGATCTCTACATCCCCAAGAAACGCCAGTCGCGATAACAGTCGCTTTCGAAATGAACCGTAGGAGCGGCTTCCAGCCGCGACAGCAGTTGTGAGGGAACTCGAAAGAACGGCTGCTGCTAACTGTGATAGTCGCCATCTGATCTTACATTCAGCGTCCGGTGAGGTCGCGCCTTATACTTCCGTTTTCGTCAAAACCGGCCGTTCAGTTGCTCAGAATAGCGTCATGGCGAAGGGCGCAAAACGGCCACAAGCAGACACTGCAACGCAGTTCAGGCAGGTGGCCAGTGCAGCAATTTACATGGCGTGCGTGCTACTTCCTCATCCTGATTCTTGGGATGAACATCGGTGTGCGCTCCCGGTACGCGAGGTAGTCTTCTCCTAACCGCCTGAGGAGTTCAGGTTCCTCGATTTCCTTCAACTCCCAGAGGTTTGCGAGCACGTACAGCGGGGTGAAGACGAAGACGAGTGAAAGTGACTTGATGGCGAAGCCTATTCCGAATAATAGAAGAAAGACCCCAGTCAACATTGGGTTTCTTGCGTACTGATAGGGACCGCTGTCAACAAGCGTAGGTGGGGGGTTGAAGGGTACTGGAGTTCCTTTGACCTTCGCAAAATGGAACACTGACCAAGCCGTGATAGCAACACCGATAACTATCATTGGAATCGACACGAACTCGCTGACAGTCATTGGAATAGGCCATCGCAGCCCAAGCGCTCTATCCAAAAGTACCGCGAGAACCACAAACGCCGCAGTGAAAAGGCCGAAGATCACTACACCGATTGGCGTGAGAAGCGTCCGCGTTGTCTTGGTCCCGGTCGCTACGCGATAAAAGAGGCCCGCCCAGCGTTCACGGATATTCATGTTCTGCTCCCTGCTAACGTCTGCCTTTGAACCTTTCTATTGGACGATCAGCAGCGCCAGATAGGGGACGAGGTTGAAAACCACAAAGACAATCCTGTACATCGCGAGGGCCGAGTAAACGATCACGCTGAAGGATTCCTGGGGCATGGGGAACCACTTAGTTTGCATGCGATACATAAAATTCGGGGCAGACGCCAAGACAATCGTCCACGCAATCATGATGGCTACATTTATGATTGTGCACCACATGAAGAACGTTGTGAGTGTTGTAATAGTCATGATGCTCTCCGCCGTCTCTTTTTGACCCCCAGCTCGCGCTCAAATTTATCTGTGTTGATCGTAAACGTTCTTTCTAAATGGGATAGACGGTCGGCGTCAATTCGGAGAAGTACATAGCAGGCAATGTCTGCTTCGGGTCAGTAGCATTAGTAATCGGGCGGGCTCGTAGGAGCCCAGCTCCCAGTACGTTGTGATTTCACATCATGACTGGAGATTACCATGACTTACTTTGCTGGACTGGACATCTCACTGCGATCAATCAACGTTTGCGTGGTTGACTACCAGGGCAACGTGGTTGCAGAAGGCAAGACCGATGCTGAGGCGGCAGGCCTTGTTGCCTTTCTCGATGCACTTGATGTGGTCATTATGAAAGTCGGTCTCGAAGCGGGAATGCTTACGCAATACCTGACGTACGGTCTGCAGTTTGCTGGTTACGACGTTCACTGCATGGAATCACGGCAAGTGAAGGCGGCGCTCTCAGCCATGCGTAACAAAACGGACAAGAACGATGCACGCGGCATTGCACAGATATTGCGCAGCGGTTGGTACAGCCGCGTTCACATCAAGAGCATGGAAAGCCATCGCGTGCGAGCCTTGTTGAGCAGCCGAAGAGCGCTTCTGGACAAGTGCATTGATCTTGAGAACGAGGTCCGCGGCATTTTTAAGATCTTCGGCGTCAAACTACCGTCCAAACTAGGGCACGGTTCGTTCGATCGTGTAGTGCGTCCATTGATCGAAGCGGACGAGGCGCTATCGCAGCCACTGTTGCCGGTGCTCGATGCCCGCCTCGAGTTGTATCGAACCTACCGTGAGCTCGATAACCGAACGCGCCATCTCGCAGAACAGGATCCGATCTGCCAACGCTTCATGACAGCGCCTGGCGTTGGCTTTGTAACTGCGCTGACCTACAAATCCGGGGTTGATGATCCGATGCGCTTCAAACGTTCACGAACGGTTGGCACACACTTTGGCCTGACTTCGAGGCGCCACCAGTCCGGTGAGATCGACTTCGACGGCCACATCTCCCGTTGCGGGGACGCTGCCGTACGAACGGCGCTCTACACGGCCGCCAATGCCTTGCTGACACGCAGCAGCAAATGGTCCTCACTCAAAGCCTGGGGAATGAAAGTGGCCAAGGCACGTGGCCACAAAAAGGCCGTTATCGCGATCGCTAGAAAACTCGCCGTCATCCTCCACCGTATGTGGATCGATGACACCCAGTTCCGATGGGGTACGGAGGCAGCACGGTCATGAAATAACAGCTGCCACCAACCCCGAAGGAAGCGTCCTGACGCGGACGTGGTCTGGATGAAGCCGAAATCGACTGCTGTGCCCTGGCGCACGCTCAGTAGCCTGGCTCTCCACTCCGTCTGACCAATGCTTGCAGCGGCTGGTGACGCCCAGTACCGACTGCGTAGAGAAGCGTGACCCGCGCCAAGACGCGACCATTACTAACCTACAAACAACGGGAGCTTGACTTCAATGCCCGATTAGAGAAGCAGTCGTTAAGTAGTTTATCACTCGACGGGCTGCTTTCGAGTGCTTACCAGCCGTTCACTATCAGTCAGGGTAACGGGCTGCAATCGGCCACTTCCGGTCATTTACAGTACTCGCGCAGCGAGAAAACACCGTCACGAAGCTGTGCCGAAGCCACCAGGACACAATTCCATCGAATAGATCCGGACACTCAATTCCGATACGGCCACTTTCTCGAACAGCACTTTAATAACGACATCCTCCGCCGGACTGTCTAGTCCATCAACTTTAGATAGATATTCTCAGTAGCGGGTAACCCAGACGTATGGAAAATTCACACGGAATGGTGAATTGAAGAAATCAAGCTCACTATGACCTACTCCATTCAGATCTATAAAAGCTTCTATACCGACGGAAATTATTATTGGAGCCCCGCCAAGTATCGGTAGAGGGGTCGTGTATTCCACGGTATCTGATTCATATATTGGCTGTTGGTTTACCCCACCATTCGAAACGCCGAATCCGAACAAATCTACCTTCATAGGGGACCACGTCGTTGGGTTGCCGGCGAAATCGGTGCCCGTCGCGGCAATGTATGCTCTAACGCGCCCAGTGGCACCACTCGGTGGATTGTAAAGACAACCGCCCGATGGGCTGGCCCGAACGGTAGCTACGCCGTTTGGGTCGAAATAAGAAGAGATTCCGATTACGCCCGATTCCTCTTGCTCATAGTAGAAGTTTAACTGGTAGTTGCGCCAGCTGAATTGGAGTCCGTAAGCGTCTTCCGAGTCCAACATAAGCCGAAAACGAATCAGGTTTTCACCATTTGAGACTCCGTAGCGATAGGCGAATGATTCTTCATTCGGTGTTCCTGTTACGAGGACGCGCTCATCGCTATCGGCCCGCCAGAGACAGGTGTTAGCGCCAAAGATACCTCCGCTATGGATCAGAGCAGCTGAGGAGGTTTGCATTGTCTTCGCAGTTCTCTTGGCAAAGTTCAGTTTTCTTTTCTGGCTTCGGTTGACCTCTTTGCCATTCGCTGCAATCTTTTTTTTCTGCGACGCTAGTTGCTTTCGGATTAGTTGATCGGCTTTTTGATGCTCCCGGTCCAACATATCTTTATCCGAGCCGAAAAGCTTGGCGGCTTTTTTTATAATTGGAGCGTGCTGCTTCTCTTGATTTTTGAGCAAGCGAGCCTGTAAACGATGCATCTCAAGGCGACCATGCAGCCGGGTTTTCACGTCGTCGAGTCGGAGCGTTCGCAGTGTTTTTATGAGCTGTGCTTTCTCCTTCGCATCCATCACTATGTCCTATGTCGTGTGATTTTCCTCAATAGAGGTGCGTCTTGGAAGATGATTCAAAGGCACCTGCAGGCACGATAGAATACTACGGCGCCAGAAGTATCACCAATGCCGCTAGTGCCCGGCTCAGCTATTTAGGGCACCGCCGTTTGTGAGATCGATCTAGTAGATCAGAGGCTTGCATGAATAAGCCCCCGGATCCTCTTGATTAAATAAATCTGCAGCCTCTTGGCATATTTCCAGTTACGCGATAGGACTGCGAAGCAGTTTGTCCGAACTACCGAAGGGAGTGACTTCAACCATCGTGCCACTCAATCCCATCATTAGTGTTGAGACTATCAGCCAAAAGGTTTGAATTGCGCCCCCCGAAATAATTTGATCCATCACAGCGCGAAGGGCCGCTGTGGGTTGCGGTTTCAATTGGTCGTCGCAACACATTCGGCAAACTTTTCCGCCGGTGAATAGAATTGTAGCGTCTCCCGAGGTCGTTCGTTAAGTCGTCGAGCGA
>CALZMQ010000006.1 GCA_945788625.1 uncultured Woeseiaceae bacterium
ATACGCCTATCTCACTGTTTTTAATATGATAAACCTACCCAAAACCTCGCCATTTGAAGGCGAAAAGAATCGTCCAGGCGGCCACCCACAACAAACGGCCAGCAACTGGGGGAAAGGTATCAGGATGCAATGGTCGAACGGACAGCCGGCCCTGGCTGCACGTCCTCATCGGTGGTAAAGAAGCGCATGCGTTCGCGGAGCGCCTGCGATTGCTTACGCATCGAGCGGCTCGACACGGCGGCCTGCTCGACCAGCGATGAATTCTGTTGCGTCATGTTGTCCATTTCCGCAATGACTTTGTTGATGGACTGGATGCCATCCGATTGCTGCAGGCTGGCCGTGGCAATCTCGGCAACGATCTGGCTGGCCTCTTTAACCGAGGCAACGATATCCTCGAGTGTACGCCCGGATTCATCGACCATTTTCGCGCCTTCTTCGACCTTGCCGACACTGTCTTGGATCAGGACGTTGATTTCCTTGGCTGCAGTCGCGCTACGCGCGGCCAGGTTACGGACCTCGGTGGCAACGACAGCGAAGCCGCGACCCTCATCACCCGCACGTGCCGCCTCGACCGCAGCGTTGAGGGCGAGCAGGTTCGTCTGGAAGGCGATTTCATCGATGACGCCAGTGATCTCGGCTATCTTATGACTGGCGGCGGTTATTTCGCGCATCGCGAAAACTGCGTTCTTGACGACACCGCCGCCATGTTCAGCCTGTTCGCGCGCGTTTGCAGCGAGTTCGTTAGCTTTCGCTGCGTTTTCAGCGTTCGCCTGAACCGTGCGTGTCATTTCCATTATGTTGGCCGCTGTGTTCTCCAGACTGGTCGCCTGAATCCTGGTGCGTTCCGCCAGGTTGTCGTTGCCGCGCGCGATCTCCGCGGCGTCGTTACTAACCTGTCCCGCGGTGGTCTTGATGTTCAGGACAATACCCGTAAGGTGTTCTATGGTCGTATTGAGATCGGACGTCAGAGTGCCGAATTTGCCCTGATAGCCGCGCCTGACACTGATGGTCAAGTCGCCCGACGACAGCGCCGCGAGCACCTCGGAGCAGTCGGTGATCACGTTCTCCGCCACCTCCACCAGCCGGTTTACGCTGTTGGCAAGGACGGCGTAGAAACCGCTTGTCTCGTCGAGTGGAATACGGCGACTCAGATCGCCGGCAGAGGCGGCCTCGACCATGTCTTGCACTTCCTGTTCAATATTCCGTTCCTGGGTCCTGTCAGTCCACTCGAGGATCGCGCCGAGTCGCTCACCCTGGTTGTTGATAACGGGGTTGATGACGACCTGTAATGCCCTCTTGCCAACCATGAACTCGTTTTCGAGCGTGTGATCGAGCGTGCTCACAGTCAGTTGCTGCCCGTCCGGAAGCAACTGGTTTACCGGCAGACCGATCATCTGCTCCGGGTCGAAGCTGACATCCATGCTGCGGTAGTCGTCTCGGGCCGACCGGAACAATTGCTTGGCGCTCTCGTTGCAGTCGAGAACGTTCATATCGGTGTCAGCGATAACAAGGCTGGTACTCGCCCTGTCGAGGGCCTCGCGAACCACTATGTTCGCGTTCATCAGGCTCAGTAGTTCGTTGATCACCCGCGCCTTGGCATTGTCCGCCTGCAATCGGACCGACAGGTCGCCGGTTGTGATGACATGCCGAAGCGCATCGAGCACCTTGAGGTTGTCATCAGCTTCCAGGGTGTTACTGCAGTATTGGCTGGTCAGCTGCAGGATGATGTAACCAATGAACACGGCTTCAAAAATGACGAAAGCGGCGTGTAGAAACACGATATCGAGGCCGACCCCATAGTTGAAAACGACAAGCGGCGTACCGAGCACACTGACGCCGAATTGCTGGCAATAGGCGAATAACAAGTGATGTAGCGCAATCGTGACGACGGCGAAAATCAGTGGCCGCAAATCCTTGTAACGGATGAGGAACGCGAGCCCGATGAACACATGAAAGTGGTATTCGATGCGGCCGAGGCTCTGCTGAATGTATAGCGCCGAAAACAACATGAAGCAGATGCCCATCAGTATCCTGGAGTAGGCTGTGCCGCGAAAGTATCGGTAGCCGAGCCAGGCAAAGGCGGTGATCACACCGCCGCCGACGAAGCCGGCCAGGTAAAAGCCCTGAGCCAGCCCCATGACCGTGGATGCAAGGAACCAATGCGCCAGCATGATCTTCATCATCAGCGCGTCTGCGTCGTTAAAATCCTCCTGCAGCGCCTGATGGATCGCCGGTGCCCGGTCGTCGGGAAACACTGCCTTGTGTAGTCTGGCCAACATCGGTGTCACGACGGTCGGCCGTTGTTGCCGGCCAAGTCCCGCAGAATGCTCAGCAATTGCGTGCCCGATGGAGTCCTGCGAAATACCCGCTCGATGCGCCACGTGTTCTGTTCTCGGCCAAATACATAGATGAAGCCGGTGTGTGAGGAGGCTCTTTGTGGCTGATCAAAGGACTCGAGTGACAGCGTGTCGTAGATCGTGTCAGCTTCCTGACTGTCGACGGTATAGGTCAGAAAGTCCGGGTGGAATGCCTGGGCATATTTGTCCTCCAATCCTCGGGGGTCATTGCGCAGGATGTTAATAAACAGCAGGCCGACGCGTTCGCGAGCGCGGGGGTCGAGGTCCCTGTAGGCTTCGGACATCAGCGCAAGGCTCGTTGGACAGACGCTGCTGCAGCCGGAAAAACCGGCGAACGCAACGACCGTCGATGATTCGAACTCTTCGAGGAATGGCAATTGGATGCCGGCACTGCCTCGTGTCGGCAGCAAAGTCAGCAGCGCGAGAACAGAGACCGCGATCAGCAAAAGCGACACTCCGGCAGCATGGCGGCCGAGGCTCATCGGGGCGCGCGGTGCCGGGCTGTTCATGGCGACACTTCAGGCAGGTTGTGCTTTTGAGTCAGCATAACGAGCGGATCGGCTAGGAACCGCAAAACTTGAGCTATGTTTGTCGGAATAGTGGCTTGAATAATGGGCCAAAGTTGACCCCTGGCCGTATTTCTCTGCCGGTGAAACAAGTCTTCACTATCGAAATACCGGAAATTGACAAGGGTGCGTGGGTTCAAGTCCCGCCCCGCGCACCAGGGACCGACCCCTTATATTGTTGACTCACCGCCGACTTGCAATTCGGCTTCTATACTTAACGGATGGACGTCTACGATTTCTTGACGATCACTGTGGCGATTCTCGCCCTCGTCGTATCGGTCACCGCGGTCTGGTACAACGCAGTGCAGACGAAAAAGACCGGCGAAGCCCTGGTCCTTCAACAGCAAATTGCGCGTGGCAATCTGATCGAGCACTTCACGACCCGCTTCTTTGAACTCCTGAAGGAGGGGGACCTTCATGCCAGGATTGATGAGGAGCAATGGGCTTACCAGTACTGGAGCTTGCTTGCCACGGAGTTCTACTTTTTTCACCATGGCGTCTTGCCGCCCTTCATGTATTCGCTGTGGATGATCGATCTGGCGAAGCTCTATCGCGGAGAAAACGGCGAGCACATTTGGGATTCGCATTCAAACTACCTGGATACCTATTCCATCAATTACAGCCTGATGATGGAGTTCTTCGAGAAGATTCGGGAGCTGGCCCTTGGATCCGACGACGATACCGCCAGGAACATGGCGATATCTGAGTTCGTTTTCGATTGGATAAAGGCCAATGAGCGGCATGTTCTGGCCTGACGTTACCGCGGTCCACGTGCCCTCGGGGTAAACGTGGGCGCCTTCCTCAATTTGGTGGAGTTCGAGATCGAGTTGCTGCGTTGCCTTGCCTTCAGACCGCCTGTTTCCTAAACCCTTACTCAAAGCCGGCGAGCTTATCGTAGAACAAGTCCGCACGCAGCACGGGCGGTCCCTCGTCGGTGAGCGGTGATGAGGATGCCGCGATAGCCGCCCGCAGCTCCGGGACGGAAAGAGACTTCCTGCTCAATAGTACGGACGCCACAATCGCCGCCGCGATCGTATTCGAGAAAGATGTGCCGGAGTTTTCGCGAGCCACGCCATCATTGCCGACCGTTATTATTGCAACACCAGGCAGATTGATGTCGACGCCAACGGGACCTGGCGAGAAATTCGCGAACGTCCCGTCCAAATTCACAGCGCCGACCGCAATTACGTTCGTCAAGGCAGCTGGGAACGTGACTTCACCCACATTCCCTGGTCTGCCTGCGGTATTGCCGGCCGCAGCAATAGGAATGACACCATTGGCGACCGCGCGTTCAATGGCCGTGGCGATGAATGGGTCAGCAGCCATTCCCCCCAAGGGAATCAGCAGGACGTTCGCGCCACTATCGACCGCGCGATCGATGCCAGCCGCAATCGTCTCATTCGCAGAGACTCCATCGTTGTCCAACACCTTGATTGGCAGAACCTTGATGGCCGTGCTCGGCGCCAAGGCAGCGAGCAGGTTGACTACCATATTCCCGAACCCGAACTCGTCCTCGGTTTGCGTACCTTCACGCAAGACTTCGACTGGTAGAATCTCGGCGGCGTCACCCTCCGGTTCGGCGCCGGGTGAGTAACCGTTGACAAGTGCAGCCACAATGACTTCTTGAGCGGGCGTAGTTCTTTTTGCCGCGTCGCGCATTGCGTCCAGACCGATCAGCGACAGCGCCGGCTGCGATCGTACAGCGTTGTACAGTTCTTTGCGCTCGTCTGAACTCGCAACTCTCGCCATTTTGATTTGGCGGCGTTCATCGCGCTGTCGTTGCTCGTCCAGCCAGTCGGAGAGATTTTGAGTAACGAATAGATTGGCCGGGTCGAGGCGTCCGGCAAATTGCAGCTTGTCGATAGCCTTGTCGAGATCGCCCTGCAACTTGTAGAGACTGGCTAGCGACAGGTGGATCACAGCGGCGTTGGAGGCGGTAAGCGCAGGGCTTTCGAACCGGTCGATGACCTCTTCGAGCCTTGGCACGCTGACCGATGCACCATGCTCGACAGCGGCGGCCGTGTCGATAATAAAGCCCTGAAAATCATCGAGTGCGGCCTGGAATTCGCAGAACTCGTCCTTCGTCATGCCCTTGAGGCTGGGGTTGCCGGCGAGAAAATCATGGGCCACATCGCACGCGATACGCTCTATAACCTCGTGAACATCGCCTATCATGTCGTTACTGACATGAGACACCTCACCGGTTGCTTTATCGATTTCTACAAACGTTCGTGTGCGTGTATCGGCAACCTCGATAAGTACCTGCACACTGTCACCTTCGTGAAGCTGTTGATAGAAAAAGCGACCGATGCCGATGACGTCGACGTTGAAAACCTTGGCCTCGAAATCGACGCCGCCTGAGATGAACGGGCTAAAGGCAACGTCCGCTTGCGCGGATGCCTCCGGAAAGCTCACGTTCAGGTGTCTCTGTACGGTTGCATACTCCTCTGTCAGATCACGCCTGAGGGCCTCCATGATGGCGGCCAGTCTGTGCGAGAGCTTGCGAGAGATCGGCGCTCCCTGGAGCTTCTGGACTTTGCCACCTTCGATCAATCCGACGGGATCGATCCTAACGGATGTTGTTTTGTGCGTGCGAGTGACAGACTGCCACCAGGGCTCAATGGTCCAGAGAACTCCACGAATGGAGAGGGTGATCGCGACCGAGAACACGATCAGCAGGAGCAATCTAAGGGTAAAATCGATCAAGGATCCCACACCTTTGAAGAGCTATGGCGGATGAAATGCGCTAGTGACAGACAAAGTCTAGCGCAGATTGGCCGCCAATTGGCGCCGCGGTCATTAGTGAATACCGGAGTCGACCCCATCTTCCCCGGCCGAGCAACAGTAGGCCTTCTTGCCAGTAAGGCACTTATTTCCGAATGTTGGATCACTGTCGGACCTGGCCACTTTTATGACCACTTCGTTGTCAACACATTTGCCGTTGCAAAGCGGAGCTTTGCCTCTCCAGATACAATTCCGAGGCTCAACATCAGGTGAGTTTGTCTCAGGCGACTTGCTCACGATATTGCTCGGTGGCGTCACGGGCTCGGGCACATCAGATGCCGTGGCGTCAAGTTCGTCGCTTAATCGCAAACGAACCACGGTTTGAAGGCACTCGCCCTGTTCCTGTTCTGATCCTTTTCCGATACATTCAACCAGCCCGGCTACAAGCCGGTCATGCTCGCTGGACAGGAACTGAGAGAATATGCCGGCGCATACAAGTAGGCCGGAAAAGACCATGAATACATATATTGCAGTGAGAAGCCCCTTTCTTGTTTCATTTTGGTCAATCAAGCGCCTCAGCAACCGGTACGTCAGAAAGGCGAGCAAGAACCCGAAGCCAATTACGCCGAATTCCAGAATTCCGACGGGACTAATCTTCTCAAACATGACCGAGAGCTCCCGTTGTTCGGAAAGGATTGCACTCAAACATACGCCACCACGGATTCTCGGGATCGTATATCCAGACTAGTTCCCATCGGGAGACCATGCAAGGCGAGAATACTATGCCAACGACATCGATGACTGCGTCGAGGCCGACATGATCGGAAACTCTCTCGGTGCTGACTTATGCACGTGTTCTCGCCAGGTACGGCAAGCTCGCAGTGGGGGGGTGGTCTACGTCTGATTGGTATGGCCGCGCCGGTGCCAGCGCCAGTGCAGGAACAAGGCCAGCAACACGCCGAACAGCGCGCCACGCGGTATCGCCAGCAGCAGCGCCAGGACGCTCGGCTTGTTCACATCAAGAAACAGGTGAAGCGGCCAGACCAGCGCCCAGGCAGCCAGGCCCGCGAACGCACCGAGAAGGGCGAATCGCACCAGCAGCGACCATCGTGACAAGGCGCGATATGACGCCCAGTCAGTCAACGTTACCGGCCTGTTTTTCCCTGTACAGCCGGATTGTGGTGCTGATGAAATGGTAGGCAATCACGATCCAGATCAGGAACATGAGGCCACCGGGGGTGACGCTGCGGGCCACGATCATCGACACCAGGTTGTCCGCCAGCACCAGCAGCGAGACGAGGCTCAGTGTGGCATTGAAAGTGAATGAATCGATCAGTTCGGTGAACCTGCCCATTTAGTCTTAGAGCCGTCCTGACGGTTTCAGTTCCACGGCGGGCCGTCGATACGCGGAGGCCGCAGCGTATGTATTACCCCGTAAGAATTCGCGCAGGGTAAGCGCTAGAATCGGTGTCTGGCAGGAGGTGACGACCATGAACGACTCGATCACATACACATTTGCCTGCGGCCGGTTTTACCTGGCTGTCATCGAGATGACCCACGAGGGCGATCGACGAGAGCGGCTGCACACGGCGGCGCACGATCATTTGCAACAGATCAACGCGGCGTCGCATCTGCCCGCGGAATTGCAGGATCGCTACACCATGGTGTTCGACAAGATCAAGGAGCGCGAATCGGTTGACCTGATGACCGACGACGAGATTCGTGACGCTGTCCGCGAACTGGTGAACCTGTTCGGTGCACTCTGCGAGTACGAAACGCCGGGGCCCTGAGCCCGTATTCCGGCGTCAGGAGATCATCAGCGCGACCTCATGTAATGCTCAGGGGCTCGCACCTGGCATCCTGTAACTTGTAGCCTCGGTCCTGTGGAAAGGTCGCCATGCGCCGACGGCATCATCGAAGAAATCTGCTCATCTTGTTGGTAGCGTGCGTGTCGCTGCTGGCCGGCGGTTGCGCCTCGACGCCGCAGCCGGGCGATGACGAATTGCGGCTGCTCAGCGGCCGCTTTGCCGAGGAGCCGGTTACCCGGCCGCTGGTCGCGCTCGAAGCGTTCATCGGTCCTGCCGATATCTACATCCGCTACGAGAGTAAAGACGGCGTCGTTTACTCCGGTGGCAACTGGTCGAGCCGCGTGAATCTCCGGAACCCGCATCCCGGTGCCAACGGCACTTACGGCGGGCCGTACATTCTGCCACTCGAGTATCACCAGCGAGAGCGCTGGGGCGATGTGCCGGAAGAGGTCATCGTGCCTCGCGTACTCGGCAGCAAGTACTGGAATCGCTTCATCGACACGGCATTCGAGTCGGTGCTGCCAAAGGCCGAAATGACGGGCATCGTCATGCACTTCGGCGAAGACGATTACTTCCTGTACTACAATGACATCAACAATTTCGAGGCGCGGCTGATCACCGACAAGCCGGAGAACTATATCGTCGCGGAAACGATCGATTTCACCGAGTTCTTCAGGCGCACGCTGCCTGTCATGAACCGCTTCCTAACGGACGAGGGCATCGACGATCGGCGCCTCTTGTTCAGCACCGGCGACGGCGGCGCGTACTCACTCCCGTTCCTGTATCTGGACCGCGAATTGCCGGTTGGTTTTTTCGTGCGTAACTCGCCGGCGCCGCGGGACGGTGCTGTCGCGAGCAATGGTTCGCAGATCGCGCAGTCGGTCGGCCACCTGGCGCAAAGTCACCTGGGCGGCCTGTTGTCGCGGCCTGTATCTTCGATGTTTCGCCTGCTGTTCGTTGCCAGGGATGCCGCCGTCGAAACCGTGCAGCCGACCTGGCTCGTTACTCTCGAGTCGGAGCCTGTTCCGGCAATCAATGGAGGTCCCGGGATGAATCTCGACGAGTGGGAAGCCGAACTCGACGAGATAACCGGGCGCCCGGCCACGCGAGGCTCAATCGACTACCTGATCGACGGCGAGCAGTTCTTCGTTCGTTTCATCGACGCCGTTTCGACTGCGACTAAATCGGTCGATATTCGCACCTATATTTTCGATAACGACGATTTCGCCGAGAAGATCGGCAACCTGCTTCGGCGCCGGTCAAACGAGGGCGTCGACACGCGCATCCTGCTGGATGGCCTCGGCACCATCGTCGCCACCGGGGATGACGACGAAAGCCTGCCGGAAGACTACGAGGCGCCGGAGTCAGTGCGCGAGTTCCTGGAGTCCGAATCTCGTATCGACGTCCGGCAGTCGGGCAACCCGTGGCTGGTCGCCGGCGACCACGTCAAGACGACCATTATCGACGACCGCATCGCATTCGCCGGTGGTATGAACATCGGCAGGGAATACCGCTACGTCTGGCACGATCTCATGATGGAGTTGCGCGGGCCCGTGGTCGACGAGCTGAAGAACGAATTCAACAAGGCCTGGGCGCACGCCGGCGTCATGGGCGACGTCGCCTACGCGCTGCAGCGCCTGAAGCCCAATCCACATGGGGCGGAGGAGGTGGGGCATCCGCTGCGCACGCTGCATACCCGAACCGGCAACGCGGAGATTTTCAACGCGCAACGCGCGGCGATTCGCAAAGCCCGGAAGTACATCTACATTCAGAATGCCTACCTGACCGACGATGCCATGCTCTACGAACTGGCGAAAGCTCGTCGGCGTGGCGTCGACGTAAGAGTGATTCTGCCGCTGGTCGGCAATCACGGCCCGGTCAACAAGAGCAACGCGCTGGCCGCCAACGCAATGCTCGAACACGGTATTCGCGTCTACGTCTATCCGGGCATGTCGCACGTGAAGGCCGCGGTGTTCGACGGCTGGGCCTGCCTCGGCTCCGCCAACTGGGACAAGTTGAGTTTTCGCACCAACAAGGAGCTCAATATCGCAACGTCCCACCCGCCGTTTGTCGATGAACTCCTGCGGCGAGTATTCGACCCGGACTTCGAGAAATCGGTCGAATTGAAAGAGCCTTTCCCGGAGCGCTGGTCGGATCACCTGGTCGAAATCGTAGCCGATTACGTCCTGTAATCGGCGACTCGAACCAGGCCGCTTGTTATTGAACGCAGTTCACACCGAAAACCACGACTGGTTAACACTTTCGGCGCAAAATCCCGCTTTGACTGGCGGGCAGCCCCATTGGATGCCAAAAAAGGTACTGAACAACGGAGAGCTGTAATGGCCTCGATCGCAAAAGACAATGTCAGTTACCGCCTGCTCGACAAACTGAGCAACCTCGTGATTTGCAGTCGCTGCCTGCGCGGCGGCATCGTCACACCCGTGCCACAGATCATCTCCGGGCGGCACTCGCTGACCAACGAATGCGCCGAGTGCCGGTCCCAGAACCCACGTCGCCAGGCGCAACGTCGCAAGCTCGCGAAACTGCTGACACTCCGCAACTGAATCCGCGCCGATCCCGTGCATCGATTGCGTAGCGATGCCACAATACGCCGGCGATGGCGAAACTCTATTTCTATTATTCCTCGATGAATGCGGGCAAATCGACCGCGCTTCTGCAGTCCAGCTACAACTACAAAGAGCGCGGCATGAACACGCTGATCCTCGCGCCGCGGCTCGACGATCGATTCGGGGCCGGCAAAGTCGCCTCGCGCATCGGCATCGAAGCCGACGCGACGACGTTCGAAAAAGACACCGACCTGTTCGAGGTGATCGAATCCAGTTGCAAGCAGGAACCACTGCATTGTGTGCTCATCGACGAGGCGCAGTTCCTGACCCGCGAGCAGGTGTTTCAGCTCGGTGAGGTAACGGACAAGCTCTCGATACCGGTGCTTGCCTATGGTTTGCGCACCGATTTCCAGGGCGAGCCTTTCGAGGGCAGCAAGTACTTGTTGGCCTGGTCTGACAATCTCAAGGAATTAAAGGCAATTTGCCACTGCGGCACGAAGGCCACCATGGTCCTGCGGCTGGACCCGGAGGGCAATGCCGTGACCGAGGGCTCGCAGGTGGAAATTGGCGGCAACGATCGTTACATCTCGATGTGCCGCAAGCACTTCAAGGAACAGTTCTTCGCGTGAGTGAAATCAGGCCTGCGCAGTCGGCAGGTTCTCCGATGCGGCCGGCATGAGCTCGGTATTTTCCTGGGCGAGCAGATTGCGCATGTCTTGCAGGGTTTTCATGATCGCCGTGTCCGCGAATTCGACACCGTCCAGGCTGCCGCGCGAGGTAGCATGCGGATCGTTGAACTTGATCTTGTGGTGCCCGACCGTGATGACGTCATTGTGCATCAGCACGTGATTGGAGACGCGTTTCGCGTTCACAAAGGTGCCGTTGGTACTGTTGAGGTCCATCAGGAAGGTCGAGTTACCGTGCCGCACCAGCAACGCGTGATGTCGGCTGATGAACCGGCTCACGAGCGAGATATCGTTGTGATCGGAGCGCCCGATCAGCATGCGCGGTTTTTTCATCTCGAGATCGCCGATGACCTTGCCGTTGTTGGTGACGACCAATTGCGGTGCGTCGGTCGTAATCTCCAGATCCTGCTCCGCAAGCAACAACTCCTCTTCGTTCCATGTGCCGGTGGGCAAAGTCGGGTGCTCGACCTGGTCTGCCGCCAGCGGCAGTGATTCCGCTCTCGCGAGCGCGAGCAACGCGAGCCGGTCGACGATACCGGGCCAGCCGCCCGAAGCCTCCCAGAGTACGTCGCAAACCGCGTCCGGGTATAAGCCCTCAGGTTCCATGCTACCGGCCGCAATCAGCTTACTGTGCACATAGCCGCGCGTCTCCTCGCGGGTCATTGGCCGCAGATGGAAGTCGTGCAATACGCGACTGGAGATCGGCTGCATCGCCGGGGCGCCCATCAGCGTGGCCAGCGACCGGTCGCTGACCAGGACGATCTTGATCGCGCTGCCGGTTCGAACGCGGAGTGCGGCCAGCTCGCAAAGTGCTCGCAAAGCACTTGGATTGAATTCGTGCACATTCTCGAAGATCAGGAATGGCGGCTCGTGCGATGCGGCCTGCTGCATGGCAAACACGCGCACCAGCCCCAGCAGTTCGTTGGCGGAATTCATGTCGACGGTGAAGCCGAACTGGCGCAGCACGGCCATCAGGAGATTGGTCGTGTTGAGCCCTTTGCCATCGACGAGCGCGACGCCGCAGTCTTCGTGCAGCGATGCGACAAAGGAGCGGATCAGTGTGGACTTGCCGGACAACGACGGCCCCTGCAGGAGCGACAGCCCCTTCGGGTTTTCGTAAGTGTCTCTCAGTACCTCGAGCGCGTCCCGTTCCGAGCTGTACGGCACGACCACCAACGGCCTGCCGTGCGTCGGGAAGGGTTGCTCGTTAAGGCCTGCGGTCCCCAAGTCCATAAGTAGTAACTCGCAATGTTTAAGTCGCGGTATAGTTGGTATTGTCTGCTTGCGGTCTTTTCTTATATGAAATTTCGACCGACGCGTTCAGTCTACGGTCGTGATTTAGTCATTGTAAACCAGAATTCGAGTGTATCCTTGATTTTCATGAGGACACGTGAGATAAATCGAAAGTACATTAATTAACAATAATAACTAATTGTAAAACAAGGAAGTTTAATTGTGCCCCCGAAACAGTCTGCCTTCGGCGACAGAGTGTAAGCTATTGACTGCAAAGTTATCCGCGGCCAATCTCACCTTAATCCGGGGCGAGAGGTGCCTCTTCGAAGGTCTTGATTTTGCGCTAGATAATGGCGGACTCTTGTTGCTTGAAGGTCGCAACGGCTGCGGCAAGACGAGCCTCATGCGCGCCATTGCCGGGATGTTGAGCCTCGAAACCGGCGAAATTCACTGGAATGGCGTGCCTGTGCTGCAGCAACGGCAGACTTTTCACGGTGAACTGGTGTGGCTGGCGCATCGCACGGGCCTCAAATGGGACCTGACCATGGTCGAGAATCTCAAATTCGAGCGCTCGCTGCGACGGCAATCGGACCGCGACCCGGAGGAGGTGTACGCAAAGCTCGGCATCGAGCGCCTGAAGCGGCTGCCGCTACGCTCGCTGTCGGCCGGGCAGCAACGCCGCGTCGCACTGGCGAGAATGCTGCTGGCCGACGTGCCACTCTGGCTCATGGACGAACCGTTCACCAACCTCGACCGCGAGGGCAGGAAGCTGGTCATGGAACTGGTCGAGGACCATCTTGGGGCGGACGGAATGTGCGTCATGGCTGCCCACCAGGACGTCGAGATCGACGCGCCCGTCACGAAGATACGAATGCAATGACCGACGCGCACAAAGAACAACCATCGATTTTTTCCGGCCTTGCAGCGACGGCAAGGAGAGACCTGTTGCTCGCCTGGAAGCGGCCGGGTGACGTGCTGAATCCGCTGTTCTTCTTCGCCATGGTCTGCACCCTGTTTCCGCTGGCTGTCGGTCCCAGTGCCGAACAACTGGAGTTCAGCGGGCCCGGGGTTCTGTGGGTGGCGGCGCTGCTCGCCACGCTGCTGTCGCTCAATTCGCTGTTCGGCTCGGATTTCGAGGACGGCAGCCTGGATCAGTTGCTGGTCAGCCCACAGCCCCTGCCCGTGCTGGCGCTGGGCAAAACCGCCGCTCACTGGCTCACCAGCGGCCTGCCGCTGGTGCTCGTATCGCCGATACTGGCCATTACCTACCGGATGCCGATGTCGGTGGTCGGCGTCATGATGCTCACCCTGACCCTCGGCACCATCACCCTCAGCCTGCTGGGCTCGATCGGCGCGGCGCTAACGGTGGGTTTACACCGGGGCACGGCGCTTTTAAGCTTGCTGATTCTGCCGCTGGCCATGCCCGTATTGTTGCTTGGCGCGAATACCGTATCGCTGGCGGCAGGCAACGACGTGTATACAACCGGTATATGGGCGCTTGGCGCTTATGCCATAGCATCCTTGAGCCTCGCGCCCTACGCGACGGCTGCCGCATTGAGAATCAGTAACGAGTAGAATCCCGCCCATGTGGAAATTTTTTCATCAGTTGGCGTCACCGCCACACTTCTATCGCCTTGCTGCGGTGCTGTCGCCATGGCTGGCGGCGCCCGGCATTGCGTTAATTGCGTATGGGGTTTATGCCGGACTTTTCCTGGCCCCGATGGATTACCAGCAGGGCGACGCTTTTCGCATCATATACGTGCACGTGCCCTCGGCTTACCTGTCGATGATGGCGTACATGATCATGGCCGTCAGCGGCGGTATCGGGCTGATCTGGCGCATCAAGCTGTCGCACGCAGTCGCAGCAGCCGCGGCACCCCTCGGTGCCGCATTCACGTTTCTCGCGCTGGCGACGGGCTCCATCTGGGGCCGGCCGATGTGGGGTACCTGGTGGGAATGGGGCGACCCCAGGCTGACCTCGGAGCTGATCCTGCTGTTCCTGTACTTCGGCTACATGGCCTTGCGAGCGGCTATCGACGATACCGCCAAGGCGGACAAGGCCAGTGCCGTATTGGCCCTGGTGGGCGTGGTCAACGTCGTCATCGTGCACTACTCGGTCGAATGGTGGAGTTCGCTGCACCAGGGGCAGACGCTCATGAAGAAAGGTGGGCCCGCCATGGACCCGGCGATGCTGTATCCGCTGCTCGCGATGATCCTCGGCTTCACGCTGCTATTCGGTTCTCTCTTATTGCGCCGCGTACGAACCGAGGTATTGTTCCGCGAACGACGAACCCGGTGGGTACGTGAAATGATCCTGTCGCCGGAGGGTAGCTAGCAATGGATGCAATGAGCATGGGGAATTACGGTGTGTATGTCTGGAGTTGTTTCGGACTGACGCTGGTAATGGTGCTGTTTTCCTATTGGCGGGCGCGCCTGCGCCACAAGCGGGTGTACCGGGACATTGAAGTGCGCATCAAAGCGCTCGAGGAGCGCGAATGAAACCCAGGCAACAACGCATGCTGGCCCTCGGCCTGGCCGCCATCGGTATCGCGATCGCCGCGGCGTTCACGCTGCGGGCGTTCCAGGACAACATGATGTTCTTCGTGGAAATCTCGGACGTGGTTGCGGGCAACTACCCCAAGCAACGCAACTTCCGCATCGGCGGCCTCGTCGTTGATGGCAGCGTCGAACGCGAGGAGGGCTCAATGGACCTGCGCTTCCGGGTGACCGACATGGCGTGCGAAATCCCGGTCAGTTACGTCGGCGTGCTGCCGGACCTGTTTCGCGAAGGCCAGGGGGTTGTCGCGCATGGCCGTCTCGGTGAGGAGGGCGTGTTCGTTGCTGACAAGATTCTCGCCAAGCACGATGAAAACTACATGGCGCCCGAGGTTGCGGAATCACTGGCCAAGCACGTCGAGAACAAGACTGCACCATTGAGAGACGGCGTCTCGGAGTGTAATCCGAATGATTCCTGAAATAGGGCAGTTCGCCCTCATCCTCGCCTTGTCCCTGGCGATCTGCCAGGCCGTGTTGCCGCTCATCGGGGCGCACCGTAACGACGCCGCCATGATGGGCGTCGCGCGAACCGCGGCCACCGGCCAGTTCGTGTTTGTGGCGATCTCTTTCGCGTGCCTCACCTGGGCGTTCGTAACCTCCGATTTTTCGGTGCTGTACGTGGCCAATCATTCGCAGCTATCGTTGCCGACGGTGTACAAGATCTCGGCCGTGTGGGGGGCGCATGAAGGTTCGCTGCTGATGTGGATACTGATATTGTCCGCCTGGACGCTGGCGGTCTCGCGTTTCAGTTCCGGCTTGCCCGAGGCATTCGCCGCGCGCGTCATCGGGGTACTCGGCCTGTTGTCCATCGGCTTCCTACTGTTTGCTTTGCTGACGTCCAATCCGTTCGAGCGTCTCATACCGGCGGCGGCGGACGGCGCCGATCTCAATCCCCTGCTGCAGGACCCGGGACTCGCGATTCACCCGCCATTGCTGTACATCGGTTACGTCGGCTTTTCCGTCGCATTTGCCTTCGCCATTGCCGCCATGCTTACGGGCGACCTCGATCAACGAACGGCAAAGTGGACGCGACAGTGGACGACGCTTGCATGGTTGTTCCTGACGCTCGGTATCATGCTCGGCAGCTGGTGGGCCTATTACGAACTCGGCTGGGGTGGCTGGTGGTTCTGGGATCCCGTGGAAAATGCGTCGTTCATGCCCTGGCTGATCGGCACAGCCCTGATCCATTCGCTGGCCGTCACCGAGCGCCGCGGCCTGTTCAAGAGCTGGACGCTGTTGCTGGCGATTACGGCGTTCTCGCTCAGCCTGCTGGGCACGTTCCTCGTCCGCTCCGGCATCATCGTTTCCGTGCACGCGTTCGCGACGGATCCGACGCGCGGATTCTTCATCCTCTCGTTTCTCGGCATCGTCGTCATCGGCGCCCTGGCCCTGTTTGCCTGGCGCGGTCCTTCGCTGGACTCGGACGCCGGGTTCGGCTTGTTGTCGCGAGAGACTTTTCTGCTGCTGAACAACGTACTCCTGGTCGTGGCCACGGCCCTGGTGCTCATGGGAACGCTTGCGCCATTGGTCATCGAGATGATGGATGGCAGCAAGATTTCCATCGGCCCCCCCTGGTTCGAGGTCGCGTTCCTGGTGCCCACGATTCCGCTGGTGCTGTTGATGGGGCTCGGCATGAATACGGCGTGGCGTAAACAGGAACCAAGTTCGTGGCTCGCCGTGCTGCGCATCCCGGCTATCGCGGCAGTGCTGCTGGGTGTTCTGCTGCCGCTGATGTTCTACGGGCGCGTCAGCCTGATGCTGGCAGTCGGTTGCCTGGCGGCGTTCTGGATCATCGCCACGTCGCTCGTACAGCCGATTCGTTCACTGCGCCGCAAGGAAGGCGCGGCGGTTATCACTCGCTCGGCGCTCGGCATGTCGGTCGCGCACCTCGGTATGGGCCTGTTCGTGCTGGGCGTAACGATAACGTCGGCATTCAACATCGAGGCGGACCGGGCGCTGACGCCTGGTGAGTCGATCGAAGTTGGCGCCTTCGAGTTCGAGATGCGCGAACTGCGCGACGTCGAGGGCCCCAACTATTCGGCCATCGAGGCCGTCGTCGAGATTCGCAGGGATGGCGAGTACGTCGCTACCGTGCGGCCGCAAAAGCGGCAATACCTCGTGCAGCAAAACTGGATGACCGAAGCCGGCATCTACGCGACCTGGAATCGCGACCTGTTTGTCGCACTGGGCGACCAGCTCGGTAACGGCGCCTGGAGCGTGCGCGTGCAGTACAAACCGATGATTCGCTTCATCTGGTTTGGCGCGATCGTCATGGCGCTGGGCGGGCTGATAGCGGTCAGCGACCGGCGCTATCGAGTGAAGGCCACGAAGGCCGAAAAAGTGAGCGGCACTGCGCCGGAGGCTGCCTGATGGCTCGCTATATTGCGCTGCTCGTTGCGGCGGTTATATTGCTGGGGTTCCTCTGGTTCGGTCTGCTGCGCGGCGATCCTCGGGCGCTGCCGTCGCCGTACATCGGTAAACCCGCGCCCCTGTTCGTGCTGCCGACGCTGAAAGACCAGTCAAAGACGGTCGGCTCGGCCGATATGGCCGGCAAATTCACGCTGGTGAACGTATGGGCCACCTGGTGCGTTCAATGCCGGGCAGAGCACCAGTTCCTGATGGACCTCGCGGCCGAAGGCAGTATTCCCATCTACGGCATCAACTGGCGCGACACGCGGCCGGAGGCGCTGCGCTGGCTGCAGCAACTCGGCGACCCTTACGTGGCGTCCGGCTTCGATGCCGACGGAGTCGTCGGCATCGACTGGGGTGTTTATGGCGCACCGGAATCGTTCCTCGTAAGCGCCGACGGGGTCGTGCTCTTCAAGCAGCTCGGCCCGTTGAGCTGGGATATCTGGGAGCGTGACTTCGTCCCGCTGATGGCAGACGGAGGTGCCAGCCAATGAAGCGATTTCTGATAGTCATGGCCGCCGTGCTGTTCACCGCACCGGCCTTCGCGATCGACACCAGCAAGGCATTTGACGATCCGGAGTTGCAGGCGCGTTACGACAAGCTCATCTCCGAGGTGCGTTGCCTGAAATGCCAGAACCAGAGCATCAAAGATTCAAACGTATTCCTGGCCTCCGACCTGCGGCGGGAAATCCGCCGGCTCATCTCCGAAGGCAAGACCGATGCAGAGATCGTGGATTTTCTCGTGACCCGTTACGGTGAATTCGCCCTGTACCGTCCGCGTGCCAGCGGCAAGACGCTGGTGCTGTGGATCGCGCCGTTTCTGCTCGTTCTGCTGGGCGGATTCGCGATGTTCCGCGTCGTTCGGCACCGCATGTCTCTGTCGATTGACGACGAGACCGTAAAAGAGGGGTAAAGGGAGTGACCTTTTGGATAATACTGGTCGTATTGTGTCTGGTCGCCGTCCTCTTCGGTGCATGGCCGCTGTACAAGACCTCACACCGGCTGTCGCCGCTGCTCGCGAGCGTCATCGTTTTTACCGTGGCCTTCTCATCCGGCCTGTACAGTTATGTCGGCAATCCGGATGCGAAATCGGGCGCGCAGCAGGACGGCTTGCCCGACATGGAGGCGGTGCTGGCGTCACTGTCGCAGCGACTCGACGAGAATCCTGACGACATCAACGGCTGGAAAATGCTGGCGCGTTCCTACATGACCCTGCAGCGCTACAACGATGCCGTGACGGCCTACGAGCGCATCATGGAACTGGAAGAGGGCCGTAATGCGCAGACCCTGGTGGATCTCTCGCTGGCGATACTGTCGAGGGACAGCACGCCGATCGAAGGCCGCACGGCGGCCCTGATCGAAAGTGCCCTCGCGTTGGAGCCGAACAACCCGGCCGCGCTGTTTTACTCGGGGGTTGCCGCTGCCAATCGCAATGACATCGAACTCGCGGCCAGTCGCTGGGAAATCCTGCTGGGCCTGAGCCCGCCGCCGGAGATCCGCGGCATCCTCGAGCAACGCATCGCCGAGTGGCGAGGCGAAGCGCCGCCGACAGGCGATCCTGCGGCCGGTACGCCTGCCGCAGCCGTGGCGGCCGAAGCGGCGTCATCGGATGCGCCGGCGGCAGATCCCGACGCCGTGGTGACCGCAAGAGTCGCGCTGTCCGAAGATGCCATTTCATCGATCACGGCTGACGCCAACGTCTTCATCATTGCCCGAGATCCGGCGCAACCGTCGCCGCCTATCGCGGTCTCCCGGATCCGCCTGTCCGAATTGCCGAGCGTGGTGTCGCTCGGTGACGCACAGTCCATGGTCGCGGGACGCTCGCTGTCGGGGTTCGAGGAATTCGAGTTACTGGCGCGCGTCTCGCTGAGCGGCAGTCCTTCTGCGACGTCGGGCGACTGGTTCGGAACCTTGCTCGTGCGCCCGGCGGAGAACAACTCTGTGTTCCTGGCTATCGACAGCCAGGTACCCTGAACTCTGGCGATGCCGGAGGAGATTGAATCCGCGTCGATGTGCTTTGCCTGCGGGCCCGACAACGTCCTGGTCGCCGAATGTGCGGCCAGTTTTTTATTGGAGCAGTAAGTGGCACTACCGCAAGCCCTCGAGGGCGCTCTTCGACTTCCGCTGATCGGTGCGCCGATGTTTATCGTGTCGTGTCCCGAACTCGTCATTGCACAATGCAATGCGGGCATCGTCGGCTCCTTTCCGGCCCTGAATGCGCGCCCACAGGAAATGCTCAGCGACTGGCTGAAGCAAATCGAGGACGAAACCGGTGCTTACAAAGAGACGCACCCTGACGAGCCGGTCGCACCCTACGCCGTCAACCAGATTGCGCACGCGAGTAACCCGAGGCTATTCGCGGACATGGAGACCTGCGTCAAGCATGAGGTCCCGATTATCATTACAAGTCTGCGACCGCCCGAAGAGATTGTCACCGCGGTACATGCCTACGGCGGCCTCGTGTTCCATGACGTGATAAACCTGCGTCACGCGAGGAAGGCCATCGAGCAGGGCGTCGACGGAATAATCGCCGTCTGCTCGGGCGCCGGCGGCCACGCAGGGCCGTACAACCCGTTTGCACTCATCAAGGAAATTCGACGCGAGTTCGACGGCGCGTTGATTCTCTCGGGGTGCATTACCTCGGGCGGCGACGTGCTCGCGGCCCAGGCACTGGGCGCGGACCTCGCCTACAGCGGCACGCGATTTATCGCAACGGAAGAAGCCAGGGCCGCGCCGGCCTACAAGGAAATGGTCGTCTCGAGCCGTGCGGCGGATATCGTGTACTCGTCGCTGTTCACGGGCGTCCATGGCAACTACCTCAGGGGCAGCATCGAGAACGCCGGCATGGACCCTGATGACCTGCCGGATGGCGATAAGAGCACCATGGACTTCGGCAGCGGCAGCGACCTGGAGGCAAAGGCCTGGAAGGATATCTGGGGTGCCGGCCAGGGTGTCGGCACTATCGATGAAATTCTGCCTGCGCGCGAACTCGTCCTGCGCATGGACCGGGAGTACCGTGAGACCCGGGCGCGACTGAGCGCCGCCTGAACATGCATATCGTTCTGTATTCCTACCTGTTCGTTGCGCTCGGCGGCGCACTCGGCGCCATTGCGAGATTTGCCCTGAACGTTTTCCTGCAGCGCGATGTCGAGTTTCCGTGGGGCACGCTCAGCGCCAACCTGATCGGTTGCCTGGTGATGGGCCTGCTGGCACAGCTGATTTCAAGCACGGACTGGTTCAACGATGCCGGGATCATTCCCGACCAGTACCGGCTGTTGTTCGCGGTGGGATTTTGCGGCAGCTTCACGACGTTGTCGTCGCTGGTGCTCGAGCTCAACACCATGATCCAGAAGAACGAGCTGTTTTATTCGTTCTCGTACCTGGTCAGCACGCTGATTGGCGGCTTTGCCTGCTTCTATCTCGGCATCGTGATCATGCGCGCCATCCTGCAGTTGCAGAACAGCCAGGTGTGACGGTCCGAGGAAAAGGTGTCAGGTTTATTTTCGTATTTTCCTTGGCAAGGAAAATACGAAAATAAACCTGACACCTTTTCCTGGCCCCGCATGAAAAATAAACCTGACACCTTTTCCCGCGGTAACGTTTCCGCTCCCACGTTTCATTCGGGCATCGACAGTAACAGCTAGCTGACGGATTCGGCGCTCGATTCGAGAATCCCGATTATCCTGTCGATCCACTCGCCGTGCTCCGGCTTCATCAGGACCGAACGCAGGCAGGTGACGGTCGGCGCATTCGCGTCGATTCCGGGCGCATAAGATCGCACGAGTTCAACGGGTAATTCGATGAGTGCGAGGTGCAAATCCTGCTCGGCCGCCTTGTCGAATACCTGGCGTGCCCGAGCGCTGGCCGCTTCCGCGTCCGGCGCGGCCACCGCGTAGACGACGATGTCGAGTTCCGGCTCCATCAGCGGCACGAAATGCTCACCATCCTGCAACAGGCTCCAGAAGCGACGTGCGGCAAGCAGGCAGTCATCGAGCATCGCCGCGAATTCACCGTCCTGTACCAGCGGGAACAGTTTCTGGGTTGCCCACAGCGCAACCGCCGATGCGCCGGGCCGCGAGCACTCGAGGCTGATCTCGCCGAGATGCAATTCGGCCGAACTGAAATACGTGAACGGCGAACGGTGCTTGTACAGTTGCCCGACGGCCGGGTCCCTGAACAAAACGCAGCCACAGCCGTACGGCTGCAGGCCGTGCTTGTGCGGGTCGATGACGATGGAATCCACCTGCGCGAGTGCGTCGTAAGAACGGCGCGTAAGGTCGCGCAACTCGTCGCTGAGGCCGAAATAGCCGCCGTAGGCGGCGTCCGCGTGCAGCCGAAAATCGACCTCGGATTGCAGCGCCAAAATATCCTGCAAACTGTCGACCGCGCCGAGGCCGGTGTTGCCGATGGTGGCCACGACGGTGCCGACGTCGCCTTCGCCCAGCAGCGCTTCGAGGGCGCCGATGTCCATTCGGCCATCGTCCGTCACGGGTACGGCTGAGAACGGAATGCCCAGCACCTCGCTGATGCGGCTGTGCGTGTAATGCGCCTGTTCCGAGGCCAGCACGCGCTTGCCCGGATGCAGCCGGCCGGACACCCACAGCGCTTCGAGATTGGCCATGGTGCCGCCACCTGTAAGGTGCCCGAGGGGGCCATCCCAGCCGAACATCCTGCCGAGTTCGAGGATGCATTCTTTTTCCATTGCGGAGCTTGCCCGGCCGCCGTCGAGGGCGTGATTGTTGGGGTTGATCCACAGCGACATCGCGTAGGCGATGCGCGCGATCGGGTGCGGCGGTTTCAGCATTTGCCCAGCGTACTGCGGGTGAAAATAGGGGTAATTGTCCTGCATGCGTTCGGCCACGGTGCGCAGCACGTCCGCCGTGGCTGCGGCATCGAAATCCGGCTTGAAGTCAGGCAGGTCCCGGAAACCGTCGTCGAGCGTGTCGAGGGCGTCCTTCAGCAGTTTCAGTTCGGTGGCATCGATCATGGGAGGAGCTTCCTGTTACCGTCGCCGCGCAGCTTACCGTAATATGCGCACATGGACCTTATCGCCATTGCCGTTCCGTTTTTCCTGCTTGCGCTGATCCTCGAGTTGTTCGTCGACTGGAGAAAAGGCAGCGGTTTTTATCGGAGCAATGACGCGATCAACAGCCTCAGTGCCGGAATTCTCAGCACGACCACCGGCTACTTCACGAGGCTACTGGCGTTGGTTGCATGGAGCTTCGTGCTGCGCCACTTCGCGATTATCGACATGCAACTCGCGTGGTTCGACCTGTCCGTGCGCGGTGTGTTGCTGTGGGTGACGGCGGCGCTCGCCTGGGACTTCTGCTATTACTGGTTCCACCGTTTCAGTCACGAGATATCGGTGCTCTGGGCGGCGCACGCGGTGCATCACCAGAGCGAGGATTACAACCTGTCCACCGCGTTGCGGCAGACCAGCACTGGGTTCCTCTTCGGCTGGATCTTCTACCTGCCGTTATTCGTAGTCGGCTTCCCGCTCGAAGTCCTGATTACGGTCAACGCCGTCAATCTCATTTACCAGTTCTGGGTGCACACGCAGGTCGTGCGTCGCATGGGCGTGCTCGACAGGATCCTGGTGACGCCGTCGAATCATCGTGTGCACCACGCACAAAACGAGCGTTACATCGACAAGAACTACGGCGGCATGCTGATTCTCTGGGACCGCTTTTTCGGCACCTTCCAGGACGAAGCCGACGACGACCCGGTCGTATTCGGCGTGCGCAAGCCACTGGCGAACTGGAACCCGTTCTGGGCCAATCTGCAGGTCTACGACTACCTCCTGTTCGACGCGCGAAAAGCGGCGCGCTGGCGCGACAAGCTCGGTATCTGGTTTCGCCGCACCGGCTGGCGTCCGCCTGACGTCGAAGAGCGATTCCCGCGCAAGACGGTCGACGTCTCCCGGTTTCAGAAATTCGATCCGCCAACATCGCCCTCACAACGGCGCTACGTAATGGCGCAGTTCGGCGTCAGCATCGTCCTGGCGTTGTCGATCGCGGAGCTGTTCGCACGCAACGGAGCCGGGTACGTGCTCGTTCCCTGCGCCGTTCTCTGGCTGCAGCTCTACACGCTGGGATTGCTCAATGACGGCAGGGCATCGGCTCGCCGCATCGAATTGCTGCGGCTACTGGCGGCCACGCCGGCCCTGTATGCCTTGTTCACCGTCTCCAGCGGGGTGCCGTCGCAACCGGCGCTGGGGTGGGCTGTCGTTATCGGCTATTCGCTCGCCTCGGCGTTGTGGTTACTGGCATTGCCACGAGCAAAAAGTGAACTTGTAATGCATTAAATAACAATAACTTATATAACTTAGTTAAAGTAGATAATTAAAACCGGGGGACGTCGATGAGTCGTCGTATCAACATTCAATCGGGTGCGCCGTGGGAAGAGCAGGTGGGCTATTGCCGGGCCGTGGTGGCCGGCCCACACATCTCGGTGTCGGGGACGGCGCCCGTCGGCGACAACGGCGAAGTTGTCGGCGAGGGCGATGCCTATCTCCAGGCCAGGCGCTGTATCGAAATTATCGCGGAGGCGCTCCGCGAGGCCGGCGCGGGACTCGAGCACGTGGTTCGCACACGTATGTTCGTCACGGACATCGCGCAGTGGCCGGCAATCGGCAGGGCGCACCAGGAGGCGTTCGGTGACGTCAGGCCTGCGACCAGCATGGTCGAGGTCACCGGGCTGATCGACCCGGCGATGCTGGTGGAAATCGAGGCGGATGCCTTTCTCGGGGCCGACTGAGACGGAACGCGGACAGGGTGGCACGACGCAGAAACAGCCTGACGGCGGCCGAGGCGCGCCGCATCGCGCTGGCGGCACAGGGCTTCGATCGAGCGCGACCCGCGGCGGCGAACGACGTACGGCATTATCGGCGCGCGTTACACTCGGTGGCCGTGCTGCAACTCGATTTCGTCAACGTCCTGTTGCCGGCTCACTTCCTGATCATCTGGTCGCGGCTCGGGGCTTACGACCGGGCCCGGTTCCAGCGCTTCGTCTACGATTCCGGCGAGTTCATCGAGCAATGGGCACACGAAGCGTCGATCGTGAAAGCCAGCGACTGGCCGTTGCTCGAGTACCGCAGGCGGCGCTATCAACCCTACAAGCACAGCCCGATCAACAAGATTCCCGGCCGCGAGGCGTACCTGCGGGACGTTTTCGCGCTCGTGAAACGCCGGGGAGCCGTGACCTCGCAGGACTTGCCGCCGCTCGACGGCCCGAAGCGCAAACCGGGCGACTGGCATCGATCCTTGCCGCGCTGGGCGCTCGAATACCATTTCGGCCGCGGAGCGCTGGCCGTGAAACACCGGCTGCCCAATTTTCAGCGCGTCTACGACCTGCCGGAGCGCCTGATCGACGCGGGGCATCGGTCCAGGCGTGTCAACAAAGCCGATGCCGAGCGGGAGTTGTTGCGGCAGGCCGCCGACTCGCTGGGGCTGGCAACGCTGCACGATCTCGCCGATTACTACCGTATGTCGCCGCGCGAGGCGGCGCCGCGTATCCGGGAACTGGTCGAAGAGGGCGAGCTTGCCGCGATCGACGTGGATGGCTGGACAGAGGCCGCCTACCTTGCCAGGTCGGCGCGAATACCGCGGCGCATCGGTGGTTGTTCGCTGCTGTCGCCGTTCGATCCGGTCGTCTGGTTCCGGCCGCGCGCGAAACGCCTGTTCGATCTCGAATACCGCATCGAAATCTATGTGCCGGCAGACCAGCGCCGCTGGGGCTATTACGTGCTGCCGTTTCGCATGGGCGATCGCATCGTCGCGCGCGTCGACCTGAAAGCGGACCGGAAAAACGGCCGCTTGTTGATACAAAGCGCGCACCCGGAGCCCGCTATCGACCTGGACGAGACCGTGTCCGCGCTCGCTGAAGAACTCCGGGCGCTGGCCGGCTGGCTCGGGCTCGGCTCGATACGCGTGGTGTCTCGCGACGGTTTCTCAGTGGCCCTGCGGCGCAGCCTCGCGGTGCCCTGATTTCGTCCGGCGTTACTCGGTGCTGTCGCTGCTGCCTTCGCCTTGCGGTGCGTGTTGTTGTCGGCGATTGCGCTTGCCGTGCTCGCGACGGTCGCGCATCTTCTCTTTCGCAGCCGCCCGCTCTTCGTCGGACATCGAGTCCCACTTTTCGCGGCGCTGCTGCTTTTTCGCGGCGCGTTGCTCACGCGCGGCTGCGCGCTCTTCTTCGGACATCGCGTTCCAGCGCTCGCGCATGGCCTCGTGCCGCTGCCCGCGGTCCGGCCGGCTGGCTGCCATTTCCTCGCGAAACGCACGCCGCTCTTCGTCCGTCATCTGGTCCATTTCAGCGCGCCATTTTTCGCGCATGGCCTTGCGTTCGTCTTCGGACATGCTTTGCATATAGGCGCGGCGGTCTTCGGGGCTCATTTCCTTGAGGTCGGAAACGGATTGCGCGTACCCGGAAAGTGGCACTAGCGTGGCCAGCGCGGCCGCCAGCAAGGTAAGTCGGAATGCCTGCATCTGGTATTCTCCTTCGCATTCAGTCGTCATGGTAAACCAGTCGTTCCGCTCAATCTAACGATTGCGTGTCCGATTGGTTGACATAAACAGGTGGACATGAAATTCCCTGCAGCATTCAAAAAATCACACCTCCTTGTGTGCCTGTTGCCGGTCCTGTTCGGCTGTTCGACCGCGCCAGAGCTGGCGGCGAAAAGCGGTGTCGTTCCCGACGACGTGGACTTTTCCGGTGAGTGGCAGCTGCGGCTCGAGCCCGGCTCGAAACAGACGCGATCAGTCGACGACGAACTCCGCATCCGCATTCCGAAGAGTAATTCGCGACTCCAAAACAACCGCGAGGAGCGTCCTGGCAGGTCGTCGGGGCCTTTGGTCCAGGTGTTTCTCGAGACCGGCGAGCTACTCAAGATATCCCAGACAGCTCACGGCCTGTTCATCAGCTTCGACCGCTCCATTGTCGAGGAATACACGTTTGGCGAGAAACGAACGGTTTCGGTCGGGCCGATCGAGGCGCTGCGGGTCTCGGGCTGGGAGAAGGAGGTGTTCGTCGTCGAGACACTCGACAAGCAGGGGGCCGTCCTGATGGAGTCCTGGCACCTCGAGGAGAACGGAGACGTCCTCGTCAGGGATATCTCGATGAGCAGGGGTAAACAGGAGCAATTTACCTTGCGGCAGTTGTTCGACCGGAGCTGAATCGGGCGGCGACCCTTTGGGCAGCCCGGCGGGAAAGAAAGGCCTTCGTCGGGGCCGCCGCCCTGGGAACAATGTCAGTCCTGCATTTCGAATCGGAACAGGTTCTGTACTCCGGTGGTGACCAGCGGCACCCCGTCAACCACTCTCGGCCTGAAGCGAAAGCGCCGCGCGGCCTGTATCGCGGCGTTGTTGAAAACGCCGTCACTGGATTCGACGACCGTGACATTGGCCACGGTGCCGTCAGCCAATACGTCGAACTGCACGATTACGTGGCCGTTCATCCCCTTGCGGATCGCTATTGCCGGGTAGACCGGCCGCACGCGCACCAAAGCGACCAGGGGACCGTCGACGAGGCGGATTTCCTGATGTAGTCCGCCAACCGGTCCGGACGGTGGGCTGGCCATCGGTACGCGGACATTCGTCGCGCCGATTTCATCCAGTCTGTGAGCGGGTGGCTGCGGCACGTCGGTCAGGTCCTCACGGTCGGGGAGTACCTCTTTCGGCTGCGGGGGCTCATCGGGCAGTTTCCTCTTGATCCAGTCCACGGCGAGGCGTGGCGGTGGATCCGAGAGGACGGCGGGCTGCATGCTGAGCAGTGACTGCATGACGTACAGCAGGCTGAAAGTCACCAGCGTTCCGGTGGTAACGGCAGATGCGTATCGTGCGAACATTGTCCGGCTCCCTTTGGATCCCGCCAGTGCTATATACCTTGAACTACGAGGTATATTATAGATACCTAGAACCACAAAGTAACCATTGATATACCTTGTGGTTCAAGGTATACTCCGCTGTTCGATCGGCTGGGAAAGGGCCCCATGGCACAAAGCAATCCACCGTTCATGAGTGGCGTACCGGAGCTGCTGCTGCTGCGCCTGCTGCAGCAGCAGGAAATGTACGGCTACGACCTGGTCCGCGCGATTCGACGAGTGACCGGTGAGGCGATCTCGCTGGGCGAGGGCGTCATCTACCCGATTCTGCACAGCCTCGAGCGCAACGGCTCGCTGAAATCGAAGCGCAAGCCGGTCGGGGGCCGCACGCGAGTTTACTATTCCCTCACCAGGAAAGGTCGCGATCGCCTGGATCAGCTGCAAAACGACTGGCGCCGCATCCAGGGTGGCATCACGACGGCATTGGAAACCCCGAGCAATGCATGAGCCGGACTTCGAATCCGTGGCGAGGCAACTGCTTGCCAGCGGTATTGCACCGGGTCACGTCCGGCGTACCGTCGACGAGTTGCGGGATCACTTTCAGGACCTGGTCGATGAGACCGAAAGCGACGGTCTTACCGGCAATGAGGCGAGAGACCGTGCCGCCCGGATGCTGGGTGAAATGGATCAGTTCGTTGCGCGGATGGGATCGCATGACGAGCTGAAGAGCTGGGCCTTCAAACACCCGAGGCTGGCGCTCGTGGTCTATCCGCTCGGTTGCCTCGCCCTGTTGCCGGCTGTACCGATCATCGCCGGCGTTGCCCACGCGAACGAAATCGCCCGCTGGGGCACCAGCTTCCTGCTGGCGGGCCTGTTTACCGCCGGCATCCTGCTGGCCATGCAATTGTCGATAGTGCTCGGCTGAATTCGCCGTTTCCGGCAACCTCTATTGCGTGGGTGAATACTTTCTCAGGGAGACACGCACCTGCAGTTTGCCTTTGCGGTGCCGCTCGATCATGACCGGCAGGTAGCCGAGCTCCGCCACGCACCAGAAAGTCGTTACTCTCGATGAGCCCTCGGACTGGTGCTGTATGCCGATCGCCTCATATTTGCCGGCCGGTACCTTCACTTTTTTCGTGCCGATCGAGCGTACGTTCAGCGTCCTCAGCTTGTCGACGTCGAAGAGGAGATAGTGCTCGCCGAGCTCCGAGTTCAGCAGATCGTGCATGAGCTGGTACTGGACGGATACCCGGTCATGGTGCAGCCCCTCGAGTATGGAGCTCATTTCCTCGTCGTTGACCGTGCCGCTGACCTCGTTCGTGTCCCAATCGAACGTAACCTTGGCGCGGGTCTTTTTCTTGGTCAGCGTATCGTCGGATTGATAGGCAACCGGGCTAATTCCGTCCTCCGAATTCGCGAACTCGGAGACTTCGACAACCGAGCCGCGCCCAAGGAGACCGCCGAAGAAGCCGCTCGGCTTGAGCACGTGCGTGGCGATGTAACCCGAGTCGGTCGCCTTGAGTTCGGTACGCAGCTTACCGCTGACAATACTCATCTTGACTTTGTATTCCGCCGTATGCGGCGTCAGCGGGGTCGAGGCCTGCGCCGTTCCGAACATCAGGCTTGCGGCTAACAGCAACACAGCGAAACGCGCCAATCCTGGCGTAAAGAAGTTCAATCTGTTTGGCATTCGGAGGCCTCCTGAGCCTTCTGCAGGACTTGCTCGGATTCTCGCATGAGCGACATGACTGCTTCCTGAACAGCGAGGCGGTGGGGTTCGAGTGCATCGAGCGCCGCGTCCACCGGCAGCTGGTAGGGCTTCCCGACGGCCAGCACGATGCGGGAGAACGGCTTGGGTATCATGAAATCGTCCCAGCGTTTCAGATACCAGGCTCGCTCCGCGGCACAGGCGATCGGGACGATCGGCACGCGCGCAATACGTGCCATGAGTATGGCGCCGGCCTTGAACTCGTATTTCGGGCCGCGCGGGCCATCGGCTGTCGTGACGACGGAGAAGCCGTTTTTCATCATGCGCTGCATATCGCGCAGCGCCAGGGCGCCGCTCTGGTTGGCAGAGCCGCGAATGACTTCGGCTCCCCAGGCGCGTGCGATGCGTTCCGGTACGTCGCCGTCCACGGAACCGGAGACCAGGAAGCAGGCCTTGAAGCCTCGCCGTATCCATGAGCGAATCAGCGTCGACCCGGCGATGTGGTGCTGGTGCCAGTAACACGGCGCACACAACGCACCGTCCTCGATATAGGGCTCGATGTGCTCGGCCCCGATGACCTTCTCGAACCGGTAGGTCGACGTCAGCACCCGGATCACCGCCCGAAGCACGGGTAGTCCTAAGAAATAGTACAGCCGCCGCGCCGGCGTCAGCCGGCGTCGCGACGAGGTGCTGCGGCGTGACTCGATCGAGTCGAAATCTGTTGGTCGCTGGTCGGTCAAGATAGGGCCTGGGTCCGTATTGAGGCAGCAGAGTTTGCAGTATCGGTTCTGTGTCGGTCAATGTAAGATTGCGCCTGCATTTATTACCCTCATTCCTGAATTTCCGCCCACCAATGACCCTAGCCCAGCTCCCATACCGGCGACCACCCGGTCCTGACCGACGACTGACGCTCGAGGTACGACATCTCAAGGCAACCCGAGGAACGATAACGACGTCATGGAGCTTTACGACACACTGACCGGCCTGTTGGCGGCCGTGCGCAACGCGGATCGCGAGATGCGGTTCATAGACGGCGAGAACGACGAGAGCGTCGTGCGCTTTCCCGAGCTGTGGGATCGTGCGCTCGCGCTGCTGGGCTCGCTGCAGGCGCGTGGCATGTCGCCGGGCGACGAGCTGATCATCTTCAGCAAGTCGAACGAGAGTTTCGTCGTGGCGTTCTGGGCAGCGGTGCTCGGCGGCATCGTTCCCGTGCCCGTTGCCGTCGGCATCAGCGACGAGCACCGGCTCAAGCTGTTTCGCATCGTGTCGCAGCTCGACAGGGCGACGCTTTTTACCGAGATGGGCCTGCTCGAACGTCTGCTCGAATTCTCGAAGAAGCGGAGTCTCGACGACATCACGACGCTGCTCGAGACACGTACGGTCCTGATGAGCGACGTCGACGCCGCAAGCCACGGCGAGCTGTTCGCTGCAACCGCCGACGACACCGCATTCATCCAGTATTCCTCGGGTTCGACCAGCGATCCGAAGGGCGTGATTCTCACACACCGCAACCTGTGTACGAACATCCGGGCAATCGCCGAGGCGACGCACTGGAACGAGGACGATCGGAGCCTGAGCTGGATGCCCCTGACGCACGACATGGGCCTGATCGGTTATCACCTGAGCGTACTGGGCGTCGGTATGGACCACGCCGTCATGGACACCAACGTTTTCGTGCGCCGGCCGTTGCTGTGGATGAGCAAGGCCAACGAATTGCGCGCAACGCAGTTGTGCTCGCCCAATTTCGGCTACAAGCATTTCCTGAAGCTGTTTCAGCGCAAGGGCCTGCCCGACCTCGATCTCTCTTGCGTGAAACTTGTTCTCAACGGTGCGGAGCCGATTTCATGGGAGCTATGTGAGGAATTCCTCGCCGCAATGGCGCCGCACGGCCTCAGGCGCACGGCGATGTTCCCGGTGTACGGCCTCGCGGAAGCCACGGTCGGGGTCTCGATTCCCGAACCGGGCAGCGAGTACTCGCGCATTACGGTCGACAGGCACAGCCTGCGGGTGGGAGAAACTTATCGCAGCATCGAGCCGGGCGAGGCAGACGCCGTAAGTTTCGTGAAGGTCGGCAAGGCTATTCGAGACGTGGCTATTCGCATTGTCGACGACAACGACAATGCGCTGGAGGACGGCATCATCGGCAACATACAGCTTCGCGGCGACAGCGTGACGGAACGCATCTACGGTGACGAAGCGGCGACCGAGGAGTTGTTCGCAGCGGGCGACTGGCTGCGAACCGGCGACTGCGGCGTCTTCGTCGACGGGCAGCTGGTAATCACAGGGCGCCAGAAAGACATCATCATCGTCAACGGCCAGAACTACTACCCGCACGACATCGAAGAGATCGTGGCCAGGCTCGACGGCCTCGACCTCAACAAGGTCGTGGTTGCCGGGGCTACGCCGAAAGGCGGCCAGACGGAGGAGCTGATTGCATTCATTCTCTACCGCCAGGCTGCCGCGGACTTCGTGCCTGTAATCCAGCAAGTCCGGGACGTTATCGGGGAGCAAACCGGACTCGAGGTCGACCACGTCATTCCGGTCGCGCGGATTCCCAAGACGACCAGCGGCAAGGTGCAGCGGGCCAAGCTGCTGCAGTCCTACATTGACGGCGAATTCGACGCGGTGCTCGACGAACTGGCGCCCGCGGACGGCGTCGGCGAGGCGACCGACGAGGACCCCCTCGTCGCCGAACTACAGCTGATATGCCGCGCATTCGCCAAGGAACGCAGCATCGGGTCGGACGACAACCTGTTCGAAGTCGGGGTGAGTTCCATCACGCTCACCGAGATCGTTCTCGCAATTGACGAAAAATACCCGGGGAAACTTGATATAAGTGACCTGTTCGATTATCCGACGTTGCGAGAGATCGCGGCGTTCCTCAAAAGGAACACCTGATGACCTACGCTCGAATTGCCGGGACCGGCAGTTACCTGCCCGAGAATGTGGTTACGAACCATGATCTCGAAAAGACCATGGATACGTCGGATGAGTGGATTCGCGAGCGCACCGGCATCAAGCGACGCCACATTGCCGCTGACGATGAGACAACCTCGTCCATGGGCCTCGAGGCCGCCAGGCGTGCGATGGAAATGGCAGGGGTCGGCGCCGACGATATCGATCTCATCGTCGTCGGTACGGCAACGCCCGATAAGATCTTTCCGGCAACGGCCTGCATTATCCAGCGTCAGCTGGGCGTCAAGGGTTCCCCGGCGTTCGATGTGAGCGCGGCGTGCAGCGGCTTCGTGTACGGACTCGACCTGGCGAATCGCTATATTCAGACGGGTGGTGCACGCACCGCCGTGGTCATCGGCTCCGAGACCCTGTCACGTATCGTCGACTGGAGCGATCGCGGCACGGCTATCCTGTTCGGTGACGGGGCGGGGGCCGTCGTACTCCAGGCGGCCGATGAGCCCGGCATATTGTCGTCTCACATTCATGCGGACGGCCAGTACGAAACCTTGTTGCACGTCGAGCAGGGCGTGTCCGTGGGATTCGACGTAACGAAGGCGGGTGGTGCGTTCGTCAAGATGGAGGGCAATGCCGTGTTTCGCCGCGCGGTTGCGACTTTCGACTTAATGGCCCGCGAGACCGTGGCCGACCTGGACGGCCACCTCGACGACATCGACTGGTTCATCCCGCACCAGGCGAACATGCGAATCATCAAGGCGGCGGCGAAGAAACTCGAAATGCCGATGGAGCGGGTCATTGCGACCGTCGACGAACATGCCAACACTTCCGGCGCGTCGATCCCACTCGCCCTGGACCAGGTCGTTCGCTCCGGAAAGGTCAAGCGTGGCGACGTGCTGCTGTTCGCCGCGTTCGGCGGCGGCTTCACCTGGGGCACGGCAATGGTGAAGTTCTAGAGCGCTTGCGCAGGCGATGGTGCATACATCAGCAATAAACAAAGGTCGCTTGCGACGGAGCGGCCTTTTTGCGTTGCTGGCCATTGCCAGTGCGTCATTCGTTCGGGCCGAGCCTCAACTGCTGTCCGCGGAGCAATTACGCGCAATGGCGTCACAGGAGACGCCCGCGGCAATTGCGCTGTTCCGCGAGTTTCTCGCGCTGCCGAACGACGCGCTGCATGTCGAGGACATCGAGCGCCAGAATGCCTGGCTGCTGCAGGCATTCAACGCCCGGGGTTTCGAAACACGCCTGCTGGCGACGGAAGGAAGTCCTGCCCTTTTCGCGGAACGCCGCAGGCCCGGTGCCGAACGCACGGTACTCGTTTACCTGCAGGCCGACGGGCAACCCGTCGACCCTGCCGCATGGAACCAGCCAGACCCTTACGAAGCCGTCCTCATGCAGGCATCGGCCGCCGGCCGCTGGGAGGCGCTGCCGTGGTCAGCGCTCGATAGCGGCCTGGACCCGGAATGGCGCATATTCGCCCGCTCGGCCTCTGATTCGAAGGGGCCCATGACGCAGTTTCTCGCGGCGATGGACCTTTTTGCCGCGGCAGGGCGGCAGCTGCCTTACAACCTGAAAGTCATCGTCGACACCGAAGAAGAGCTGGGGTCGCCCAACCTGGCTGCGGCGATCAATGCCAACCGGGAACTGCTGGCTGCCGATCTGCTACTGATATTCGACGGTCCACCGCATGCGTCCAACCGTCCGACAGTCACACTGGGTGCGCGCGGCATTGCGACGATAACACTCACGACCTTCGGGCCGAAGGTGGCTCAGCACAGCGGCCACTACGGCAACTTCGTGCCGAATCCCGCGCTCGCCCTGGCACAGATACTCGCATCCATGAAGTCCCCGGACGGAGTGGTGCAAATTGAGGGATTCTACGATGGCGTCGCCATCGGAGATGAAACCCGGGCGATACTCGAGGCGGTGCCGGACGACGAGGAACGCATTCTGCGCTCGATGGGCCTGATTCGAGCCGACGCGGTTGCCGCATCGTTGCAGGAATCGCTGCAGTATCCGTCGCTGAACGTGCGTGGCCTGTCGGCCGCATGGGTCGGCGACGGCGCTCGAACCATCATTCCACCCAGCGCCGTCGCCGAGATAGACATTCGGCTGGTGATGGAATCCGATCCCGACTACCTGGTCGGGCTCGTTCGGGATCACGTAGCGGCGCTCGGTTACAAAGTGCTTGACCGCGCGCCAACGGATGCCGAGCGAATGGAGTTTCCGCGACTCGCCAGCATGACGCACGACATCAGCTACGGGGCGTTTCGCTCGGACCCTGAGTCCCCGCCTGCCCGGATGGCCAGGGCGGGTATGCGCCACCTGTACGGCGAGGAGCCCGTCATCGTCCGTACAATGGGCGGATCCATACCGATCTCGCCGATCATCGAGGCGTTGGGCGTACCGGCCGCCGTGGTGCCAAGCGTCAATATCGACAACAACCAGCACAGTCCGAACGAAAATATCCGGGTCGGTAACTTCCTCGAGGGAATCGTTATCCTGATGTCGGTGCTGCAGCAGACGCCCGACTGACATTGAATGGCAGGTGTGAGCGCCACTACTTGACATAAACCCTGAAAAAACCGGCTTGCGGGAATTCCGGTGTGACACAGTTCACACATTGACGCCCTCGCTGTCTCTATACTGCGACAATATGAGCTGTCGCCAATTAGAGACAGCTACGGATACGGAAAGGAAGATGGAAAAGGATTTCAACGACATACCGCTCTCGGAATCGAATGTGTCGCTCAAACTTGCCGATATTCAGAAGCGTTGCTCCGAACTCATGCTGGAGTCAGACGACATCTCCGGACTCACCCTGGAGGAACCGGCCCTGGTAGTAGAGGACAGCAATCCCTACAACCGCGGCTGACGCGGCTGACGCGGCTTCCCGGGATTTCCCGATTCACGCTCCTCGCTGCTTTGCACGGCGTCGCGATGCAATCGACTGAGCAATCGCAAGCGCCATACCCAGATTACGACGATCATCGTCGCTGCGATCGGCAACGCGCTTACGGGGTGCAACAGCACCAGGAAATCATAGAAACCGTGCAGGGCAGCCGCCAGAAGGAAGCCGAGCGCTGCGGGCCCGGTGATGGCTTCCCCGGCGAGCCGCGCGCGAGAGATCCAGTGCGCCCAGATGGACGCGAACAGGATGTGTATGACCGGGCCGGCGAATCCTCGCGCCATGGCCTCGAGCGGTGACAGGTATTCGAGATAGTGCAGGTTCTCTGCCAGCGAGTAGCCAAGCCCGATAAACGACGCGTAGATGATGCCGTCGAGCGGTTCGTCGAATGCCTTGAGCCGTATCACGACGATGAGGAAGGGCAACATTTTTGCGAGTTCCTCGATTGGACCGATCGCGAGCATGGCGAAAGCGAGCAGGCCGAGCGTGTCCTCGGCCGCCAGCGCCACGGCGTCGTAGCGTAAGCCCAGCGGCTCGAGACCGGCATACATGCCGGCAGAGAGCAACGAAGCAAACAGTCCAAGGCCGAAGCACAGCGCGAGGTTCTGCGGCGGCTCGGGCAAATGACGATCCTTGTGATAGTGGTACGCCGCCCAGAAGATCACGGGCACGATTATCGGAAGCATCAACGGGATACGCTGCATGCCGTCATTATCCCGAAAGGCTCCCTGTTTGCTAGTATCGACCGCACATCCAGTAAGCAAGCGAACGCGCGGGGGTTGGCAATCATGGCGATAGAACTGACGTTGAACGGTGAGGCGATTTCCCTCGAAGCGGATCCGGACATGCCGCTGCTGTGGGCTATTCGCGATCTTGCAGGCCTCACGGGCACCAAGTACGGCTGTGGCAAGGCGCTCTGTGGTGCCTGCAACGTGCATATGGACGGCCAGGTCGTCAGGTCCTGCGTACTTCCCGTGTCCGCGGCTGCCGGACGGCAGGTCACCACCATCGAAGGCCTGACCGAAGACGGCGATCATCCCGTGCAGGTCGCCTGGCGAAAACTCAACGTCGCACAATGCGGTTATTGCCAATCCGGCCAGATCATGAGCGCGGTGGCGCTGCTTGAACGCGTGCCGCAACCCAGTGACGCCGACATCGATGCGGCGATGAGCGGCAACATCTGCCGCTGCGGCACTTATACGCGCATACGCAAAGCGATCCACGAAGCCGCGGAGGACCTGTCATGAGCGACTTGCGCCTGATCAACCGCCGCGAATTCCTGAAACGCACCGGCCAGGCAAGTGGCGGCCTGGTGCTCGCGCTGTCCTTTACGACGGCCTGCGGTCCGGCGGGCCGCGAACCGGCCGGGGGAGGCACGGTGTCGGTCGCCCCGAATGTCTATGTGAACGTCCGCAACGACGGGATCGTCGAGATCTATTGCCACCGCTCAGAAATGGGGCAGGGAATTCGTACCTGCCTGCCACAGGTCATAGCCGACGAGATGGAAGCGGACTGGGATCGGATAGAACTGATCCAGGCGCTCGGCGATGAGAAATACGGCGACCAGAATACCGACGGCTCCACCAGTATCCGCAATCAGTTCGATTTGCTGCGCAATGCGGGAGCGACTGCGCGTGAGATGCTGATCGCTGCGGCCGCGGCGTCCTGGGACGTGCCTGCGGGGGAGTGTGTCGCGCGAAAGCACCAGGTGCATCACGAGCCCAGCGGACGATCGGCGGGATACGGTGAGCTTGTCGATGCGGCGACGGAACTCGAACCCCCGACGGAGGCCGCGTTCAAGTCCCGCGATGACTATCGCTACATCGGCAAGCCGATGGATACGATCGACGGCCTTGCCTTTACCACCGGCAAGGCCAGTTACGGCATCGACACCGTTCTTCCGGACATGCTGTATGCATCGATAGAACGCTGCCCGGCATTCGGCGGCACCGTGGCCTCGCTCGATGACACGGCAGCGCTTGCCGTCCCCGGTGTCACCGCAGTTTTCAGGCTTCCCGATCCGACGACACCGCTCCTGTTCAACATCCAGGGCGGCGTCGCGGTCGTTGCAGACAACACCTGGGTCGCCCAGAAAGGACGCGAGGCGCTGCAGATCGAGTGGGACCGCGGCGCGAACGGTGACCACAATTCGGTTACGTACCGGGAGGCGCTGCAAGAATCCGTTACAGCGGCGGGCAAGCCCGTTTTGACACGCGGCGACGTCAACGCCGCTTTCGAAGCGGCCGACCGCGTGCACGAAGCGGTCTACTACGCGCCGTACCTGTCACAGGCACCCATGGAGCCGCCTGCAGCGGTCGCGCGAATGACCGACGATGGCGGTTGCGAGATCTGGGCATGCACACAGAACCCCCAGGCGGCGCAGGATACGGTTGCGCAAATGCTGGGACTCGACAAGCAACAGGTCAGGGTCAACGTCACGCTCCTGGGCGGCGGTTTCGGCCGCAAGTCCAAGCCGGATTTCATTGCCGAAGCTGCGTGGCTTGCGCGGGAGACGCAGCGACCGGTCAAGGTCACCTGGACACGTGAGGACGACATCCGGCACGGCTATTTCCACTCCGTCAGTGCGCAATTCCTGAAAGCGGGCCTGGACGAGAATGGCAAAGCGACGAGCCTGCTGCATCGCACCTGTTTTCCTTCCATTGGGTCGACCTTCGATCCGAACGCCACCGGCCCCGGTGGTTTCGAACTCGATCTCGGCTTTCTCGACAATCCGTACCGATTTGACAGCATGCAACTCGAAACGGCCGATGCGAAAGCGCATTTGCGCATCGGCTGGCTTCGCTCGGTGTGCAACGTCTTTCATGCATTTGCCGGTTGCGGTTTCGTGGACGAACTCGCCTATCTTGCCGGCGAGGACCCGAAGGACCACCTCCTCAAGCTGCTCGGGGAGCCGCGCATGGTAGATCCGTCGGCCGACGGTGGCCAATACACCAACTACGGCCACTCGCTCGACAAGCATCCCATCGACACGGGACGCATCTCCGCGGTCGTCGAAAAGGTCGCGGACATGGCCGGGTGGGGAAGAGTGTTGCCCGCCGGGCACGGACTCGGCATTGCGGTGCATCGCTCCTTCCTCAGTACTGTGGGCACCGTCGCGCAGGTCAGCGTCGACTCGAGCGCCAGGATCGTCGTGCACGAAATATGGACCGCAATCGATGCGGGCACGACGATCAATCCGGACAGAGTGACGTCACAAATGGAGGGTGCCGCGATCTTCGGTATGAGCCTCGCGCTGCACGGCGAGATCACGACCAGGGAAGGTGGTGTCGTGCAAGGCAACTACGATACCTACCCGGTAGTGCGCATGAGTGAAGCGCCAGACGCAATTCACGTGCATGTCATGGAGTCCACGGCGCCGCCGGGCGGAGTCGGCGAGCCCGGTGTTCCGCCGGTCGCTCCCGCTATCGTGAATGCCTACTTCGCCGCATCCGGCAAGCGAATTCGGGAACTTCCATTACGGAATGCCGGGCTGACCTGACGCCGTGCGGCAGCTGTTCATTTTGCTGGTCCTGGCGAGTAGCCAGGGTTATGCGAGCCCGTTGTTTGAAAGCGACGAGGTGCTCGAGTTCACGCTGCAGGGCCCGCTATCGACGCTCGTCGCCGACACCGCGGATCGCAATGAATACGGTTTCGCCCTGATCGCCGACGGCATGTCTGTCGACGTCGATGTGCGCGTCCGCGGCAACAGCCGCGTGCGCGTTTGCGACTTTCCGCCGCTACGTCTCCGGTTTGAGCCGGGTATTGCACGCGACAACGCCTTTTACGGCCAGCAGAAACTGAAGCTCCCACTGCAGGAACGGCACCTCCGCCGAGCAGGACGTGCTCGAAGAGTATGCGGCTTACCGGATATTCAACGTGTTATCGGATGTGAGTTTTCGCACGCGCCTGGCGCGAATCCACTATGTCGACACGGCCCGTCCCGGCGAACCGCCCGTGGTTCGTTACGCCTTCCTGATCGAACCGGAATCCGCGCTTGCCGAACGTCTCGCGGGTACGCCGGTGCGTACACGGCGCGTCACCAAGAACTACCTCGACAAGTCACAGGCGTCGCTGGCATTCGTGTTCCAGTTCCTCATTGGCAATACCGACTGGTCCCTCGTCAGGCCGCTTGACAGCGATGTGTGCTGCCACAACGGCAAGCTCATAGCGATCGACGGCCGGCACTTCTATGTGCCCTACGATTTCGACATGGCCGGCCTGGTGAACGCACGGCATGCAAGGCCGGACCCGCAATTGCGAATCGATCGTGTGACGCAGCGGCGCTACCGCGGCTACTGCATCGACAGCGACGCATTGCGTGACTCGCTCGATACCGTCGTGAGCCGTCGCAGCGAGATACTCGATGTTGTGCTGCGGCTGCCGGACGCGACGGCCAAAGGTGCAGCGCGCCGCAGCCGCTACCTCGAGGGTTTCTTTAAACGTGCCAGCGACGCGGACTCACTGCTGCGACGATTCGAAAGCCGATGCCTGTAGCGACGGGCGTGCCGCGGTGAGCAACACCGTCCTGTACGCTCTTACGGTCCTGATCTGGGGCTCTACCTGGTTTGCGATCGAGTTCCAGCTCGGCGTCGTGGAGCCCGAGGTGTCGATAGTCTATCGCTACGCCATGGCGTCTTTGGCGCTAGTAATATGGTGTAAAATCAGACAATTATCATTATTATTTAATGTGAAATCACACTTCTGGTTCGCCCTCCTGGGCGCGTTCCTGTTCTCCCTGAATTACGTCTTCGCCTACCGCTCACAGATCTACATCACGTCGGCGCTCGCGGCGATCATGTTCTCGAGCATGGTCTGGATGAACATCATCCTTTCGCGCCTCATATTTGGTACGCGCGCGGGAGGCCGTGTCCTGTTCGGCGCTGCGTTGGGTGTGACGGGCATACTGATTCTGTTTACTCCCCAGATCGGTGAGGTTTCTCTCGAAGACAGCGTACTTTTCGGCTCGATTCTGGCTCTGTTCGGGGCGCTGACGGCATCTGCCGGCAACATGGTCTCGCAAGCCGCGCAGAACCGCGCATTGCCGGTAGTGCAGGCCAATGCCTGGGGAATGTTCTACGGCACCTTGCTGACCGCCATGTCCGCCCTGATCCAGGGGCATGAGTTCACGTTCGACGCGACATTTACGTACATCGTGTCGCTGGCATATTTGGCACTATTTGGGTCGGTTGTAGCGTTTGGCGCTTACCTGACGTTGCTCGGCAGGATCGGTGCACACAAGGCGGGCTATGCAACCGTCATGTTCCCGGTAGTGGCGCTGATCCTCTCAATGTCGTTCGAGGGGCTGGAGCCCAGCGTGTCTATCGTTATCGGCGCGGGGCTGGTTCTGGCAGGAAACACACTGGTACTCAAAGAGTAGCTATGAGCATTCGCGATCCAATTGAAGACCTTGCGCATTTGCGTCATGAGTTCGGCGAACACGGCGGCGTCAATATGTCGATCGAGGCCAGTTCGACGTTCACCGTCATTGACCCGAAGACGATGCCAGATCTTTTCCAGGGGCGCGCCGGGCCGGACAAGGGCTGTTACCTGTACGGCCGGCATTTCAACCCGACGGTGTACAACCTGGGACGGCAAATGGCCGCCCTGGACGGAACCGAAGCGGCCTATTGTACGGCCAGCGGCATGGGGGCTATCTCCGGCGTCATCCTGTGCCTGTGCAATGCCGGTGACGAAATCGTCGCGTCCAATGCCGTCTACGGCGGCACCTACGCACTTTTGCACGATTTTCTCCCGGCAAAGTCGGGCATCAAGACGACCTTCGTCGATATCACCGACCTGGATGCCGTGGAAGCTGCAATTACCGGGCGCACGCGGCTTGTCTTCACCGAGAGCGTGTCGAACCCGACGTTGCGCCTGGCTAATATGCCCCGTCTCGCCGAGATTGCGCAGGCCAAAGGTGTGCCGCTGTGCGTCGACAACACGTTTAGCCCGTTGATCCTGCGGCCGGCCGCCCTGGGTGCCGATATCGTTGTGCATAGCATCACCAAGTTCATCAGCGGCGCCTCCGACATTATTGCCGGCGCCGTCTGCGGTAGCGAGAGCTTCATTGGCGAACTCATGGATCTGCACACGGGACCGTTGATGCTCCTCGGACCTACGATGGACCCGCACGTCGCGTCGCAGGTCAGTATGCGGATACCGCATTTGCCGCTGCGGATGGTGGCGCACGGAGAACGTGCGTTTGCGATCTGTGAACGCCTCGTCGGGATCGGAGTGAACGTCAACTATCCGGGCCTCAGCCGTCACCCGGACCACGAGTTGTTCAACGAGCTTCGCTGCCCCGATTTCGGCTACGGCGGCGTGTTTACGATCGACGTCGGGGAGGAGGACAAGGCCAACGACCTGATGAACCACCTGCAAAATGAGCAACGCTTCGGCTACCTGGCGGTGAGCCTGGGCTACTTCGACACTCTAATGTCGTGCTCCGGTTCCAGCACGTCCAGTGAAATGAGCGAAGAGGGCAAGGACGAAGCGGGCATCTCGCCCGGGCTCGTGCGCGTGTCGATCGGCTATACCGGAACGCTGGAGCAACGCTGGGATCAATTGTTCGCGGCTCTCGAAGCGACGGGACTCGTCAAGGCCACCAGCCGCCGCCGAACGGCCTGAGAGCCTCACCAGATCTCAATTGTGTGGAGCACATCACAGTGTTCGGCGGCCGCCGCACTATGTTAAACGGTACACTTGTCCGGGCCCGGGGTTCGGGCTGCATTCGACGCTGGAGTAAGCAAGATGGCCGTGACAACACCAACCAAGTTTATTGCCGTGGTATTGGGCATCGCTTTCGCGTCGCCGAGCTACGCCTACCTGGATCCGGGCACCGGCAGCATCATTTTGCAAAGCGTACTGGCGGGCATCGCCGTCGCGATGGGCCTGTTGCGATTCTACTGGCACCGGTTCAAGGCATTCCTGGCCAACCTGGTGGGGTCATCGTCGGTACAGCAGGGCGAGACGGCTGGCGAGGAATTCGAGCAGGATTCCGACGCAAAAAAAGAAGCCTGAATGTCCTCCATAGTCGCTGAATCGGGTTCGTTCCGCGACCACAGGGGCCGTATTTATCACGTCGGCGATCGGGTCTTGCGCACGGTGATGCCGGTGGCGATGGAAGACTTCGAGTTCGCGCGTTCATCCGGTGTGGTCGACGACCTGATCGCCCGCGGCCTTCTGATCGGAGAGAGCGAGGCGGACAAGTCATTGCTGGGCACAGCGGGCGCGGCGGCGACGCGGGTCATCGAGCACCCACGCCTTGCGTTTGTTTCCTACCCTTACGAGTGGTCATTTGCGGCGCTGAAAGCCGCGGCGCTGCTGCACCTCGAATTGCACCAGGAGGCACTCAGGAAGGACGTTACGCTGACCGACGCGACCGCGTACAACATTCAGTTTGACGGCGCGCGGCCGGTTTTCATCGACAGCCTGTCCCTGCGGCGCTACCGCGACGGTGAGTTCTGGGACGGGCACCGGCAATTCTGCGAGCAATTCATCAACCCGCTTCTGCTGAGAGCGAAGCTCGGCATTCCGCACAACGCGTGGTTTCGCGGCACGCTCGAGGGTATTCCCGCCGAGGATCTCAGCAAGGTGCTGCCCTGGCATTCGAGGTTCTCGTGGAACGTCCTGACGCACGTATTCATGCAGGCGCGCCTGCAGAGTTCCGCAGGCAGTTCGGAAAAGGCGGCAAAACGCAGCAAGTCGGGCAAATTGCCGCGCATGGGGTTCGAGCAGATTTTGCACGGTTTGCAGCGCTGGATTTCCAAACTGGAGCCGCGTGACGATGGTGCCACCGTTTGGCAGGACTATGCCCGCGACAACAGTTACGTTGATCACGAGGTGGCAAAGAAACGGGAGTTCATCGCGGACTTCGCGCGCGCCGTGACACCACAGCTGCTCTTCGATATCGGCTGCAACACGGGCGACTACTCCGTACTCGCCCTGGAATCGGGGGCGCATTACGCGGTGGGCTTCGACTTCGATCATGGTGCGCTCGATCATGCCTTCAAGCGATCGGCGCATCGCGGACTGAGCTTCCTGCCGCTGCATCTCGATGCGGCAAACCCGAGCCCGTCGCAGGGCTGGATGCAGAGCGAGCGGCACGGGCTGCTGCAGCGCGCCTCTGGCGACGCTGTGATCGCGCTGGCTGTCGTGCACCACCTCGCCATCGCCAGGAACGTCCCGATGGAGCAGGTGATCGACTGGATCATCGGTATGGCGCCGCAAGGCGTCATCGAGTTCGTCCCGAAGTCGGACGCCATGGTGCAGCGTCTGTTGAGCCTTCGCGAAGACGTTTTTACGGAATACGATGAAGAGTCGTTCCGGGCAGCGATTACGGCTCGGGCCCGCATTGTGCGGTCATCCGTCGTTTCGGAGAGCGGGCGGACCCTGTTCTGGTACGAGCGCCCGTGATTCGGCGATTCCTGAAGGCCGCCGCGCTGGCCGCAATTCCGGTGTCGAGCGTTTGTGTGTTTGCGCCGCTGGTCATCTTCTCGGGCAACCCCGGCGAATTCACGGCGTCGTTTGTCGAGGTACAGGCACGCTATGTACCGTATCTCGTCGGACTGACCGCCGTTCTCGGGATCGTTGGCGCCCTGTTACCCGGGCCGGCTGCCAGCCGCTACTTATCCGTGTTGTGCGCGGCCTCTGTGCTGCTGTGGTTGCAGGGCAACATCCTGGTGTGGGATTACGGCGTGTTCGATGGCCGTAGCATCGACTGGATGGCCTCCGCGTGGCGCGGTGTCCTGGACACGATGATCTGGATCACGGTGCTGGCAGTCGCGTACGTTGCTCACCGCCGCATCGGTCGCCACCTGGTACAGGCGGCAGTTATCGTGTTCGCCGTTCAGGTCGTTGCGGCCGGTTTTTCCCTGGCGACAAATAACGCTACAGCGCTGGCGGCTTCGAAAGTCGAAGCCAACCGCGAGGCCAGGGAAGCCATTTTCCGGTTCTCGGCAACGAGCAACGTCGTGCAAATCGTCATGGACGGTTTTCAATCCGATATTTTCGAACAAATACTCGACGACCCGGCTAATGGCGACTTCAAGGAACAACTGCGCGGATTCACGCTGTTTCGCGACAATCTCGGCGTATATCCCTACACGCAAATGACCGTGCCGGCACTGCTTTCCGGCCGCCTGTATCGAAACGAAATTCCGGTTGACGATTTCGTCAATAGTGCCCTGGCGGGCACGACCATACTCGGGGCCGCTGAGGACGCCGGTTTCGAAGTCGATATTGCGACACCGGTCGGTCTCAGGGATACCTACGCCAGGAGTCCACATACGAACGCCTACGGGATATCACGCAGCGGTCACGTCAGCGCGCAGGACTACGTCGTCAACGATTCGGCGAAATTGCTGGACCTGTCGCTGTTTCGCGTAATGCCCCATTTCGCGAAAGCGCTGGTGCACCGTGACGAACTCTGGGTGTTCCAGGCAAGGGTCCGATCCGAAGCCTATCTGCAAATGCAGTACTTCTCCGACCTCGCATTCCTGCGCGAGCTCACACGTGAGATGCGGGCCGACAGGGAAGCACCGGTATTCAAGATCATGCACCTGATGCTGAGTCACCGGCCGACCGTCGGCAACCAGCATTGCGAATACGATGGCAGGCACCCGACCAACCGGGTGACCGTAACGAAGCAGGCGTCGTGCGGCCTCAAAGAGGTACTCAGCCTGCTTGCGCGCATGAAGGAGCAGGGCATTTACGACGACAGCATGATTATCCTGATGGCCGATCACGGCGCCTGGGTTCCTGTTGAAGGGTTCGGAGCCCCGAGCGACGGCGATGTGATCGATTCGATGAGCGTCGCAATGGCGACACCGCTGCTTGCAGTCAAGAGACCCGGGGACCGCGATAACTACCGTGTGTCTAATGCGCCGACTTCCTTACTCGACCTGCCTGCAACAATTGCAGCGGAACTGTCGCTGGGTGTGCGATTCCCGGGGCACCCGGTATTCGATATAGAGGCAACGCAAAAACGCGAGCGCGTGCATTTCACCTATGGCTATGGCGTGAACAAGCAGTATGATGGCTACTTGCTGCCTATGCATGAATTCATCGTGTCCGACAGCCCGTTTCAACGGAGTTCCTGGCGGCGTGGGCAGCGGTACCTGCCCGAAGGCAAGGTTATGGAGGTCAACGAAGTCGAGTAGTGGAGGAAGTATGCCTTTCTACACGAAACTGAAGATCAAGAGCGACGACACGCTCGCAAGCAAGAAGAAGAAACGACGAGTCGCAACAAAACTCCGATTATTGCAGGACAAACTCCGCGAGCACCTGAAAACACGGGTCGAGTTGCGGACCAACTTCGCCGAAGAATACCTTGAGCAGATAGCAGACAGTTGATGACGAAAAAGATCGGTCTCGCACTTGGTAGCGGCTCGGCCCGCGGCTGGTCGCACATTGGTGTATTGCGTGCGTTGCGCGAGTACGGTATTTCCCCGGACATTGTCGCCGGTGCCTCGTCGGGCGCACTCGTGGCCGCCGCCCACGCCAGTGATCAACTCGACGCTCTCGAAGCCTGGGCGCGTGGGCTCACCAAAACCGATGTCTGGCGACTGCTGGACCCGTCATTCAGCGGTGGCGGCGTCATGCGCGGCAATCGTCTCATGCGGGCGGTAGGCGAGAACCTGGAGGATCGGCAGATCGAAAGTCTCGCGCTTCGATACAGTGCCGTTGCCGCGGATCTGTACACGGGCAAGGAAGTCTGGATCCAGGAAGGTTCCATGCTGGAAGCCGTGCGCGCATCCAGCGGACTGCCCGGCTTGTTTACACCCATCCATTATCAGGGTCGTTGGCTTATCGACGGTGGCGTCGTCAACCCGGTGCCGGTCACCGTGTGTCGGGCGATGGGCGCCGACTACGTGATCGCCGTCAATCTCTATCGTCCGTTTGCGAAGTCGAATGGACCTCGGCCGGTGCCCGACATCACGGACGACACGGAAACGGCAGGACCCTCGACCGAAGGAACCGAATTGTTCGCCAGGTGGTCCGGCATGCTGGAAAATCTCGTCAGCTCTTTGCGCACAGAACGCCAGGTCAGTGAGCCTGGCATGATCGAGGTTATGTACGCAACGATCAACATGATGCAGGACCAGATTACGCGGAGTCGCCTGGTCGGCGATCCACCGGACCTGATTGTTACGCCACGCCTGGGCGATTTTCATATGATGGACTTTCATCGTGCGGCGGAGGCCATCGAGATGGGCCGGGCCGCCGTGCAAGTCGTTGCGCCGGCGCTTCAGGACATGCATTAGGCCCCTGCGCGGAACATAGCGCTGAAACCGTGGTCTGCAATAACACGACGGCGCACCGTAATCGGGGAGATTCCGGATGACACGGCCCATTGCTGCTTTACTCGTATTCCTGCTGCTGAGTGCTTGCGGGGGAGGTGGGGGAGGCAGTGCCCCACCGGCGACACCGCCGCCCGCGGCGGGACCCACGCCGTCCGAACAACTCGCGGCAGACCTGGCTGGCCTGCCGCTGGTGGATTTCTACGATACGTCCTACGAGGCCTTGATCTACCGTTCGCCGGAAACCATTCTCTGGCAGGCTCTGACCGGCGTGTATCCACTCGACAACGTCGGTCTCGACGACATGTCCGAAGACTACCGGCGCGAGACCTTTGCCATGTACGGCGTCGTTCTCGATGCGCTTCGCAGCTACGACAAAACATCGCTGTCGGCCGATGAGCGCCTGACCTACGAGTTTTACGAATGGTACTTGCAGGACGTTGTCGATCGGCTCGAGTTTTTCTACTACGACTTCATAGCCACCTACAATTTCTTCGGCGTGCAAAACGACACGCGGGTGTTCTTCACAGACATTCATCCGCTCGCGACCCGGCAGGACGCAGAAGACTACGTTACGCGCCTGCGTGCGGTGCTGCCGAAGTTCCGCCAGGTCATTGCCCATCTGAATTCGCAGAACGGCGCAGGCATCATCGAACCGCAAATTACGATCGATGCGGCAATCTTCGGCCTCAACGGCATCGCCGATGCGCTCCCCGCGAATGTGGTTTATTACACGAATTTTCGCGACAAGCTCGATGGCATCCCCGGATTGACGGCCGCCGATCGACAGGGCCTGCTGGATTCGGCACTGGCAGCAACGAATAACAGCGTCATTCGCGCCTATCGCGAGCTGCGACAGGCCTTGCAGGTGCTTCGCGCCAATGCACCGACGACCATCGGCGTCGGCCAGTACCCGCGCGGTAACGAGTATTACAGTTACATACTGCGGCACCACACGACGACGAATCTGACGGCGGCCGAGATCCATCAAATGGGGCTCGACGAACTGCAACGTATACATGCCGAAATGCGTGTGCTGTTCGATCAGCGCGGATATCCGCAGAACGAGCCGCTGCAACAGCTTTACGCGCTCGTCGCAAACGATGGTGGCATCATTCCCGCCGTCGACGTGAAAGCAACCTACGAAGCCATCATCCAGGCGGCCGAGCAGGACGTGGTGCAGGCATTCGACATCTTTCCGTCCGCCAACGTCGTCGTCGCCGAAGACGATTTCGGAGGCTTTTACATAGGGCCGTCCTTCGATGGTACCCGTCCGGGTGCATTCTACGCGGGAACGATGAACGACCAGCCGTGGTTCCAGATGCCGTCGTTGACCTACCACGAGGCCGTTCCGGGGCATCACACGCAGATCGCCATCGCAATGGAGCAGGACACGCTCGCGTTCCGCAGGACCGTGCGCTTTACGGGTTTCGTCGAGGGTTGGGCGCTGTACGCAGAACGCCTGGCTTATGAACTCGGCTGGTACGACAACGACACTTACGGCGACCTGGGGCGACTTCAATTCGAGGCGCTGCGCGCTGCGCGACTCGTCATGGATACCGGCATCCACAGCATGGGTTGGTCCTTCGAGCAGGCGGTGCAATTCAACCAGGACAACATAGGGGCGTCGAGGGGATCATCGGAAGGCGCATCCGGGCGCTATAGCGTGGTACCCGGCCAGGCAACCGCCTATATGGTGGGAATGCTGAGGATACTTGCGGCGCGAGAGCGTGCGATCGACCAACTCGATATGTTGTTCGATCTCAAGGAATTTCACAGAGTGGTCCTGACGAGCGGTGGCATCCCCCTCGACCTGCTCGATGACGTCGTCGACGACTATATCGCCGACAAACTGGCTATGCCTTGATATCCGGGTCCGCCGTCTTGCTACAATCGAGCTGAGAGGTGGACACGATGCACAAGCTGCTGGCGGCGTTACTGATCGGCGTATTCGCGGGATCGCTTGCGACCTACTTCCTGCTGCCCGACGAATCGGCCACGCGTTTTTCCGAGCCGCCCGAGCGTGACATCCGGGACGTCCCCGAGATCAGTGCCGCCGAGGCGGAGATGCATCGCGAAGATCGCTATGCATCGATCAGGACCATCGAGGACACGCTGGCCTTGCCAAGCGATTTCGCGGAAACCGAAGCGCTTTACGTCATAGCGGGTCGCGCGGATTCCAACGAAGTGCAGAACCTGCTCCACCAGGCGGCGAGGATTCGCGATCGAAGCGATCGCAAGGCGGCCCTCGCCATCCTGTTCTTGCGGCTCACGGAAATGGACCCGCAATCGGCGCTGGCGATTGCCCGCACGCCGACTTTCAATGGCGACAAGTCCCATGAAAAAGCTGTTTGGATCGCGTGGGGCAGGCTCGACCTGGATGCCGCGCTGGCGGCGGCCGAGGATGGTGACACCGCGCAGAAAAACCGCGCCGCACAGGCACTGTATTCGTCACTGCGCAGTTTCGACGACGAAAAATCGAACAGGATCCAGTCGGTGCTCGAGGTTCGTCCCGGCCGCAGTGCCCGGGCGCAACGTCTCTATGCATTGGCGGACGAGTCGCCGGTCGCCGCCATCCGGTACATCGAATCGATGCCGTCGGTGAGCGACAGGCGCGAACACTTCGCCTGGCTCGGCTATCACCTCAGCCGGACCGGTGCAGCGGAACAATCCGACTACGCCGAACTGATCCAGTCGTCCGCCGGCCGGCAGCAATTTCAGCAGGCGCTGGATTCTTACGATTCCAGATCGGATCCCGAGGCGGCGCTGAGGAAAGTGCTTTCCAGGCCGATGAACAATCAAAGGCGAAGCCTTGCGTATACGGCGCTGCACCAGCTGGCCAAAACGAGTCCGGAGAAAGCCTTCGAGTACCTCGATCAGCTCACGGATCCGTCGATGAAGCGCGACCTCGGCATGGTCGTTGCGACGGCATTGGCAGGAAGCGATCCCCACAAAGCGCTTGCATGGGCGCGGGAGCAGGATACATCGGGCAACCAGCAGTTGTTGCAGACCGTCGTCGCGCAAATCGCACAGCACGACCCGCAGTTGGCTTTGTCGGAGGCGCAGACGATTGCGAACAAGCAGGCGCGCGACCAGGCAATTTCAAGCGTTATTGCCAGCGTCGCGCAGAACGACCCGTCGCAGGCTGTACAGATGCTAGAAGTGATCGCCGATCCTGATTCCCGCACGGCGACGCTGAACCAGCTCGCCTCGACCTGGGCGCAGTCCGATTTCGATGCGGCAGTCGACTGGGTGTCGTCACTGGACGCGGACGAGCAACGCGGCGCGTTACAACAAATGGGACAAAACCTGGTCTATGCGAACGTCGATCGGGCAATCGAACTCGTACAGCGGTTCCCGGCGGCCGATTCGCGGCGACTCAAGATACAGATCGCGCAAAACCTGGCGCAGAAGCGCACCGTCGAGGCCGCGCAGGCGTTCATCAACCAGTTCAAAGGTACGGATGACTATTCGAAACTGCAGGTCACGGTAATCTCCTCCGCGGCGAATACGGATCCGGCGAGGGCCATGCAGCTGGCCAAGTCGATACAGAATATCGAAGACAGGGACCAGGTTTACGCGGCGGTCGTCGGCCAGCAGGCCATGCGCGATCCGCGCAAGGCGCTGCAATGGCTGGAGTCCATTTCCGGCGACCAGGCGCGCAGCAGGGCGGTAATGCAGATCGCCCACGGCTGGTATTCACAGGATGCCGCCGCGGCCGAGGCCTGGTTGCACAGTCTGCCGCGCGGCGCTGTGCGAGACGATGCAATTGTCGCGACGATGTCGATGCGGCAAGCCTCGGCGGCGGACCCGACAAGCCTAATCGACAGCATCGGTGACCCGGCAAAACGAAAACAAGCGCTCCTGATGCGCGTGCAAATGCTGGCGCGCACGAATCCGGCTGAAGCCGAGCGCGTTCTCAACAGCATCGATATCAGCGATGCCGAACGCAGTCAGTATCGCAAGATGCTGGAGGGCGTTCATTTTATGTACGACTGAGCAATCGACACTCAAACCGAACAATCGACACTGATCAGGTCTCTTCTGAGAGCCGAGGCCTATCCGCATCCGGTTACGCAGATCGATTTGTTCGAAACTCACATTTCGTGGGTGCTACTCACGGGTCCATTTGCATACAAGATCAAGAAGGCGTTGCGGCTGGACTTCCTCGATTTCAGCACGCTGGAGTTGCGACGCCATTATTGCCGTGAGGAGCTGCGTCTGAACCGGAGCCTGGCGCCCGAACTCTACCTCGACGTTGTGCCGATTCGGAGCCTCGATGATCGGGTCTCGATCGGGGGCGAAGGCCGAATAATCGAATACGCCGTGAAAATGACGCAGTTTCCGCAGGACGCTCAGCTCGACAGGCAACTCGATGCCGGCCTGTTGCGGATATCCGACATGAGCAATCTCGCCGAGACCATCGCCGGCTACCATCGCCGCGCGAGCCGGCTGGAGTTCCCGGGAAACGAAGAGGCAATGCAGAGGGTCCGGGGACCGATGCTGGAAAACTTCCCACTGGTCCGGCAACTGGAACACATGGACGTTTTGCAGCGCATACACGACTGGACTGAACGCAGCCTTTGCGAACTGGAGCCTGTACTTATTGAACGGTGCAGGAACGGATTCGTCCGGGAGTGCCACGGCGACCTGCACCTCGGCAACCTTGTCCGCATGCCGGGAGGCATCGTCGCCTTCGATTGTGTCGAATTCAGCACAGAGCTTCGTACGATCGACGTCATTAGCGATGTCGCGTTTCTTGTCATGGACCTGGTTGCCCGGGCGCGCCAGGATCTCGCGTACGTGTTCCTCAATCGCTACCTGGAATGCACGGGCGACTACCCGGGAATGGACTTACTCGGCCTGTATTTCGTCTACCACTGCATGATACGGGCCAAGGTCGCCGCCATCAGAAGCGCCGAACGCGATGACGAGTCAGAGCGCCGGCACGATCTCGATGCGCTGCGGCACGATCTCGCTGTTGCCATCCGGTGGATCGACCCACCCGCTCCAAGGCTGGTAGCGATGCACGGTTACTCGGGTTCCGGCAAAACCTGGCTTTCTGAGCGGCTCATGCCGGTGTTACCGGCTATCCGTATTCGATCGGATATCGAAAGGAAACGGATGCTCGGTATCGACGAGACGGCGAGCAGCGCAGCGCGACCCGGCTTCGGTACTTACACGGAACGGGCGCGCTCCGAGGTCTATGAAACATTGCTGCACAGGGCCGAGCGACTGCTGCGAGCGGGTTACAACGTTATTCTCGATGCCTCGTTCCTGCGCGCGGCCGACCGGCAGGCCGTCGAAGCGCTCGCACGCGAAATCGGTGCTGCATTCGCCTTTGTAGACTCGGATGCGGAGCACGACGAACTCGCGCGCAGGCTGCAAAGAAGAAGCGCGTCAGGAGTCGACGCCTCCGAGGCCGATACGCAGGTACTCGAGTATCAGTACCAGAATGCCGATCCTCTGAGCACAACAGAACGACGCCACACGTTGACAGTTTCGACAGCTACGGACGTCGACGTCGATAACCTCGTCAAGAAGATTCTGCACTTGGTACCGTTATCACCATGCGGCAAGTAGACGGCCGAAGCGACGCGGAACTTGTCGGACTATGCAATTCAGGCAGTCGCCGCGCAGCCATTGATGCATTCCAGGTGCTGTACACCCGCCATAGAGACTACGTCTTACGCGTTGCGTTCCGGTACGTCCGCGATACCGACCTGGCGCTCGATGTACTGCAGGAGACCTTCACCTACCTCCTGCGCAAGTTTCCGCCGCCCGGAAACGGGCTGGTGCTCAATGCGCAGCTGCAGACGCTGCTTTACGTTGCGGCGAAGAACAACGCTATTTCATTGCTGCGAAAAGAGAGCAGGACCGAGGCGAACGGCAGGTTCGATCCGGAGCAAATGCCGGCGCCCGCGTATCGGGACGACAGCGATCTCGGTCGCCTATTGACTGGTCTCGCACCCGAACAGCGGGAGGTCGTCACCTTGCGCTTCGTCGACGACCTGGCGCTGCAGGACATCGCCGAAATCCTCGACATACCGCTCGGCACCGTCAAGTCACGCCTGCACACGGCCGTTCAGGCAATGCGTAACTCGCCGTATGTAAAAGACTTTTTCGATAAATGAACCTTTTCGGAGCTTGCCGCGCTTAAACTAGCAAGGAGCGCGGAATGAAGCACGAAGAAGACTACGACGAGCAACTGCCCGATTCGCTGATCGGGGAACTCAAAACGGCAGACAAGCCGGATTCGCTTATCAGCGCGAAAGTGGACAGGACGATCGCTCGCCTTGCACGTGAGCAGTTTTCGCCTCGGGCGGAAAGGCGCCGACTGCGCGCGCCCGTTTGGTACGCCGCTGCTGCCTCCGTCGCGCTCGCCCTGTTTTTGCTGCAAATTCAGCTACGGCCGGATAGCGGCAGCGCTGGAATGTACAGCGACGTCGACGAATCCGGCCAGATCGATATCGCCGACGTGCTGGCTCTCGCGCGCCGTGACGACCGGACGATCACGCAGTCTGAGCTCGACGCGTTTGCCATGCATGTGGTGTCGCTGGACGAAAGTGGAGACGACACGTGAAGCGGTTGCGAGCCATCGTAGTTTTTGCGTTTCTGTTTGCGGCGGCGTCCGCAACGGCCGATTCAGAAGCTCGTTTCGCCAGCGTCGACGTATTCATTGAGTCCGCATACCCGGTGGCCGCGTGGCAATTCGAATTCACGCCGATCGGTAATGACGCGCAGGTAGTAGGTGTCGAGAGCGGCGACAGCGACGCTTTCAACGATGCCCCTTATTACGATCGCGACGCCGTGCAACAGGGCCGGGCCGATCGAATCGTCGTTGCCGACTACTCGCTGGCCGACGAAAGCGAGTTGCCGAGCGGGCGCGTTCGTGTGACGACGCTGCACTTGATGCTGTACGGCGATGACACGCCCGAATTCGATACGCAGCTTGTAGTGGCGGCGTCTTACCAGGGAACCAGGATAAACGCAGAGATCAGCATCGAATTCTCTGCAGGGAGCAAGCAATGAGCAAGCGCATTCGGATTCACTGGCGGTGGCTGGCCGCATTCGGCGCGACAGCAACGCTGATCGCCGGGTGTGCGTCGACGACCACTCCTGAGCCGGCAACGGAGCCTGCAATTGGCACCGGCAGTGCCGAGAAGCGGGAGGGAGACCTTGTTCTCGAAGAGGTGGTCGTAACGAGCAACCGAGCTGGCGCTGAGTCTCAAGCGCCGCAAGGGCAGGCCATGGCAGCGCCAGGGCCGCGCCAGGTATACGCACTTTCCGCTTTCAACAATGTAGCGGGCGACGCGTTGCCGTACGAGGGCGACGAAGAGATCTGGGTGATCCAGGCCGCGAAACAAGTCGTATCGGATCCGTCGGCGGACGAACCGGGTTCCGGTGCGATGCTGGCTGTTATCGATACGGAAAAGGTCCCTCTGCCGCTGCGGCATACGGACGTGAAGGCGCAGATCAACGGCTATATCAGCAGCGTAAACGTGCGCCAGGAGTTCTCGAATCCCTTCGACAGCAAGATCGAGGCGGTCTACATGTTTCCGTTGCCGGAGAAAGCTGCCATCACCGAATTCCTGATGGTGATCGGGGATCGCAAGATCCGCGGCATCCTGCGCGAGAAGGAAGAGGCCAGGGCAATCTACGAAGCAGCACGTTCGCAGGGGTACCGCGCGAGCCTTCTCGTGCAGCATCGCCCCAACATATTCGAGCAAAAAGTCGCCAACATCGAGCCCGGCAAGAGTATCGATGTGGACATCAAGTACTTCCACACGCTGGCGTACAACGACGGCTGGTATTCCTTCGTACTGCCGACAGTCGTGGGGCCGCGCTACAACCCGCCGGAAAGCAGTGACCCGGTGCTGGCTTTGCCGCGCAGCGATACGGGTTCGTCGGGCACGGCCGTGAGGTACCTGCGGCCGGAGGAACGATCCGCGCATGACCTTGAGATCGAGGTTCAAATCGACGCGGGAGTGGCGATCGAAGATTGGCGCTCTTCGCACGAGATAGCGACTTCGCGCCCCGGCGCTGAAACGACGCTGGTGCGGCTTGCCGGTAAGTCCACCATTCCCAATCGCGATTTCGTACTCGATTTCAAGGTCGCCGGAAATACGACGAAATCGGACCTGCTGACCTACGTCGATCCGGAATCGCAACAGGGCTATTTCACGTTGATGCTGTACCCGCCCGAGGCGACCGATGACCTGGCGCGACAGGACATGGAAATGGTGTTCGTCATCGATACGTCGGGGTCGATGCGGGGCAAACCCATCGAGCAGGCGAAAGACGCCGTCAGGGCGGCGTTGGACCGCCTGCAACCGGGCGACACCTTCCAGATCATCCGTTTCTCGGACAACACCAGCCAGTTCGGCCGTACGCCGGTACCGGCGACGAAACGGAACCTCGAACGGGCGCGGCAGTACCTTGCCAATCTGAGCGGCGGCGGAGGTACGCAAATGATCGAGGGCGTGCGCGCCGCTCTCGACTTTCCGCATGACCGGTCCCGCCTGCGATTCGTGTCATTCCTCACTGACGGCTACATTGGCAACGAGACGGATATCCTCGCTGCAGTCGGCGCGCGCATCGGGTCCTCGCGTGTCTTCAGTTTCGGCGTAGGCTCGTCGGTCAACCGCTACCTGATGGAGCGTATGGCCAAGGCAGGAAGGGGCGCCGTCGCCTACCTGGGCCCGACGGAGTCCGGGCGCGAGGTAATGGACGGATTCTTCAATCGCATCAGCCACCCGGCGCTGACGGACGTCAGGATCGACTGGCAGGGCATGTCAGTCAGCGACGTTTATCCGGCGGCGCTGCCCGATCTGTTCGTTGGCCGGCCAGTTGTCGTTACCGGCAAGTACCAGGGCGTCGCGAGCGATGTCGCTGTGCTTGGCCGGCATCAGAACAGGGACCACCGAATGACTGTCGAAAGCAATGCCCAGAGTACCGGAGCGCCGTACCTGGCCAAGATCTGGGCGCGCATGCGCATCGCCGAACTCACGGATCGACAGGCGTGGGGTACGGCCTCCTACGAAGAAGTTGCCGCTGCCATCAAGGCAACGGCGCTGGAATACCAATTGATGTCCGACTACACCTCATTTGTTGCGGTGGACGCGTCGCAGCGCACGGAAGGCGAATTCGGGACAACCGTCCACCAGGCCGTGCCGGTGCCTGACGGAGTGCGCTACGACACGACGGTCAACGAGAATCAGGAGTAAACATGAGAAAGACGATATACCTTGCGGCGATTGCTATCGTCGGTCTGGGTGGATGCGGGCAACATTACATGACGCCGGGTGGCGGTGTGTCCATGTTGGAGATTACCGACGCCGATCTGAAAACCTACTACGAGACCAGGCCGGCAGCAGCGTTTCCGGCGAGTATAGCGGTTGTTCGCGTACAGGACTCCGGCTACCAGTCCAGGTCGCACCATGGCTACGGGCACGGCCGATACACGGTCATTACAACGCGGGATATCGAGACCGACGAACATTTCGAGAAACTCCAAAGCCTGGCCAACGTTCGCGGCGTCGCACCAATCGGGCGCATGTTGATCCCTGTGAACGCGAACACGGTCAAAGACCTGCGCGTACCCGCCGCCAAGCTGCACGCGGACATGATCCTCGTGTACTCGGTAGATACATCCTTCAACGTCGATGGAAAGCAACTCGGGCCGTTGTCACTGATTTCTCTCGGCCTGATACCGAATAAGAAAGCGCACGTTACGGCGACGGTCGCCGGGGTACTGGTCGATGTGCGTACGGGCTACATCTACGGCACGACCGAGGCGACCGATACACAGCAACAGCGCGGCACCATCTGGTCGACCCAGACGGCTATCGAGACCGCGCGCATGAAAGCCGAGCGGAACGCGTTCGGGGGATTCGTCGGTGAGTTCGAGAAGCTCTGGGCCGTTGTCGAGAGTAATTACGGCGACAAAGCAGATGTGCAATTGTCCGATGCCCGGTAGTGTGTAAGGCTGGCGGGACACCGACGTCGCCACGAGGTGCCGGACGATGTTTTCAATTCAATCGAGGAACTGAGAATGTTGAGATTGTTTTGGGTGGTATTGCTCCTGAGTATGGGTACATGCGCAATGGCCGATGAATTGGCGCGAACGGTAACTGTGACCGGCATCGGGACTGCGCAGGTCGAACCGGATCTCGCGACGCTGCGAATGTCCATCATCGCCCGGGAACCGACGCTTGCAGCCGCGCAGAAGGGAGCGGCGGACGTGACCGCCAAAGTCCTCAAGATGACCGACCGCATGAACATCGACCGCGACCAGGTCGACACGACGGGAGCATCGGTACGGCCGGACTACCGGTGGAACCGCGATAAGGAAGAGCAGGAACTGCGCGGCTATATAGCGGAACGCCAGATTTCGGTGGAAATTGACGATCTGGACATGCTCGGTGCCGTTGTCGAGGGGGCGGTCAAGGCCGGCGTGAACCAGGTGTCACCGCCGCAACTGGATAGCAGCAAGCGCAAGGAGACCTATCGGCAGGCGCTGCGCGCGGCCGCGGAAGATGCGAAGGCGAACGCATTGCAACTCGCTGGCACGCTGGGCGCTGACGTTGGACAGGTCATCAGTATCAATTACGGATCTCCCGCCCCGCGGCCACCTGTACCGTACGCCGCCGGCGTCCGAGCCATGGCCGCTGAGTCGGATGCGATCGAAAGCTACAACGCCGCGGATCTCAGTTTCGATGCCCGGGTGACCGTCGTATTCGAACTGACGGACTGACTACACTCTGATCGATTCTCGCGATCCGGACCGGCGGCTTAATGTCGCGGGCCGTTGAGGAGAGCCTCCCTGGTCAGGTCGACGATCAGGTCGACCTCGCTGTCGCTGATGTCGAATACCGGCGTGTAACGCAGCGAATGTTTGCCGCCGTGTATGACGCCGAGGCCTTTTCTTCGCAGGTAGTCTTCGGTGCTGTTCGCACCGTAGGTTTTGTAGCGCTGGTCGATTTCGCAGCTGAGAAGTAAGCCGGTTCCCTGGGCGCTCGTAATGCCGCCATCAGTGTCGCCCGCCAAATCACCCAGGCGCCTCAGGAGTATCAGGCCCTGCTTGCGGATGTTCTCGCGACGCTCCGGTGTCAGGGAGTCCAGCACGGTTATCGCGATGTCCAGGGCACGGGGATTGGTGGTCATTGTATTGCCGTACAGGCCGTGCTGGTAAGCCGAGGCGGCCTGTTCGGACAGTGCGAGCACTGAAAGCGGGAACTGGCCGGCATTGAGAGCCTTGGAGTAGGTTTCCATGTCCGGCGCATCGAGTTCCTCGAAGCCAGGGTAGTCGACAACCGAAAGCACGCCATGGGCACGTAGACCGGCCTGGATGGAGTCGACGACCAGCGCCGTGCCGTGTTCCCGTGTCAATTCCCGCGCGCGGCGGTAAAAATCGGGCTTGATCGCCAGTCCGGGATTGCCTTCGCCCATGACCGGCTCCATGAAGAACGCTTCGATAAACACCCGTTCGTCTTTTGCGCGGGCGAATGTGTCTTCAAGTGCCGCCATGTCGTTCGGTTCGACGGTCAGGAGGTAATCCCTGTCACGGAACGAGGCGAGGAACTTCCTGTAATTTCTGATGGTTGAATCGGAGTACCGAGCGGGTCGATCCGTGCGGCCGTGAAAGCTGCCTTTCAGGGTCAGCCCGCGGACCTCGTAGCCCTCACATCGGGCGCCGGGATCGGTGAGCGCTTTGGTATTGATGTCGGCGATGCGCGAGGCGACCGTCATCGATTCCGAGCCGCTGTTCATGCAAAGGAAACTGGCGTACGGCGTGCCGCCAGATCGTGTGTGCCCGATCTCGCGTCTCAGGCGTTCGACGAATTCGACCTGGCTTACCGTCGCCGTCATTATATTCGCCATGACATGTGGCTGATTCATTGCCTCCAGCACGTTCTCCGGCGCGTGGCCCAGGCCAAGCATGCCGTAACCGCCACAATCGTAGATGACGGCGCCCTTGAGGCTGACAATCCAGGGACCGGCGGCGCTGACGGAAACGTAGGGATTTACCGCGTCCTCGGCATAGAAGTTGGTTAAGCCGGCGTGTGCCTGCGCGATCTGCTCTTTTTCGTCCAGGGCGAGGAAACCGGCATGGTTTTTTTTCAGTTCCAGGAAGGCCGCATAGCCCCTTTCGATGGCCACACCCAGGTCCGGATGGGTTTCAAGGAAGCCCATCAACACGTCGTCGGTAAGGCCCGTCGTAATGGCGACGCCGCCGTGATTCCTCATTTCCCTGAGGCAGGTGAGGTGCGCTTCACCGGTGTGGGAGCTTACAACCTGGGCCATGCAAGTAGTCCGAACGTCATACAATTTCGGACTATATCAGATGTAACCTTCCTCCGAATCCAATACACCGATTCGTTATGACTCATTATGTAACCGCACCCGATCCGTGGGCATTTTGCACCCCTGTTACTCGGTAATGTCCTTCAGGTACGTGCGCCAATTCCAGTTGGGGCTCGGACTCGACGGGTTACCCGGATAGTTGACCAGCGGTGTGCTTCCGAACGGACTGGTGTCTTTCTTGCTCCAGTGTTCGCCCGTGTGGTCGTTCCAGATGTTGTCGGTCACGTGCTGGTTCCAGCACGACTTGCCCGTCCAGTAGCGGTGTCGCATTTCACCGTAATCCAGCAGGCGGTATTTGCCTTTCCAGATGACGATGTTGTAGGTGTGACCGCCAGCGCCTTTCTTGTCGCCCCAGCACTCCTGGTCCTGGCCCTGGTCGACCGAGTTGTGGTGATCGGCACAGTAAATGCACCTGGGCCCGAAGCCGAGCGAGCGCAACAGGGCCGCCCTGAGAATGGCGTGGTCTTCGCAGTCGCCGTGAAAATCGCCCGGCCCGCGATGCGCGGTCTCGCCCAGCGTCTTCGCAGCGCTTTGCGAGCCCTTCCACGAGCCTGCATCCGCGACGTATTCCATGTGATTTTCAACGTACCAGGCAATCGCGTCGACCAGTTTGTCGGGCTTCGTTGCCGGGTCCACATCGTAGTAGGTCGACGGGTCTTCGCCGAGGTGGTCGGCATACTCGACTTTGGCGTACTCGGCAAATGCGCGGACGAAATTCAGGTTTTCGGCGGGCTTCAGCGAATACAGGTCTGCGTCTTTCGCGTTCCCCGGGTTCACGGTTGCTTTCACCGGTTTGAAGTCCCGCGCCGGGCTGCTGCCGCCGCAGTCGACACCGGTTTCGTCACCATCGCGGATTTCATTGGTCCAGGTGATGGGCCGGAAGAGCCTGTTCAGGTACACCGAGTTGTTCTTGCTGGCATAACCGCCATCGTCGCTGAATGGACCGCGATCGTATTGACGACACTCGCCGTCATTGGTGGCCAGCATCACGACAACGTATCGCCAGTAGTAGTCGTCGTCGAAGTTCTTGTCGGAGTAATTCAGGTGTGTCGACCAGCGGAACCGGCCGCTGTTCTTGTCGTAGCGAACATTGTGAATCCTGAAGTCGTTCTCGTTTATATGGTGGTCCTTGCTCTTGTAGTCGAACTCCCAGGCAAGTGGGATGACCATACCCGAGTCGAAACCGGACAGTGCTGCCATGGTAACGTCGCCGGCATGCGTAGCGGTGCCGCCCCTGTCGGATCCGGAGAATGACCGGACGGCGTAGTTGCCGTTGAAGCCAAGCACCGTGTACCAATACTGGTACCGATAGCCATCGTCGAAGTTCTTGTCGGCATACTGGGCGCTGGCATTCCACGTAATTGTACCGGTGTTCTTGTTGAACCGGATGTTCGTGAGCTCGATCCGCATCTTGTTGATGTGGTGATCTTTGCTGGTGAAATCGAAGCGCCAGCCGCGCAGGAGTACGATGGCCTTGTCGAATTGCCGTAGATTGGCGTTGCTGTAGGAGCCCGGCGTCGTGCTGACCCGGCCACTCTTGGGCAGCCATCCTGAACCACCATGCACACTGAAGCCCGGATCGAACCGGAACACCTGGTGCGACGTGAACCAGCGATAGTCATCATCGAAGTTCTTGTCGGCAAATATCGCTCCGGTCGTCCAGGACAATCGGGTGGTGCGCGGATTGTAAGTCTGACCGCTTACCCACATGCCGTGTTCATTAAGGTGGTGATCCTTTTTCTTGAAATCGAAGCTCCAACCGGACGGCAGGACGAAGCGGGTTTTCGGCCGCAGGAACGGGTGCCCGATCGACACAGTTGGGAGCCGGTTCGAAATGGCTATCGGAGCCTTTTGATAAACGGCCTGCGCCGGCCCGTAGGTCATCTGGGTCGATCTCGGGAGCAGGAAGTACTGCAGTTTCTTACTGAGTCCAGCGGCCAGGTCGACCCTGGTCCTGTAAATGACACGCTGGAAATTCTTCGTTCCGCTGAAGCGAACCTGCAACTCGCGGGTTTTCGGGAATGGAATAGCCTGGTCGGCCGGGTGCGTATCTTCGATCACGAGCCCGCGTACGGGTCGCCGTGAGCGGTTTTTGACTGTCAACTCGACGCGGACGAGTCGGCGGCCGCGAATGTTGACAAACCGAGCGCGTTTGCTGATACGGACATCGATGTCGTGTTCCGTCCATTTGATGGACACGGGAACCGCATAGGCTTTGGTTACCGAGTATGTGGACACCAGGCCGTTGCGTGTTTTTCGAGTGCGTAACGGCACCGATGAGTAAATCACGCGTTTCGCTGAAGGTGGGAGCTGGAACGTGACCTCATACTTGTTGAGTTTCTGGTGAAGTCCGCGCTTGTCGATATCGACGCTTGGCAGGTACATGTAGGATTTGGTCTTCGCCCCCTGGACCATTGTCGAGTAATCGATGTCCAGGACGCGCGTTTCTCCGCCGGCGAAGTAAGGTGCCGTCGCCTTGCGCTTCGGTGTGTCTATCGGCCCGATAACCGGCGACACCGTGGCGGCCGTAAACGGCTCGCTGCGTCGCCGCGTGCGTATTCGATTGATCCCCGGGCGCGTGGCCTCGATGCGTGCTCGCAGACGTCGGCTCGTCGTGTTTTTGATCTCAATATGGCTTTCGACGTTTGCTTGTGTTGCCGTCAGTCGGACGGTTGCCTGATGATTTTGGGCGCTCAGTTTGCCCTTATAGAAGTCGCTCATTGTTCTTCTCGCTACTTATGTGGGCCATCTTTACTAACTAGCGATTTCGCAAGGATATTCAACATAAGGACTTGTACGTACATGCAATAAGCAGGTACACGGAGGCAGCGAAACAAGTGACGTAAATCGGTGACGGACTTTTTTGTTAATCTTGGAGTCCAATCCACTGGATTTATGGGACTCGGGAGTGCTGTCATGGACGCCGCATGGATACAGGTATTTGTTTTAACTATGGCCGAGTGCGTTGCGCCGGCCGGCAAGACGGTATGTCAGGAAAGTGAATTCGAGCTGCTGTTTTTGACTCAGTCCGATTGCGAGATCGCACTGGAGCAGTTCGTGATGCTGAAAGACGCCGCGGACAACGTCATTGTCGATAAAACTCGGTCGGGGTGCGCGCCGTCGGCGCGGCAACAGCCCACGTTCGCTAGCTTGTCCGACCTCAGTGCCGCAGTCGAAGACAAAAGTGGCTGGAAAGCGCCCGAAGTGGACGAGCCGACGCCAACATCCTCGCGGAGCTTGCACCAGGCTCGTCTCGAGGGCCTGAAGACCTGTGAAGAATCGGAAGGAATTGCGCCCTGCAGAATCGGCGAAATCATCATTGAAGAGGCGACCGAAGGGGAGACCGTCGAGGTCTGGCGCCGCGAGTAAGCAGAGATGACAAGACCTGGGACCCTCGCTCTATTGGTCGTTGCTGCCGTCGCGGTTTCGGCTTTCGCCGCGGGTGTGCCTGCGCAGATGCACGAGTCCAGCGCGCACGCCGGACCGACGATGAACTATCACGAAGTCGACGAGCGATTGGCGACCGGCGGACACTTCGTCGGAGACGGGCTGTCTGAACTGCACGAGAAAGGCATCAAGGTCGTCATCGATCTTCGGGACGAGCCGCCGGCCGGCCAGAAAGAGAAACTCGCTGAACTGGGCATCGAATGGATCAACGTGCCGGTCGTCTGGAAATCACCGAAGCGGGCCGATTTCGAGCGCTTCAGCGAAGCGATGTCGAATCACCGGGACGACAAAGTGCTGGTACAGTGCCAGGCCAATTACAGAGCGTCGGCGATGACCTACCTGTACCGCGTCGTGGTCGAGAAAGTGCCGGAAGCGGAAGCCCGCAACGACCTCACTGCCGTGTGGGAGCCGGAGGGCCGCTGGCGCAGGTTCATGGACGGGATTCTCGAGTCAGGGACCTGAAGGCGAGCAGGCAGGCGGTCGCGAGCACGATCAACGTCGCGACGCTTCCTTCGGGTCCTGCATTGCCCCCGGTCAACCACTCCGGAGCGCGTTCGGTCGGAGCCAGATCGGTGAGCAACGGTGCCAGGCCCAGGTCAATGCCCGTCGTCGGCAAGCCGAACCAGGTAATGAAGATCCAGTTCCACGCTGCGTGCCAGGCGCTGGCGCCCAGTATGGATTTCTGCCGGATGACCAGCAGGCTGAGGAAAACCGAAAACAGAAAAGTCATCGACGTAAACAACAGGATCATGATTACGGACGTTGTTCCCAGCCCGCCAATCTCGACATGCATCAGTGTGAACAACAGTGAATTGCCGATGACACCGGCCCATACCCCGTAACGCGCTGCAATGCGGCTCATCATCCAGCCGCGAAAGACGAGTTCTTCAGTGCCCGATTGCAGGATGAACGCGAGCATCAGTACCAGTATCGGAACGAAGTCACGTGGCTGGCCGGCAGTGCCGGGATCCGGCGCGTATCCGCCGGATAGCAACACCCCGCAGACGACGGCAGCGCCCATCATCAGTCCCAGGGCATACCCGCCGGCAAAGTTGCTCGTTGACCGGCGATTGAAGACGAGCCCGACACTCGCCATCGTGCGGCGCTCGAATAAGCGGATCCAGAGCGCGAACAAGAGTGCCACCATTGCGAAACTGCCGATCACGAGGTACAGGACCGTGGGGTAGGTCTCGACGGTTTCGCGCGTCACCAGGCCGAGCGCATCGGCGGGTAGCAGGACGATGAGCTGTCCGAGAATGAAGATGCCGAATACGAGGAACGGGACGGCCCAGATCCAGGTCCGACGAAATGCGTCTGCGCTTTCGGGAAAAACAATCTTGTTCATCCGCTCATCCCACCGTCCTATCGTCATTCGTATGGCTACAGATGAATGGCGGCGCCATTCGGATGCAAATCAGTGGCCGATCAGGCAGTACAAGGGCGAGACAGTAGCTTCGATTCGAGTATTTTCCATCTCGGTAGACAATGCGACTATTCTGGTATACGGTCATATAGTCCCACAAGAATCATGATAAGAACCATGTGGGTCTGTTTAGTCCCCCAGGCAATCGCCTTTTTCGACTTGGTTTGCGGGACATGCAGCGATGCAGTTACTCACGCTCGGGAGTTTATCGTGCTGCAATTGACTGGCCATTGTCCGGTGCGCAGGAGCCTGTATTGCTGCCTCGCTGCGACACTGGTGCTGCTGCAAGGCTGCGCCACACCTGCTGAAATCAAAACGGCCTCAAAGACTCAGCTCGCGCTGACCAAATCCCTCGATGACGCTGTCAAGGATCTCGATGCTGCAGTCGGCAGTTTCCACCGCGACCAGGCCGACCTCATTCGGACAGAGGGCCGCATGCGAATCGCGAGACAAGCCGTGCTGATTGCGGTAGCCGAGGACGATGAAGTCGAAGCGGACGATCTGTTTGAAATTTACAAGTCGGAAATCTATCCGTGGATCTACGGCGCCTACTCGGGCCCGCTAATCGCTACGCGAATCGAAAACATCGAGAAGGCCCTTGCGAGAGACCTCGAGCCCGAAGTGCGCATCAAGTTACAGAAAAATCTCAACGAATTACGCATTCTGCAAGCGAATCTAGGGCAGAAGCCGCCAAAGCTCGCCGAGCTCGAAGACACAATCCTGGACAATCTCGCGAACGTAACGTCGACTCGGGCCGACGTCAGCAAGACGCTCAAACTGCTGCGCGTGCAAATTGCGCTCATGAAGGCGATGCAGACCAGAATCGATGACTGGCTGTCTATCGATGTCTCTCCCTCGCAAGACCAGATCAACGGTTTGCTCAAGTCGATCGGCGAAGCCCGCACGGCGATGAAGGGGGAGGGGTCATGATCCCCCGTTTAGCTGCAATTGCCACGATTCTGGTCGGTGCTTGCATTCTGACCGGGTGCGCGTTCAACCGGGCCAACGTCAGCGACCTGGCTGTGCAACAGCAGACGTACTACAAGGAACTCATCGAGACTCTCGAGGCGAATCGCAACCTGCTACAAACAGGCCTTGCGATCCAGGTTGAACAAAGCGCGAAGAGCAGGCAGAACCTCGCGAATTGGACGCTCGACCTTCGGCGAGCGGAAGTTCTGCTGCAGGTCGACTCGGATGTAAGCGGCAACAAGGAATTGTTGTCGTACAAGCTCGCCGAAATCGACCTGGCTGCGATAGAAAATGCCAATCGTTCGCGGCACATGGCCGATAGAGCGGCGGCGATACTCGAGATGTACGACAACGTGATTGCCGCAACGAGGCAGCTCGAAAAAAACAGCGACGACCTGGTGGAATATCTCGCCGAGGGCAACAAGAAGTTCCTGATCAGCAACCTCGATATCGACGGTATTGTGCGCACGATCGCCGGAATACAGGAAGTTCGGGAACAACTGGGCAAGATCGAAGAGCGGTCTGAGGAAGAGAAGAAGGCAGAGTCTGAAAAAATTCAAAAGTCGATTGAGCGCGTGAGAGACGTATTGATCAAGGCGCTCGAGTCCAATTCAACCTGAGGTAACACGCCATGGCAGATCTGGCGGACATCAAGAAAGCCGGCGAAGAACTCGTGCCGTTAATCAAGGAACTCGTCGCCTTGGCCAAGGCGGGTAAGGACAGGGACGATCCCGTCAAAGAAATTCGCGTCATCAACAAGCTTAAGAAACTTACCGCCGAGGCGGACGAGGAGACGTCCGCATCGATGCAGGAACGCGCGGAGGCGATGATTGCGAGCCATACTGCTCTGACGGAAATATTGATCGAAGCCGCATTGAACAGGGGCACAGTCTCGGATATCGATTTGATCAACATCCGTGCGCGGCACGACGCGCTCGGCAACGCCATTGGACTGTTGTTCGAGCAGTCGGCGATCGGTGCCATTCGGAAACTGATGACCCAGGACGAAATCGACATAATTGCCGATTCCCTGAAGAAGGCGGACGAGGATATCGCCGCCCGCCGGCAGGCCAAAGCCGTGCTGGACACGATAATCGGCGTGGCGATGACCGGGGCGAAGATCGCCACAAAACTCGCGACTCTCTGATTGATGAGGTAAGTGATGAACAGCGACCTGATGAATGTACTTGGAGTCCTTATTGCTTTCATAACCGTGATGCTGGTTTTCAGTATCGCGATCACCTCACTGGTCCAGGCAACACAAGGCCTGTTTCGTTTTCGCGCGAGAAACCTGCAGAAGAGCCTCGCCAATATACTGGACAGCGAAAAGATATCTGACGATCCGAAAAAGGCCGCCATTTCCATATTGAATCGATCTGATGGCGCGCTGATATCGGGGCTCTTTAAAATACCTGACAGCTGGCCCAGCCGCTTTTTCGGGCCGCAAGTGTCCTGGATGCACCCTGACGATCTCGATCGGGAGCTGCGCAAGAACGAACTCAGTCTCGACGACACGAAGATGGTTGCGGTTTCCGAGAAGTTCCGTAGGACACAGGGGTCGATGTCCAAGGTGTTCCTGAGGCGTATGCGGATTACAACGCTGGTGTGGGCTTTTGTGGTCGCTTTCTATTACCAGTTGAGCACGCCACAACTGTTCCATGACTTTTCGACCGATCCGGCGTTGCAGGCACAGGCAGAGGCGACCGGCCGTCATTTGTTGGCAGGGTCCGTAGAGACGCCGGCCGAAACAGGCAACGAACCCTATTTTCAGCTAGACCCGTGGAGCGCCGGGATGGCCTTTTATTACCTGCCGGTGGACGCTGACGGTGAACCACTGGACTGCAGCGGCGACAACGGGAATCGGAAAGAGTGCGGTTTTCACTTCAGTTTCATTCAGGGAGCCAACCTTGTCGGCGTTTTCATCACGGTCATGCTATTGAGTCTCGGAGCGCCATTCTGGTTCGACATGCTGAAGAAGGTCGTGAATCTTAAGGACACGCTGGCAAAAGAGACCGACTCAGTGGCCGATGAAGGCGCTGCAGAACCGGACACGACTGCCGGACTGAACGACGAGCGAATCGCGCTGCTGCAGGAACGCATGCTGGCTAGCACGAATCCGCTGTTGAAGGCATCGTTGCAAAAGGAAATCAACGATTTGAGATTGGTGCGGGTCGCGAAAATGACGCCGCCATAGTGAAGGATCCATGGCTACGCCAGGGTGAAGCAATACGACGGACAGGCACAAGAGCCGTATCATGACTGACATGCTCACAACGATACTCAGTTCGCTTGGCGTCGTAGTTCTGCTTGGTCTCGGCGGACTGGTGCTCACTCGGACGACGGAAGCCGTGTTCGGGCTGCGGTTCCGAATCCTGCGCAAAGGCCTGGCGGCCGTCTTCTTTCAAACCCGCAAGCCGCACGCGCCGGAATCAACGGCAGAAGCTGACCTGCAGTTCTATTGCCGTAACGATGCCGAGCGAGTATTGAACCGCTGCGAACCCGCCACTAACGGCCTCTGGGAACGTCTCGGGCGTATCTTTGCAAGCTCGATCGCGCCGCTGGATCGTCAGTTCATGAGTGACTCGATTCGCGAGCTGTTCCCCGACCTGAAGCCTGTCGCGCCGATCGTGGTAAATCGATTCGCCCGGCTGTCCGCCAATCTCAAGGGTCGGCTGCAGCGCACTTCGCAGTCACTGACGTTGCTTTGGGCTGTCGTGATTACGCTGATCTATTACCGGCTACCTGCGGGTTACTGGTATACCGACGGCGGCGAGCCATCCATTACTGCAGCCGGCCTGGCGGCATCGATTCTCCCGGACACTGCGGGCGACGGTATTGGAGCGCAAGTCGCCACCGTGGGTATAACGGCCATCATCGTTGCCGTCGTCGCGAACCTGCTGGGATCGATGCGGGGCGGCCCGGGCGAGCTGGTCACGGGCGCAGAACTCGATGAATCGCCGAGGAGCGATGCGGAAGAAAGGGGCACCATTGGTCGTGCCAATTGTGCTGTCAGGGCAATCAACTTTGCCGGCGGTGGTTTCGATTCGATCATGCAACTCGGTGTCACGCATGCATTGATGACCATCCAGGGACGCGCCCCGGATGCTGTCGTCGGACTGTCTACCGGTGCCATTTCGGCCGCTGCGCTTGCCGAGGTACTGCAGGCGGGAGAAGAAGCGGAGGCCGCTCATGCCGGCACCATGTGGAAGAACCTTTCTGAAGCGGAGCAGGTCGCTTTGCAGACTGCGCGGTTGGAGGCCAGGGTCCAACGTTTCAGGGAGTTCGAGAATGCGGCCTACCAGGCCCGCGAACGCCTCTACGATGCGATGACGCCTGACGCCTACCAGATCGACTCGAATGATCCCCTCGTGCCGCTGGAAACTCCGTTCTTCCAGTCGGGGGAACGTGCCCAACGAGTGGAGTCCCTGAGTACCAAATCGGGGCTGATCCGCCTGTACAACGAATTCATGAAGCTGAACATCCCGTTTGGCACAATTGTTCGCCTGCTGCGCAGAGTCCTCGGCATACTGGCAGCAGCCGAATTTCCAAAATTCTGGGTCCGATGGTCCGTTCGTATTCTCGAATTTCAGCGGATATGGTTGTTGATTGGCAGCAATCTCGCCGGCGTCGCCAGGCTTATTCCCGTTTTGGTGCGCCCATTGTTCAGGAGCGGCGCGAATGTGCGGCCGTTGTCGGCAGGATCGCTGATCTTTCGGTTTCCGATCAATGACCGGGTGCTGCCTGCGCTTACACACGCACTCGTCTTTGTATTCCTGTTGATATTCTGGTTAGGCGGCAGCTTGTTGCCGCTGGCCCCGGGCCTTGTCGTATTGCTACCGGTATTCTGGGAAAACCCCTGGGCGTGGTCGATTAGCGCTTTCTACCTTATCGTCGGTGCCCTGGCACTCTTTGCAACTTACAAGTTCGATGCAATCCACTTTAGCGCCGCATTCAGGGATAACGTGCGCGCGATTGTGCAATTCCTGTGGCTGGTTGTGAAGGACCTTGCGAGCCTGGCTCTCATACTCGCCGGCGTACGACTGTTATACCAACTTGTCACGTACCTCGTCGCGCGGTACCGCGGCGACAGCTTCCTGGTGGAGAGCGCCGGACAATTCGCATCCAGCGTCGGACTTTGGACGCTCGGCCTGGTAGCAATCGGGGGGCTGCTGTTCTTCCTGTTGCTGATTGTTATCGCCGCTTCAATAGCCATTGCGAACTTCAATGCATTTCGAAAGCAAGTCCGCGAACGCAGGTCCTTCGGCAGCAGGTACCTGCAAAGGTTCCTGAAATCCTACAACCTGGATCGCTCGCTGTTTCACCCCTACGACTTGCGATCGTTACTGATCGAACTGTTCGACGGCACTTTCTACGGTGGTACACGGTTTTCAGAAGTGGTCAGCGATTCGCTGAAGTATGAAAACAAGCGCTCCAGAAGTCATCCGACTCAGAAAAAGACGGTAGCTGACTATCACGCCGATCATCATCCGTCGCCCATACATGTCGGTATTGCCGCGGCCAATGTCCTTACCGGCAACCTGGAGACAATTTCGGACAAGGAGTCCGTCGTAAAATCAATAGAAGCGGCGATGGCGGTCGTGCCGATATTTCCGGCAATGGAAATTGGCGGCTCGATCTATGTCGACGGCACCAATGTGGCAAACGTACCAACACGGGCGCTGACGACGTTTCTGCGCGATCGCATCAACAAGCAGTCCGGCGCCGTGCAGATCTACAGTGTGTCGCCACTGCCAATCAGCCAAAAAATGCTGCCCGACAAGGAGCAGGGGCCGGAGCCCTACGTGCACCTCTGGGATATCGTGAAGCGCGCTCTGAGCCTCCAGCAATTCAGGGATGCGCAACTCGAACAAAAACTGACCGAATTCTACACGATGGTCATACCCAACAAGAACGAACAGGGCCAGCCTCAGAACCAGGTCCAGGTGCCGCATGAAAGCGGCCCGAAGACGTTCAATCGAGCCTGGGTAACGCCAATTGAGCCTAGCGAGCCGCTCAATCTGAACAAGCGGATATTGTTTGCGTCCAAAGAGGAGGCCAGGAAAGTTGTCGCGCAAACGATTGCCGATGGATGTCGCGCGTCTCTCGAAATGATGATCAGGCCGTCTATCAAGGCCAGGAAAAAGCAAAAGAAAAAGCTGCGCTGCAAGCGCATCGTCGCCATGCATCTCGAAGCGCAGGCAGACAGCGCGGATTTAGAGGCGAAAACGTCAACGTTAAGATTGCCCGGTAGCGACGGGAATCTCGGACCGGGACTCCGGGAAATTTGCGAGCAGTGTGCGCTCAACCGGGACGCCGGGAAGAAGAAGGACAGGAAACAGGGCTACCTGGAACTCAAGAAAGTGGAGGTCAAGCGCGCTGCCTGGCCACACGAACGGGCCACTAGCGACCAGTCCCGCGACGACGAAAAAGGTGACGAAGAGAGGGCACAAAAACTCCGCGAACAACTAAGGAAACAATACGCGTCGCTCAAAAACTGGCCAAAAGACCAGGGACAGGCGCCAGGATCTGCGGCGACCGGCACTCGCCCGACCATAAACCTGCTGTTCAGTGGGGGTGTATTTCGCGGCGTGTATCAAATGGGCGTGCTAAACGCTCTCAACGAACTCAGGGTGCAGCCGGACCTGATTGCCGGCGCGTCGATCGGCTCGATTACGGCGGCAATGGTGGCACGTGTATTTTCCATGGAGCAGGACAAGGATCAGACCACAGACCTCAATGCGATCAGCAAGCCGCTGTGTTATCGACAAATCGCCCGGCTGTCTGCCGTCTATCTCGCGGTAGACCGGGTGATTCTGACCGATCGATTCTCTGATTTTGTACGCAACTTGACTATTCGCGCCTCCAGGATCGGTTTCTCGATGCGGCAAGCCGATCACTTTTTCCGAAAGTACGATCATCCTCGTTCCGGTGAATTCGAAAAGCTGGCACGCACGGTGCTGGCCGGGCTGGAGAGGGTGTTCTATCTGAATCCCTATCAACTCAACCAACTCGTTCGGTCGATCAGGGACGAGGACGATGCTGCATTCGTCGATGGGCTGCGCGAATACGCGCAGCAATGGCTACAGCACATGAACGTTGGTGTCGAAACGCTGGGCGCCGAGCCGCTACGGCAGCTGATCGAGCATTTTGTCATTCCGCAGAAACACAAGCAGCATCCTGAAAGCACGCCGTTCGACGTGTTTTCAGAAAACTCCATGCAGTTCCTGGCGACCGCCACGAATCTGACTCATGGCAAGCTGGAAATCATTGGGGATGCCCCGGAACTGGAAAACCACGACTCGTCCGAGACAATGCTGATGGAAGCATTGCTGGTGAGCAGCGCTTTCCCCGGGGTATTTCGCCCGCGCTGGTCCTGGGATCTTCGTCCGCAGACCAGCCGCAAGGCACAGTACATCGACGGTGGTGTTATGGACAATTTGCCCATCGCGCCCGTGTTTGATTTCCTGACGGGCGCCGTGGCGGCAGGTCACGTTACCGGCCGGCCAACCAATCCGGACGGGACGAACGCACCGCACCTCATGTTTGCGGCCTCACTCGAAGCCGAGACGCCTGATCTCGTCTACAGGGATGAATGGGAGTCATTCAAGAACTACTGGCCTGCCTTGAGCAAGCGAACCAAAGAACTCAAGTACAACACAAAGGCCGACATTTACCGCAAAGCGGAAAGGAACCTGCGGGCGATCTATGAAAGCTCGCCCAGGGACTCGAGCGGCGCTGCAATGCACGTGCTGGCCGAACCGATCGACGTCGAAGCAATCACCGTCATACCGAAATGGTTGTGCGGAACCTTCGGTTTTCACCCGATGCTGAATTTTCGACGCAAACGACAGGCGATGAGTATTGCGCACGGCTGTGCGACGACGCTGCTGCGCTTCGCGAACATCGAGGACGAGTACCTGACCGGGTGGGGCATCGACAAGCGCCGGCTTCCGCTACACAAGACGATAGGCGAAGCCGCAGCCGATTGGGAAACGAGGAAGAAGGAGGCGCAGGCGGGTAGCTGCTGGCTGCGTCCCGGTATCCGATGCCCGTACGCAGAACCGCAGCTCGATGCTCTCAACACCGAATTGACAAAGCGAGACGACGAGGACCTGATCGATGACACTACGACCAGGGAACTGGCATCGATCTACAAGTACTGCACGAAGTTAACGACACACCAACCGTAGCGCGCTGATTGGCTCAGGACCTCGGTCTCGGCTGGATTTTCTCCAGTTCATCGACTGTTCGTGGCCAGTCTTTTTACAGCAATCGGGACAGAGCACGATCGGCCAGCAACTTGCCGCCTGTCTGGCAGGCCGGGCAGTAGTTGGTCTCGTTGCTGGCGTAGCGAATCCTCTGTATTGCCGTGCCGCAAACCGGGCAGGGTTCCTGGTAGCGGCCGTGTGCCGCCATGTCCGGCCGAAACGCGGTGACTTTCGTGGGAAAGGCCTTGCGCGCCTCACCGGCAAGCCTGTCCAGCCAAATCTGCAATGTGCGTTGTGTGGCCTCGAAGAGGTTCCGCATTGCATCGTCATCGAGCCGCGAGGTCAGCATGACGGGAGACAGCCGCGCCGCGTGCAATATTTCGTCCGAGTAAGCATTGCCGATACCGCTGAGTATGCGCGGGTCCGTAAGTGCTCGCTTCAAAGTACGATTCTCGCGGCGCATGCGCTCCGCGAACGTGTCGAGGTCGCACTCGAGGACTTCAAGCCCTCCAGGGTCGTGTTCCGATAGCGCGCTGCCACCCTGCACGACATGAAGGGATGCGCGTTTCCTGGTACCCGCCTCGGTGACGACAAGCGTGCCGCTGCCGAATCGAAAAGTTGCGAGGGTGTTTCGTGTGGGTTTCTTTGCGCGAGAGTCCACGTCCTGCCACTGAAATCGCCCCGCGACCATCAAGTGAATCACTAACCAGTAGTCGCCGGTGAGGCCGATTGCAATTCGCTTGCCGAGTCGCCGAAGGTCCGTGACCGTGCGGCCACGAACGTCATCGAGCGGCGGCAGGGCAGAGCGGAGGAAGAAAGGGCTCAGTAAAGTCACTTCCTCCAGCGCCTGGCCGGCCAGGCGTTGCTCCAGGGCTTCGAGGTAGGCACAGATGTCGGGTAGCTCGGGCATAGGCTATGTCGGAAGGCTGGTATCGAAGCGAGTGTACAGGCACCGTTGTGCTTTGCATTTATGAGATTTTTGTACTATATGTGGCAGGCCGGGAAAAGAACAACTCGAACGTAGCCAATATCGTGAGAAAGCACTGAGACGGCGCCATGATCCGTACAGAGATTCATATTGAGCGGCAATAACGAGAAGCCCAATGCCGAGTGGGTTCTCGCGTCCGAGTTGCTGGATATCGCGGGCCGGCAATCGACCGATGCGGCGCAAGCTATCCTCGAATTGCTGTCGAAACACTTCAAGCTCAAGGCAGCCACGTTTTTCAGTTTCGATCCTCTCGGCGATACGCAGACCATACGAGCGCAAACCGGTCTCGACTGGGACTCGTGGTCGGCATTCCAGATTCCCATGACCACGCCGGCCGGCGATGCGATTCGCACCGGCGAGATTGTCGTTCATTACGACATTGCGAAGGTAGACACCTACGTCAACAAGGAGCTTTGCCGGAAGCACAAACTGCAGTGCTACATTGCCACTCCCATTCCACATTTCCCGTTACCCGACAAGACCCTCGAGACTGACTCCATCAAATGGTCGGGTGCCGTTTGCCTGTACCCCGACGATGCCGCTGAACTCGATAAAGCAAGGGACGTGATGGAAAATGTCGCTCCTGTGATCGGGAGGATTTACTCGCTGGCCGTTGTTCACGACCAGGCGATGATACGTCGCAAGATCACCGAAGAAGCGTTCTCGTCAGGCGATACAAACAGCTTCATGCACAAGTCGCTCCAGGTGCTCAAGGACAACTGGAAAATTGAGGCCGGGTCGATCTTCCTCCAGGATGACCGCAACAAGTACCTGTACATGCGGGCCACAACCGGGCTGGATTACGACTGCTCGCGGGGTTTGCGCGGCGATCTGAAAACCAAGCGCAAGGACGATATCTATTACCGCCTCGATGAAACGTCCAATTCGACCGTCAAATGCTTCTTACAAAGAGAGCCGATAGTGTTTGTTGATAACCCGGACAGGGCAGAAGGCAAGTACGTCGAAAAAGTCGCCGGTCAACGGAGAGCAACCGTTTTCGTACCGATCTTCGAGCCGCCGTCCCGTAACCAGGCCGCCGCCGATCCTATCGGCATTCTGCGCGTCACCAATCGCATGATCGTGCACGACGGCAAACATGAAGTCGGCAGCTTTGCCTGGGAAGATATGGCGTCGATTAATTCCTGGGCCTCGCTGATCGGTGTCGTGGGTCGCATCATGGAACGCTCGGACCGTTGGCGAAATGACTTCCAACGAACCGTACATGGAGCGAAAGGCACGATTGCATCGGTCATGGCGCATCTGTACACATTGCATGATCGCGGTCCCGACATGCCTGAAAAGCTCTCTTTCGTTGTTCCGGACAGCATCAGCCACCTGGAAAACCTGCAATTTCAAATCGACCGGATCGAGAGCCGGGATCTTGAAGGCAGCGACTTGAAGATCGAACCCGTTCTCGTCTATGCCGACGTGATCGTCCAGGCACGCGACCTGGCCGAGAAGCTCAAGAATTCCATGGGCATCCGGCATGTGGAATTCACAGGACTGCACATCGAGCCGCGCACCGTGCCGACCGTGATGGCGTCGCGAGACGGTCTGCTCGTTGTTTTCCGCAACCTGATCGAGAATTCGATGAAATACTGCGGCGCCAGCCGCATTTGCCGCATCAGCGTTGGCTTCACCGTGCGTGGCGACTACCTTGACGTGTCAATCACGGACACTGGAATTGGAATTCGGGAAGCCGACAAACCGAACATATTTGACGAGGGTTTTCGCGGCGACGCGGCCTTTGCGCACGACATACGCGGGACCGGATACGGATTGTCACAATCGCGCCAACTGATGAACCGGATGGGGGGCGCGTTGAACTTGCATGACACTGCTGAACACACGACGTTTGTCGTCAGCATGCCTCTGGAGGAGAAGGAAAAATGATCTATTTCGTCGATGAGGAAGAGAGCTTTCTGCGCCCGTACGCCGTGGAGATGCAGATGCGCGGCTATGAAACGAAGCAGATAACGGATGCCGACACGGCGCTGGAAACGCTCACCGCGGAGGATGCGGAAAACGACGTCGAACTGATTCTGTTGGACGTGATGATGCCGGGTCGAGGTGACGAGACATCCGAGTTCGACAGGAAGTCAACGGACAATTACCTGAAGACCGGGCTTGTGCTGCTGAAGAAACTCGCGGAGAGCGAGGAAAACAAAGAACTGTTGAAGAAAACGGTCGTATTTACGATGTCTTCGAAGTCAACTGACCTGTTCGACGAGATCTCTTCGACGAGCAGGAAACTGGGGGTGCCCGTACTCCGAAAAAGTGACTGGACACGGCCACTGCGCCTTGGTGACGAGCTCGAGGGAATCATGGGGACAATTACTCCGCCGAAACACGAGGCACCGATGTGACCATGGATGTGGAGTGGTGGGCGTCGATCGCTGGAATAGCGAGCCTGTTGCTGCTCCTGATTCCGCCGGTTCGCCGCTTTATCAAGCAAATCTTCCGTGCAATTGCGGCGTGGGTCGATGATGGCGATAGCAAGAATATGCAGGAGAATATCGACCGTTTGGAGGACATGCTCGCCGATTTCCAAAAGGACCTGAATTCTGTTAACGATCTCCGAAAAGTAATGTCGTCGATTATTGCCGAGGCCACCATCGGACTGAACAACCGGATAACGCTTGCTGCGGACGAGATATCAAGGCTCGACATGCAGATTACCGAGGGTAATCCGGAGCCTAAAGGCAAGAAGAAGCAGCTTGGTCGCGCCAAGAGAAACGGAATTCTCGAGGCCGAACACGACCAGGGGAGCAGACAAATAGAAAAGCACGTTCGTGAGCTTGAATTGATCGCAGGTAATGAAGGGGCATTGCGCGGGCTCAGCGAAGGAGAGGGCGACAGGGGAACGCTCGAATTGGCCAGAAAGATACAAGAATCCGAACACGGTGAATCGAATATCGCCGAATACCTGCAATCCCTGGAGCGCCGTTTGGCCGATGTCGAAAAACGCGAGGATGATGAAGACTAGGCGTCCCTGGCTTCCAACTCGCTGCCAGTGACGCGCCTGGCGCTGGTCCGACAGGTGAGGGGATTCGCCCCCCGATTCCGCTTATACAGGTAAGCCAGATCACGGGCCTTTCGTGGGCTCGTGCATTACCGGGGGCGGTCACATGAAAACGGGACGGGACACAGTAATAGAAGCCCTGAACCTCGCCAGAATGGGCGAAACGGGGCGCGCCAGCCGTTTGTTGCAAGCGATGAGGAACCAGCCGGAGCTCGAAGCCGATGCCTGTTACGGCCTGGGGTTGATCGAGCTGTGTCAGAACAACGTCGACAATTCAGAGGCATATTTCTGCAAAGCCACCGTTGTCGACCCCAGCCACGCTGATGCGTACTACCAGCTCGCGAAGATCGCCGATTCACGCGGCGACCCCGTCACCGCAACCCTCTATCTGAAGTCGGCTATCGCCCAAAAGCCGGGGCATGTCATGGCTGCGGAAGCACTGGCGGAACACGGTGTGGACGTGAATTCACGATCGTATTCGGAGCCTGAACCGATGCGCCGCAATTATGCAAGGCAGATGGCAAGTGCAAATACCAACACCAAGCATTGGGGACACGATATGAACAAGATCGGTCTGACCTGGAAAACACTGATCTCCATGATTACGCTGGTCGTGCTGACGCTCGGCGTCATCCAGGAAGCAGGCGCGACCCGTTACAAACGAGCGACGCTTACCGATCTCGTCAGGCATTCGGCTGTCGTGATGATCGGAACAGTGGTTGGAATAGAATACCGGGAAGACCGGAAAACCGGCGAGATATTCACGGACATCAAGATACGGCCGATCCGCTCGGTCTATGGCGACGACAAGCTCAGGCTGGACAAAGGGGAGACCTTCAAGCTCCCGTTCTCCGGTGGTCTGAATGCCAAGGGCCAGATGGAACTCGTGGTCGGCTTGCCGGAGCTCAACCTGGGCCAAACCTATCTCTTGTTCCTGCGTGGCGGCGAGTGGAGCCTGAATCCTATTGCGGGCTGGACGCAGGGCGCGCTGCGCCTGGTCGCGATCGAGAAGGGCGGTGACCACGTCATGTTCAACGCGGACGATGCCGTGGTCACCGGACTGAAGGACGGCTACCTGGCGTACGCGCCGATGCCTCAGCAGGGGCCGCAGGGCGGCCCGGGGGACGGCGATTGCAGGCAAAAACCGGCGCGCATCGATCTCGGCAGCCAATTGAATCCAGATGAATTCAAGCAGCGCGAGTCGGATTCCATCTACCGGGAAGACAATGTCGAGGAGTTGCAGAAACTGGACGAGGAACGCCAGAAAGGGCTGTCCGAAAAGCAGCCGACGCGTGATCGGCTTGCACGCATGCGCGAACTCCTTGGCGAGAAGCCCATGATGCTGAGCGACCTCATCGGCCAGGTGAAAGAGCTGCGATCCGGCATGCGCAAGGACCTCGACCCGAAGTTGCTGGAATACCACCCGATGCCCATTCCCGGGCTCATGCGCTCAGCCCCTGTCCTTAAGCCCCGCGACTCCCACAAATCAAAGGAGGGCGAGTAATGAAATTCTGGAACTTGCGTTCGATATTCCTTGTTCTTGGAACATTCGTCGGTGTGCCGGCGCACGCCTTTCAATTCGATGAGTGCTGGCCGGACCCCGTCACCTGGGACAACGACGTGACGGTCAAACTGTCGCCAGTGTCGTTTCCTACGACTCACCCGATTCGCAACGACATATTCACGAGCTTCGGCCGCTGGAACGACATGCGGGGCATGCATTTCGAGTTCGAGAATATTATCAACGATAACGATACGACTATGGGACTCGGGAGCGATGGCAATGAAGTCGGGCTGGTGTCCAATGCCGCGGCGGGTGGCGCGCTCGCGGTCACCCAGATGCGCTTCGATATCTGCTTTTTCGGCCAGGACATTGAAGAGGCGGATATGCGCTTTAACAATTCGGTTACCTGGGAGTTCGGGGATCACGACCCACGTACCGTGGAAGGAAACGCCAGTTTCCGCTTCACGGCCGTGCATGAAATGGGACATTTCCTGGGCCTCAATCATGAACCCAACCAGATGGCCGTAATGACGAACACGGCTTCGGCCTTCCATGGCGGCAACGCTGCGTTCCGTTCGGCGCCGTTCGGGGACGATGCGCGTGGTGCGCGCACACTCTACAGTCACTCGAATTCGGAAACCGACTTTTCCATTACCAACTTCAGGCGAACCGGTTCGGATGCCACAGCGCTCATACTCGGCAGCGGCACGCAGAATACGCCCCGTGGTGGGACGTTCAACTCCGGATTCGCGTTCGTCAATCAGGGCAAGACATTCGTCGACGCGAATTTCGTGATCGTGATGTCCACCAACAGCATCATCTCGATGTCGGATCGTGTCATTGCGAGCGGCCGCGCTTTCGGTCCCGCGGGTACCTTCGTATTCGCGACGTTTCCTCTGCGGGTTCCAAACGACCTGGCGCCGGGTAACTACTTTGTCGGCGGCATACTGGACCCCAACAACAATATCGCCGAAGCGCGCGAAGCCAATAACCGGGTTGCGTTTCCCGGACGTGTGAACGTCACGCCGTAGCGAACTCGCCGTTTCAGCTTGATGGAGGCGGGGCGGTCATCTGCCCCGGCACGTCCGCGCGTGGCACCATAGTAACGGTCAGCGGGAAGCTGATCTTCGTCGTCGCGTTGACTACGCCATCCATTGTCAGTGCCTGGATGACCTTGCAGTCAGTGTCCTTGAGGGCATCCTTCGCCGATTCAGTGCCTGAATCGCACCCCAGCACGAGGACGGCATCGTAATCCCTGGCGCGCTTCTGAAGGCGCTTGCGCTGCCCCTCGGTCCACAGGCACATCATCGGTGTTGGCGTATGAATCTCGAACTCACCCGTTCGAATGCCGCGTTCAAACAGGGAATCGCGAATGGACTTGATGTGGTCTTCGAAAGCTGCGGTTTTGAGCCCATGGCGAAAGAACTCGATGAACGGTGATTGCTTTTGCATCGCAATACACATCGGCGGACAGACAGGGCAGGACGCGATAAGAACCGAGTGGCATCTGGCGAGTTCGTCAGACACATCTCTGGGTGTCAACTTGACAGGCATACTCCTTCTCCTTGCACCAACACATTCGTGGCGGCCGGTGCCGCTGCCACGACGCCATTCATGGCAGCGTTATTGCCTGGTCGCCGTACGAACACGATGCGATTACGACAACATTTTGGCCAAACCTCAATATATTGGCGGCGGTGGAAGCAGGCAATTCGTAATTGCCGTAGCCTTGAACGCTCTCTGAAGCGACAATTGCGGTACCACGGACGTAGTGCACCCGAGAGCGGCAGTTCTAGAAACGACATTGATTTAGTACGTTAACACGTTGTTTTAATGTTGTTCGACGGCAATTTCCTCGGCCAACCACTCTTCCACCCAGGCAACGTGTTTTTCCTCTTCCACGGCAAACTCGGCGGCGATTTCGCGAACGTGCTCATCGGTGCTGTCATCGACGACCTGCGCGAAAAACTCGTACGCACGCTTCTCGTTATCGAGCGCCAGCGACATGGCCTGGCAAGGTGTCATCAGGTGGAAGAGGCGGGTACTGTCAGTGTTTTCAGGCGCCTCCTGTCCGTCCCAGAGATACTGGCTTGGCGTGAGCATGGGTAATTTGTGGCCCCTGATCTGCTCGTCGATTACGTCAGCGTGCCGGGCTTCGATGGCCGACATTCTCGCGAAGATCCTCGCGACTTTCCTGTTGCCGATTCTTTCCATCATTTCGGAGAGTTGCTCGTAGCGCTGCATGGCCTCGAGTTCGATGACCAGTGCGTGCAGAAGCAGTTCCGGGAGTGACATCTTGCAAGCGGGGACGTCCGTGGCCGCGCTCATGGTGGGTGTTCTGAGCATCGGTATTCTCCCTGGTGCATAAGTGTGTACGCACAATTACATACCCAAGAATAGGAATAATTGACCATAAAGCGAGAGCAACGGGCATTTTTGTGACACAGTTCCGCTTTTGGGCAGAATTATGTGAAATAGAGCACGGTCCGCGTACGCCATAGACGATGCTGGGAATGCAGGCAGTGCGACACAGGCCGTGACCGGCAGGAGATCGGGGAGGGCCCATTCGGCCTCGCCGAATTGCTGTTCTTGCTCCTTTTTCTCGCGATACGCCGCCTTTCTGGAACGATCGAAGACTGAACTGATGCCGTTGACATGATGTGATTCATGCCTTGAATCCGCTCTTACTGGTAGGAGACGAAAACATTTTTTGTGCAGTGAATTCGGGAATAAGACATGAATCAGAATGCGAATCGCTGGCGGCATTGGAAACGATTTTTTGAAGGTCGACGGGAGCGTGTGCTGCCGAGGCTGGAGATATGGGAAGACTACTCCGCATTCCCGGCATCGCTGGCCAGGTCCCTGGCCAAATTTCAGTTGCGAAAGTCCCGCGGCGATACGATCGTCGGTCACGCCAGAAACAGCTCGCTTAGAGGTATCGATCGCCATTATGCGGATGCAATGGCGCTGCTCGTCAAGGAGCAGCACTATCATTCCGAACTCCTGGCGATCTGCATCCGCAATCTCGGCGGCGAACTCGTCCGCAGTAGCCGGACGGCAAAGCTCGCTGCAAATGCCAGGGGACTGATCGGGCTCAGGTTCAAAGTGCTTGTAATGCTGGCCACAGAGATCGTTGGGACGGCTGCCTACCAGTTGCTGTCGGAGCGATTGCCGAACACACGAATCCAGTCATTGCTTGCCAGTATTGCCAGTGACGAACGTGCTCACTTACCATTCCATTGCGATTTCCTTCGCTTGCAAATGGGCGGTGCCGTCCGGCGGTCAATATTCACGGTCGCCTGGCGCGTGATCCTGTTTGTAGCTGCGCTGGTGGTACTGGTTGATCACAGGCAGACGCTGCGCAATCTGGGAATAGCTTCAGGCACAGCCTGGCGACGCTGCGCGGCCTACGGCGAGATCGCAGAGCGGCTGGTGGTCGATAACGAGGCCGCCGTATTCCCCGAGATTCCGCAGATCGAGGGAGTGATTCTGGGTCGTAGCTAGATCAAAGGCGCTACTTCGTTAATGCCGCCTGTTGGTCTGCCTGCAGGCAATTCGATGCGTGCGTTACTCGATGCCAGGAGTATCGGTCGCTGAGGCTCACACGAGCGACGTACGTCGCGACGCGCACATTGATCGGAACCCGACGGTCCACTACAAATTGCGAAGACTCGCCGGTGTCAAGCATCTTGACTCTTGCCTTGCCGTCCTTCAGGTCAAGCGGCGTCCACCACTTTCCGACGTCTTCCTGCGTCTTCCCGTCGGATCTGTGATAGGTAATCTCGACCCTTGGTTCCAGGCCCCAGATCGCGACGGAGCCGACATTGCTGACTTCGATACTTACGGCGTGGAAATTCGTCGATTCGTCGAACGGAAAAACCTCGACGGTTGTTTCAATAGTCAGGCGGGGAGACAGTGTCCGACCCTTAAAAAATCGAAAATAGGAAGCGACCGCGCCGAGAGTGAGAACCAGGGTGCCAAGAAGCTTCGTACTCGCGTCGATCAGGTCTTTGTTTTCTACCAGCCGCAGCCTGCTTACGAAGCCCAAACGAAAAGCAACAGCGATCAGCAACACGATCAATACCATCGACAGGACGACCAACAACGGCGAATACAGCCTGGCCCATCGGGCGCGCCAATTCATCGAAGTAGGACAAACAAAAGAAATCCTATAACAACGATCAGTACGATAACCAGCAAGAAGCCTGGCACGGGCGTTTGTTTTTGAGCATCCGCCATTGGCGTCTCCTTATCTCTTCAAATGCCGAGAATTGGCGTATCACCGCGTTCACACAGCCAGGTGTCACTACCGACTCAAAGCACGTAACGTGCAGCATTCGACAAAACCGGGGTCTTTTCACCTAAATTGTAGTACCTGAAAATACAAAGGACGTTGATAGGACATAAGTGCTTGATTTTCCATCGTCAAGATCGTGGACAAGTCAAGGCAAGTGATTGAGAATTCAGGCTGTCGGGCAGGTGACTTTCAACAGGAAGACCAATGAGAAGTGTTTTTCCGCCGGGTCTCCTCCGGGTGTCATATTCAACAGCGGATTGGCAGCGGATCATTGACGAGTATTTCTTCCCGGTAGGGCCATTCGAGTTCGTGGAAGGCTGGGTGACCGACGATATGGACATTCCTTACTGGAAGCTATTCAAAAATTCCCACACCAGGCAGAAGTACAAATATTGCGACGAGTTGACCCTGGGCGACAGGATCCTGGTGGAGCCTTTCGATGATGCGTTTGACAGCATCTTGCAAGAATAGCGACGGGACCGCGGACGTACCTCAAACGACGAGGCTCCGAATCCGGGATGGTTTCCCTAGGCCATCCTGATGGCCATGGCAGGTGCCGCTTTCAGCAGCGCCCGAGCGGGCGGTTTGGGTGGTCTGTGTGCCCTTGCTTTTCTACTCTTTGTCCCGCTGTCCATTCTGGCAGTCGTCCGGGCAGAAACTCAGTGCGGAAATCTATAAGCTGCAACCATGCCGACCATTGAAACTGCCATTCGACTAATCGTGATTGGGCAGGAACTCCTGATCGCCGCCGTGTTCCTTTTTGGCAGCGGTGGACGCGCGGCTCGTTTCAGCGGTGCGCTGCTCGTGCTGAGTGTCGTGGGCTACCTGTTCACATCCTCCGCGGTGCTACGCAATCTACTTCCCATGGTGATACCGGCAGCGCTGCTGTTGGCACTGATAGTCCCGTATTGCCTGTGGTTTTTCGCACGAGCGATTTTCGAGGCGCCCTGGCCGAAACCCGCATTGGTGATCGCCTTTGCGGCCATCGTCATTGTCGTGTGGCGAATATACCTGTCCGAGGATGCTTTGATTGCTACCTGGAAAGGGTCCGTGAGCGTGGTGGTGCATATTGTCGCGCTGGCGGCCGTCGCGGATACGCTCTGGCTGGCGCTGAAAGGCCGGCCTGACGATTTGATCGAGAGACGCAGGTCATTTCGTCTGCTCTTGGTCGCTATCGTTTCGATACAGGTCGCCATAGTTCTTACGGTAGAACTCGCACTTGGTGAGGCGATGCTGCCCGCTTGGGTCGGGCTGACGAATGTAATCGCAATTGCGCTTCTTACGGTTGGCCTGGCAATACCTATATTGCGCCTCGACGCAGATTTCTTTGAACTCGGGACGATTGGTCATTCCGGGGGCGCCGAGCACAGCAGCGGGGATTCACTCGGTGCTGCTGAACGCGTTATGAGACAGAAGCTGCTGGATCTGATGGAGGAGGGTGTCTACCGGGAGACGGGCTTGTCGATCCGTGCTCTGGCCGAAAAACTCGACTATCCGGAACATCAGCTTCGCCGCCTCATCAACGGTCACCTGGGCTACCGGAATTTTTCTGCGTTCCTGAATAACTATCGCATCAACGAGGCGAAGGAGCGCCTTGCCGACGCCGAGTTCGCCAGGAGGCAGGTACTCACCATCGCCGTTGACCTGGGATACGCATCGCTCGGCCCCTTCAACAGGGCGTTCAAGGCCGCTACAGGGACGACCCCGACCGACTATCGGAAGAAATACTCCGGACAAACAGGCGCCGATTCCGAATAAGTGTTGTCGATTTCAAAATCGGCGAGAATTCGTCGAATTCGGCGAGACCGACACCGGCCTTCGCCGTAACTTTGCACTCGGAAAAGCCCATTTCGGAGTGCATACATGACCCAGACGCAACGCAGGCCAGGTGAGGTCGCCTTGAGTAGCTCACCTATCGTTGCCAGGCGCTCGGACCTCGACTGGCTTCGCGTTATTGCCTTTGGCTTGCTGGTCTATTTCCATGCCGCCATCGCGTTTCTACCCAGCGGGCTCCCGATGATCCACAACGCAGAGCACAGTCCGTTCCTGCAACTCTTCGTTGCCTTCCTGCATCAGTTCCGTCTGGCGCTGCTGTTCCTCATCTCTGGGGTGGGTGTGCGTTTCGCGTTGAAACACCGGGACAGCCGGCAGTTTCTGCGCGATCGGACACAACGACTGCTGCCGCCGTTGGCGTTCGGAGTACTGGTACTCGTGCCGCCAATGGTATTCCTCGAAAAGCGTTTCCTCGGAGAATTCGGCGGCAATTTTGTTGAATTCTATGCCGAGTTGTTCACGAGTGGCTTCTACCCGAGTGGAAGCCTGAGCTGGCATCATTTTTGGTTTATAGCCTATTTGTTTCTGTTTTGTTTGTTGGGTCTGCCAGTGTTTGCGTATCTGCTCGGTCCTGCGGGCCGCAGGGGCATCGAAAAGTGGTCCCGGGCCCTTACACCGGGATTCCGCCTCTTGCTGCCGATCGTGCCGCTTGCGATCGTCGAAATAGGGCTGCGGGGTGCGTTTCCGGGATTCCGCGATCTCATTCACGACTGGGCGAGCTTTGGTCACTGGTTCCTGATCTTCCTGGCGGGCTTTTGTTTCGCCTCTTCCGAGTCACTGCTTGACCGTGCACAGGCGATCCGACACTGTGTCCTGGTCCTCGCCGTTATCATGACCATCACGCTATTTCTGCAGTTCTGGCAGCCACAGAGAAGCGGCTTCAGCCCGATTCACGACGGTGAGGTTACGATTGCTGCGTACCTCTGGTTTTGCGTTGTTCGCGTTGCCAATGCCTGGTGTTGGCTACTGGTGTGCCTGGGGTTCGCAGGCGTCTGGTTGCAACGACCGGGTCGCGTGCTCTCCTATCTCAACGACGCCGTTTATCCTCTGTTTTGCCTGCACCTGCCAATCGTCGTGGCACTTGCTTACGTTATCGTACCGATGGACCTGTCCATCACGGTGAAGTACCTGTCGATAACGAGCGCGACCGTTGTGCTGAACCTGGGAATTTACGAGTTACTGCTGCGCCGGGTCGGCTGGCTCAGGCCACTGGTCGGGCTCAAGCCCGTCGCGCGGTCGAGGCCGAACGAGCAAGTTCACGAATTGCAGTGAGTAGCCTGTTAGTCCTGTGCCTGCTTACTCCGGTGCCCCAAACATGGCGAATATCTCAGCCCCGGTCATCTCCTGAGTCTCGTTCTCAAAGCCGTAATAGGGCGGCTTTTCATCGATGAATACCTGCGTCTTGAAGACCAGATTCTCTTCGTCGTCGAACAGACCGACAGGTACCATGTGCTGCCCGCTCTCCTTTATCCGGTAGAACAGATGAGTGCCGCATTTGCGGCAAAAACCACGTTCAGCCCACGCCGATGAGTCGAAGACGGACACATTTTCCTCGTTGTCGAACGAAATGGCCGTGCCACAGTCGATTTCCATAAAAGGCCCGCCACCCCACCGGCGACACATTTTGCAATGGCACGCGCCTACGCTGCTGCCGGCTTCTTTGGCTGTAATTCGAATCGCGCCGCAAAGACATTGTCCCTGCCGTTCCGTTGTCTCAGACATTTTCGTCTCCCGCTCAAAACTGATCGGTTCATTTCGAATCGATGTCGTGATTGCGGGTTTAGATTATCACCGCGGAAAGTGGGAGTGTTAGCGGGAGCCTGGTTTCCAGGATTTCGACTTGTCGAAGCTGCCTGAATTGTAGGGATCGACCCCGTCGGCCTCATCGACGTTCAGAAGCGCCGTGCGAATCGTATCGCCCACGTGCTCGTAGTAGCTGTCTTCATGCACGGAAAACGTGTCGCCGTCCTCGGCGTAGTCTTCTTCCCGGCGCCCCTTCCCGCGGCGGCGGTCCTCGAGTGCGGAGTCGTTTTTCAATGGCGTACCGTGCCCCGAGCCCCGGCGGGCATCGCCGCGCCGATCGTCGTAGTGTTTGTAACGACACTCGCACTCGTCGGGACGATCGCATTGAGCAAGAGGTAACAGGGGGGCTTCTGCAGAAACGTGGCGCTCATACTGGACGTTGCGTGCCGCTTCGCACGAGTTATTCGTACAGTGGATCGCCACCGCATGATACGGGGAAACGCTGGTTTCGTCGGTCTTTCGCGCAAACAGTCGTGAAAACCAACGGCGTGGTCTAGCTGAGTTCATTTCGTTCGGCCACAACTCCGACCTTCTCAGGGTACGCAGGTGGCGTCGAGTATTGCGTGATCGGTTTCACACCCTGAAGCTGAGGCCGTACTTCATCCTGACCATGAAAGAGAAGACATAATCAACGGCGCCGGAGTAAACGTCTATTCCTGGCCAAAATGGGCTTTTAAAGTCACGCCATACACGGCTGGGTCATTGTCGTATCCGGTCAGATTGTTGAAGTCGATGCCACCGATCAGGTTTTCTTCGTCGGTGATGTTGCGGCCGAACGTTGCGAGTTCCCAGCGACCATCGTTAAAGGTCACGCCCGCTCTCAGGCCGAGTTCGAAAGCACTGTTGCTGCTGAATTCCAGCGACTCATAGAGAAAGAACGTTGTATCGCCGTGATACGCGTAATCGATATCGAAAAAGAATTGATCGCCGCTTCCGAATTCATGCGTGTATTGCAGGGTCAGGTTGGCCAGGAGTTTCGGGGCCTGGGGAAAGGAATTTCCATCAACGATCGCATTTCCGTTGGCGTCGAGCGGATCCGTTACCGTGCACAGCCCCGATCCGCACGGTGCAACCCGAAGGTTTGGATCATCGAGTTCGGTGTCGTTGATACTGAATCCCGCGGTAAACAGAAATTTGTCCGATAGTAACCACTCCAGATCGACGTCCAGTCCGGTGCCATTTCCCTTGTCCGCGTTCACCAGCTGAACCAGGTTCGCCGCACCCCCGATTGCGGAGAATTGCATGTCGTTTATCTGATAGCGATAGATGGACCCGTTCACGCGAAGGCGCTCATCGGCCAGTGTTGCCTTGATACCAACTTCACCTGACACTATCTCCTCTGAGCGGGCGGTAGACGGTACGCCAAAAAACGCAATGTCTCGCCCCTGAATTGTCGGCGCACGAAAGCCGCTCGCAAACCGGCCGTACCACCTGAAATCTTCATTGACCGAGTAGATGCCGCTTATGTCCCAGCTGACTTGTTCGTCCTGCACGTTTACTGGCGCGGTTGGAACTGGTGATACTTGAGCCGTGAGGTCCTTTTCGTCATCCGTATAGCGAAGGCCGCCGATGACGGTGAGTTTATTTGTAAAGGCGTAGCTAATATGGCCAAACGCAGCCCACGCTGTGTTCTCATGTGTCACTGTCGTTGGCGCCACGAAGAAGGGTACTGTTGTTACCGCAAATTCCGAGTCGAACAGGAATACCCCCGCCTGCCAAATCACGCGATCCCGGCCGCTTGTTGCCAGGCGAAACTCCTGGGTGAATTGATCCAGGTCATCGAGCCCGTCCTGCGTTTGTGACGGAAACGGAATACAGCTTGGCGTCGGCACAGGCGGACAGGGCCCGACAGTGGGAAGGAAATCAGCGCCGTAACCTCCGTCAATGTCGCCGAGGCTCTTATTATCAGCAGTCTCGTATGCCGTAATGGATGTCAGGGTCATTTCGTTGGCTAAATTGAAATCCAGCTTCAATGATGCACCGATCCCGTGTGCTTCTTGTGGGTTGTTATTGCCTTCATCGAAGAACACCGTACCGCGGTCGTAATTGACATTAGGCTCATTGCTTCCCGGGGTAACGATGTTGGCCCGGAAAACGGACGCTGTACCGTCGTTGTCGCGGCCGTGCAAGTTGAATAGCGCAGAGAACTTATCGCTGGGTCTGATCTCGAGTTGTGCGCGCCAGGCGAACTCATTGAATCCGCCCAATGCATCGTTTTCGCCTGTAAATGCATTGTTGATCCAATCCTCCCGGTTCTGATTGAGTATCGAAATACGTCCGGTGACGGTTTGCGCGGCATTCAAGCTGCCGCCCAATGCAACCTCGAGATTATAAGTCCCAAGGTTACCTGCATTCACGAAGAAGTGACTATCGATTTCTTTCGTTGGCTTGCGAGTATTGAATTTGACAATTCCCGCGGGGGTGTTGCGTCCGAACAAAGTTCCTTGTGGTCCACGCAGTACTTCCACGCGCTCGACGTCGAACAATGGGAAGCCTTTCAGAATGACGTTTTCCTGTACAACTTCATCCATGATAATGGAGACCGGCTGCGAAGCCGCCAGGTCGAAGTCTGTGTTGCCCAATCCACGAATGTAGAAGCGCGGTCCGAGGCGGCCGTTCGATGACTCCGCGTATAGGCTTGGCACGCGAGTTGCGAGTGCGCGAATGTCTTCGCCACCCTCAATCATTGCGTTGAAGCGGTCGCCCCGAAGGGCAGTAACAGATATAGGGACATCCTGGAGATTCTCGTCGCGCCGTTGTGAGGTTACGAGAACCACTTCAAGGGCGAGGAATTCCTCAATATCTATAAATCCGCTGTCCTGGGCGTGCGCCCCTGCAAACGAAAGAGATAGTGCCATTGCCGCGGCAATACTGAAAGTGAGTGATTTCAGCCAATTCAATGACATTCGGGACCGCATCGATGATAAGAACCAACTCATGAATTCTTCCTCTGGGCGCCTATCCTGAAGTGCATGAATTCAATGAGATAGCCGTAATTGCCGAGTTTTCAGTTTCTCGGTAGTTATGTCGGCGTGGTTTCGATTTTCTTTAACTAGCTGCGATTCCGCATTTCCAACGGCCTTTCTACAAGGCTGACATCAGTCCGTCGCCTAAGTTGATCGTCGGCTAGTGCGGCAAAGCAAAGTTACTCTGAGATGTGGGGAGGTGACCCTGCCTGGCCGAATTTAGCTAATCCTGGCCGTCGTAGATAGTGCCGAGAATCCGGTCGAAGATCGGATACGTAATGTTGAAGTTGTAGCGGGTCATCAGGGACTTGTTGTGGTGGTTGATGTGGTGTCTTCTCAGGCGGCCCATGAACGGCAATCTGGCAGGCATAGACTGCGGATCCATATGATAAACGAAGTGCAGCAGCTCGTAGTTGAGGAAGTACAAGATGGCGGTCAGCACGAACAGAAAGCAGACGTTCGGGGATACCAGAACGTAAAGAATTGCTCCGACCGGTATGGCAAAACAACCTAAAAAAAACGCTAACAGAATCGGTGGAAAAAGGACTGCTTTGTAATCCCGACTTGAGTCAAATGTTGCCGCTTCATGTGTAAAGAACGAGTGATGTTCGATCGAATGCCGCTTGAAAACCTCGCTCAGAAATCTCGTCTTGTTATGCATCGGCCCCCTGTGACCCAGGTACTCACTCAGATTGGCGTAAAGGAATGTCAGTGGGATAGTCACCCATTCCAACGGGGTGACCTTCTCGAGCATCATGGCACTCAAAGATGCGACCAGCAGACTGATACCGACGGTTGTCGCAAGATGCAGCGGGCCAGAGTAGTACTTCGAGGCATGTCGCCTGTGAAACGCCGCTCTGGCCTGTTCAACAGTCTGTATGTCCATTTTTCCAATCGTGCATCTGGCGCGTGAAATTCTGCGAAATTTGAGAATACACCTTGATGCATATTAGACCGTTGCCATCCATCAAGAAACCAAAACCGATGTTTCGGCGTTCGGCGATTGGAGTCAGGTCACGGGATTCAACGGCCGGCGAATCATCAGGGCATGATCGGGGTGAACGGCTCGCAAGAAACCTCGCCCCTGGTAATCGTGAGGAAACTCGCTTCCGGAACGGGAGTCCATTCCGCCTCGAGATCGCTTAATGGTTCGGAAACAATCGCGCGTGCGTCTCTGGAGAATCGAGCAGCGTCGGGCGCAATTTCCATGGTTACATCGCGATGGGCGCTGTGAAACAGCGATCGCGATTCGCCCACCGTTGAATACCGGACCGCGTACAGCGACTCACCGTCGCTGATGCCAAGGGTCATTTGCAGCGCGTTTTCGACCTCGTGTTTCTCGGCCAGGTGTTCGACCAATCCCGCCATGCGTGACAGGCCGGCCTGTACATCGCCGTCCATGCCGAAGCTCAACGCGAGCAGGAACATCAGCTCGGAGTCCGTTGTTCCGCTAATGAGTGGGAAAAGCTCAGGCGAGATCGCAAACGCGAGATCGCGACGCAACTTCTCGTACTCGTTGATGAGTCCGTTATGAACGAACAGCCACTTCTGGTGACTGAATGGGTGACAATTGGTTCTCTGCACCGGAGAGCCGGTCGTTGCCCGAACGTGTGCCAGGAACATCGGCGACTCGATCTGCGCGGCCAGCGCCTGCAGGTTGGCGTCATTCCAGGCGGGGCGGAGGTCCCTGTAGACGCCCGGCATTTCCTGCTTGCCGTACCAGCCAATGCCAAAGCCGTCGCCGTTCGTCGTCGTCGTTGGGTCCGATGCGTGCAGGCTCTGGTGAATCAGGGAGTGTTCCGTCTTGAACAGGACCTCATCGAGGAGAATGGGCGCGCCCGAGTATGCAAGCCAACGACACATGAGGGGTTCCTCCAGGTTTCTATTGAGTAAGGTTCAGCCAGGCGAACCGTTCTTGCGAAAGTCCTTGATCCACTGGACCGACCGTTGGATATCGTCGTGAGTAGTTTCCAGGGAACGGGGGCCGAAGGAAATGATACGTTTGCGACCGTCGCTCGGATCACTGCAGTCAGATAGCCAGCCGTCCCGCTGAAGATTGGCCACGGCGCGGCTGACAGTAGGCATGGGAATACCGGTTATCTTGTGAAGGGAGGTCACGGTGCAGGTTCGACCTTCAAGGTTGCAACGGATTATCTGGATCATGACGCGAGTCTCATTGATCGTGGTGTCGCCGCCATACTTATCGGCAAGAATCTTGAGCCCGTTACGGGCAAATTCGACCACGGCCTGGGCCATCAGATCGTCTTGTTTTTTGCTCATTTTTTTTGTTCTCGGTTCCGAGAAATTCTCGGTAGTGAAAGTATCGTTGATCTGACCGCCGAGTGCGCGGGAACATACTAACCCAATACTGGAAGCGCAAGGACGTTCGGCGTGACCCGACCGGACAATATATTTCAATGACTATGGTAGTGCTGGATTACACGTTGTTGATTACGCGCCTCATTCGGAAGGCGAGGAAGAAAGGGGCCATCACGAAATGTGAGGCCGATTACCTGATTTCGATGGCGCAGAACAGTCTTCCCGCTGCATCGACGAACGCGCTGGTAAGCAGCAAGGGTGCGCCCGATTTCCTATATGCGTCCCTGTTTTTCTCGACCATGGTCTGGCAGGCGGGTGACGCCGCCGATAACGATGCATACGCGCGCGCAGGATTCATGCTGGCGCAGTTTGTGTTGTCGCAAGAGTCTCCTGGATACGATTCATACTGGGCAGCGAAGTTACTGCGGGAATTCTACGATGCCCACGCAGAATCGACTCGGCACACCGATAGCGACGTAGCCTCCCTGTCCGCGTCCGGTTAAGGGAGGATTCCGCGCATTCGATCGCAAGCTCTCCCGGGGTGTCGCCTTATGGCCGAGAATCGGGCAAAGGGAAAGATCGTGATCGAGCTGGACAGGCCATAATTCACCACAATTACGTCATATTCTCCAACGGACTGAAGGGCTAGAATCAACTGCGGGTTTCGCGTTGGGCGAAATTCCTGATCGGGGTGCATTATGGGGATACTTAGCTCACTATTTGGCGTAATCCGCTGGACACCGCCCGGCTGGCTCGCTCGAATCGGTCGCCGTCGCTTCTTCACCGGAATCGTTATTGCAGTATTGCTGGCTGGCGCGGCATTCGCTGCTTATCGCTACTACGAATCCCTGCCGAAACCTGCACGCGTGGTCGCTCACGCCACGGCACCCGGTATTACCCCAATCGTAGAGGACGAGCTGAAACCGGAGCCTCTGGCCATAAGGTTCTCCGTGCAGGTCGATCCACGCACGCCGGTTCTCACGGTCAACTCGTTCGCACGTATCGACCTGGTGGGCAAGACGGTCGAGGAGGGGATTCGCCTGCAACCCGCGATGCCTGGCGAGTGGCGATGGGAAAACGAAGCCGAGCTTCGGTTTTATCCCTCGGAGGACTGGCCGGCCGGGCAGTCGTATACCGTGCACTACGAGCCGTCGTTGTTTGCAGAGAATATCCGGCTGGACGATACGAGCACCGAATTCGAGACGCCGGATTTCTCCGCGACTGTCGATGAACTGGTTTTTTATCAGGATCCGGTCGAACGATCGACCCGCAAAGTGGTGGCCACGCTCTCGTTTACGCACCCGGTTGATGAGGAAAGCCTGCAGGACCATTTGTCCTATGCAATGCGAGACCCGGGAACGACGGTCAAAGCCGCAGCCGAACGTGTCGACTATGAGATTACGTACGATACGCATCGGCGCAAGGCCTTCATCCATTCCGAGGTGATCGAGATACCACCGGAGGAAACCTACCTCACGATGCATTTGACGGAGGGGCTTGCACCGTCAATCGGGCCGTCGCGATTCGACCAGGAGTTGCTGCAGAACGTCCGCATACCCGACATCGCTAGCTACTTCCGTGTGCTCGATGTGCGAAGCCTGATCGTTCGCAACGAAGACGACGAGCCCGAGCAGACGGTGATCGTCGAGTTCACGGATCGTGTCAATACCGATGCCCTCCAACAGAGGCTCCAGGCTTTTCTTTTGCCCACCAGCGTCGTAATCAACGGCCGTAAGCGGAACAACAAGCGTTGGGGTTCGCCGCGGGAAGTCACGCCGGACATCCTGTCGCAAGCCGAGGAAATCGAGTTCGAACTCAACCCGGCGGAAAACGATATTGCACAGTTTCACAGCTTGCGGATCGATGTACCGGAGGGCCGCGACGTCTATCTGAAGATCGCGCACGGTCTGCGCTCGGAGGGTGACTTCGTCATGAGCCTCCAGTACGACACGGTGGTGCGATCCGCGATCTACCCCAAGGAAGCGACGATCGCGCAGAACGGCGCTCTCCTGCCGCTCACGGGCGAGCATCGGCTGACGTTTGTGTCGCGCGGCGTCGAGACCCTGAAGGTGGAAGTAGGGCGCCTGATTGACAGCGAAGTGAATCATCTTGCCAGTCAGACCGGCGGCGACATCAAGAGTCCTTATTTCAACAACTACCTGTTCAACGAAGACAATCTGACCACGCGTACTACGCGCTTCATCGATCTCAACGTACAACATCCGAAAATGGCTGTTTATTCGAACCTCGACCTTGGTGAGTTTCTCCCCGATGGCGGCTACTACTTCATCGCCGTGCAGGGTTGGGACAGGCGTCGTGATCGCGCCATCGGCAATCGCGATCGGCGCTTTGTCCTGATCACCGATCTGGGGCTGCTCGTCAAGTCGAACGCTGACAGCAGCCAGGATGTCTTTGTGCATTCGATCGCCACTGGCCAGCCTGTCGCGGGCGCTCGTGTGGAACTCCTCGGCAAAAATGGGGTGGCCATCGTCGACCGTGCGACTGGAATCGACGGGCACGTGGAGATGCCTGCGACAAAGGATTTCCAGCGTGAAAAAACGCCGACGGTGTTCCTGGTCCGCTCGGGCCAGGATTCGATTTTCATGCCATACGGCCGCAGCGGGCGCATGCTGCAGTATTCGCGTTTTGACATTGGCGGAGAACAGATTCGCCGGCGAACGGATGCAGATCGGCTGAAAGCGCAGTTGTTCACCGACCGCGGACTCTACCGTCCCGGCGATACGGCCAAGCTCGCGTCGATTGTCAAACGGGATGACTGGGCATCGCTCGGTAATCTGCCACTGGCCCTGCATATCAGGGATCCACGCGGCCAGACCGTGATGAACAAGCGCCTGCAGCTTCCCGAAGGCGGTTTCTTCGAGGAGTCTTTTGCGACCGAGGCGGCATCGGCGACCGGCAACTACAACGCGACTCTCTACCTGATCGAGGCGCAAAACCGGCGGCGCACCATTGGCAGCGCGACTTTCAAGGTCGAGGAGTTCCTGCCGGACCGATTGCGCATTCGATCCATAATATCCGGCCAGAAGCCGCTGGGGTGGCTCAAGCCGGGCGATCTGACCTGCGACGTGACCCTCGAAAACCTGTTTGGCACGCCGGCAGAATCGCGCCGTGTAACGGGACAACTGGAGTTGAATCCAACCAGCATTCGATTCAGCAAGTACCCCGACTACGTGTTCGATGACCCGCTGCGTGAACGTGGTAACACCGTCACATCCGTGAGCCAGGAATTGACCCCCGTCATCACGGCGCAGGACGGCACCGCCAGTCTTGCGCTGGACCTCGGTCAATACGACAAAGGCATTTACCGCCTGACCGTATTCTCGGAAGGTTTCGAGGAAGGCGGTGGGCGCAGCGTCAAGGCTCAGGCCAGTACGATTTTGTCACCGCTCGATTACCTGATTGGCTACAAAACCGACAGCGACCTCGAATTCCTGAATAAAGGCTCCGAGCATTCGGTGAGTTTCCTGGCCGTGGATAGCGACGCCAACACCCTGGCGCTGGCTGATGTGACACTCTCGATCGTCGAGGAGCGCTTCGTGTCGACGCTCGTGAAACGGCCGAACGGCACCTACGCCTACCAGTCGATGCTCAGAGAAGAACCGGTCTCCAGCCGGTCATATTCGCTCGCCGAGCAGGGCAGCCGCTTTACGCTGCCAACCGGGCAGCCGGGCCGGTTTGCCGTGAAGATCGCCGACCAGGACGGACTCGTTTTCAGCAAAGTGCGCTATTCCGTTGCAGGTGCACGGAACATGGCGGGCAACCTGGAGCGCAATGCAGAACTCGACCTGGTGCTGGACGGCGACAGCTTCGAAGCGGGCGAAGAAATCCGCATGGAAATCACGGCGCCTTACACGGGTACCGGATTGATCACGATCGAGCGCGACCGGGTATATGCGCATAAGTGGTTCCAGAGCGACACGAACACCAGCGTACAAACGATCCGGGTGCCGCGGAGCCTCGAAGGTAATGCGTACGTCAACGTCGCATTCGTTCGTGACCTCGACTCGCCCGAGGTCTTCGTCAGCCCGTTGAGCTATGCCGTCGCGCCGTTTTCGATTGACCGTGCGGCGCGTACGGTCGAGATCGACATGAGCGTGCCGGAACTGGTGCGGCCGGGCAGCCCACTGACTGTCTCCTATAGTGCGAACCAACCGTCTCGCATCGTCATTTACGCGGTCGACGAGGGCATACTCCAGGTTGCGAAGTACGACATGCCGGACCCGCTCGGGTTTTTCCTGCGGAAAATGGCGTTACAGGTCAATACGTTCCAGATGGTCGACCTGATTCTTCCGGATTTCGACGCGTATGAGCGCAAAGCGTCCCCGGGTGGCGGCGAAGCCGCGGGCCTGGCAGGCCGTAACCTGAATCCGTTCCGACGCAAGACCGAGGCGCCTATTGCGTTCTGGTCAGGCATTGTCGATGCCGGCCCGGACGAAAAAACCGTGACTTTCGACGTGCCCGACTATTTCAACGGGCAATTGCGGATCATGGCAGTCGCCGTGGCGGACACGGCTGTCGGGCGCTCCCAGGACAAAGCGCTCGTGCGCGGCCCTTTCGTGATTACACCGAATGTACTGACGGCCGCTGCGCCGGGCGACGAATTCGACGTCACTGTCGGGGTATCGAACAATCTCGAGGGCTCGGGCGAAAAAGCGGCCATTGTATTGACCGCCGCGCCATCCGAACAACTGGAAATCATTGGTGACAACAAGGTCGATCTGCAGATAGACGAGGGCCGGGAAGGGCGTGCCAGGTTCCGCGTTCGGGCACTCGACATTCTCGGCGCCGCGGCACTGGTGTTCGAAGCGCAGAGCGGCGACGAATCCGCACGACTTTCCGCCACGCTGAGTGTTCGTCCATCGGTCGCCTATATTTCAACCGTGGCCGCCGGCACTGACGATGCCGACCCGCTGGCGCTCGATTTCGAACGTACGCTTTATGCGGAGTTCGCCCGACAATCGGCGGCTGCGTCGGTCAGTCCGCTGGTACTCACGGACGGACTTCTGAATTACCTCGCCGCTTTTCCGCACGCCTGTGCCGAACAAATCGTCAGCAAGGTATTTCCGCAGATCGGTTTTCTCGGTAGCGGGGACTATGCGGTAGACGAGGCAAAGATCCGCAAGGGATTCGATGACACGGTCTTCAAGCTTCGTAGCCGCCAGACACCGGAAGGATGGTTCCGATTCTGGAGCACATCGCAGGAACCGGTGCACTTCGCCAGCGTGTATATCATGCATTTCTTTACCGATGCGCAGTCGCTCGGTTTGTCAGTGCCCCGCGACATGCAGGATTCGGGACTCGGGTACCTGCGGCAACTGGCCGGCTATGAAGTCACCACATTGGTGGATGCACGATTGCGGGCCTATGCCATCTATGTGCTGACACGTAATGGCACTGTTACGACGAATTACCTGACCAACCTGCATGAGTACCTGGAGAGAGATCACAAGGACGCATGGCGCAGTGACCTCACGGCCGCCTATATGGCCGCAAGCTACGACATGCTGAAGCAGTCCTCCCTCGGCGAGCAGTTGATCGGTGATTACGAGATGGGCTCGGGAGACGAGATGGTGAGCGACTTCGACACGCGCCTCGGCCGCGACGCGCAGTATGTGTACCTCCTGGCGCGACATTTCCCGGATCGGTTTGGTGACATCGACGCCGTCGCGATTCAGAACCTGGTGGCTCCTGTCATGCAAAACCGCTTCAATACACTCTCGTCCGCCTACACGGTACTCGCCCTCGGCGCCTATACCCAGGCGACATTCGACCGGGCGGGTGCCGTCAAGCTGGCAATTTCCGATGCTACGGAGGGTGCAGAGCGGATTCTTGCCGAGGCGGCCACCTTCGCCCGCGCGCAGATGGACAACAGTGTCGGGTCGCTGCAGGTCAGTGGTTCCGGTGGCAACGAGGTCTATTACGTGTTGTCGCAGACGGGATTCGACAAAACGCCGCCCACCGATGCCCTGGCCGACGGCCTGGAGATCTACCGGGAGTATCTCGATGCCAACGACGATCCCGTCACCTCGGCACAGGTTGGCGACGAGTTGACGGTGCGCTTGCGGGTCCGGTCTACCGGGCGGCCGCGCACGAACGTCGCCGTCGTCGACATGCTGCCGGGCGGCTTCGAGGTGTTGACCGAGTCGATACGCAACCAGTACCAGGACTGGTACGCGGACTACAGGGACGTCAGGGAAGACCGTGTCGTGATCTATGGCACGTTCACAGACCGCATTGCCGAGATCCGCTATCGCGTCAAGCTTACCAATCCCGGCGACTTCGTTCTGCCGTCGGCTTTTGCAGGTTCGATGTACGATCGCAGCATCCAGGCCCGTACCAAGCCGGGCCGGTTCGAGGTAAGGGCTGTTCAATGACGCCGAGGCGCGCAATTGTCGGCATCGTATCGCTCATCCTGTTGGTCGGGGTGATGGCGATCGTGTTTTGCCCACGACCAGGGCTGTACGGTGATGCAGACTTCTCCGCGGCTGTGGAAGACCGCCATGGCCGTCTGCTTCGCCTGGAGCTTGCGAACGATGATCGGTATCGCCTAAAAGTGCCGCTCGATCAGGTTGCGCCAGCGGCAATCGACGCAACTCTGCTCTACGAAGACAGGCACTACCGGTATCATCCGGGCGTGAATCCCGGTGCTCTATTCAGGGCCGCCTGGTCCACCTACGTGAGCCGCGAACGTGTCGTTGGCGGTTCCACGATAACGATGCAGCTCGCGAGACTTCGATTTTCCCTGGAAACCCGGCGCTTGAGTGGCAAGCTCGTGCAGATTGCAAGAGCCATTCAGCTGGAACGCCATTACACCAAGGATGAGATCCTGGAAGCGTATCTGAACCTCGCTCCCTACGGCGGAAACATCGAAGGCATTGGCACGGCCGCGCTGATCTACTTCGACAAACCGGCGTCGCAGCTCAGTCTGCCCGAAGCGCAAGCGCTGGCGGTGATCCCACAGAACCCTGCGCGGCGAAACCCGCAGACCTCGACGGGATACGCCCAGATGATGGAGGCAAGGGCTCGGCTGCTTGGGCTCTGGAAGGACCGCATTCCAACGGACGACGAGAGTATTGCCCAATTCGATTTGCCGTTGGAGCTGCGGTCGACAAAGGCGTTACCGTATATCGCGCCGCACTTCTCACGAGATTTGCTGCAAGATCATCCGCGACTTCAGGGGCTGCTCACGACGACAATTGACTGGCCGACGCAGGCAGCGCTGGAGCGACAGCTTGTTCATTACGTTGAAAGTCGCGCTGCAGTCGGCATCGACAATGCCGCCGCGATGCTGATCGACCATCGCAGCATGGAGGTCCACGCGGTTGTCGGATCGGCAGATTTCTTTGCCGACCGGATTTCGGGCCAGGTAAACGGGGCACGTGCCAAGCGGTCGCCCGGGTCAACGCTCAAGCCGTTCGTTTACGGACTCGCAATCGACCAGGGGCTCATCCATCCCATGAGCCTGATGAAGGACGCACCCAAACGCTTCGCGGCATACACGCCCGAGAATTTCGATCGGGGCTTCATGGGACCGATCTCGGCTCAGGATGCGTTGATCTACAGCCGCAACGTACCGGCAATTGACCTCCTGGCACGAGTCGGTCATGACGAATTCCATGCGTTCCTGATCGAGTCAGGCATCTCGGGTCTCAAAGACCCGGATCACTACGGACTTGCCATGATCCTGGGCGGTAACGAACTTACGATGGAAGAACTCGTTCGACTGTACGCGATGCTTGCGAATGGCGGGACCTTGAGACCCCTCAGGTATGTAAGACACGAAAACCGGGCATACGATGCTCGCCGGCTGCTGAGTCCGGAATCCAGTTTCCTGGTCCTCGATATGCTGCGCAAGAACCCGCGGCCCGATGCCCTGGCTATCGACAATACCGCAATGCAGATGCCGATCGCTTGGAAAACGGGAACGTCTTACGCCTATCGCGACGCATGGACCGTGGGAATCGTGGGTCCTTACGTATTGGCGGTCTGGGTCGGCAATTTCGATGGTTCGAGCAATGCGTCGTTTGTCGGTCGAAAGGCTGCCGCGCCGTTGTTCTTCAGTATTGCGGACGAATTGTCAGCCGGATTGCCGGGCGAATATCTGAATACCGCGCCGCCAGCGAATCTCAATTTACGCCGGGTAGCAATGTGTACCAGAACCGGCGACCTGCCTGGCCGGCATTGCCCGCAAACCAGGGAATCCTGGTTCGTGCCGGGAGTCTCGCCCATCAAGGTTTCGGAGGTGCATCGCGCAATAAGGGTGAGTAACTCGACCGGTGAACGTGCCTGCGATTACGATCCGCAGACCAGCCATGAGGAAGTTTTTGAATTCTGGCCATCGGACATCTTGCGGGTATTCCGCAAGGCAGGTGTCGCGGTGCGACGACCGCCGCCCTGGGGAACGGACTGCGCGCTGGATTTGCAGGCAGCTACGGGCCTGGCGCCGCAAATCACATCGCCGTCAAACACGCTGACCTACCATCTACAGCCAAACAGGACCGAAGACGAGCGCTTGCCGCTGACGGCAGTCACCGATGCCGACGTTCGATGGCTGTACTGGTTCGCGAACGACCGCTTCATAGCGAAAGCTGAACGCGATGAGCCTGTGTTTTGGCGACCGGATGTCGGCGACTACGATATCTTCGCCGTCGACGATCTCGGCCGCAGCGCATCGACCACGTTGTCAGTATCGGTCGCGCAATGAGCCGAAATTAGCTCATTGCGCGATTCTCACAAGGCTCTGACTGGCCTGTTCGACGTTGTTGTGTGAAGTACTCGATCAGAAGCCCGTGCAGAAGACATCGGCTGGCGTCGCGCCTAAGAACTGAGCACTCGATTCCTCATCGGTGCAAACGACGTTGCCACCGAAATTGGAGTCGATGCCGACACCATCAAAGCCCAGCAAGCCGGAGTCGAACTCCAACCGTATTCCAGATCCCTGGTTGAAGTTGATGAACGCATTATCAATCTGCACGCTCGAATGTATGTTGGCGTCAATGCCGTGATTCTGATTGCTGGTGATACCGGCCCCGTTGCCAATGTGAATATCACCGGCGCGTGCCTCGATACCATTGAAGTTCGCGAAGATAATCGACTCTTCCATACTGACCGAGGAGCCGGATCTCAGGGAGATACCGCTCTCGGAATGGCCGTGAATCGCCACGAGCCGGGTTTTTGCAGACGAGTTGTCACTGATTGCGAGGCCGATATTGCCGTTGTTCGATACTTCGGTCTCCTGCAGCGACAGGGACGAGTTCATGCTGGCCTCGATGCCGGAGCCGTTCCCCGTGACAAGGATCCTCTCTGTCCTCAGGCCCGAGTCTTCTGTCACGGTGATTGCCTGGTTGGGTTGGCCGGCCACGAACGAGTCGATGATCCTGGCATTTGAACCGGTCAACAGGAGGCCATGATCACCGGTGTTGCCGGTTATCTGTCCGCCGGAAAAGCGAACCATGGCCCCGTCGAGGGCGACAATGCCACTGTCAGCATTATCCAGAACGCTAACGCCATTCATGCGCGTGCGACCGCCCCATACGACCAGCCCGTTTCCGGGGCCCGTGATGGTCAGGTCTTGCAACAGCACGTTGCTGGGACCAAAAATACGTACCTGTCCGACAATCGTGGCACCGTCTTGACCTACGATACTTACGCGATCACGGGCGATAGTGACGAACTCCTCGCAGGTGCCTTTGACACGGATACCCAGGCCATCGGCATTACCCTTCGCGGTTTCCAACGCGGCCTGCAGAGACTGTCCATTGTCGCAGTCGACTGTCTTTTCTACGGCTGCCGCAGGTGCCACGGCAAGTGCAATACCGATAATCGTTGCCAGCGTCGTTTTCAGGATCAGACCAATCATAGATACCTCCTTCGCGTTGCGAAGCGCATGATTCTTAAGAGTGGCAGCCCGGCGATCTTGGGGCCCTTCGTGGCGTCGCGGGAGGCGTCGCGGAGGAGGCGAGGACCCGTGGCTTTGCGTCGCTGACTTTTGCCAGCTTTGCCTTTGTCGGGACAATTATGAGCTGTGAGAGCGGGCCGTCAATTCTGGGATGTACGTAATGTGCGCCAAGGGTTGAGCCTTGCTGTTCACGAGGTGCTACGCGTCAGAATTTGCCGTTGTCGTTTTTCCATTCGCTCTGTGGTGCGACTTTTTCGGTGGTGTCCCAATGCTCCACGACTTTACCCTTTGCGAGTCGAAACAGATCGTAGAAGTCGGTATGTACACCGGCGTAGTTGCCCTCGCTGCCTTCGTGAGTCTGGGGATTGTGCTGAATGTACTTCGCTTCGTTGACGACGGCGATAGGGCCTGGATCACCGGTCTCGATGCTTTTCAGTAATGCCCGAATCTGGTCTTTCTTTGTCACTGCAATTCCTGGACGTCCGCGAATGCGAGGCAACGGGTAAACTCCATGCTGCGAGAACTGTCACGGGGATCTTTTGGCCATTATATCGCCCCTGCGGAGTCCGCATCGCGACGCGGGCCGCGAATCGGGGCCCGTTGTTGCGATCAGCCGGGGAGACACTCCCGCGCTTCCACGAGAATCCAGCGCCACGAGTCGCGTCCGTCCTCGAGCGTGAAACGGGGTTCTCCGCCGGCCAGCAGGTACTCGACGACTGTGGCGCCAGTAACGGGTTCCAGGTCGCCGCCGACCGGCTCATCGGGATCGGCAACGCCGCAATTCCTCCCGCCAGCAGCACTCGTGTACATGATGTGCTCCATGCCGTCATGGCCTGCATGACAAAGCGAGAAGCAATGGCCCATCTCGTGGGCAAGCACGGTACCGAACACGTGCGTCATGACGCTGGTGCGGACGCTTGCGGCCGTCGTGACTCGCGGCTGGCCGCGCCAGAAGACCGACGCCAGCCCGAAACGCTGTGGCGAGTAACCGAAGGCCAGGATCGCGGGCAGGTCGCAGATGTCGCGCAGGCCGAGTGCGGTCGTGATGCGGTCTGCCATGGGCGTCAATGAAACGATGGCGCGCTCGCCCTCGTTGGCGAGTTCGACGGTCTGAACGGGGCCCCAGTCCAGGTAAATTGCCATTTCCCGGAACTTCCGTTTTGCAACCGCGAGCATTTGCTTGAGTACCTCCTTGGAACCGGCGACGAGCTGGAACTCCGGAGCGTCGTCGTCGCTGCCGTTCAGGTATGCGCGGATGTCACCAAGCGAGACACGCAGAGAGGTGTCGCGGTAAACGAGTTCGAGAACGCTTCGGGTAACCGGTGTGTCGCTACAACCGATTGGCGCGTAGCCCGCGGCTTCGTAGAGGTCGACAACGTTGTCGTTGTGCAACGCGCGCAGGTCGAAGGCGTCCGATCGTGAGGAAATCGCGCTGATCAGCGGAATAACCGGCCAATCGATGCCGAACGAACTGCTCGCGATGCGCAGTTCGGTTCGAAGCGTTTCGAGAGCATCGCCATCGAAGCGTTCGTCGAGCTCGTTTTCGAGCCAGCTCCGCAAATCCTCGCGGTCGAAGGCATTGCGGCTGCCACGGTTGCCGAGGCCAACGATGTTGATGACGCTCAATACGACGCGACCGACGCCGATTCCGATGCCCTTGGACAGTCCCTCGAGCGCCCCGCAGAAATCGAGTCGCAGCACACTGGTAACCGTATCGAATATTCCTTCGATGATCTGCGACACGCCCTCGACAACTCGCCGCACAATACCGATCAAACCTGCAATAACGCCAAGGAAGAACCGGCCGAACGGACCGAGGCTGTCGCCGAGCTGCAGCAGAAACTCTTCGACGATGCCGAGCAGATCGGCCACGGCGTCGACAATGTTCGTCACAAGCTCACCAATCTCGCTGACGGCATCGACGAGGTCGAACCACAGGTCGCCCAGCGCTTCCAGGGCACCCAGCGGTTCCGTGAACAGGCAGACGACGGCGACCACGACGAAACGCAGCACTGCAACCACGACCTCGACGATGATCTTGACGACCTTGACGACGATCTCGCAGATGGTTTCGACGAGCCACTCGCCAACGACCTCCACGATGAATTCGATGACCGTGTAGAAGACGATCTCGATCCAGCAGAACCACTTGTTGCAGCACAGGCACCACCAGTTGCAGCTACGCCTGCGGCAGCGTTCTTCGGCCCGAGAGCGTTGCCTTTCGATGGGGCGCCGGACCTCGCGCTCGACCCAGCGGCGGGCTTCGTGGCACGCCTCTTCGGCCTGCTCGAAGAATCGAGCGACCGGTACACGGACGTTCTCGGTGATCCAGGTGCCTACCTCGCGACAAGCCATCAGCGCTACTCCTCCAAATATTCGGTAAGAAGGGTCAGTTCCCGCCCAAGTGAACGATGACTCGAATACAAGGAGACAAGCTTCGCGGTGAAGGAGACCGCGATGCTGCCGAGAACAATGATCATGGAACCAGGCCAGGTGAAACCCGGATATAAGGCAAACCCGGCCACAAGGGCAATGACGAGTACGATCGCGGCCCAGCCGCAGCCGCATTCATTGAAAAGATGTCGCAGGCGGGACTCGAGGCGCCTTTTTCGGGGTTCATCGAGTCCGGGTACGGCGAGTTCCAGCGACCGTAGCACAGGTCGATGCAGCCACGAGTTGAGACGCATGGCTTCGGTCAACTCCTGATGAGACCCGATTCTTATCTTCATTAATAGTCTCGAATTCAAACAACTGCCTTACACCTTAAAGCGGTTTTTCTCCGACTTTTCACTCATTGTTGCAGGCGGCAGTCGAATTGCGGCAAGTCGCTATTTACAGGTCCGCGGCGCACGCTAGTCTGGATTGCGCCATACGCAACTCAGGCCGGACGTCCTGATGACACCGATCGGTAAACGAGCCCTTTTGGTTGGAGCGACCGGCTATGCGGGCCGCAAGCTGGCCAGGTATTTGCTGAAGGACACTGATGCGACAGTAATTCTGTCCGGCAGAAGCAGGGCGAAGCTCGAGGAGCTGCAGTCGAGTCTTCGTACGCACGATCCGGCAGATCGCTTTGAGTTGCTCGAGCTTGATGCGGAGAATCTTGATGCCGCCGCCCCGGTCGAATTCGATTTGCTGGTCAATGCCACCGCAGAAGGGCCACACAACGCTTCGCTGATCCAGTTCTGCCTCGATCATCAAGCTGACTGGATTGATCTGCAGATGACCAATGAGCTGTTGAGTCCGCCGACCGGACTTCGATCGGAGGTCGAACGCACCGGCTGTCGATTCGTCATCCAGGCCGGATTTCACCCGGGACTTATCGCGGCGCTGGTACGCTATGCGGCACAGCAAATGGACGCCATGGACAGCGCTATCGTCGGGAGCGTGATTCGTGACAAGGCCGGTTTGCCTTATACCTCGGGAGTCGCTGAACTTGTTGAGTCGTTCCGCGACTACAAGAGCGAGATGTACGAGGATGGCCGCTGGCAGAAACTGAAGTACGCGGAATACCCGAAGATTGAATTCGAGCATGGATTCGGCAAGCTGTTGACCTATCCTGTGGAAATGCCGGAGCTGCGCCGCCTGCCCGAGCTGTTGCCGAACCTGAAGAGCACCGGGTTTTTTGTTGCAGGTTTCAACTGGTTTGCCGATTACCTCGTTACCCCGCTGATTATGCTCGGCTCGCGCATCGCACCGCGGCAAACAGCCACCTCGCTGGGGCGTCTACTGAGCTGGTCGACAAAGCGATTTGCCCGGCCTCCCTACGGCACGGTCGTGCAGGTCGATGCCGAAGGTAAACGTGAGGGCCGGCCTGTCCGCTTTCGGCTTTCCCTGTGTCACGAAAGCGCCTATACACTGACGGCTATCCCGGCCGTCGCAATGATCAAGCAAATGCTGAGAAGAAAGGTCCCACCAGGCATCCACCTGATGGGACTTTGCTGCGACCCGGTCGAACTGCTCGAGGATATCGAGCGTACCGAGATTTCAATCACTCAACGACACGACGCCCGGAGTGATGCCACGTTATGCCTGACGAGCTGAACGACATCCGGAAGCGCGAATTCAAATCGCGCAAAGCGCTGCGTCGCTGGCTCGTGGCCAATCATGCATCCGCTGGTACGTTCTGGCTGGTCACCTACAAGAAACACGTGCCTGGGAATTACATCCCGTACGGCGAGGTCGTCGAGGAACTCCTGTGCTACGGCTGGATCGACGGCCGAACCCGGCGCGTCGATGAAGACCGGACGATGTTGCTGGTCGGCCCGAGAAAGCCCGGCAGTACCTGGTCGGCCTCGAACAAGAAACGTGTCGCGAAGCTCCTTGCCGCAGGCCTGATGACGGCGGCTGGAAATGCCAAAATCGATGGCGCCAAAAAAGACGGCTCGTGGTCATTCCTCGAGGACGTTGAGAATCTCGTTGTGCCGGATGATCTTGCCGAAGCCCTGAACAGGAACAAGCGCGGGAAACGCAACTTCGAGGCGTTCAACGCATCGTCAAAGAAGGTGATCCTGTTGTGGATAAAGACGGCCAAGCGCGATGAGACGCGCAAGAAGAGAATCAGCGAAACTGTTCGGCTGGCTGCCAAAAATCTCAAAGCGGCGCATCCGGAGGCGGCCGGGCGCTAGACCACGAACAGAGCAGTTAGTTACAGGCGGTTGTGACGATGGAATCCGTCGCACTGAATAAATCAATACGGTTGGCATATTTTCCGGGAACCCGGAATTCCAAGCGCGTCAGAACTTGCCGTTATCGTTTTTCCATTCGCTGCGTGGCGCAATTTTTTCGGTGGTGTCCCAGTGCTCCATAACCTTGCCATTCGCGACTCGAAACAGGTCGTAGAAAGCGGAGTGTGCGCCCCCGTGGTTGCCCTCGCTGACGCAAAGGACGAAGTTGCCCTCGGCGAGAACGCGGTGGATGCGGTGATAGTCGATGTGTCTGCCGTTCTGGTCCTTGGCTTCCAGTGCGGAGCGGAGCATGGACACGCTATCAGTCAGTCGCGGATTATGTTCAGCATAGCTGTCTGCATCAATGAAGTCGGTGAGCCGATCAAGGTGCCCATCGACGAGCACGACGTCGACGAACGACCGAACCAGGGCACGGTTGCTTTCCGTTAGTTCGAGATCGACGGCCTCGGTGGGTCCGTCCACCATGCTTCGGCCGGATTCGTTGGGTCCCTGTCGTTCCTGGATGTTGTCCCAGTGCTCGACTGCCTGGCCGTCTTCGAACCGGAAGACTTCGAAGCCGATTCGGCGGCTCTCGAAATCGTATTCCGTATGACCAAAGACGAAGTCACCGTCTTCGAAGGCGCGCACGATATTGACCCTGGGTGAGGTTTTGGACAGCCGTTGGAAGAGGGCAGCCAAACCCTCGCTGCCTTCGTGGGTCTGGGGATTGTGCTGAATGTACTTGGCTTCATTGACGACGGCGATCGGCCCGGGATCACCGGTCTCGATGCTTTTGAGTAACGCCCTAATCTGGTCTATCTTTGTCATGGTTATGTGTTTCCTACTTGATATTCTCGGCAAAGCTGATACTTATTGCCACCAAATGGAAAGTAATAAGAATGAGGGTGGGACGGCCAGAAGCGCAATACGAAGCCCCTCCAGGGCGCTTTCGTCAAGCAAGCCAGGCAGGGATTTAGTATCGATCCTCCTCTTGGTATGCCTCAATGCGTGCGGAGGAGGCGGTGGTGGCGGGGCGTCACCGCCGGTCGGTCAACCGCCGCAACCGCCCATTAGCGGCCCCGTCGTGCTGACGTCGGGGAATGCCCTGGATGCGATCACGGAAATGGGCGTGGCGACAGATGCAGCTTTTACGCTAAGTACCGCAACGCTCAGCCGCTTGCTCGACTACATGACCGACGGTGACACGACGGATACCTGTGATTTTGGTGGAACGGTATCGACGAGTCTGACCGATGCCGACGGCAATGGTGTCGTGTCGGTCGGTGACACGTTCAACGTGCAGTACGCCAATGCTTGCTACGACATCGATATGAACGATCTCGTCACTGGAACTGTGACGTTACTGATCAACGAACTCGATTTTGGCAATAGTAGCCAGCATGTCATTGCGGGGCGTCTGTCACCATCGGCTAACTTCCGAGCCGATGATTCGGGGTCCGAGAACACATTGACGGGTTCTTTTGATGTGTTTTCGTTCAATAGCGGTGGGGCCAACATCCAGGAAGTGAAGTTGGTGGCCGGCTCAACCGCGACGATTACCTGGGTCGACAAGAGTCGTCCAGGACCAGCGAATTCGAGCGAAGTGTCAGAATTCCTCGCCCGAAAAACGATCCGAACGGAAGCCGATCCGGCGCTCTCGGGCACGCTTTTCGAGTTGCATATGGCGCTCGACTTGGACCTGTTGGCAGGCACTATTCAGTGCGATTCGCCCACACCCGTCCCTGACGCGGTAGATAGCTATCCCGCAATGGGAGGCTATCTGGATTGCACCGGGGCCGCAGGCTCGCGCGTAAGGGTAGTGGGGGACACGATGCGTGGCGGCGGGTCTCCCTCCGACAAGATATTTGTCGATTCCGGATCGGGAACACTCGTCGAGGTCGGTCGGTTTTCGCGCGGTGGGCTCCGGCTGCAGTGGCTATTTGAGCGTTCGATATTCGGAAAAGGGCCACCGCATCAGAATGAAACTTTTGAAGACGTGGCGTCCACGCGCATGCCGATTGACATTACGGACAGCGCTTACGATGCGGCCAGCGGCCGTCTGTATGTCGTGGACGCGACGGATTTGATCGTCTATGAGGGTTCGACGCTGGCGGAAATCGATCGCCTGGCCCTCGTCGACGCCGTCAACACGATGGCCTTATCGGACGATGGTTCAACGCTGTGGTTGGCCGCACGTGACAACGGCGAATTCCGCTCTGTCGACACAGGGACAATGACGTACCAGGACCTGGTGATGTACACGTCCCCCGGGCCGACGAATTCAACGATCCAGTACGCCTACGATATCGCGGTAGTGCCGGGCACCACGGATGTCCTGATAGCGACGTTGAACCATCGACGAGAGATCGTGATGTTCAACGGTAGCGTCGAGCTGCCGGGAACCCTTCCATTGTTGAGTGCATCGGCGCGCAATTTCGCAATCCTCGATTCAGGTTCGTTGGCTGCAAACGAAGGAACACAAAGCTCCCCGAGCGACCTGCGAATCGCGTCAATCGACCTGGTGAACGGTCTACCGGTACAGTCCTCACTGACGAATTACCTACCGGGTAGCAGCCGGATGTTTGCGCCGGACGCCGGCACGCTATTTGCGAACAATCGAGTCATTGATTTGACGCGTGAGTCGGTGAGCGGCGAACTGGAGACACTTACTGTCCCGGTCTCGCTTCTGGCACTCGACGCGGCACGGGACCGGATTTACGGCATCCGAAACTCATCGCAGCTAATGGTGTACGAGTACAGTACGCGCCGATTGATCGGGGCTTACTTCCTGGACCGCAACTCTCTCGGGCGTTTTCGTCGTGTGCATATCGCCGGGGACGAGGTGCTGTTTACGTTTGAAAACGTCTTGCTGCAAGTTGAGGCGGCCGATATCGGAAAGAACCGGGGGCTGGACGCCTGCGCCGTCAGGGACTTGTCCGGACTCTTGCTACCCGGTTTGGCATTTCAATTGAACTGCGAACTCGAAGCGGTGGTTTACGACAGCTCGCGAGAACGGCTCCTGCTTGGGTTCGGGGCCGACAATGGCGATCTTTCCTATTCTGTTGGCATATTCGAGCCGCAATCAGCCACGTTGGAGGCCCTGATCCCTGTCGGCGCGAACCCAGGCAAACTGCGCATTACGCCCGACAACCAGTCGCTTCTGGTCCTGCTGGCCGGGGCGAATGAGATTGCTGTTATTGACCTGGATACGCGGCAGCTAAGCGGGTATCAGCCACTGGGTTTCCACCTGGATGCCGGCGGCGTGCCCGGCGATCCCGCGATCCCGACCGCGATCGCATTGCTGAACGGCGGCGCTAATGACTTCCTGGTCGCCATGGCTGATGGGTCCGTCAATCGCTATATCAATGGCGCGACACTGCCGGACGAGCATGTTGGTGGCGATGCTTACGTCGATCTGTTTGCGTCGCAGGATGGAACGACCGGTGTTTCGGTATTCAGGGACCAATCCAGCGTCGTGGACATTTCATCGACGGGCGTTGCCGAGCAACAGGACCTGGGGGCCATCTTCGCCGGCCCGTTTACGAAAAGAAATGTGTTGCAACAATCGGGCGACGAGCTGTTCGTGTTCAACGGTGATGTATTCGATATCGAGGCTGAGTCACTGTCGACACCGTGCACGATCGACAATCCGCAAATGCGGGACCAGATCGCAATGTCGTCGCCCGCGGCAGATGCAGCTATCTATGTAACCCTGGATGGACCCGGCATCAATCTCCAGAACTGCGACAGGGCGAGTGGCTTCATCGAAGTATTACGTCCGGTGTCCTTTTTCTCGACGAGCGCAACGCCCGTGCTGGTCGGAGGGCACCTTAACGATGCCGGGATACTGATGATCGCCACGACCGAGTGGTTGTTGGCGGTAGACCCAACCCAGTAGAAGGGTCGGGGCACGGTGACCACTGCCAACTCCTCGGCAAAAGTTAGGGCCGTCGCAGCGAGGGGAAGGGTAGTGGCCACTCTCGCGCGCTAGCGTTTAATCTCCACAGGCCAGTTTGGGTCAGGATATCGTGGTGCCTGCTAGAATGAGCCGCGACCCTGTCTGTCGATGTGTTCCCGGATCGCGCGGAGTCTGCGTGCGCCGCGCCACGCTGGAAACTCAACGGTCGAGAAATTGGGACCGGATTCGAGATTTGGGCGAAAGCCCCTGCAGCCGGTGACCATCGAGCACACTTTGTTGCCGATTGAAGCTATGAGGTGGCGGTGCCACGAGCAGGCGTAATCTGCTGCCGAAGCAACGGCAATACCTCGTCCAGCCGGTGCCGACTCACGGGGACCTCGTAACCACTGTCCAGGATCAGGCGTATGTTACGGTTCTTCCGACGCACTGTCGTAATGTGCTTGAGATTGACAATATGCGATCGATGCACCTGTAGAAAGGTTGACGGCAGCAGGGACTGCACGTCGCGCAATGGCATGGCCAGGTCGCGTTTCGCGTAGCCGTCATCGTGTTGGTAATGCACATAGCAGTAGTGATCTTCAACGACGATATTTCGAATCGACTCGGCACTGAGCGTAAAGTCTGTTCGCCCTGACTCGAATCGTATCGGTTTGTCGTCGACGGTTTCGATATTCGAGCCTCGGCTTCCCAGCAATTCATTGATTTCCCGAAGCCGTACAAGCTCCGATCTGAGGCTTTCGGTCAGATAGGGTTGTACAAACAGGTAGGTTGCCAGGAACCAGACAGGCAAGAGCTGTGAGAAGCCCATTGGTCGGACATGGACATTGGTCTGGGCGCCTGACATCCAGTCAATCAACTCGCTCAATGGCAGGTAGTAGTAGCCAAGGACGAATCCAGCCATTGAGACTGCCCATAGTTGCCACACCCGCACGTCCTTTGTTGAGTCCAGGAGCACGTGCAGGAACGTCATGGCGAGTCCGATGCCCACGACGTAAACCAGGCCGATCGTACCAGCGTGGATGAGCATTCCCAGCAGGGGACCATCTTCCTGTATCAACAGGTGGATCACGACGGTGCATGCGAAAACAAGGACAAATACGACGGTCAATAGACGGATTTGCTGCCTGGCACTGGGCCGCAAGGGCAGCCTCGTGCTCAGGTAATTGTGCAGGCCCTCGATTGTCATGCACGAATGATACCGCTCTGGTTGTTCCGTTGGGGCTGCCTTTTGTACCAGTCGCGAATTCAATTGCCCATTCGCGAAAAAGGCGTGCCAGTCGCGCAGTATTCCTTGCGACGGACCGTTCATGGGCGTTACATCATAGGTATGCCGGAGGAAGCGCAAATGAAGGTGACGATGAGGGATCGGTCCATCAAGACGTCCGCGTGGCTTCTGTACACGCTGATCGTTCTCGAAATATTGTTCATGGTGTCGCCGTTTGCGGCGTACTACTACTCGATTTATGCAACACCGCTGAATGCGCTGCAGGAATCGCGATACACGGCGTGGCTGACCATGTATTTGTTGCCTCATTTCACGTACAGCGATAGCTGGCTGGCCAATGGCCTGGTTCTGATCAGCTGGCCGCTGATCTTTTTCGGCATTGCGTTGTTCCTGTTCGGCTTCGGGCAGATCTATTGGGCCAAGATCACTCGTAAGGGGGCGGTCGAGGTGGGCTTGTACCGACATATTCGGCACCCGCAGTACGTTGCTCTGGCGATAGTGGGCCTGGGCGCCTCGTTCTACTGGTCCCGATTCATCGTGGTCATCGCTTTCGTGAGCATGTTAAGCCTGTACTTCTTTCTTGCGCGGCTCGAAGAGCGAATTTGCCTGGAGAAATTCGGCGCATCGTATCGAGAGTACCTTGAAAGAACCGGGATGTTCCTGCCTCGTCGTTGGGAAGGTCAGTTTCGCTCTTTCGACTGGCGTCTCCCGGATGTGGCCTGGCTCCGGTTTGCGGTATTCACTGGTCTTTACCTTGTTGTGCTGGGCCTGACGATTGGCGTTGCACTCGTTTTGCGGAGCCACGTGATCGACAGTTTGGGCACCGATGTCGGAGAGTCGCGGGTAACGGTTTTTCTCGCACCCATCGGCCCTGAAACAGAATCAGCGGTCGTCAAACTCCTGGACGAAGCCGCTTTGCCGGGCGACGTTGCTTACGTTGCAGCATCCTCGTGGCGGGTTCCCGAACTGGGATTAACCGGACCAACCTCGCAACACCAGGGCGGAGGCATCGACGAAATACTCCACCCGACCACGCACGGCAATGCATTGTCACTCGGTCCGGCCAGGTTGAGCGTGGTATTCGTCGAGGGAGCTTACGCAAGAGGCGACATACGAGGTGCGCAGCGACTCACACGGGCCCTGAATGTTCGACCGATCGAGTATGTCGAGATCGATATTGCCGCAAACACAATTGTCGCGCGAAGGCCGGCGACGGAAAGCCAGTGGGCAGGTATTCCGGTACCGACGTTCTAGTGGTGAGAATGCCGAGCCCATAGTCACTCCCAGAACGGCCTCGGCCGATTCGTACTTCGATTGGGTTTGGTGAGATGAGGAAGCTTGAGCATATCAGGCTGCTTCCTTCTATACTGAGCGCATGGGCGTTCCGGTAAAGGGCATTGACGATTTTCGACGAAAGCTCCGTCGAGTGCGGCGGGAATCGGTAATTTTCGGATTTCTGCTTTACGACAGCCGACCTACCCAGGAGTCTGTTGCGAGTTTCGCGAACACGCAAGGCGAATGGATCGATGAGTTGGCTCGACGCACGGGAATCTATTTTTTCTTCCCGATAAAGAGCACGGACGGACAAGATTGGCGTAATCCGAGCCCGGAGGTGATGCGGGCCTTCAAGCTTGGCACTGCGAGATTGCCAGGTGTGGTACTTTTTGCGCCACCGCGACCGGATGGGTCCTTTCGGACCAAGCATGCCGTGTACGTGCCGTTAGCCGAGCAGGACTTTGACACTCCGGAGGCCTATCAGCCTGTGCTCGACGATCTTTTCGCGCTGATCTACGACTGCTTGTCGGATGCGGAGGGCAGTCATGAAACATTGGCGTTGATTCAGAGCAGAATCAAAAAGCTGCGGCGGTCCAGGAACCGTCGGGGACTCGTTCAGTGGCTCAGGAAAGGGGCGCGAGTATCGCTCTTTGAGGTTCCGGCGAAGCTGTATGGGCCGTTCGCGGAAGGATTCGGTAAGGCATTGGGCGACCGTGTAGTAGGTGGCTAGTTAGCGAGAGTGACGGCTGCGTCGTCGATGGCTTTGGCGTACGCGGCCGCCAGGCGTTTTTTCCGCCTCAGCGCGGTCCCAAGGTCATCGTCGTTATCAATGAAGAAGGGCTCGCAGATCACACACGGTGCCCTGGTGTACTTGAGCAGGTGTGCGCCACGTTCGGCGTCCTTTTTGTCGCGAATGCCGCGATTCTTGAGTTCGAGTGCATTCAGCAGTCGCTTCTGTACGATTCTCGCCAGCTTCTTCCCGTTCTCGGAAGTATGGAAATACAGCGTCTCGGTACCATTCGCCTTGTTGTCAAAGGCGTTGCAGTGAAGGCTTAGAATGAAATGCGGGCCAAGTGCGTTCACCTTCGCTGGTAGCTTCCTTAATCCATCGGTCGTGTTGTTGCGAAAAACGATCTGGACACGCGCCTTGGTCACGCGTTTCTTTACCTCCCTGGCCAACTCGGTGTTGAATTCGAATTCGACAACACTGCCGTCCGCCGACCTGGCACCCTTGGCACTTTGTCGGTGCCCAACGACCAGCGCACATATCGGTCGACCGCGCGACGCTAATTCCACGGATCGACCGGTCAACGACCGAATGGACCGCTCGACCTTTGACGGCAGGGCCTCCGCATCGATCGCATCTTCTCTTAGGAGTTTGTCGAGTACGCCGGAAAGGATGGGCGGGACGACTTCCTCGACCCGGGCTTCGAACATCGTGTTACCGGCGATTTCGCCGACGACGATCCCGAACGAGCCCTCAAGCTCAACCGCTTCTTGCAGCAGGGCATGGTTCGAGCGTTCGGCTCGATCGATTGGATCGGGCGTGAGCCGGAACCGGCGATTCCCCTGCTTGATTCTCGACTGGCCGGTGAAGCGACCGACCAAAATGTCGCTGTTCGATTTCATTACGCACCTCCAGGCTGATCGACATTGCGCTCTCGGGCTGCTGCGGGTTCGAATCGACAATCACTATAAAAAATCGTATGTATCCGGCGCCTGCTAGAATTAGCCACGACTATGTCTGACTATAGACGTTTATTTTCGGCATGCCCCGGAAACGCTATCGAGACCGATGTCGATAGCAGCGCAGATGGACGCCGCCGTGGCGCATATTGAGCTCATCGACCGTGAGGTCTCAGAAACAGCTCAGGGGCGGTAATCGCGCGTGTGCAAAGCCAATCGACGTTCATAACTGGGAAAAAACAACATGACAAACGCAATTTTCGATGCTGAAGAGACTGCGGCTTACTATGACGATGCCGCAGTATCCGAGTTCTATCAACAGTGTTGGGGCGGGGCGGACATACATATTGGTCGTTACGTCACCGGTGATGAAACGGTAGCTGACGCCTCGGCTGCCATGACGCGGTATCTGCTCGAACTGGCCGGACTGGAGGCCGGTCAAACGGTACTCGATATTGCTTGCGGTTATGGCGGAACGCTGCGCACGCTCGCTCGACTGGGTTGCCAGGTAAAGGGTGTCGATATTTCCGAGAACTGCGTGGATCATGCTCGCCAAGCCAATGCAGACGCAGGGTTCAGTGACCAGATCGACGTTGCGATCGGGGACTTCCACAATATCGATAGTCCTGCGGACACCTGGGATGCTGTTGTTTGCCAGGAAGCGATTATTCATTCGCCCAATCGGCCGCGAGTGTTTGTCGAAGCATTCAGGGTGCTTCGCCCGGGCGGTTTGTTTGCTTTCTCGGATATCCTCACGGGTGAAGGGGCGGATATCGCCATGGTGGAAGCGGCCTTTGCCCGGCTCGGTGCGAGTGCGGATGCGACGATTGACGACTACCACGCGATGGCTCGTGAAGCTGGCTTTGAGATTGCACACGTCGAAGAGCGACTGAGCGACATCAGGCAGCACTATGACAAGCTGGCCGCACAGCTTGACGAGCCAATCGAAGGCATTAGCGCCGATGCGCTGGCGGCGATTGCCAACAGTATCTCCCGATGGCAGCAAGCCCTTGCTGGTGGACACATCACCTGGGGTTGCTTTGTGGCACGCAAGCCGGCTTGAAGGGGCCGTGCTTGGCGGTGAGCTATTTGTGACGGATGGCCACACCGAAAAGCAAACGGATTTTTATCTTTGCACAGCGCCAATTCGTCACACCCAAAGAATCCCGCGCCGCTCGACATCTACTGGCTGTCCTGCGCCTCATCCGGCTCCCTGATGATCTGCCAGTTCTCGTCAGCCAACCCGACGAGAACGCTGTTGCCCGCTGCATCTACGCGAAGCACGCCATAGCGTGCGTCGTTGAACAGCTGTGCCTGCCCTTCCTGGAACAGGAAGGACTCGGCACCCAGTCTGATTTGTCCGCTCTGGTCTATCTGTTTGTACTTCAGCCGGGTCTCGTTGTCATCCAGATCGGTTCCATCGTCGAGACGCGAGAAACTTGCTACGTTGTGCTCATCCAGCATCACGACAAACACGCCCCGCGGGGGTAGCTGATTCCGCTGGTCCGTCGGTGGAAACACGGTTTGCGCGTAACGCAGGTCCATGTAATCACCCTGAATGAGTGAGCGAGGATCCACAGGACGCAAATCCAAAAACACGGTCTGACCCGTGTCGATTACCTGCTGATGACGCCAGATCGTGAAGTTCGTGGTGCCCAGCACAACGACGAGCCCGAGTAACGCCAGGACCACGGGAGCACGCTTCACGATTCCTTCCCTCGCGCATCAACCCGATGCATCAGCCACCATGAGGCAAGCAGCGCAATTCCCACCGCCATCAGAAGCAAGGACTTGTTGAGCAGATTGACCTCGAGACTGTAGTAGTAGCGAACGATGAATTGTGCCTGCAACGCAACGCCCAGTAATGCAAAGGGTTTCGAACCGGTAACAAAAGCCAGCATCAGGATCAGCATCGCGGCTGACCCGCCAACCGGCAGAAGCAGGCAGACCAGTGTGGCAACAACTGCGAATACGACCGTTTGTCGCTTCGCTTTGTCGCCTGCGGTATGGCGCCAGTGCAGGTATGCCAGGCCAAGGAACAGGACAATGTGCAGTGCGCGCGCGAACTGCCCTCCCAGGTCTACCCCCCGAAAAAGGTATCCTGCGTCAAGCGCAAACACGCTCAGCAGCGGGTACGTCAGGATCAACGCAATCGCAGTCGGCATCAAGTCACGCTGTGGTGGGCGTAATAGAAGGTAAAGACCGACAGGTGTCGCGAGTGCAGCAAGATCGCCCGCGTACCGCGTGTTCGAATCGAGCAAGGCAGCAACACACAGGCTTGCAGCCAGGGCCGCAACGAGAAACTGAAGAATCTTGTCATCGCAAGAAGCAATGACAACAGCGAGCATGCCGGCAGCGATGATGAACGCGACCCACGAGCTTTCGGACTCGACGCCGATTCCACCGACAATCAGTGCCGTTCCCGCGGCAGCCGTCGCAAGCCCGAGTTGCTGTGCAAAAACGCCAGCATCGTCCTGCCGCAGGAACCACAACCCGAATCCGAGGTAGACGGCGCCAATCAACGACATAGCGATCGGTTCCTTGACTTCGAGCAGGGCGAAGACGAATGTGGCACCGAGCGCAATCAGCACGAGGGCGGTAACCCAAGCACCGACGCCTACCACCCAGCGCACGTACCACGGCATCTGCACGCTATTCATCGACGGCACCCGGATTCATTTTTCCGTGCAGGTAATTGAGCAGGCGCAAGGCACCACTCGTCAGCGCGACACACCAGAGCCCGAGGAGCAGGAGGCCGAAAACAAGCTGTCCTGCGCTACCGCCGAGATCGACCACTTCGTGAATGACCCGGCCACCAATCGCCATCGCGACCAGCGTTGCGAAAGTAATCGTAACCGCTATCACGGAGAAGTCGGGCAACAACTTCGTATACACAAGCCCGAACGAAAGTGACACGAGCACGAACGTGGCGAGGCCCGGGAAGGCCCTGTCCGACATGAACGCGAACTGCAGTGCCGGTACAAAAAGCGTTCCAAGGGCAATAACGACAAGCACCCTGCGGAACCAGCCGGAATCAACCCAGTCGAGCCCTGCTCGCACTGCCAATTCACGAGCGGCAAGAAAGCCGACCGACAGAATGCCAATAATCGTGGCAAGGTTCACCCGGTCGATACGGCCGAGCGCAACGAGTCGCTGTTCGCCGTACAACGAACATGCTGTCAGGCAGATCAGGATCCAGAGGAACCAGTGGGCGGAACTGCGAGACGCCATCGCCCAGGGCAGCACCAATACCGTCCACGCGGCAAACAGCTTCCAGGCATCAGCGCCTGTCTGGTAGGTTTGCCCGATGACCGCCAGCAACACACCTGCAAAGACCGATGCCGCAATCAATGCAGCCTGGCCCGCGGCTCTGTCCAGCCGCAGAACCAGCGCTGTCACAAAGGCGAGCAGCATCGCGGATTGCAGCAGGGCGAACCTGGCGAGCGGCGTCAGTTCATCCCAGTTGTAGGCAAAGAAGAAGACAACGCCTGAAAGGAAGTGTCCGGCGCCGAGGACCAACAGTGCCCGCATCGCCCACTGGTGCCAGTAAGTGTTGTCGCGCCGATTCAGAACGAGGTCAAGAAACTCGTCCGCAGAAACCTCACCCGTACGGCGTAATTTCTGAATTTCCGCGAGGTTGGCTGACGATCCCGGATCGCCTGGCATTTCGTTCTCGTAACCTGATCGAACCTGTCTGAATAATCACCCTTTCTTGCGATCATGTCCAACATTCCAAGCCATGGAGTTGGCGGCATAATCGTCAGTAACGGTGTCACGGTCGCTTGCGTCCCGCTCACGACTACAGTCGAAACAGGAACTCCTGCATGCCGTTGCTGAGCAGCCTTGCACGGTCGATCACAAAACGGCCCATGCTCTTGCCAAGCTCTTCGGGCGAATAGCGCGGAGCAGCGATCGTTGTACCCGGGGTGCTGCGATCCTTGAGCTTGCCGTCCGCAGTCGGGACGAAGCGGCCGGGTTGCTCCTGCATGTCGCGTTGGGCATAGAAGATCAGGGCATGGGCGAGGGCACCGGGGCGGGCGCGCTGCCTGATCGCGTTCATCAGTGCCGAAAGTGCATTGAGCGTCAGGTAGTTCGGCAGATCCCAGCAAAGTACCAGGTCGAACGCATCGCCGGTCGGTGGGTACGGCAACAGTGCCTCGGCCGTGCCGGCAAGCGCCCGGCCCGGCGCTGCTGTGTTCAGTTCTTTAATGCCGCCAAAATATGCGAGGTCCACAATTTCCACGCGGCAACGGAATCGGCCGAGCAGCGCCAGTGTCGCGGTTGACGCAGCACCGAGGTCAAGAACGACATGCCGCTCGGCCGTATCCAGCCCGGCTACGAGATCGTGAAACAGGGGCGCATGAAACGCCGCCGGGGAGTGCGGTGGGACCCTGGTGCTTCCCCGGCGCAGGGAGGCTGTCAGCGCCATTACGCGGACTTGGCACGCGGTTTAACAGTTGTATCGTCGTCCGTCGTCGTCTTTTTGGGTGCGGCCCTGGTGTCGCCGGCAACGCCGGACTTACTCTGAGTGACCGACTTGTCGGTGCTACTCGCCATCGTCTTCCCCAGCGCTTTTTCCACGGCCGCCGGGTCCATCTCGATCGAGCCCTTGAAGTGTGCGCCTTCCTCGATGCTGACCCTGGGCGCGATGATATTGCCCTGGACCCGGGCATTGACGTGCACGCTGACGCGATCGGTCGCGTACAGGTCACCTTTGGTCTCACCGTCTACGGCAATGGATTTGGCGTACACGCCGGCCGTGACCTTGCCTTCCTTACCGATGGTCAGGACGCTGTTCTTGAGTTCGACGGTGCCGGTCACGTTACCTTCGATGCGCAGGTCCTCGTCGCCACGCAGGTCACCGTTGATTTGGATGGAACTGCCGATAACGGCCACATCGCCGCCGCGGCCGGTCACCTTGGACCGGAGGGCTCCAAAGGCCTTGTCGGATTCGGTCCTGGGTGTATCCGGGGATTCGATGGTGTCGTCACCTTTCTTGACGCGCTCAAACATTTCGCTCTCCATCAGTAGTATGGATGTCAGTAATTATCACGCGCTCATAGTGTGAACAAGTGTCTCCAAATTGCGACGTCAGGCGCCTGGAGCACCGGAGTTCGGTATCTCGCTATTTACCGATTTGCCACGATCGCTAGAATTATCTCGACGACGTATCAAATAGGAATAGCTCACGCGAGGAATTAACATGCGACGACTTGTGCATGCGAAGTACACCGTATTTGTTATTGCCGCGATTGCCTTTTCAGGCGCACAAGCCGCGACGGAGCCAATGACGAATATTGACGTTGGCAGGCGCTACTTGGACGCATTGTATGCATTTGATCTTCCTGGGCTTGAAAAGTTGCTTCACGCTGATGCCGTATTTGAAGATCCGACCTCGGTCGCCGCATTTCCCGAAGTGGCTTGGCGATTTATTGGACGCAGCGCCATACTCGATTTCGTTCGTCAATCAAGCAACAGCATCGTGGATGCTGATTATCAGGTGCTGTCCGAGTTCTCAACAGGCGAATTTGTAGTTTTCTACGTCGAGTACTCGACAGTCTTCAAGGGCGAGATGCTGGGCGTACCGGAACAAGTATTCTCGACTGAAGTGCCGGCTGTAACGATCGTGCGGATTCAGAATGGCCTTGTGATCCATCATGCGGACCACGTTGACTATGACTTGATGCTCCAACAAATAGCGGGACAGACCAAAGAATAGCCGGATGAGATTATGATCTCTGCAGTCATTTTTGCCATTGGGTCCATTCCGATCGTCTGGCTGTCGAGACGGTCGTTTCTCAACCCTACGGCTCATGGCTTCCCCCGCTTTTTCGCCTTCGAAGCTATATTCGCTTTGATGGTACTTAATGCTCCGCACTGGTTTGAGAATGCCTTAGGCACGCGGCAACTCGTGTCGTGGCTGTTGCTGGTCGTGTCTGTCGTATTGGTCGTGTGGGGTGTGCTCCTTCTGCGCCGATTAGGACGGTCCCGCCCAACGACCGTGGCGTCACCCGAATTCGAGTGGGAGAATACCGAGGCCCTGGTTACGACCGGTATTTACTGCTACATCCGGCATCCCATGTATTCAGCTCTACTCTTTCTGGCTTGGGGCGCGCTTCTGAAGTCGGTGTCGATCATTACGCTCGTTCTGGCCGGCGTAGCAACTCTGGCCGTCGTTGCAACTGCCTGGGCTGAAGAGGTAGAGAATGTGACCCGGTTTGGCCAGGAGTATAGGGACTACATGAAGCGGACACGCCGCTTTGTACCGTTCTTGTTCTAGTGCCACATTGCTGTTTAGTCGATAGCAACGCTCATCAGGTACCGCTAAACAATGACTGGCGGCTGCCGATACGCTATTGAGATAAAGCGAATGTGGAGAACGGCATTATGTCTGCGGAAGCGATGCAAACCGCGGCAGGATTTGTGGAAGATCTTGCCGGAGACCTGAACAAAGGCGACCTCGAGCTTCCCATGTTCTCGGGTACGGCTGTGCGGATTCAAAAGGCGTTTCAGGTCGAAGAAGTCGATATTGATAAGATTGTGCGACTCATCAGCTCCGATCCTGCCATTGCAGCGCGCGTGCTTGAACTCGCAAATTCCGCCGCAATACGCGGCGCGAGGCAATTTACTGATCTGCGGCAGGCCGTGATTCGTATAGGGGACAAGCTTGTCCAGAGTTCTGTCCTGACATTCGCCGTTCGCCAGGTCGAGCGAAATGATGGGTTGTCGGAAGGATCCAGGACAAAGCTACGTGCAATCTGGGTAGAAAGCGTTGAGCTCGCGGCACGATGCTACGTAATTGCCAAGGAATTCACCAAACTCAATGCAAACGAGGCGCTACTGACAGGTCTGCTAAGCGTGATCGGTCGACTGTATATCTTGCTGAAGTCAGAGGAATATAAAATCGAAGACGACGCAGAGCTTGAGCAGGTCCTCGCCGATTGGCATCCGGCCATTAGCAAAGCGATTGGCGAGAGCTGGAACATGTCGGATGAACTCGTCAATGCATTGGAGCTGCAGCTGGAAATGGACCCGCCGTTGCAAGAAACTGCGACATTGGCAGAAGTGCTCTGTGCAGCGAAGTTGATTCTCCTATACGACGGTGCAGACGAATCGCTGGTTGCCAGCGAGTATCCGCTCCTGCAGCGTTTAGGTATTGCCGACCACGGCGATACGGCAGTCACCCTGGCTGAGCACGCCGAAACGCTGAAAAATATACGACAAGGGCTGAGTGCGTGAGATCGACCGGCAGCGTCCGGTGTCCAACGGGTATAACGCCCACGTGAAAGCCCCGGGGTCGGGGACATCGTCCCCCTCTGCGAAGTCCTGAAACTGGGGGAGGATCTCGTCGGCGTTCCTCTTGGTCCCACTGGATGGCGAGGCGTGCCCGAGATTGCTAATAGACGTCGCGCCGCCTACCATCTCCCGATCCCGCAAATCATCGGTGTCGGGCCATACAATTACAGGAGAGTCACCCCTTGGCAGGATCCAGCCTTTTCACACTGCTTGATGACATCGCCACATTGCTTGACGATGTTGCTGTCCTGACCAAAGTCGCGGCAAAGAAAACGGCCGGTGTACTCGGCGACGATCTTGCGCTGAATGCCGAACAGGTTTCGGGTATCCGGGCAGAGCGCG
>CALZMQ010000007.1 GCA_945788625.1 uncultured Woeseiaceae bacterium
TCGAACGCTCTTGTGACCTCGTTCATGTAGGTACGCTGCGCGATCTCGAGTTGCAGCGCATGAATATCGTTGCCAGGGTCGCCGTAATGGCGGGTAATGTAGCCGCCTTTGAAGCGCTCGTTGACTACGGCGCTATATGGGCCGGCCTTCGCCGCCGCCACGACCGCCGCCTCTATCGCCGGGTCGCAGCTCCTGCCACTGTCAGTGCCGACATTGAGCTCCGGGAGTTCGCCGTCGAAGAGTCGCGGCACGACGCTCGGGATAGAGTGCGCGTCCCACAGCAACGCCCGGCCATGCAGCACCCGGATGGACTGCAGGGCATGTTCGATTCGGTCGTGATAAGGCCGCCAATACGTTGCTATTCGGTCATGCAATTCGTCGTCGCTGACACCACCCTTTGCGTAGATGTCATCGCCCGCAAAGGTCTTCGTCGGGCAAAGCCCCGTGGCCACCTGGCCAGGGTAGAGATTCCCGTCGTCCGGTGAGCGATTGAGATCGACGACGTAGCGCGAGTAATTCGCGACGATCATCGAGGCGCCCAGATCTCGCGCGAAGCCATACAGTTCCGCCACGTGCCAGTCGGTGTCGGGCACCGCCAGTCCGGCCGGTGTCATACGGCGGCGGATGTCGTCGGGTATGTGACAGCCATCGTGAGGCACGCTGATGAGCAGCGGCGAGTGCCCTTCGTGCAGCGTACAGACGTCGATCATGTTCTAAGGCTGGGCATAACCGAGTCGGCATACCGGCAGTAGTTGCCATCGTCAATGGTGGCCGCCACACGCCGTATGTCCGACGACAGAGACCGGTCCTCGACATAGCGCGGCGATATTTCGCGAAGGGCGGCGATGACGTCCTCGATGGCTTCCGAGCTTTTCTGCGGGTGGTGGAAGTCGATCCCCTGCGCTGCCGCCAGTAACTCGATAGCGACAATGTCCGCCACGTTGTCGAGCATGGTGTGCAGGCGGCGCGCTGCAAACGTGGCCATGCTGACGTGATCTTCCTGGTTGGCTGACGTCGGCAGACTGTCGACGCTTGCGGGATGGGCATGCGACTTGTTCTCCGAGGCGAGGGCCGCGGCCGTGACCTGCGCCATCATGAAGCCGCTGTTGAGGCCGCCCTCTTCGACCAGGAAGGGCGGCAAGCCACTGAGGTGCGAATCGATCAGCAATGCAATACGACGTTCCGACAATGCGCCAATCTCGGCGATCGCCAGTGCGAGGTAGTCGGCGGCCAGTGCCACGGGTTCGGCGTGAAAATTGCCGCCCGACAACACGGCCCTGGACTCCGTGAACACGAGCGGGTTGTCCGTTACCGCGTTGGCCTCGGTTTCCAACACGGAACAAACGTGGCGCATAACGTCCAGGCACGCGCCCATAACCTGTGGCTGACAGCGAATCGAGTAAGGGTCCTGCACGCGATCGCATTCGAGATGCGACGCGCGAATGTCGCTGCCGTGCATCAGTTCGCGCAATACGCCTGCAACCGCGATTTGCCCGCCGTGACCGCGCACACTCTGGATGCGTTTGTCGAACGGCGTGTCGCTGCCCTTGATCGCGTCCGACGACATCGCGCCCGCGATCAGTGCGGCCGAAAGGACGTGTTCGGTGCGAAATACGGCGGCCAGCGCCAGGGCGGTCGATACCTGCGTGCCATTGAGCAGCGCCAGGCCTTCCTTCGGCGCCAGCCGAACGGGTTCGATTCCCGCGTCTTTGAGCGCAATCGCTGCGGGGACCAGGTTACCGTTTACGCGCACCTCACCAATGCCGATCAATGCGCCGGCCATGTGCGCCAGCGGCGCGAGATCACCGGATGCGCCCACTGACCCACGCGACGGTATACGCGGGTATATGGCGGCATTCACCAATGCGCACAGCGTTTCCACGAGTTCGAGACGGACACCCGAAAACCCTTCGGCCAGCGCGACGATCTTCATCAGCATGATCAACCGAACCGTATCGTCGTCGAGGTCTTCGCCGACGCCGACCGCGTGCGATTTCACGAGGTTCTCCTGCAAATGAGCAAGCTCGTCATTGCCGACGCGAACCTGCGCAAGCTGGCCGAAGCCGGTATTGACTCCGTAAACCTGGTCGCCGTGCGCGACAACGTCTTCGATCAGTTCGTTCGCCTCGGCAATGCGCCGACTCGCGTCAGGGCCGATTGTGACCGTCGCATGATCGCGCCACACGGCCCGCAAGTCGGCCAGCGACACAAGTTGATTGTCGATCAGCAGGTTCATGATGCGCTCCCGCCGTCGATCATAGGCAGCTTGAGTCCGTGATCGTGTGCACACTCGATAGCGATCTCATAACCGGCATCGGCATGACGCATGACGCCACTGGCCGGATCATTCCACAAGACTCGCTCGATGCGGCGATCGGCTTCCTCTGTGCCGTCACAAACGATGACGAGTCCGGCGTGCTGCGAATAACCCATGCCGACGCCGCCGCCATGATGAATAGAGACCCAGGTTGCACCACTGGCCGTATTCAGCAGCGCGTTCAACAACGCCCAGTCGGATACAGCGTCGCTACCGTCCATCATGGCTTCCGTCTCGCGGTTCGGACTGGCGACCGAGCCGCTGTCGAGGTGATCTCGACCTATCACGACCGGCGCCTCCAGTTCGCCGTTGCGTACCATTTCATTGAACGCAAGCCCGAGACGGTGACGCTGGCCGAGACCGACCCAGCAGATGCGCGCCGGCAGTCCCTGAAACTGGATGCGTTCCCGTGCCGCGTCGAGCCAGTTGTGCAAATGCTGGTCGCCCGGGATCAGCTCTTTGACCTTCGCATCGGTCTTGTAGATGTCTTCCGGGTTCCCGGACAGGGCCGCCCATCGGAACGGACCGACGCCGCGGCAAAACAACGGGCGGACGTAGGCTGGAACGAAACCCGGGAAGTCAAAGGCATCTTCGACGCCTTCGTCGAATGCCACCTGCCGGATGTTGTTGCCGTAGTCGAACGTCGGAATGCCCTGTTTCTGGAAGTCGAGCATCGCGCGAACGTGTATGGCCATCGACTTCACGGCAGCCGCGACAACGACGTCCGGATCCCGCTGCCGTTGCTCCAACCACTCTGCGACCGTCCATCCGACGGGCAAGTAGCCGTTGGCCGGGTCGTGTGCCGACGTCTGGTCGGTGACGGCATCCGGACGCATGCCTCTACGCACCATCTCCGGCAGGATCTCCGCGGCGTTGCCGAGCAAGCCAACTGAGACCGGCCGCCTGTCGCGCACCGACTGTTCGATGATCTGCATGGCCTCGTCGAGCGTCTCCGCCCGCGTATCGAGGTAGCCTGTACCCAGTCGCATATCGATACGGTCCGACTGGCATTCGATGGCCAGCATCGATGCACCGGCCATCGTCGCGGCCAGCGGCTGCGCGCCACCCATGCCGCCGAGCCCGGCGGTCAGAATCCAGCGACCGGCCAGGTCGCCACCGTAATGCTGCCTTCCCATTTCCGCGAACGTCTCGTACGTGCCCTGCACGATTCCCTGGCTGCCGATGTAGATCCACGAGCCCGCGGTCATCTGGCCGAACATCATCAGGCCTTTTCGGTCCAACTCACGGAAGTGCTCCCAGTTCGCCCATGCGGGCACCAGGTTCGAATTCGCAATCAGCACACGCGGCGCGTCGGCATGCGTTCTGAACACGCCGACAGGCTTACCGGATTGCACCAGCAGCGTCTCGTCGGCTGCGAGATTCCTCAGTGTTGTAACGATCGCGTCGAAGCACTCCCAGTTACGAGCGGCTTTGCCGATTCCGCCGTAGACCACCAGGTCCTGCGGCCGCTCCGCAACCTGCGGGTCGAGGTTGTTCATCAGCATTCGCAGCGGCGCCTCGGTCAGCCAGCTCCTGGCCGTAAGGTCCGTGCCCGTGGGCGCTTTTATTGTTCTCTTCATTGACGTAGTTTCTCCAGCTGCACGACATCCGCGGATGCCGATCGTGGCGTCCCCGGGGGTGTGTAATGACCGGTCAGCTCGTAGCGGCCGCCCGGGTGGTGCAGGCGCGCGAAAGTCACCGGGCATCCACGGGACCAGGTGCGCCTTATCACGACGAGTGTCGGCTCGTCATCGGCGGTTTGCAGGTAGTTCCTCACCGCGGCGTTTGGCGAACTTGCGCGCACGACCTGTTCGGCCTCCTGCAGCGGCGCAATACCTGTCAGGTAAGCACTCGGGGTGATTGACTCGAAGTCCTGGTCCAGACAGTCCGGCGCGAAGCTCGCCAGCACGTGCCTGTCTTCGAGTTGAATCGGCAAGCCGTTTTCCAGGTGCACAAGCAACAGGTGTACGACCTCGGTGCCCTGCTCGACGTGCAGCGCTTTGGCCACTTCACCACGCGCTTTCTGCAGGGATTGACGAATGGTCCGGCTCGAGTGCAGATGCCCGCGCAGCGCGATCTCGTCTGCAATATTGTGAACTTCGAGCAGGTGGGATCGGGCACGCAGATCGGAGACATACGTCCCGCGGCCCGCGATACGCTCTACGTAACCTTCGTCATTGAGTTCCCGCAGTGCGCGATTTGCCGTCATCCGCGACACGCTCATCGACTCGACCAGCTCGTTCTCCGACGGTACGCGATCGCTGGGCCGGAGTTCGCCCGATGAGATCCGCTCGATGATCAGGTCCTTCAGTTGCTGATAGCGCGGCTTCGGCGGGATCATTGCACGTCCCCGAGCGTCTTCAGCGTGGCAGCGTAATCGGATCGCGCGCGATCGCGATCGACGTGCACTGCATCCACGACGCGCCAGTCGCCGTTGACCATGACACGCTCGACGGGCAGCGGGTATCCGGAAAACACCAGCGCGTCGAGGCGCGATTCGTCGCCATGGCCAACCAGCATCGGATCGTCATCGCTCAGGACCACCAGGTCCGCCGGCGCGCCTTCGCGAAGCCCGACAGCGGCCTGGCCACTCGCTGCGGCGCCGCCCTCCAGGGCCCGTGAAAACAATTCGCTACCGACGTGGCTGTCGCGTAGCGACACGATATTGCGCGTTCGTGTCGCCAGCCGCTGTCCGTATTCCAGCCACCTGAGTTCCTCGAACGGGTTGATCGAAACGTGGCTGTCCGAGCCAATCGCGATTCCGCCCCCGTTCGTCAGGTAATCGTGCAATGGAAACAGGCCGTCACCGAGATTGGCTTCCGTGCTCGGGCACAAGGCAACGACGGCGCCAGACTTTGCTAGCTCGCTGGTTTCCTCGGCGTCCATATGCGTGGCATGCACCAGGCACCAGTTCGGTCCCACGTCGAAGTTCTCGAGCAGCCAGCGCACCGGGCGGCGCCCGTAAGCCGCCATGCACTGGTCCACTTCGCGCTGCTGCTCGGCAATGTGCAAATGCATCGGCGAATTCCGTTCCGAGGCAACACCGGCGATCGTCGATATCGATGCGGTGCTGACGGCGCGAAGACTGTGCACACCGATGCCGACGTTGAGTGTTTCGCTGTTCGTCGATACGGCGCGTTCGTGATGCGCCAGGAAGGCTTCCAGGCGCATTGCGAAGCTGCGCTGGTGCGTGCCCGGCTCCGGGTCGTCGAAGCCCGCGCGTTCGTAAAGGACGGGCACGTATGTGAGCCGAATCCCACTGTCTTGCGCGGCCCGCGTGATCGCCGCGAACATGGCGTCCGTTTCGTCCTGCTGCACAAGCGGTGCTGTCGGGTCGCGATGCAGGTAGTGGAACTCCGCGACCGACGTAAAGCCGCTGTTCAGCATCTCGCAATAAGCCTGTCGGGCAATCGCCGTCAGGGCGGCGGCGTCCACGCGCCCTGCGAGTTCGTACATACGCTCGCGCCACGACCAGAAATTGTCACGCCCGGCCGGTGAGCGTTGCTCGGTCCGGCCGGCAAGCGCCCGCTGGAACGCGTGGCTGTGCGCGTTGCACAGGCCCGGAATGACGCAGCCGGCGACGGTGTCGTCCGGCGATGGCCTGGTGCCGGCTGTAACGCCCTGGATTTTCCCGAACCCGGTCGACAGCCGGACGTTGTCGGTCCAGCCCTCGGGCAGCAGTGCTTTGCGTGCGAATACCGCGTTCATTGGGTCCCTCACCAAGTTGTATATACAGGCTAGTACATGGTAATTTCGAATGCAATTTCCCGGAGACGATCGATGCCCGATTGGGACCTGCTGCTCACAGATGCGCGCATTGCGACTATGCGCGCCGGCGCACCCGATTACGGCGAAATCAATGACGGCGCCCTCGCAATAACGGACGGGTCGATTGCGTGGCTCGGTCCGGCGACCGAATTGCCGAAGGGCACTGCCGTTGAAAGCAACTCCGTGGCCGGCCGGTGGCTGACACCGGCTTTGATCGACTGCCACACCCATCTCGTCTTCGGGGGCGACCGCGCCGCAGAATTCGAGCAACGCTTGCGCGGCGCCAGCTACGAGGAGATCGCACGGGCCGGTGGCGGCATCATGTCGACGGTACGCGCGACGCGCGCGGCGTCGGCCGACGAACTGTACGCCGCCGCGTTGCCACGCATCAACGCGCTCGCCGCGGAGGGCGTTGCGACGGTCGAGATCAAGTCCGGCTACGGCCTCGATATCGAAAACGAGCTGAAGATGCTGATCGTGGCACGGCGACTCGGCGAGGCGTCCGGGGTCAACGTTCGCACTACCTTGCTGGCCGCGCACACCGTGCCGCCGGAATTCGATAACGCTGTCGACGATTACATCGACCTGGTTTGCGACGAACTGCTGCCGCAAGTCGTCGAGCACGGGCTTGCCGATGCCGTCGACGCCTACTGCGAATCGATCGCTTTCAGCGCACCGCAGGTCGCCAAGCTGTTTCACAAGGCGGCAGACCTGGGGCTGCCCGTGAAGCTGCACGCGGATCAACTCTCCGACGGCGGCGGTGCCGAGCTCGCTGCGTTTTTCAATGCCCTGTCGGCCGATCACCTCGAGTACACGTCCGCCGCCGGTGTGCGTGCAATGGCGAAATCGCGAGCCGTCGCCGTATTGTTACCGGGCGCTTTCCTGACGCTCGGCGAGACCCGGGTCCCGCCCATCGCCGAGTTGCGCGAGGCAGGTGTGCCTGTCGCCGTGGCGACCGACTGCAATCCGGGCACTTCGCCGATCTGCTCGCTTCGCAATGCGATGATGCTCGCGAGCCGCCTGTTCCGTCTTACTCCTGAGGAATGCCTGGCGGGTACCACGCGGGAAGCAGCTCGGGCACTGGGCGTGTTTGCCGATCGGGGCACCCTGGAAGTCGGCAAGCGGGCAGACATCGCCGTCTGGGACATTTCGCACCCGCGCGAACTCGCTTATTGGATCGGCACACCGCAACTGGCGGATTTGTTGATAGGCGGGCACACTACACGCCCTTGAAAGCCCACCTCGTCCATTCCCGAAAATTTGTTATTACGCTCGGCCTCATGACAGCCGTGGCGGCGTTGACCGTGGATCTCAGCCTGCCGGCGATCCCGGCGATGGTCGTAGCCCTCGGCACGGACCTTTCGCGGGGCCAGCAGATCGTCGGCATCTTCATGGCCGGGATGGCTGTCGGCCAAATCCCGGCCGGGCTGTTTTCCGATCGCCTCGGTCGCATGCCGGCGCTGTACGCAGGTATGGCACTTTTTGTTATCGCGGCAACGCTCGCAGCGATTGCCACGGACATCGACCTGTTGCTCGCAGCGCGCTTCGCGCAGGGAATCGGTGCCGCTTCCGCGATCGTACTCTCGAGGGCCATTGTGCGGGACGTCGCTTCCGGCAAGGACGCCGCGCGTTTGATGTCGCTGATGACGATGATATTCACGGCAGCGCCGGTAGTCGCGCCGACCCTTGGTGCGCTGCTGGTTGCACAATGGGGATGGCGTGCCCCGTTTGTCGTAATCGCGCTGTGTGGCTACCTCATGATCGCCGCCATTCGCAGCAATCTCGTCGAAACGCACCAGCCCAAAGTCATCGAGCACCCGGTACGGCAGCTGCTGTCGAGTTTCCGAGAGTTCTTCTCGTATCGGCAGAGCATTTTCGGGCTGCTGCTGCTCATCTTGCCGCCGGCAGGCTACCTGTCGATCATCGCCGTCTCTGCCGCACTGACGGTCGAGATATACGGATACTCGATCCAGGCTTATGGGCTCATTTTCGCCTGCGCAGGATTGTCGATCCTCGCGGGATCGGCAGCGAACCGCGTCCTGGTAATGAGGTTCGACCAGCTGCACCTCATCGGCCTTGGCGTTGCATTCATCTTCGCTTCGAGCGCACAGCTGGCCGTCGTCGCCTGGCTGGGTACCGCGCCCTTCTGGTGGGTGTGGTTCAGCGTCTGCATATTCATGTTCACGATCGCCATCCTGATGTCGAACGCGACGGTCATCGCGCTCGACCCGCTGCCGCGCATTGCGGGCGTGGCCTCGTCGATCATTGGCACACTACAGAATGTCTCGGGTGCCTGCGGCGCGCTGCTGGGAGCAACGATTTATGACGGCTCCGTGCGCAATGCGGTGATCATAATGGCGGCGGTCGGAATTGCGACGACCGTGATATTCCTGATGCGGCCCCTCATTGCGCCCGGCGAGCTGGTGCATCACCCCGATGAACTCGCGCGCGATTAGCCGGCCGTTCGACTTCAAGCTGCTCCTGGGACAGGCGAAATCGCTGCCTTATGCCCATATTTATCATAGTAAAAACAGTAAGATAGGCGTATACTACTGTATATAAAAACAGTTTCGTATTCACCTCCTGAGAGCCCCTCGACATGTCCGATTCCGCTGTTGCTTTACACCCGAGATACGTCCGCTCCGAGTCGCTCGGTAACGAGATCACCGAGCTGTTCGGCTTCATCACGGCAGCCACCTACGACCTGCTGGTGAAAATCCGTGAGTTCGACCAGGAAGGCCTGTGGAAACTGGAAGGCGTGTGCTCCTGTGCGCATTGGCTCAACTGGAAGTGCGGCATCGGCATGAACGCCGGCCGTGAGAAAGTACGGGTAGCGAATGCACTCGGTGAACTGCCGAAGATCAGCGACGCGTTTCGCTCGGGGGAGATCAGCTACTCGAAGGTCAGGGCGATTACCCGTGTGGCAACGCCCGACAACGAGAGCTACCTGTTGATGATCGCTCAACACGGTACTGCCCATCATGTAGAGACACTGGTGCGCGGTTATCGTCGTGCAGAGCAACTGAACGATGCAGAGGTCGCCGCGAAGCAACTTGATCAACTTTCACTGAGCTATCGCTGGGACGAGGACGGCTCATTGCTGTTGAAGGGTCGTTTCCCGGCCGAGGTCGGTGCGATGTTGTTGAAAGCACTGGAGAGTGCGATCGACAACGAAGCACGAGAAGAAGCCGGAGAGGCTGACGCCACGGAAGAGAATTGGGAACCGATCGGCCAACGACGCGCGGATGGCCTGGCGGCCATGGCCGAGACCTATCTCGAGAAAGGCCCGGCCAGATCGTCCTCGGCCGATCGCTACCAGGTCGTCCTGCACGTAATAAAGGGGTCGGATCCATTTTTTCAGTCGGAGGATAATGTGGCTCGGCCGCTACCTCTCGAAAAAATGGATCCGACCCCTTTGTTGGAGGATGGTCCCCGCGTTACCGCGGTAACGTCACGGCGCATCTGCTGCGACACCTCCATCAGCGCGCTCGTCGAGGATGAAAAGGGCGAACCGCTCTCCATCGGCCGCAAATCCCGCATTATTCCGCCCGCAATGCGGCGTGCCTTGAAGGCGAGAGACAAGATCTGTCGCTTCCCGGGCTGTACGCACCGCTATCGCATCGACGGTCACCACATAAAGCACTGGGCTAACGGCGGTGAGACGAGTCTCGACAACCTGGTGCAGCTGTGTCGTTTCCACCATACGCTCGTGCACGAAGGCGGCTTCAGTTGTGAGAAAGACGAAGGCGGAAACGTCATCTTCCGGAACCCGATAGGTCACAAGATCGATACGTCGGGGCACGCGTTGCCGCTACTGACAGATGACATCGTCACAAACGCCAAAGAGATACTCGAAGACCGCCACATCGACTCACAGACCTGCATCACGAAGTGGCGCGGCGAGAAGATGGACAAAGACCTGGCCGTCGGCAATCTGTGGGCGCTGAGAGACCGGCAGAACACCGACCACATACATTGATCTGCAACGCGCTACTTCTGGCTCAGCGCGTAACTTTCATCTAGCCATTTTTGCCACAGGCTCTTGGGTAGCGGCTTCTCCGATGAGAATCTCGCTGTCACCCAGACACCAGATCCGGCCTGGTAATCTTCGGGCGCTTTCTCGGCCAGATTTTCCGCCTGCGCCCTGGATTCCTTGAGTTTGAACATCGCCTTGTAGCGCCCGCCCTGTTCGCCGATAAAAAGAAAAGCCTTTCCACCGGTTTTGAACGAGCTTTGCGTGCACGACGTCCCTTCATCCACGTTCGGATACTGGCTTGCCTTCAAGCGAATTGCTTCGGTTGGATCGTTCATGCTGCGCTTTCCTTAAAATACCGGTACAGCAAGAACAGCCCGATCAGCGTCAGGACGCCAGTGGCTACAAGCCGCCACGAGGTAACGCCCGCACCGACCATGTTCCAGGCATTGAGGCCGGCGGACCCCAAACAGAGCCAACCCGCCACCAGATCCACGACTGACCGTGTCTTTTCGACCTTCGTCATCGGTTGTGCTCCGCAACTATCGCGAAAACGCGATGGGGTACGGCGAGAACGCTCGACGGGAATCGGGCGGAAAGTAACTCCGCATGGTCCCCATCAAACCTGCGGGCTGCATCTTCGTCCAGGGCAGCAACGCCCACACTCGCCCGAATTCGGCCTCTCCATGCCTCAGGCGTGTAGGGCACATCCATGTCGTAGGAAAACGACTGAATATCCCGGAAACCCGCCTCACCTAAACCCGGAAACCACTGCGGATGCATTCCAATACCGCCATCGAAATGCCAGTCAGAGTTGTACTGCATTATCAACTCTTCCGTAGCTTCGACAACGTTCCCCGCCAGTGGCAGCCAATCAAAGTGAGCGATGACAAGTTTGCCGCCAGGTCTGAGCAAGCGAATTACCTCGGCGGTTGCACGAGGTCGATCGAACCAGTGCCAGCACTGACCTGCTGTTACGACATCGGCACTCCCGCCATCTATGCCGGTCGATTCAGCCGTCGCCTCCACGTAGCGGATGCTGACATTGCTCTTGCGATCCAGCACCATGGCCTGACCGATCATTCGAGGATCAGGGTCAACACCGATCACTGTGCAGCCCTTAGCGCAAAGCCACGCGCGAGCGTTCCGGTTCCGGTCCCGACGTCGATTAGAGTCTGACCCGGAAGACCAACATTGAACTCGGCAAGTCGATCGAAAACAGACTCCGGGAACCCGGCCCGATAATTGCCGTAGTCCGCCGCTGCCTTGCCAAATTCAGTTCCCGATACCATCAAGATGCGCCATTCCGGTTCAAAGCCAATAGTCGCATATTCGGGCAGCGTGTGAATATTCGCCTTCGGCGTGTCTTCGCCACGATCACCTAATCACTCCTACGATCGAACAACATCGCATAAGCGATTAGTAGTATGGCCAACAGGGACAAAGTTATCGCTGCACCTGCGACTTCCGGTGTTTCAGTCTGCTTGCTGAAAATCCCGAATGCAGCCCACGCGATCACCGCCAAAAACACTGTGTTTCGCGTTCGACCTATTACGATTGCTCCTATCGCACCAACGATGGCAAGTTTCAACCACGTCCATTGAACGGCACTCAAACCTGAATCGTTCAGACTCCATGCTGTTTGCAGGACGCTGATATTTGCGATGGTTGCTACCGCTATCCATCCGGTGTAGAGGCTAAACGGAATCTTTATCAGCAGGCTGGTTTGCGAATCGATCGATCGAAATATCTGAATGAGCGTGACCAATATCCCCAGCATCAACAGCAAGGTTATGACCAGGAATCCGTAATGCCACGCAAATATCCAAAGGGCATTTGCAAGGCAATTCAATCTGAACCAGATTCCAATACCGGCAATAGCAGCGCTGTTTCGCTGAGCTGGAAGGGCCTGATAGACAACGAACGCCGCCAGGCTCAGATAGATCAGCCCCCAGATCGCGAAAGTAAAACCATCTGGGGTAAACAACGATGGGTACTTCGCCGAAACCTCGCCCGTTGTCAGCCCGTTGATCGGAATAGCATTGGCCATTCCATTGACTACGACTACCGCCAGGAAAAGGCCAATATTTCCGCCCCAATCCCGGATGTCTCTGGCCATGTCGGTCACCTCAGCTCCAGTGCTAATTCTTTCGACATTCGTATGCCCGATTAGAGAAGCGGGCATTGTTCGGCACAACGGCAGGCCTAGGGCAGTTGCACCATCACCTCTGACAAACCCTTGCGGGACTGCGTCGGCGTCAACTTCGGGTAGCCGTACCAGACCAGGCCAACGACGAATTCCCGCTCCCCATCAATACCGAGGATGTCCAGGAATCTCGCGTCACGGGCAATATCGCCCGTCGTCCATTTCGAACCCACGCCGGCCTTCCAGAGGTAGAGCATGAAATTCTGTGTCGCGGCACAACACGCGGCGTAGTCTTCCCGCGCCAGCAACTCGTCATCCGAATGCCTGCATGTCACGACGACCCAGCCCGGTTTCGCCGACCAGCTTTCGCGTTTGAACTCCCCCGCCCTTTCTCCTTTCTTTGCGGCGACGATTTCGCGGCACAAATCGAGCGCCTGCGTCAATGTATTCTCGCCCAGGAGGTAGAAGCGCCAGGGTTCGGTCACGTGATGATTGGGGGCCCACGTCGCCGCCTCGATCGCCTCGTGGACCAGCTCGTCTGGCACCGGCGTCTGCAAAAAGAGCTCGATCGTCCGCCTGCCACGCAGTACCTCGGCGAACTCGCGAAGCTCTTTCGTTTCGTAGCTGGGCACGGTTTTCTTCATCAAACGCGCTCTATGATCATGGCAATACCCTGACCTACGCCGATGCACATCGTGCACAGCGCGTATTTTCCGTTTGTGCGGCGCAACTGGTACGTAGCCGTTGTCACCAGCCTTGCGCCGGACATACCGAGCGGATGCCCGAGCGCTATTGCACCGCCGTTCGGATTGACATGCCCGGCATCGTCTGCGACGCCGAGCTGTCGCAAGGTCGCGAGCCCCTGGGCGGCAAACGCTTCGTTGAGTTCGATGACATCCATCTGCTCGATAGTCAGGCCGCACTGCTCAAGCACCTTCTGCGACGCTGGCGCAGGGCCGATGCCCATTATCCGGGGCTCCACACCCGCCACCGCCCAGCCGAGGATGCGCGCGAGCGGCTGCAGCCGCTGCGCTGCCGCAGCCGATTCCGAGGCGATCAACAAGGCACAGGCACCGTCGTTGATTCCGGACGCGTTGCCGGCAGTGATCGTGCCGTCCTTCCTGACGATGGGCCGGAGCCTGGCAAGCCCTTCGATCGTCGAGCCCGCCCGTGGATGTTCGTCCTTGTCGACGACGAGCGGATCAGCACGACGCTGCGGGACAATCACCGGAATCAGTTCATCGTCGAATTTGCCGGATGCGATCGCCGCTTCGGCACGCAGCTGGCTGCGCAGTGCGAACTGGTCCTGGTCCTCCCGCGATACCAGGAATCCGTCCGCGACGTTCTCCGCGGTCTCGGCCATGGAATCGACGCCATATTGCTGTTCGAGTTTCTTGTTGACGAATCGCCAGCCAAGCGTCGTGTCGTAAAGCTCCGCGTTCCTGCCGAACGCGCTTGTCTGTTTGGCCATGACGAATGGCGCACGCGACATCGACTCGACGCCGCCGGCAATGGCCAGCTCGACCGCACCCGTGCGAATGCTGTCCGAGACGTTGCCGATTGCGTTCATCCCGGAACCGCAGAGTCGATTCACGGTGACGCCGGGTACCGTGACCGGCAGGCCGGCCAGCAACAGTGCCATACGGGCGACGTTGCGATTGTCCTCGCCGGCCTGGTTTGCGCAGCCGAATGCCAGGTCCTCGACCGCGACCGGCGCGAGGTTTTCGTTTCGTTCCAGCAACGCGGCGATGGGCAATGCAGCGAGATCGTCGGTGCGAACGGACGACAGGCAACCGCCATAACGGCCAATGGGCGTGCGCACGGCGTCGCAAATGAACGCGTCCGGCATGACCAGTCTACTTCAGACCCACGGTCATGCGGCGCACGATGTCGTTCTTGGCGATGAAGTGATTGTAGATGGCACCGATCACGTGAACGACGAGCAGCACGGCGATGATCTTCCACGCGAACTCGTGAATCTCCTCCCAGAATTCGTGGTTATCGTGATTCTCCTCGACCGGCAGCGGCACGGAGAACAGTCCGAAGAAAGGTAATGCCCTGCCGCCCGTTGCAACGACCATGCCGCCGGCGATGAGCTGCAGGAACACCACGACGTACAGCCCCCAATGCACGACGGAGGCACTCAACCGCTGCCACGCGGGCAAGCCGTCCGGATGTGCGGGCACCTCGTTCATGAAACGCCAGACGATTCTCACGGTCATCAGTACGAACACGGCCAGCGCAGTCGATCCATGAATGAATCGAATTTCCGTTTTCTCGGGGCCGCGTTCGAGACCGGATTGCTGGATGCCGAGATAAATCAGCACGAAAATGCCGATCGCAATCAGCCAGTGCAGTGTTTTCGCGAGCGAGCCGAATTCGGCCGCCGTGTTACGCAACGCCATGCGACGCTCCTTCCTGTGAGAGTTGATTGTCAATGCCGGGATGTTCGGCCCGTGCGCGATAGCTGCGGCCGAGCCAGATTGCGATTAGCGTCCAGGCGATGGCAACCCCGCCGATCACGAGGGCGATTCCCGCGAGGCCGAGTCCCAGCTTGTCTGCCAGTAGCGTGAACAGCCAGGCAGTCAGCACGTCGCCACCGCGATACACAGCCACGTCAATTATTGGCTTTGCCTTGAAGCGTGTTTCTCGGTTCAGCACCGTGAACAGCATCTCGCGGCTGGGGCGCGTGATCGCATAGTTGCCCACACGGCGAGTGATGTGAAATATCGCCAGCACGATCAGCACGGGCGCGGCGACCAGCGCAAGTATCCCGACCGCGATCAATGATGGCACCATTGCCAGCGCCGTCGGCATGCCCAGCCTGATCACGATGCGGCTGGTGACCAGGGCCGCGGTTATCAGCGTCAACACGTTGGTGGAAATCTCGATCCAGGACCAGATCTTTGCGCGAAACTCCAGCGAATACTCTCGCGTCAGATCCTGCAACTCGAAATACACGAACGTGTTGATGGTGACGTAAAACAGGATAAAAGCGGCAATACCGAGCAGGTATCGGTCCGTAAACAGGATCGAAAACCCGGAGAACGGGTTTGTACCGAGTACCAGTCGTGCACCCTGCTCCGATTGCGCGGCCGGGTCCCGGCCTTGTGCATCGTTCAAGCGCCGCAACACCGGAATGACGATAACAGGCACGATGAGCAGCGACGCCGATAACAATAGCAGGCCGTCTGCACCCAGCTCGTCGACCAGCGACGCGGTCAGCGATGGTCCCAGGATTGCGCCGACCGTCGTGCCCGCGGCAATAAAGCCGAAAACCCGCCGCGCCTGAGACTTACTGTATATGTCGGTCATGAAACTCCAGAACACCGACAGGTTGAACAGGCTGAAGACGCTGACCCAGACGTAGAAGCCCTTGTTGGCCAGCACCGGATCGGCCAACAGTGAACGGATGACGTAGAGCGCAACGAACGTCAGTGAGAAGAAGACGTAAATGCCGGGCACCATAACGCGGAACCGGATGTAGGTGAGCGCCGAACCGTACAGCGCCACGGCAAACAGGCTGAAACCGAAATTGATCGTCCACGTAACGGCCAGACCGACATTGCCCCAGTCGGCTGGCATCGAGTCGCGCACGGGCTTCAAAAGCGAATATGAGGTCATCAGGACGAGGACGAGCGCGAACGACAGCAATACGGCCGCCAGCTCACCACGTTCGATTTTAACCAGTGACCGTAACACCCCGGCGATCGCTTTCTGCATTGGGGTCTCCGCGCCCGAAATTGAGCACGAAGCCTACCATTAGCCGGTGCGGTTCTGCACGGGATAGGAGGGTTATTCCGCCTCCGCCACCTCGCGCGCCGCAGCCAGCAGTTGGTCCGTTGGTATGCGGACTTTGTAGTTCGCATTCGCCGCGGCGAACGTGATGATGCCGTCGCGATTGACCGCGAACACGGCAGGTACGGGCAGCACGCCATGACGAGCCATCGAGGAATCTTCGATGTCGTCACCCTTGTCGTGGCGGCGCTGCATCGTGCGGTCCGATGCCCGGAACGCGATTCCCAGCGCGATCGCAGCCTGCGCGTCTGCGTCCGACAGGATCGTGTAATTCAACCCGTCGATATAGCCCTGCGTCTGCCCACTGAGGCTCGAGTACAGGAGTTCCGGACGGTCGCCGCTCAGGAACAGTACGTCGACACCCATCTCGCTGATCTCGGGTATCGCATGCCGCAGCTCGGAGAGGTGCATGTTACAGAACGGGCACCAGCCACCGCGGAACGAGATCAGCACGACGGGGCGCTCCAACGTCCTCGGATCGAATTCGAATCGTTCGTCATCGATGGTCCGGACCGTGAAACGCGGTGCGGAATCGCCGACCGCGAGCGGTTGAATTTCGTCGGCGGTCGCCGCGAAGGGCACGTCTGCATGGCCATACTGAAGCGACGTGCTGCAGACGAGGCTGAGCGTCAACGCGGTGGCGAGAGTGCCGAGTATTAACGAACGTGCGTAAGGGCGTATGTCGGGGGTCATCACCTAAACTCCGATGGATTTCGGTATTGGACCCCGACAGCCGGCCAATTATTTCATCTATTCATGGTGCAGCGCGGCAATGGGATCCAGCTCCGCCGCACGTTTGGCCGGCCAGATGCCGAACACCAGGCCGACGGCGGCACTGAATCCGAACGCCATCATTGCCGAGGCCGCCGTGACAACCGTCTGCCAGCCGGCGAATCTTGCAAGCAACACCGATGCGCCGGCGCCCAGCGCCAGGCCAAGCAGACCACCGATCAGGCACAGAATCGTGGCCTCGACCAGGAACTGCAGCAGGATGTTCGTCCGGGTGGCTCCCAGCGCCTTGCGGACGCCGATTTCCCGGGTTCGCTCGGTCACTGTCACAAGCATGATGTTCATAATGCCAATGCCGCCGACCACCAGGCTCACGCTCGCAATACCGGCCAGCAAATACGTGAAGATCTGGGTTGCCTCCTGGCGCGACTCGGCGAACTGCTTGCGGTTCATTATGGCGAAATCATTGTCCTTGCCCGGCAACACGCCGTGCTCACGGCGCAGTACGCGTTCAATCTCGAGCATCGCCATTTCGACCGTTGACGTCGCTGCAACCTTGGCGCTTATCGTTTCTACGTAGTCGTTGCCGGTCACGCGAAACTGCGCCGTGGACAACGGAATCCAGATGTCGTCGTCCGGGTTGCGCCAACCGGAGCCACCTTTCGCCGCCAGCACACCGATGACGTCGAAATTAATCGAGCGGATCTGCAGGGTGCGGCCGACCAGCAAAGCGGCATCCGCATCGAGCATTGCCGGCAATTCAGCCCCCAGCACGACGACGCGTCTTCGCGCCGCTTCGTCCGCCGCCGTGAACATGCGGCCGTAAGCGATTTCGAAGCCGTGCACGTCGAGATGATTTGGCGTCGTTCCGATCGTCGAGACATTCAGGTTCTGGTTGCCGTACTTGATCTGGTAGCGCTCGCTGATTTCCGGAACCACCTGCTCGAGATGCGCCGAACCGGCCGCCAGTGCCGCGGCATCCTCTGTCGTTATGGTCTGCAGGTTTCGCGCTACGCCACGGCTGAATCGGCTCGATGACTGTATCGATAGAATGTCCCCGCCGAACGCTGCCATTTGCTCGTCGATGGCACGCTGCGCGCCGGTCCCGAGTGCCACCATTGTTATGACCGCGCCGACGCCAATGATGATGCCGAGCATCGTGAGCATGGCACGAAACAAGTTGCTTCGAATGGACGACAGTGAAATTCGAATTGTCTCTGTAAGCAGCATGACGGACGTTTGCCGGCCTAGCGACCGATACCGGGCACACCCCTGACCCTGCGATTGATGAAGTTCTGCAGGTCTTGCTGCGTTTCCAGCAAATGGCTGCTGGGCAGGATCAGAACCCTGTCGGTCTCACCGAGGCCTTCGACCACTTCGACCCGGTCGAGATCGGTGACCCCGGTCCTGACTTTGCGGACTTCCTGCCGCTCCGTGTCCAGGACCACCCAGAAGTTGCCGCCGAACCGATAATCGGTCTGCGGCCTGTTGCCGGAACGCGATTTGCGCTCGCCCCGTCGAGGGCCGCGACGTTCGCTGTCCGGCCCCGCAGCCGCAGAGCCATCACCGCTCAATGCCTGCAGAATTTCGTCTTCGCTTCTGCCCAGGACGCGCGCCGTCGACTCCAGGTCCCTGTTCGTGCGCAAAGCCATCACCGGAATCGTCATCGCATTTTCGCTGCGGGCAATGGACACCTCGACCTCGGCATTCATTCCCGGCATCAGCAGGCCGTCCGGATTCTGGATGGAAACGAGGACCGCGAACATCGTCACATTCTGTTCCACTACCGCCTGCGGTTCGATCTTCACGACCTCGCCGGGGAACGGCTGATTCGGATAGGCGGCAACCGATACCTTGGCCGGCATACCGGGCCGAACCTTGCCGATATCGGTCTCGTCAACGAGCGAGCGGATTTGCACTTCGCTGAGATCGGCCATTTGCATCAACATCGTGCCACCGGCGAAATCCTGGGTCGGCGACGAGATGACCTGCCCCTTTTCCACGGGCTTGACGATGATGGTTCCCGAAATGGGTGCTTTGATGTCCGTGTCGTCCACTGCAATGCGTGCGTTCTCGACGCTGACTCGCGCCGTCACGACCTGCGCCTCCGCATTGGCGAGGTCCAGGATCGCCTGCTCGAGGTCGGCCTGCGTCAGCGTGCCGTTCGCCTTGAGGGACTCAACGCGACGCTTCTGTATCGCGGCGATTTCCCGGCGTGACATGGCCGCTTTCAACTCGGCCTCGGCCTGATCGAGCCGATTGCGTACGGTGCGCGGGTCGATACGCACCATCAGCGTACCCTCGTCAATCTTGTCGCCGGTTTCGACGAGCAACTCCAGTACTTCGCCGGAGGCTTTGGACTTGACTTCGACCGTGGCCAGCGGTTCCACGATTCCCGCCGAGCTGACCGCGACCTCGATCGTCCGTCTTTCCACACCGGCCGTGTCGTAGATCGGCCTGACATCCGCTTCCTCGGCGCAGGAAAGCAGGGTAAAACAGACCAGGAGCAGTGCTGCACGCATTATTGATTGCCATCCAGGATCGAATCACTGACGATATCACCATCGCTCAGCCGCACCACCCGGCTGGCGTGATCGGCGACGCTTTTCTCATGGGTCACGACGATCAGCGTGTTTCCGTCGGCATGCAGTTCATCGAAGAGCCCCATGATGTCGTTGCCGGTAGCCGAATCCAGGTTGCCCGTCGGTTCGTCAGCCAGCAGGATGCTCGGCCTCGTGACCAACGCTCTTGCAATCGCAACTCGCTGCCTTTGCCCGCCCGACATCTCCGATGGGCGATGCGTCATTCGGTCACGCAGGCCCACCGTCTCCAGTGCTGCCGTCGCACGCGCAAGGCGTTGCCTTTTTTTCGCACCGGCGTAGATTAATGGCACTTCCACGTTCGCGAGCGCCGTCATCCGCGGCAGCAGATTGAACGTCTGGAAAACGAATCCGATTTCCCGATTTCGAACGCGTGCCAAATCACGATCATTCATCGCCGACACGCGCTGTGTGCCGAGCCAGTATTCGCCGGCCGTCGGCCGATCCAGGCATCCCACGATGTTCATCAGCGTGGACTTGCCCGAACCCGACTGGCCCATGACGGCGAGATACTCCCCCTGCGAGACCTCGAGATCCACGCTGCGCAACGCATCGATGTGGCCGGCGCCCATTTGGTAACGGCGCTGCAACGCCTCCAATCGAATGATTGTATCCGCGTGCGACTGGGGGACTTGAGTAAGCTGCTGCAAAGTGCGGGCATCCATCACGTTCGAGACGCCCGATTAGACCACGTATCACATTGCCTTTTCGAGAAGGTCTCCGCCGTGAATCGTGGTCACGCCGCGGCAACGCGCCTTGGCTCGATACATGGCCTGGTCCGCTTCGCGCAGCAAACCCGTGAGCGTATTGGCGTTTTTGGGGTAAAGCGCGAGGCCGATGCTCGCCGCGCAACGCAGTTTGTTTTCGCCGATGACATAGGGTTCTTCCAGCCCCCGCGTCAGGCGCACCGCCAGCTTGTCAGCGACTTGCGAATCGACGTCCGGGACCAGGGCGACGAATTCGTCGCCACCGGGGCGGCCGATGATGTCGCATGATCGCAGGCCCTTCCGCAGTCGCTGCGCCGCAATGCGTAGCAACTGGTCACCGATTTCATGGCCATAGCGGTCGTTGATCTGCTTGAATTCATTGAGGTCGATGAACAGCAGTGCCCCCGTGGCATCATCATCGCTGTTGGTCAGGCGTCTTGCGGCATCGCGCTCGAAACCACGTCGATTCAGCACGCCGGTCAGCGGATCCGACGTGGCGATCGATTCCATCTGCCGCTCTTTGGCTTTGCGGTCCGTGACGTCGACAAAGGTCGCGGCGATATCGTCGCCAACAGGCTCGCAAATCATGCGTAACCAGCGGTCGGCGCCCTGCTTGCGCTGGCGAACCTCTATGTCCAGGTTTTTGCCCTTGCGAATAGCCGATTCGAACTGGTGAACGACGTCTGTGGCAGCGTCGTCGTCCATACCACTTGTTGCGAGCCGAACCACGTCGGGCCCGACTCGATCGATGAGGTCGTCGACCGTCGTCTCCAGGAAACGGGCGGCGGCGGCATTCGCGAATATGCTGCGCAGTTCCTTGTCGTCTTCCTCCCCGCGAACCCAGCGAAGGCGGATAATACCGTTCACGGAGTGATCGATGAGCGTTCGCAGCAGTTTTTCACTTTTTCGAACTTCGCTCTGCGCGTTCTCGACGTCACTCACGTCACGGAACATCAACACCTGTCCACCGCGCAAGGACGTCCGGTTCGTCTCGATCGGGGAAACCTGTACGTGAAGAAAGCGGCCGGTCGCTGTCATCATTTTCTGCGGCTTACCGGTATCCAGCACCTCGAACACTTCGGGCGCGTCCTCGCCTAACACGCGTTCCAGCGGCTTGCGCAAGGCCGCGGACTCCTGGATCGAGAGCATTCTCTCCGCGCCGTGGTTCAGCCCGATGACACGGCATTTGTCGTCAACGACGACTACCGGGTCCTGCATGTTCTGGAAAACGGTCTCATAGGCAAGCGGTGTGAACTCGACGATTCGCACGCCGACGATCAACCACGTATAGACCGGCAGCATTGCTGCGAATACCAGTGGCACGTAGGAAATCGTATTCGTCCCAAAGCCGAGGTCGTAGGCCATTGTCGCCGTCAGCGGCGCGACGCATGCGGCGACCAGCAGAAACAGGCCACGCCGATGAGCCGGCGCCACGGCCGCGCTGTGCGAAATCAGCGTGAGGATCGCCGCTCCGATCAGGGCATAGCTGTAGGGAAGATGCACGAACAGGAACCAGGGTGCCCACCTTTCCGGGCGCGTCAAGAACTCACCAGCCTCATTGGCGATCGGCAGGTACCACATCAATTCGTGATTAACGTTCGTTGCGGCGAGGGACACCGACACGACGGGAATTATGCTCAGCAATACGAGCAGGCGTGGCGCCGTATCCGAACCAGTGTATTCGCGGAAGCAGACGTAGGCGACAACCGGGACGAGTGCCGTGCCGATGAAATGCCCGGTACGGCCAATCGAGAACACAGCGAAGCTGTCTGCGAGTAATTCGACCGCGCCGCCGGCAACCCAGATACTGATGACGACGAACAACACTCCGATAGGAATGCTCCCGATCTCGCGCTTCGACGCGATGAGACGCGAACCCAGCATCAGGTAACAGGTTGCGCTGAATATCAGCAGTACGGACAATGTCAGGTCAAGGTCCATGGGCTCCTGGTCGAATCTGGCGGCAATCGGCACCCAATAATACGGCTCACCCACGATTGTTATAAGGAACTGTCTCTCAAATGATTGGCGGCGACCTGGACCTGGATTAGAATGGCCCGGTTATTGTCAGATACAGGCGATGTTCTTGTCCGAACCGCTCAAACAGACCGTTCGAATAGTGCGGAAACCGAAGGTGGAGACCGACAAGCTCGGTCATTCGGTGTGGGCAGAAACGGTGCAGACGGCGGAGCTGGAGCTGGTCTCGACGATGATGCTCAAGCAGATTCTCGAGTCGGACAATGAAAAGGCGAAGCGCCGCATAAAATTAGCGGCCCAGGGCAAGGATGGCGTGCTGGCGCGGCACGCCGAAAGTAACCGTTTCGAGATAATTGACGACGACGATCTGCAGGCAGCGATCGACAGTGCGGCAAATACACCCGATCTTGTAAGGCCCGCCGAGGTCGTGCACGAACCACTGAGTGCACGAGTCGATCTGGACGATGAAGAGCTGTCCCTGGTCAGTACGCAGATGCTGCGGCAGATGCTCGACGTAGAGGACCCGTCGAAAGACGGCGACGACGTCGGATCCGATCCCTACAACAGCGGATAGGCCTGGCGACGCTGTGATTTATTGCGAATCGTCGCACCTTTCGATGAATCTCGCGGTGACTTTTTTTGGCGTCGTTATGTGATCGTAGAACCTGTCAAGGTAACGAATCACGTCGCGCTTGTTTTTTGGCGTCATCATGTCGAGTTCGTCAACGATGGCGAAGATGGCATCTTTATTATCGAGGTATTCCTGAAACGTGCCTGGCAGCAGATCGTTGTTGCTGCACAGTCCTTTGTACAGTCGCTGGCGAACGGTCCGAAGCCTGTAGCGTGGATGCGGCTGCGCGTAGGGAGCGTTGACAAGCCCGGCAAAATCGAAGTCGTACGGCAGCGGCGTGAACGGCGGTCCGCCCGACGCCGACATCAGGTCCGCGTTGTGGCAACAGTCGTCGTCGGGTTCGGCTTTGATCAGTGAATAATCGGTATTGCCGATCATGTACTGAAAGACGTTTACAAGGTTTTGCTGCCGTCGGTCGAGATCGCTGTTGGCTATATCGCCGGTCTTGACGGGGCGCATTCCCACGCGACCCGCTACATGCGTGTCATCCTCGATAGCGAAGGCAAATTTGCTCATCGTTTTCCCGCCTTCAGTGTCGACATAGTTGATGCGCAGCAGCCTCACACCATAACTCTTGCGAGTCATTTCGCCGAGAATGCGATACGTAAGAAACTCGCGCAGAACGAGTTGCTCGTATTGTGCGATCCTGTTCCTGCAATGCGTGACCAGCTTGAGTTTGTCCTGGCCTTCGAGGACGGTATCAATGACCTGGTGTTTGCGAAAATTCAGCCTGACCGGAGGAAAGTCACAGTGATCCGGCGTACGGCGATACTTGCCGCGCGTGCGAATTTTCAGGTCGATGGTCTGCTCGGCTCCATCGTCACCCACGAAACTGATCGTCCCCGAAAGATACTCGTCGTCCGGCCGGTCCCTCGTCAAAGTCGTTAGCGGCGCTGCGATCGTCACCACCAACAGTAAGTGATCTGTAAACAGGGGACGCATCGCCGTCTCGTCGGGATCGTCCTGCCATGCACCGGCAGACACCGACATCGCGAGCAAAGTGCCACTTGCCGCAGACTGCAGCCAGACCCACGATCGCCGCCTCCGACTGAAACACGACATCCATCCCATGTCTGAATACTCGCGTTGCTGCCGCATACAGACAATCCGTATCGCCCGCAGCAGCTCCGGGCGGGTGAATCGGGCGAAATTGCAGCGGCAGTGCCAGGAAATGTCGATTGGTTCGCGATCTGTTGAACATAATCGGTCAAAATTACAGGGATCATGGACCGATTCACGAAAATTGCCCGATCAGGGTCGCCGGGTACCGGCATCCAGTTCCGCAAGCAGCCCTATGGAACCAGCGATATTCAGAGCTACCTGTGCGACGTACTGGCGCTGGCGAATGCGTCCGTTAACGGACCTCGATTCATCGTCGTCGGCGTGGATATCGATAATCGCGGACAACGGCGTGTGCACCCGGTCAGTGACAAGGACTTCTCGGGCAAGCCTGCTTACGTGTCGCTCGCCAACGACTACATCGAACCGCCGCTGCGTATTCGTCACAAGTCCGTGTCGCTGGACGGCAAACAGGTCGGCGTATTCGAAATCGGCGACAGCCAGGATCGGCCGTACATGATGCGTGTCGATTACTCGGAGACGCTGCGTCGGGGCGACGCGTACATGCGCCTCGACAATGCCGCCGTAAAGCTGGGCCGGCGGCAACTGCAAACCCTGTTCGAGAAAAAATTCCGCGACTCCGTCTCGCGCAACGACATCGAAGTCGGCTTTGCCGGCGACATCATTCACAAATCCCTGCAACTGCCATCCTGCGATCTCGCGCAATTGCCCTCGGCGATCGCGGCCGGCAAGCTCGAGCAGCTCGCCAAGGTCCAGATGAATTCGAGCGATTCCGGCTCTACATCCGTCATGGCAAGGCTCGTGCACGCGAGGCTGTACGGCTCGGATGACCCCTACGTCAGTCGGACACCGGACGAGCTGATGCAAGAAATGGCGCAAATTCGGGACAAGTACGAGGATGAGGACAGGCAATTCCTGTTCGAAACGCAAGCCGAGAAGGTGCAGCTGGTTGTCGCCAACCAGGGGCAGGAACCCATCGTCGACGCATCGATCGCACTGGTCATGCCAAGAGACAACGATTTCTACATCGCGGATCGCCTGCCCAAAGTCGTTCGCAATGAGAAATTCGTTGATCGGTCGCCCGGCGAAACGGCTTCCTATCCCACCGTCAGCCTGCTCGACGAATCGATACATGTGACGAACAAGATAGGCGAAATCCCGGTCGGAGAACCGATCGAGGTATTCAGGTCACCGCTGCGCGTCTGCGTGGGCCCCGGACTCAAAGGCCGTCGATTCGGCGTCCGCTATGCGTTGCATGCAAAGAACCTGAGGTCGCCCGTCAAGGGAACCCTGCGGCTCAATTTCGCCGGCTAGCGGCTCAATTCGTCCATTTTTCGACGCGCGGCGCCGAGTAACGCTCGAATTGCTGGATCAGCCCTTTCGCAGTCACATCGCTCAACAACATCTTGCGATTTTCCGGGCGCAGGAAACCTTCCTCGCAGGCGTGGTCGAGGTATTTCAACAGGTTACCGAAATAATCGCCGACATTGAGCAGCCCACAGGGTTTGTCGTGAAACTGGAGTTGTCCCCAGGTAATGATCTCGATGATCTCCTCGAGCGTTCCAAAGCCACCCGGCAACGCCACGAAGCCGTCGGACAGCGCGGCCATCATCGTCTTGCGCGCGTGCATCGACGCAACGACGTGCAGTTCCGTCAGGCCCTGGTGGGCGATTTCCTTTTCGCAGAGCATCCTGGGAATAACGCCGTGGACTTTGCCACCGCGCTCGAGGACGGCGTCCGCGATGATGCCCATGATGCCCTTGTCGGCGCCGCCGTAGACGAGTTCCAGTTCGTGGCGGACCAGCACGTCGGCAAGTGCGCGGGCCGCAATGGCATATAGCGGACGGGTACCTGTATTCGACCCGCAATAGACGCATATCCGCCGCATCGTGCGTCCCGGGTTGTCAGGCCGAGATGGCCTGCGCCTTGGCGTTCTGGACGATTCTGGCTATGTCCGGCCGGCGTTCCGCCAACTCGTCCGGCGTCAGCGCATCCAGCTCATGCGGAAACACCAGCCATTCCGCCGTCTCGCGCAGAAAATAGTCCGGGACCAGATCCGTTTCGTTGCGGCTGGGCTTGAACCACGGCACGGCGATGCGGATATCTTCGGGCGTGTTGCCCCGTGCACGCCGCGCAAGCTCGCTGATTACTGCCGCAATGGTGTTGCCTGTGTCGAACACGTCGTCGACGATCAGTACCCTGTCGTCATGGCATATCTTCTTGACGATGTAGTTCAATCCGTGCACCGCGACGGCGCCGCGTGAGTCGACACCGACGTACGACGAGGTGCGGATGGCAATGTGGTCGGACTCGATGCCACCGTAGGTCAGCACCTCCTGCACGGCCATGCCCACAGGCGTGCCGCCGCGCCAGATTGCAATGATCATCGTAGGTTCAAAACCGCTCTCGAGAATCTGAACGCCGAGTTCGACCGAGTCTTCGAGGAGTTCCTGGGCGGAAAGTACGATTTTGTCCATTGCTATTCTCTTGATCGCAGGCTGACGGCTGTCGTTATAATGCAGACCTTCGATTCTAGCGCAGCCCAGCCCAGGAACAACAATAATGAACGAGCGATTCATAGCGGCGAACGATCTGCTCCGGGACTCGTTCCAACTCGCGGCCGATATCTTCGAGGCTGGCTTCCAGCCGGACTTCCTCGTAGGACTGTGGCGAGGCGGCAGCGCTGTCGGTATCGCAGTGCAGGAAGGACTCGACTACTTCGGCGTCAAGACGGATCACATCGCAATCCGAACCTCTTACTCGGGCGCGCCGCGATACACCCAGATGGTCAACACGGCCGAATCGATTCGCGTGCACGGTATGCAATACCTGCTCGAGAAAATTTGCGCACATCACTCGCTGCTCATCGTCGATGACGTTTACAGCTCGGGATCCAGCGTCAACGCCGTCATCGATCAGCTCACGAAGAAGACCCGGCGCAATCTGCCGCAGGACATTCGAGTGGCAACGGTGTGGTATCGACCGACCGACAAGACACTTCGAACGCCGGAGTATTTCGTTCACCAGACATCGGACTGGCTGGTCCTGCCCTACGAGTTGTCGGGGTTCTCAATCGATGAGCTGCGCGAAAATCGGCCGGAAATGACCGGGCTGCTGAATCGACTGGAGCCGTTCGTCAAAACGGACGGCAGTCCTTCGTCCTGACCGACTGCGGCCAATTCCCCGGCTTTGTTTCGGTTTACCGAGACTTGCGATCGCGCGAAGCGTCCCAAGCTCGGACCTGTTCTTCAGCTTAGTCGCCGGGCAAGGAAACGACATGCAAGACCTACCCCATCATTACGCGGTTTCCGCCAGTGCGGCTACGACAAGCCACATCACACTTTCCAGTGACGGCCTTGCGGATCTCGAGACCGCGGGGCCGGCCGAGTTCGGCGGTCCCGGCGACGTCTGGTCACCCGAGACCCTGCTGGTCGGCGCCGTTGCCGACTGCCTCATATTGTCGTTTCGCGCGATAGCTCGAGCGTCGCGATTCGACTGGCAATCCCTCACCTGCGACGCCGAAGGCGTGCTCGACAAGGTGGACCGTGTGACACAGTTCACGCGCTTCGACCTGAAGGCTGTCCTGACGGTGCCCGAGGGCGCCGATCGAGACAAAGCGCGACGATTGTTGGAAAAAGCGGAGCGAAGCTGCCTGATCACGAATTCCATGAGAGCCGAATCGCACCTCCAGGCGGAAGTCCGGTTCGGCGATTGAGGCTGCTTACTGCTCGTTGACGTCCAGGCCTTCGGTGTAGAAGACGCCGGCCGAGACGGTCACCATGGGTGCATCCCGACCTTCGCCGTTGTGCAGGGTCGCGTACGATTCCAGCAGATCGGCGATATTGGTGGTCGCCGCACGCAGCCTCACGGAGACCAGCTTGCGCACGCGATCGACGTCGGTCTTTCGAATCGCCGAGTGACGGACGTTCTCGAGCGGCCAGCGATCGTCGTCTTTGTAGACAGACTCGTTGTGAGCCAATGCGGCAAGCAGCGGAAACGGACCGGCTCTCAGCTGGTTCGCCATTTCCTTTTCGGCCCGCATCGCATCTTCGTCTGGCGGATTCAGCCGAATCATCTCACCACTGATTTCAACTGCGCGTATACGCTGCAATTCCTTACGCATGGCACCCTCCGGGATGTCGCCGGCAAACTGCCTGACGAGCGACTGGAACGACGCGCGCTTGCCAAACAGGGGCAGCAAGGCAGGCTGACCGTTTTCGTCGAGGAACTCGTCGTTCGAACACCAACCCGCGATGACCTCTTTTACAGGCGTCGTGCGATCGGTTTCCGCCCCTTTGCCTGCTTCGATCCTGGCGCGGACCCGGCTGATGTCCTTGCGCGTCAGACCGGTCATCGCGGCTATACGCGACACGTTTGTCGGTCGGCCGTGAACGCCGTAATCTTCGGATGCGACGGTTACGAAAGCTGATTTCGACAGCTCGGAATATTCCCTGTATCCCCGACCGAAACGCAGAAACAGGCGCGCCAGCGGTTGGAGAATTATCAGGAAGGTCTTATTGAGATTGTTATTGTTTTCGGTGTGCATATGCGCAGGAATATAAGACCAAAAAACACGGTCCGCCATCGATAAAGCCAAAAAGGGAAAAATCGACCGTTTCATCTGAAACCGGAAATAGCGAGAGACGTGCTTCGCTCTCTCTTCGGAGGCCTACCGCTGCCCTTTCTGTTGCTTGCCGCGAACAAAAGTCGCAGCGACGTTGCGGTCATCCGCGAGCGTCAGCAACGCGAACAATTCTTCCTCGATTGTCGTCGTTGCCGCGGTACGACGCGCTGTCAAATTGGTGCCGTCCGGATCGAGCACAATGAAGTCCGCTTCTTTGCCCGGCAGAAAATTACCAATCTTATCATCAAGATATAAAGCTTCGGCGGCACCCAGGGTCGCCAGGTACAACGCCCGTGTCGCTGGCAAAGTGTGTTGCTGCAAGTGTAAGACCTTGTAAGCCTCCGCCGCCGTCCTGAGCATCGAGAGACTCGTTCCGCCACCGACATCGGTGCCCAGACCGCACTTCACACCGGCATCATGCATTGCGGCAAGATCGAACAAACCACTGCCGAGGAACAGATTCGAGCTCGGACAAAAGGCGGCTGAGCCACCTTTTTTACCCATCCATATACGGTCTGTTTTATCCATATGCAGACAGTGCGCAAATACTGCGCGTTCCCGCAACAGGCCGAACCGATCGTAGACTCCGAGGTAGCTTTTGCTCGACGGAAACTGCCTGGCTATCTGCTCGACTTCGTCCAGGTTTTCGGCGAGATGTGTGTGAATCCAGACGTCCGGATACTCGCCGGCCAGCCTGCCAGCCGCGGCGAGCTGCTGCTCGGTCGAGGTAAGTGCGAAGCGCGGTGTGATGGCGTATCCGAGCCGGCCCTTGCCGTGCCATTTCTCGATGAGTGCCTTGCTGTCGGTATAGGCGGACTCTGCATCGTCCTGCAATTCGACCGGGCAATTGCTATCCATCAGCACCTTGCCGGCAATCAGGCGCATGTCCCGCAGCTGTGCCGCTTCGAAGATGGCATCGGCCGAGTGCGGATGAACGGTACCGAATACGAGCGCCGTGGTTGTACCGTTGTTCAGCAGTTCATTGACGAATATCGACGCTACCTCGCGCGCATACTCCGGGTCGGCGAAACGCAGCTCCGCCGGGTACGCGTAGCGATGCAGCCAGTCGAGCAATTGCTTGCCATAGGAGGCGATGATGTCTAGTTGGGGAAAGTGTACGTGGCAATCGATGAACCCCGGTACAATGAGCTTGCCTGGATACTCGGTGACCGATACATCCTCTGCGAGAGCCGGGAGCAGGGACTCGGCGTGGCCGGCTTCAAGGACGTTGCCGTCATCGACCAGCAGCAGTCCGTCTTCGAAGTATTCATACGCGGACGGAAGCGACTCCTCGCCCGGATCCGACAGGCAGTGCAGTATCGATGCTCGGAACGCCTGGCGCATATGCATTCAAACGTCCTCGAGCATCACGACGTCGTCCAGGCTGAACTGCTCGCAGTTCGCCTCCGCGCCGCCGCGATCGACGACCAGGAATTCCTGGCCGGCGTCGAATGCGATCAGCGGCATGTGCCAGGTGCCGCGGTGATAGTTGATTCCCTGCCTGCCGTTGGTCACGAACGCACGCAAGTCCCCGGTGTCGACCGATTCGCCCGGCGGCGCAACAACGATAACCATCCTGCAGGGCTTCAGCGGCACGAACGCCTGGCTGCCGAGCGGATGCCGCTCAACCATGTCGACACGCAATGGCAAGGCCGTCGGCGTGCGGCACCGGGCGACGCTCATCGCGATGTGGCCTCCCGCGGCGATATCGACGTCGCAGAGATCGTCGAAGCGCTCGAAACGAGCTTCGTTCATCGCGGCGGAACGTCGCGCGGATGCCTCGATGACGTCGCCATAAGCCCGAAAGCGCTCGATGGTCAGCGGTTCCGGGCGCAGCGAAATGGCGCCGCGGTCAGCCATGCACCTGCCCGAACAGCCGTATGCGGCTCACGCCGCCGTCGGGGTATATCGATACTCGCACGTGGCTTACGGCACCGATGAGTTCGAGGCTCTCGTCAAAATAGTGTTGCTGATCCATCTTGAGTTTCGCCTCGGGCAGCAGCGTCCGCCATTTCGGCGAGTCGGCACCGGCCTCGTCGTCGCTGTCGAACATTGCGCCCTCGATTGAAACGCGATCCGGGTAATTACCTTTGAAATGCGCGGTATCGACTTCCGCACGTTCGATGACGCCGGGGCGACCCAGCGCGATGATGACCCAGTCGTTGCCGGGCCCGCGGCGCCGCGCCGTTTCCCAGCCATCGCCCATGTTCATGCCCCGGCCCGGGGCCGTGAGGTTGTGCATACTGCCGTAGTGCTCGTCGCTGCAGGCGATGGCACGGCCGCCGTGTTCGACGGCCGCGAGATCGACGAAGCCGTCGACGTCTGTGAAATCGGCCCGGATCTCGCCGAAGATTCGCAGCCTGGCTACGCCGCCGTCGGGATAAATATGCAGGCGTACGTGTGACCAGACGCGATCGTCGCCCGCATCGAGGAAATGGTGCGAGTTGCCGGTGAGGACTGTCTTAGGGATAAGCTCGACCCAGCCGTCCTCCGGCACGTCGGCGTCGCTGCTGCACGCCTCGATCGAAGCTTCAGGCGGGAAATTTCCCGTGAAGTGGCTGGTATCCACATCGAATCCGTGAATCACGCCGTGCACACCGAGGCGTATTACGCAGTAGTCGTGACCGCCCCCCCTGCGACGACGGCTTTCCCAGCCGTCCATCCACTTGCCGTGGTCGTCATACTTGTCTGCCAGGAACACCGGCTCGGCGGGATCGATGAGCCGCTCTTTCGCCGCGAAGAAGTCGTCCGTCGCGTAGGTCACGCGAGTCCCGAGTCGCGGTTGCTCCAGTTGAATCCACTTGCTGGTCGAACGTGTCATGTCGTCACCCTCATGGCAGCAAGGCGCAGGCTCGCGATCTTGTGGATCTCGGCAAGCGCTGTTTCGAATTCGAGATCGCGATCATTGTCCAGGCGGGCGGCAAAGGCGTCGAGGATTTCGGCACGGCTGCTGCCGCGGACGGCCATTACGAATGGAAAACCGAATTTGTCCCGGTAGGCGGCATTGAGCGCCTGGAATCGCTCGAACTCCGATGGTGAGCATCGATCCAGTCCCGCGCTGGCCTGCTCTTCCGAGGAGTCTTCCGTCAATTCGCCGGCAGACCCGGCTTTGACCGCAAGATCCGGGTGCGCACGAATCAGCTCCAACTGCTGTTCCCTGGACGCATTGTCAACGCAGTCGGCCATGAGCGCGGCCAGCCGTTCGACATCATCGATGTCCGCGGCCAGCGGGGCGACTCGCTCCGCCACCCACGGTGAGTGCTCGTAGACGGCGGCGTACCGCGCAACGAAGTCGTCTATTGCAGTCATGTCGGCGCCCCCGCGGGATGCCGCTCGCGCCAGTGTTCTGCGATGTCGAGACGCGTCGCCACCCAGGCATCGCCATGCGATGCAACGTAGTCGAGAAATTTCGCGACGGCCGCTGTTCTGCCGGGGCGACCGGCAAGGCGGCAATGCAGCCCGACAGACATCATGCGACCACCCTCGGCGTGCAGGACATCGAAGGTGTCCTTCAGGTAGTCGCAGAATTGCTGCCCGCAATTGAAGCCCTGCGCCGTGGCAAAGCGCATGTCGTTGGCATCGAGTGTATACGGAACCATCAGCTGTGGTGTCTCGAACGATAGGTCCCAGTAAGGCAGATCGTCAGCGTAGCTATCGGCGCTGTAGACGAAATTGCCCTCCTCCGCAGCAAGGCGATGGCTGTTGGGGCTGCACCGGCCGAGATACCAGCCACGCGGCCGCGACCCCGTCACCGCCTCGTGTATCCGAACGGCCTCGACAAGGTGCGCTCTCTCGGTTGCCTCGTCGACGAACTGGTAGTCGATCCAGCGGTAGCCATGGCTTGCGATTTCCCAGTCGGCGGCCCGCATGGCCGCAACGGCATCCGGGTTGCGCTCGAGCGCCATCGCGACCCCGAACACGGTAACCAGCATGCCGCGTTGCGTGAATTCGCGGTGCAACCGCCAGAATCCCGCGCGCGAGCCGTACTCGTACAACGACTCCATGTTCATATGCCTTTGTCCGGCATACGCTTCGGCACCGACGATCTCCGACAGAAACGCCTCGGATGCAGCATCGCCGTGCAAAACGCAGTTTTCCCCGCCTTCTTCGTAGTTGATGACGAACTGGACCGCCGTGCGTGCCGCGCATGGCCAGTCCGCTGCGGGCGGATGTTGCCCGTAGCCGCGCATGTCCCTGGGATATTCCTCGCCCGCCATCTATTTCCCCTGCAGCGCCTGGTACCAACGGTCGATGATCTGCCGTTCGGCGTCGGTCATCGCAGTCAGGTTACCGATTGGCATAACGCGCGTCACGACGGTTTGCTGATGAATCCTTGCCGCCTCGGCGACGATCTGCTCATCGGTATCGAGCACGACGCCGAGCGGGGCCGTCGGAAAAGCCGGGTGAACGGGCGCCGCGGAATGGCAAGTCGTGCATCGCGCATGCACGACGTTACGCACCTGGTCGAAGCTGGCCGGTGCACCTACGGTCGCGGCCGGGCGCGGCGAGATAGCCAGGGCGATCGCCGCGAGCAACAGCACAGCGAGCACGGCCGGCACCGGCGAAGCTTTGCCACGACCGTGACGCGCGACGAAGTAAACACGAATCAGTGCACCGGCCAGCGAGATGCCGACGAGGATTGCCCAGTTGTACGAGTGGCTGTAGGTCACGGCGAAATGATTGCTCGTCATGACGAATAGCACCGGCAGCGTAAAGTAGGTGTTGTGCACGGAGCGCTGTTTTGCGTGTAAGCCGGGTGCCGAATCGGGCGTCTCCCCACGCGATGCCGCGTCGACCATCTGCTGCTGCCCGGGGATGATAACGAAGAACACGTTGGCAACCATGATCGTGCCGAGCACGGCGCCGAAATGGATGTACGCGCCACGGCCGCCGAACAGCTGGCACAAACTCCACGCGAGAACGCTGCTGAGCAGCAACAGGACGACGCCGAATACGCGGCTGTCGCGCGCAAGCGGCGACTTGCACAACAGGTCGTAGATAAACCACCCGCCGACGATGTAAGCGATCGCTATGCCGACCGCGGCGATGGGCGAGAGGTCGGCCACCGATGCATCGACCAGGTAGACCTCGGCCCCGTACCAGTAGACGAGCGCCAGCAGGGCCATGCCGGACCACCATGTCGAGTACGCCTCCCATTTGAACCAGTGCAAGCGCTCAGGCACGGCCGGCGGCGCCAGCCGGTACTTTTGCGCGTGATAGAACCCACCTCCATGCAGGGACCAGACCTCCCCGCCGACACCCCTTGCGTCGTCGTCGGGATCCTGGGGCGGCTCCAGGTGATTGTCGAGCCAGATGAAATAAAACGATGCACCGATCCACGCGATACCCGTTATGACGTGCACCCAGCGAATCAGCAGGTTGAGCCAGTCGGCTACGTAGGCATCCATATCAGGGCCTCAGTGGATGCACGTTTTCAGGGTAAGCAGGCGACGTAACGGCCGCGGACTGCTCCTTCACCTTCAATATTTCGGCGGCGGCGGCAACGGCGATTTCTGCCGGCTTCTTGCCGCTGATGCCATCGACCCCGATCGGGCAAACCAGCGACTCGATCAACTGCTCCGGCATGCCTTGCTGGCGGTACCGTTTCTCGAAGCGTCTCCGCTTCGACCTCGATCCGATCAGTCCGCAATAACGCGAATCCTTGCGCCGCAATATGCGATCGCAGATCTCGAAATCGAGCGCATGGCTGTGGGTCATTACAAGATAGAAACTGCCCGCGGGCATCGCTGCAACCTCGAGCGCAGGATCGGCGGCCTCGATTGCCCGAACGTTGCCGGGCACATGCCTGAATATCCTGCGTCGGCTGTCCACCCAGCGTATGTTGCAGTCCAGCACCGACAAAGCACCGACGACCGCGGTGCCGACGTGCCCGGCACCGAATACCGCTATATTCAGGTCGGGAACGACAACCGGTTCGTAGAACAGCTGGATATCGCGCTGCGCCTCGAGATCGCCGCCGAGAATTTCGCGAGCACCAGCGACCAGTTTCAGATCGGCGTCGCTCTCTTCTATCCCGAAGACCCTGTCTGCCGTCACGACGAATTTCGTCGGCGACGTTGTCGATATGCGCGTCGCGATAATCGCCGGCTCGCGCTGCCCGTGCAGCGACCGAAGATCGCGTAGCCACGGCGGCAATCCATCACAGAGGGGCTCGAACAGGATTTCGACCACACCGCCACAACACTGGCCCATTGCCGAGCCAAGCGGAAAACTGCGTTGCATGGTCTGATCTTTGCCGAGCATATCGACGGCGACTCGCGTGCACTGGTATTCGAGTTGTCCGCCGCCGATCGTGCCGATAGTCTCCGTCGCAGTCACGATCATCTTGGCGCCGATCTCGCGAGGCGCAGAGCCGCGAATGCCGGCGACCGTCACCAGCACCGAGGCCTCGCCTGCAGCACAAAGATCCGACAGTTCGTCGATCCACTCATTCATGCGACGCGTCCCGTATCGCCCGCAATACCGATTCCGGCGTTGCCGGCGCCTGGAGATTCGGCGCCTTGTCGGGGCTTCCGGCAAGTGCGTCACGAATCGCGTGGAATGCCGACAAGGCGAGCATGAAAGGCGGTTCACCGACGGCCTTGGAGCGGTAAATCGTGTTTTCGCGGTTAGCGGAGTTTTGCAGCAGCTCCACGCGGAAGTCCGGCGCCAGATCGGAGCAGGTCGGGATCTTGTAGGTCGACGGTGCATGCGTGCCGAGTTCGCCCGCGTCATTCCACCACAGTTCCTCGCTGGTCAGCCAGCCAACGCCCTGGACGTAGCCGCCCTCGACCTGGCCGAGATCGACGGCCGGATTCAAGGAGTCACCGCAATCGTGCAGGATATCGACGCGCAGGACACGATTCTCGCCGGTGAGTGTGTCTACCACGACTTCGGTCACCGCGGCACCGTATGCAAAATAGAAGAACGGTCGGCCCGAAAACGTCGCACGGTCGTAATTGATCTTCGGTGTCCTGTAATAACCCGTCGCCGACAGCGACACGCGATTCGCCCATGCCAGTTGCACGAGTTCCGCGAAGCTCATGGAACGATCGCCCACCAGTACCGAACCCGCGCTGAACTCCACGTCGGCCTCGGAAACCGAGAAGTGCCTCGCCGCAAACTCCGTCAGTCTCGCCCTGATCTTCGCGGCAGCCTTGCCGGCGGCCTTGCCGTTCATATCGGAGCCGCTGGACGCTGCGGTCGCCGATGCATTCGGCACCTTGCTGGTATCGGCCTCCATCGTGCGAATCCGGTCCACGCCAATCTGGAATTCGTCGGCGACGACCTGTGCCACCTTGATATAGAGTCCCTGCCCCATCTCGGTGCCACCGTGGTTCAGTTGCACCGTGCCATCTTTGTACACATGCACCAGCGCGCCGGCCTGGTTGAGCAAGGTGTTTGTAAACGAGATCCCGAACTTGACGGGCGTTATCGCGATGCCGCGGCGCAGTACCTTGCTGCCGGCGTTGAACTCGCGGATTGCAGAACGCCGCTTTTCGTAATCACTGTCGACCACCAGCTTGTCGAAAATCTCATCGATGATGTTGTCTTCGACCGTCTGCTGGTACTGGGTGACGTTGCGTTCGTCCTTGCCGTAAAAGTTGCGGCGCCGGATTTCGAGCGGGTCCCGCCCGAGTTCGCGGGCGATGTCGTCGACGACGTGCTCGATCGCGAACATTCCCTGCGGCCCACCGAAACCACGAAACGCGGTGTTGGACACCGTATTGGTTTTGCAGCGGTGCGAGACGATGCGGACGTTTTCCAGGAAATAGGCATTGTCGCAATGGAACATCGTGCGGTCGTTAACCGGCCCGGAAAGATCGGCCGACATTCCGCAGCGCGACGCAAATTCGAAGTCAATGCCAAGTATGCGCCCCGTTTCGTCGAAACCGACGTCGTAGTCGATGACGAAGTCGTGACGCTTGCCAGTCATGATCATGTCGTCGTCGCGATCCAGTCGCAGCTTGCACGGGCGGCCCGTCTTGTCGGATGCCAGTGCAGCTATGCATGCGATCAGGCCGGCCTGGCTTTCCTTGCCGCCAAACGCGCCGCCCATGCGCCGGCAGATGACGACGATGTCCTTGGCCAGTCGATTGGTCGCATGCGCGACAACCGTTTGCACCTCGTCGGGATGCTGCGTGGAACTGTAAATGAGCAGCCGGCCGTCTTCCTGGGGAATGGCCATCGCGATATGGCCTTCGAGATAGAACTGGTCCTGGCCGCCAAGCGTCAGGCGCCGGCGCAGACGCCGCGGAGCGCTGCTGATGGCATCGTCGGGATCGCCGCGCACGATTGTCTCGCTGGGTAGCACGAACGACTTTTTCGCCACGGCGGAAAGCGGATCGAGAATCGCCTCGAGCAACTCGTAGTCGACGCTTGCCTTGAGCGCGGCACGGCGTGCCTCTTCGACATGCTTTGCTGCAACTGCGAATACGGGCTGGCCGACAAACTGCACTTCGTCGTCCGCGAAGATCGGGTCGTCGGCGACGATCGACCCAAAGTTATTGGCACCGGGAATGTGTTCGGCGGTACACACGTCGACGACGCCGGGTGACGCCAGTACCTCCCCCAGGTCGACGCCCCGGAGTCTAGCGTGCGCCACCTCGCTCATGCCCACCGCAAGGTGCAACAGGTCACGTGGTTCCGGCAGGTCATCCGTATAAGCCGCCCGGCCCGTAACGTGCAGGTGTGCACTGTCGTGCGGCAGCGCCCTGCCGACGGCCCGTTCGCGCATGGCGCCCGGCCTACGACTGACGTCCATAGCTGTACACCGTAGTGTCGACTTCGCCGCGGGTCTCGAGGTAAAACCGCCGCAACATGTTTTGTACGGCCCGCAAGCGGATGTCGGCGGAGGCCCGCGCATCGCTGATCGGCGTGAAATCCGACGCCAGCGCGGCGCAGGCGCGCTCCAGGTTCTGCTCGTTCCAGTGCTTGCCGTCCAGTGCCGCCTCGCATGTTCGCGCGCGCTTTATGATCGGCGCGAGACCGCCGCACGCCATGCGGAAACTCCGCACGACCTCGCCATCGAGTTCCAGTCGATACGCCGTGCAAACGGCCGAGATATCCTGGTCGAATCGCTTGGACCATTTCTGGCTACTGACGATCACGGCCTCCTCGTTCTTCGGTATGCGGATCGCCGCAACGAACTCTCCGGGCCGCAGATCGTTAACCTGGTAGTCGTGATAGAACTCTTCGAGCGCTAATTCCCTGACAGAGTCGCCCTGCCGCAGCACGAGTGACGCTCCAAGGACCATGAGTGCCGGCATCGAGTCGCCGATCGGCGATCCGTTCGCAATGTTGCCGCCGAGCGTGCCCGCGTTGCGAATGGGCGGCGACGCGAATCGCCGGAACAATTCTTCCAGCCCCGGGTAGTGGTCGATGATGACCGGCATTACGTCCGCGAGCGTAACGGCGGCACCGACTTCGATATGCGCGGGCATCACCGACAGATTCGTGAGTTCCTCTACGCGCCCTGTATATATGACCGTCTGCAACTCACGATGCTGTTTGGTCACCCACAGTCCGATATCCGTGCCGCCGGCCAGTATCGTCGCGTCGGGATGCCTTGCGTATATCGCGGCGAAAGTGTCGATGTCGACGGGTGCGTAATAGCGGCGCCCGGCGACGTCGAACTCGAGGCCGTCCGCGCGCTGCAGGCCCTTCAGTCTCGTAATCCTCTCGGTGGGCTTGTCCTGCTTGCCGCAGGGCTGCCGCAACCAGTCCGAATCGTCCGGCGATTCCGCGTACATCGACTGCGCCGCCGCGATGATCGGCCGGTAACCCGTGCAGCGGCAGAGATTGCCCGCCAACGCATCGTCGATCTCCTGTCGCGACGGTTTCGGATTGGTTTTGTAAAGAACGAACAGCGACATGACGAAACCAGGAGTGCAAAAGCCGCACTGGGACCCGTGTTCGTCAATCATGGCCCTTTGCACGGGATGCAGGCTGGACGAATCCGGCGCGAGGCTCTCGACAGTGAGCAGTTCCTTGCCGTCGAGGGTCGGCAGAAACTGGATACAGGAATTGATCGACTTGAGCGCCAGTTCGTCGCCGTCGCGCGTCAGTTCCGCAACAACCACGGTGCATGCCCCGCAGTCGCCCTCGGCGCAGCCTTCCTTGCTGCCCTTGCGGCCCAGATCCTCGCGAAGGAATTGCAGCACGGTCCTCGTCGGATCGACGTTGTCGACTTCGATGACTTCACCGTGGAGCACAAACCTGATGGACGCGCCGGACATCCCGTTCAGCTCCCCCGGTAGGTCGAATAGGACCACGGCGAAACGAGCAACGGCACGTGGTAGTCCTCGTCGTCACGAAGCGAAAAGCGAATCACTACTGTATCGAGGAAGGCCGGATCGGCGACAGCCGCGCCGGAATTCGCGAAGTACTCGCCGACATCGAATTCCAGCTCGTAGGATCCGGTCTGCATGGCTTCGTTTTCGAGCAACGGCTTCTCACTGCGGCCGTCGGCGTTCGTCGTGGCGTGGGCAAGCATTCGTCGCATGTCGCCGAGGGCAAACAGGCGAATCTCGACGCCAGCCGCGGGACCCCCGCGTGCCGTGTCGAGGATATGCGTTGTCAGTCGTCCCATTTCTTCGCCTTCGAGAATCGCGAGCAATTCCGCAATGCATTGATTATACGACGCAATGGCCGCTGCGCGCGCATTCTCCGTGTGATAGCTTGATCGCCACCAAAATCGAAAAGGTGCCCGCAATGAAACCCTGGTTCGCCTGCTTGTCCGTAGTCCTCCTGCTCGGCTGTGAGGTGAGCGTCGACCACCCGAGCGACGTTGCTTACCTGCAGATGCCGGACATGGAAGGTCTCGATCTGCCGTTTTCGTCGGCGGTTCGCGTGGACAACACCTTGTACCTGTCGGGCAACGTGGGCAACGTACCCGGTAAGCTGGATCTCGCCGACGGCGGTATCGAAGGCGAAACGCGGCAGACAATGGAGAATATTTCGGCCGTGCTCGAACAATTCGGCTCGTCGATGGACAGGGTCGTCAAATGCACCGTCTTTCTCGCGGACATGGCCGAATGGGGCGCGATGAACGAGGTCTACAAGACTTACTTCGAGAACCCGCCGGCACGAAGCGCGCTCGGCGCGAGCGGACTGGCGCTCGATGCCCGCGTGGAAATCGAGTGTATCGCCCTTGTCTACTGAGCCGGCAACACGGCTTTAACGCGCCGCAGCGTCTTCGAGCAACTGGTCCCGCCGCGCCGCGAGCGCTTTCAGCCGCCGCTTGTCCAGCACGTCACTGAAATTTTCCTGGAGCACGTCATCGCTGAGCGTCGCGAGCGCCTGTTGCCAACCGGCGGATAGCTCGAGGTCCAGGCCCTGGAGCTGCCTCGGCCGACCCTTCCTGGTCGTGAACGCGCGATCATGCTCGCTCAGCATCAGGCGCCACACGCCTGCCTCATAGAGCATGCGTTGCAGGCTGCGGCCCTCGTTGTAGATCAGGACGTCAAAAACGTACATCGCATCCCATTGGTCGCCGAGAGAACACGCCGCGCCGCCGCCGCGGCGGGAAGCGGCACGATCGGCTTCGCTTCTGAAGTTTTCGGTAATGAATTGCAGGCTTCCCTCGCTGCCGGCGACCGTGCGCACGACGGATACCGGCACCATGTCGAGTTTCAGCAATCGATCCAGCCGATACGCCGCGACGCCCGGGAAAAAATTCCGCGCTTTGCGTTTCAGGAATATTGCGGACACGGTTCTTTCGCCGTCGCTGACCCTGACGATGGTCCTGCCCGACGGATCCTTCGCCTGGGAGACGATCTCACCTTCACGAAGGAGCTGCTGCAATGCCTCCGGCGACATCAAACCTGGGCGTGTGCCGACGATACGCGGATGTGGAAGCGGTGCGACGGGACCGGTGCCGGCCTGGTTGACGACCTCAACGGTATCGCCATCCAGCACCAGCGCATTGCCGCTGCCCTTGTAGTAGAAGTTCAGCATACCGGTATCTATTTCGATAATCCGGCCGTCGAATCTCTGCAGTACCTTGCGGTTGGGGGTCGGCGTATGACCCACGACGACGCGTTCGGCATCGATCGCGGCAAGGGTTGCAAGCAAGCGATGCTCCTCGATCACGCCGCCGCACGCTACGTTGCCGCGATACCAAAGCGGCCCGTCAGCATCAAACAGGGCCGACTTGCCGAGCCGTTTCGCCGTATCAAGCGCCTGGAGCACCTCGGTGGCGTCGTTCAGCGCCGGCAGGTAGGCGTCGAGTATCGGCAAAATATCGTAGTGGCTGTCCGTCGGCAGGACGATTTCGGCGTCCGTCAGCACCTGCAAGGCCTCTACATACTCGATCAACTCCTGCTTCAGGCGAACGTTGACGCCGTCGAGCCCCAACTCTCCGACGAGCGGCGACAAACCGCCGTGAACGAACGCAGTGCCGTTGATGAGGGCAATGACAGGCTTTTCCAGCAACCACTTGCCGTAGTGGCCGTCCGGCGCAAATGCGCGGCGCAACGCGAAGAAACCGGCCGGGAACTGTTGCTCGAAAACTTTGCGCGGCGCCTCCGAACCGGCGTCGCCGGACCGCCGCCTTGCGTATGCGTTGAACCACCGTTCACGCTCGTCTGAACTCTCGTCGGCGGCGAATGCAGCATACTCGGCCTTGCTGACGTAGCGCATGTCGCCAATCAGGTTCATTGATTCATGATTGCCGATCAGCACCTGGACCTTGCCGCCGGCGGCCGTCGCATCGCCCTCGAGGCGCATGAGCAGATCCATGGCGTCGCGAGACTTCGGCCCGCGATCGAGAATATCGCCAACGATGACGAGATGCGTTTGCCCGGCAACCCAGGCCAGCTCATCGTCGAGCACCGCGGCCCGCTGCAGTGTCTCGACCATGGCGTCAAAAGCGCCATGCACATCGGCAATCGCGACGATACGATCAGCGTCGTCTGTTCTCCAGGCGCCGCCCTCTGCTGCCACGTTGTTCGCGAGTAGCAGCGACAACGCTATTATCAGTGCACGTAACAAAACATCAGGATCCGGTTCTCAGCTCAGCTGCCGAGTGTAGTGAGAAACCCCGCGAGCGGCAATTTTCGGAAGTAAAACAGGCCTGTGATAAACTTCGTCGACGCTGAACGGCACCGACGGGTTACGGTAATTTCATGTCACGATATCGTTGGACATTGGCGGCAGGCGCATTGTTCCTGCTTGCAGCGGCGGCGCAGGCAAAATCGACTGGCGAACCCGATCCGCTATTCCAGAACCTGGACATTCTCGAGGTTCGTATCGTCGCACCATTGAGCACCATCCTCTCCGAGCGTTCGGACGAAACAGAACTCGACGGCACGTTCCACTACACGAATGAAGCAGGTGAAGTCACGGAAGTCGATATTGGCCTGCGCACAAGAGGGCGATTCCGGCGCGACAAGAAAGTGTGTCCATTCCCGCCGCTGCGCCTGAACTTCAGGAAATCGCAGACGAAGGAATCACTGCTTCACAAGCAGGACAAGATCAAGCTGGTCACGCATTGCCGTGACAGGTCCAACGCTTACGAGCAGACCGTGCTGCGTGAATACGCCGTATACCGAATCCTCAACCAGCTTACCGACGTCAGTTTTCGCGTACGGCTCCTGCGAGTCACCTACGTCGATACGGAAAAAGACAATTTCGAACGTGTTCGCTACGGCTTCTTTATCGAACACGAGGACAGGCTGGCGAAAAGACTGGGGATTTCGGTACTGGAGCTGCAACAGACCAAGGTCAGCAAACTACAACCGGCATACACGAACCTGATATCGGTATTTCACTTCCTCATCGGCAACACCGATTTTTCACCGATTGCCGGTGCCGACGAAGTCTGTTGCCACAATCACGTGTTGTTCGCAAAAGAAGGCGAGCTCACGCTTTCGGTGCCCTACGATTTCGACCAGTCCGGGCTCGTCGATGCGCCGCACGGAGTCGTCAATTCTCGCTTCAAGCTGCGCAATGCGCAGCAACGCCTCTATCGCGGACGCTGCGTTAACAACCAACATCTCGACGCGACGATTGCAACCTTCAAGGAAAAGCGGGAAGCGATCTTCGCGGTAATCGGTGAACGCGAAGGCGTGGAGGCGCGTACCGCCAGGGAAATGACAAAATTCGTCGAGCGATTCTACAAGGTCATCGACTCACCGAAACAGGTCAAACGACAACTCGTCAAAAAGTGTATTGGTGAGTTGCCTTCAAATCGCTAGACTGCATCCAGTCAACCAGAATTTTCGATGTCCGCGGGTGTATGTAATAGCCGATCGAACTGTGTGGATTCGATTTCCCGTAGCGGACAGCGAGATTGAAGATGCGGTAATCGTGTACGGCGCTGACGACACGATGCTTCAACATCTTGTTGTAGTCATCGGCCAGTGTGTTGTCATGACAGGTGTAATCGTCCTCTGCCGAAACGTTGTGCCATGAAATGACGTTCGCCGGAAACCTGGACGCGGACCTCTCCTTTGCACCGCACAGGCGCTTCTGGATGTTTCGGTCTCCCAGCGGAGAACCCAGCGTCAGCCAGCACTCCACCTTGCATTCCCCGTACTTTTCCTTGAGCTCCGCGTCATGTGAGAGCTGCCACAATACGTCATAGGTAATAACGCTGCCGCTGCCGTGGGATATCAACAGGATGCGGTCGCCGCGATCCATCAGCGCGCATAGCTGCTCGCGGACGCGATTTCGGACTTGCGCCGCAAAGTCGGTTTTTTGGTTGAAGTAGGCGGCGAAATCTCCTGCCACGGTGCCCAGCAGCGGCATTGCAAGTCCGATCGAGCCCAACACGGGCGCGGTCACATTCGTGAAAAATTCCGGCAGAGCGGATTTTCCCGGCAACCGGTCGTACTGTCGAATGCCGAAGCGCTTGCGAACGGTAATCGCGCGCAGCGCGGCCAGGGAATTGCGCCGATCGCCAATATCGAGATCGGCGTCGTAAGTCTTGCCGCGGCTGCGCAGGATTTCCGCACTGAGATCGCCATACCAGCCAAGGTGTTTCTGGAGTAAATCGAAACTGTCCACCTGCGCCGCGTAGTCCCGTTCGATACCGGCGCGCAGAGCCGCCATGGAAAGATCCATGTACACATCCGGTCCCGGTTTGAAATCGCGGCCATGCACGAGCAGTAAACTGCGGTTCGACGGGCCGCTCAGATCGTCCAATGTCATTCGAAATCCCGTGGCAACTAGTACTCGTCTTCACCCGCGTCGCGCCGCGTCAGCATCGTAAGGAAGGGACCGGACAGCGTTTTGCCGTACTCGAGCTTCCAGATAAACAGGGTCGCCAGGACGAACATCAGCGAGATGATGCCGGACACACCGAGTGCGCCGATACCGGAACCCAGCCCGATCCCTATCGCCACGAAAATGTACATCGCGTCGGACGGCTGGTTCAACGAGAAACGAAAACGCACGGCCGCGACGACGCCCGCGAGACTGAATGCGAGTGCCAGGCTGTTGACGACGATCATCGCAATACCGGTAACGACAATTGGCAGGATCATGATCGTCTGCAGAAACGACTGGTCGATGCGCCGTGCCCGGCTGGTAATGAAGTAAACCCAGGAGACAGGTACGGTAAGAATGGCCGAACCTACACTCGCCATCGCGAGCCGCAAAGGACCCGTTGCGGCAAGAACCGTGCGCTCCGCACTCGTGTAGATAGGCTCGAAGCTGTCGACTTTCGATGCGGCGAGGTCGCTGATGCCACCCAATGGCAGGTATTCGCCGAGGCCGGGGTACCGTGACAGCAAGATCATGACCGCGCCAAACCAGAATCCGTAATACATCAGGATCAGGGTAAGCGGTATCAGCAGACTCGCAGATCTTCTCATCGGGTTGCTCCGTCTTTGGCGGCTGACCTTCCCACTCGCACGAAGATACCGACATGGCACGCGTTTAGCCATATTAAATGACGGACACGGTTTCGCCGTAGTGGTAGGCTATGCGCCGATTTCAGCAGGCGGATCAACGCATGACAGACTCAGTTCAGCTTCTCGGCATCAGCAACGCGATCGTCGACGTGCTCGCACATATCGAGGATGACTTCCTCGAGCGCATTGGCGCCGTGCGGGGTTCGATGACCCTGATCGACAAGGACCAGGCGCGCGAGCTGTACGGGAAAATGGGTCCCGCAACTGAAATGTCCGGTGGGTCCGTCGCGAATACAATTGCCGGCTTCGCCAACCTCGGGGGCACCGCCGCCTATATCGGCAAGGTCAAGGCCGATCAGCTCGGCACGATATTCAACCACGACATGAGATCCCTCGGTGTCGACATTCGCCTGAAGGCCGCTGCCGACGGTCCACCGACCGCAAGAAGCCACGTCCTGATCACCGGGGACGGCCAGCGCACGATGCAGACTTACCTCGGCGCCTGCCTCGAACTCGGGCTGGTGGACATTACGGCCGAAACCGTCGGCTCACCGAAAGCCATCCTGCTGGAAGGGTATGTCTGGGACATCGCCGAGGGTCCGCAACTTGCGAAGAAAGCGGCCGACATCGCGAGAAGCAACGGCACTGCCGTTGCGCTGTCGCTGTCCGACTCATTTTGCGTCGAACGTCATCGGGACTCGTTTGTACAATTCGTACGCGAAGACGCCGACATCATCGTCGCCGACGAGGAAGAGGTAAACGCGCTGCTGGGTACGACTAACTTCGATGAAACGCTCGAAGCGCTCGATGGATACGACAACCTGTTCGCCATGACTCGCTCCGAGAAAGGCTCGGTTATCGTCCACGGCGATGAGCGCGTAGTGCAGGCCGCAACACCCGTCGAAAAGGTCATGGATACGACCGGCGCGGGCGATGCCTACAGCGCGGGGTTCCTCTACGGCTGGGCGAACGACCGGCCGCTGGACGAATGCGCGCGCTTCGGCACGCATTGCGCCACGACGGTCATTCAGCAACTCGGGGCGCGTATCGAGCCTGGCCTGATCGACGATCTCGAAGCTCCCTGACCCAGGGAAGCTCTTTCGGGGGCTCTTTTCGGTACGCACAGGAAACGAGGTACTGGCCGAAAGTGAGAAACGCGTCCCGGCTGCCGACGTTGGGATCGTCGATGACGCGGAAACAACCGCCGCTCCTGAGTACCGTGCGTCCCAGCGTGTCCTTTTCGACGTTTTCCCAGATCGGTTTCGCAACGGGTGCGCGGCTCGGATAATAACGTTCCGTCGTGTCGGCCTGGTATCAGCTCGATTCGAGCTCGACCGCGTCTACGATTCCCACCACGATCGACCGCACGGGCGCATTATCATCGTCGAGGATCTGGCGTGCGCCATTGCCCTCGTCAAGGATCAGGACGGTCTCGCCATAGCCGGCTCCGATGGCGTCGAAGGCAATCACGTAGCCGCCCGTCGGTTTGCCGTTCTTGTCGAGTCGTTCGGCAACGAGCAGCTTCCTGCCCTCGACGATGGGGTGATGGATGGTCGAGACAACGTTGCCCGTGATGCGACCGAGAATCACGAACTTGTCTCCCCGGCGGAAAAGATGTTCACCTCGTCGACCAGTCCTACGATGGCGTCGTCGACCGGAACGAACCACGGATCCAGGGTGAGCGCAGCTTCGCGGCTGGCCACCCAGTATATGACCTGGCCGGGCCCGGCCATACGTGTGCCGTCGGCGCAGACTATGGGCTCGCCTTCCTCTTTGCCGTCGCGGTCGAGCGGCTGGACCCACAGCAGTGGCGTGGCGGACAACTCATCCACCAGCATCGCGGGAACCACGGTGCCGATCACGCGTCCCAGGAGCATGCCACCTCCTCGGGGTACTCGGCGTCGGCCGGCTCGAACGCGGCACACGTGCCGAAGTGCGTGCCTTCGTTGAACAAGGAACGCAGGTCCGAATCGAGCCGCGGCAGGAGCGATTGCGCGAGCAGTTGATCGCCAGCCCGTTCGGTGCAGATTCCCAGCGCCGTCTCGGCGTCCGTCAGGTCGCCGCCCATCAGCGCCACGGCATGACCGCCGAGGTCGTCGCCCAGGCGTACCTCGCAGAGAATCACCGGCGTGCTTTTTACGGCGGCGTCCACCGCCGCGAGCAGCGCGGGCGAGGAACGCGTTTCGAAGACGGCCAGAGCGTCGCCAACCAGGCCCCGGCGCTTGCCCAGTACAGCGTCATGCAGCATCGGGTGCACGTCGCCGAGGAAAATGCTGCCGGTCAGCGCACGCTCGGTCTGTCCCAGTTGTACGCCCATCGCGTACGCCTCCTCGGTGCTGGCGACACTGCCCCCGACCAGGATCAGGAAGCGCCCCGGGTGAATCGTCCCGCAGCGCAGCAATGCGATCGGCGAGCGTTTCACCATGAGATCGCTTGCAAGGACGCCGGCGGCTATGGTGTCGAATTCCAGTAATGCCAGTGCCCCGTGTCGCTTCTCTGCTGCTGCCATTTCCGGTCTACACGATACGGAAGTGATCGACCATCACGCAGCGCCGCAAGCGGCTGAATGCGATCGGCCCGGTGAGCCCTTCACCGGTAGGGCTGGCGATCGTGAAGCTCGTGTGGCCTTCCCCGCCTTCTCCGAGACCGGCGAAAAAAGGCCCGTTCTTCGTAAAGATGCTGGTGTTGATGGTCCGAGCCATGCTGCTCAGCGCGCCGATGTCGCGCGAGTACATGCCGGCCGAGTGGCCGAAGCCGTGCTCCGCCTCTTTCGCCAGTTCGATGCCCCGATCGACGTCGGGTACAGCCGTCACCGGCAGCACCGGCATCATCTGCTCGGTCCAGACGAGTGGGTGGTCGTTGGGAACTCGCGCCACCAGCAGCAACGGGTCGCCCCGCGACGAGATTCCGGCCCGGGCCAGTATCTCGCCGGCATTCTTGCCAATGAGCGTCTTCTCGACCACGGCCGGCCGCCGCGGCCCGCGCTGCTCGCTGAAGATCGCCTGCTCCACACGGTGCAGCTCACTTTCGTTCAGGACGTAAGCACCATTCGCACTCATTTGCTGCAGCAGTTCGTCGACGATGCTCTCGACAGCAATAACTTCCTTTTCGTCGGTGCAAATGACGTTGTTGTCGAAGGATGCGCCGGCAACGATGCAACGTCCGGCGAGTTCGAGATCGGCCGTGGCATCGACCACGACGGGCGGGTTACCGGGGCCGGCACAAATGGCTCGCTTGCCGCTCGTCATGGCCTGTCGCACGACACCGCTGCCGCCGGTCACGGCGAGCAGCCGAACGCCCTTGTGGCTCATGAGAGCCTGCGCTGATTCGATCGTCGGTTCCGCCACGGCGCTGACGAGGTTAGCCGGGCCGCCGCCGCGAATGACGGCCTGGTGCAACAGCCGAACGTTGGCCATCGAGCATCCGCGCGCGTTGGGGTGCACATTGAAGACGACACTGTTGCCCGCCGAGAGCATCGCGATGGTATTGCAGATGATCGTCGAGGTCGGGTTGGTCGTCGGGGTTATCGCGCCGATCACGCCGTAAGGGGCATATTCCGTAAGCGTCAGCCCGTTGTCACCCGTCACGGCTTGCGGCGTCAGAACCTCCGGGCCCGAGGTCTTGCGGGTAACGAGGCGGTTCTTGATGACCTTGTGGTCCGCCCGGCCGAGCCCGGTCTCACTTGCCGCGTGCCGGGCCAGCTCGTCCGCATTCGCAAGCATGGACTCACGAATCGAGGCGATGATCTTTTGCCGGCCCTGGAGCGAAATCTTGTCCAACTCGTGGAATGCAACCCGCGACGCCTCGACGGCGTCGTCAACCGTGGCGAAGACGCCCTCGCCGAGCGCCTCGCGAGGAGCGATTGCCGGCGCGCCGGGCGTCACGCTTGCGGTTGTTTCAACGGCGGGTGGGGCACCCAGGCGAGCGGCAAGCCGCCTGGCGATGATGTCTACCTGCTGGTCGCTGAGGAGGCCGGCGTTTCCTCCCGGTTGGCTCATGCGTCAGTCTCCCCTTTACGGTATTTCTCGTCGCCTTCGATTTCCCAGCTGTCCACTATCGCCATGACCACGGCATCAACCGGTTTGTTGTCGGTGCGCTCGGTCTGGCGGGCCGAGGAGCCGCTGGCAAACAACACCATTTCACCCACACCGGCGCCGACCGCGTCGACCGCGACGACCGAGCCGCCCGCCGGCTTGTTGTCATGCCCCCAGAGACCGAGCATCAGGAATCTCAGGCCGCCGAGCTTGCTGTCTTTCTCAGTGGCAACGACAGTGCCGAGCACTTTCGCGAGTTTCATGGCAGCACCGTCTGCGCGGCCATTACTTCTTGGCGGTTTCGGGACCGCGGCCCAACGGAATCGTCATATCGACGCCGCTGTGCGGGCGTGCGATTACGTGCACGGCAACCACGTCGCCGACGCGGGCACCGGCGGTCCGTCCGGCGTCACAGGCCGCCCTGACGGCCGCGACATCGCCGCGAACAACCGCGGTCGTGTAACCACCGCCGGTTTTCTCGTAGCTGACCAGTTCGACCTTGGCCGCTTTCACCATTGCGTCGGCCGCCTCCACCATGGCCGGAAAACTCCGGCATTCGATCATACCCAATGCTTCTGACATCGCCTTGCTCCTCGCGAATCGGGCCTGCGGCCCGGGTTAAAACATGCGCTTATTTCTTGTGTACCCTGCCGGTGACCGCCTTGATAGCCTGTGTCGCTGCTTCGTGGGCGACCACGACATCCCGTTCCTCGCCGCCGATGTAGACGCGTCCGAAGCTGCCGACAGCCCGAACTTCGAGGATGTTGATGTCCGCTGCCTTCTCCGCCTCGTTGGCGGCCAGCGCTGCATAGGCCGCTGGCTCCACCTCGAGTACGAACAGCGTTTGCCCGGCAAGAATCATGTTGCCGTGACGAAAACGGTTGATCAGCATCGTCTGGGTGTCTTCGAGATGGCGCACCACCTGGTTGGCGACGACGCGTGGTTTGTGGCGGTCTTTCTCCGTGAGGCCAAGTTCATCGAGGATTGCCTGCCCCGCCTGGCGCACGTCCGCCTGGCTCTCGGAATGTAGCTCGAGCATGCCGTAGTGGCGTTCGACGATCTGCATCCCGGCAGTGACGTCGGTCGACTTCAGCGCCACGTCGAGAATGTGGTTGATGGCCATGCCGGGCGCAATCTCCACGAACAGGCTCGCCTGGCCGACCTTGGGCAGATAGCCTTTGGAAATCGTCGCCTGAAAAGAGGCAAACTGCGGCTGCAGCGAGTCGAGAAAAACATAGGCTCTCAGGTCAACCATTCCTAAAACTCCTCAAGCACTCATGCTTGTCGATTTTGCTTCCTGAACGATGCCGATACTGGCGCTCGCCCCCAGGCGGGTGGCGCCCGCCTCAATCATTGCCTTGGCGTCCTGGTAGGAACTTATGCCGCCGGAAGCCTTTACTTCCATGCCGGCGCCGCGAACGACTTCGGCCATGAGGGCGACATCGCTCACCGTGGCGCCACCGGTCGAAAAGCCGGTCGACGTCTTGACGAAATGCGCCCGGGCCGAACGCACGAGTTCGCAAGCCCGTCGTTTTTCGGCATCCGTCAGCAGCGCGGTTTCCAGGATGACCTTGCACACCGCATTGCCGTCGACGCAGTCCTCGACCACGGCCTGGATGTCGCGAAACACGAGTTCGTCGTTACCGCTCTTGAGCGCGCCGATGTTGATGACCATGTCGATCTCGCGAGCGCCGTTGCGAATGGCTCGCCGCGCTTCCATCGCCTTGATCTGGGGCTCGTTGGCACCGAGCGGAAAACCTACGACCGTGCACGTCAGCACGTCGCTGCCGCGCAGCAATTCTGCCGCCAGCCGCACCCAGGTCGGATTCACACACACCGACCGGAAATTGAACTCGAGCGCCTCGGCGCAGAGCTTGCGAACTCGCTCCTCGGTGGCGTCCGGCTTGAGCAAAGTGTGGTCGATGTAGCGCGCAAGATCGCCGGGTATGCTCCCCGGTCGCTCGGCCGCGGAGACACTAGTCAGGCCGGTGGCACCCAGGCGCACGAATTCGCGGGCCGTGTCAGGGTTCTCGCCGACGCCGGGACCGGCCGAATCGGCACCGGTCATCGGGCCCAGTATTTGCTGTAGTCTCGAGACGACTCGGTCGATGTCCGCATCGGACAGGTTCAGGCCTGCGATTGCTTCGCCGCCGGATGTGGCTCGCGGCCCGTCGCCGGCGCTCGGCCCCGAGTCGGCGAACATCGCAACCCGGTCGAGGTGGCGCGGCTCCGTGCATTCGGTCGACAACCAGAGGTCAACGATCTGCTCCGCGAGGCCGCCGCCGATCAGTCCTGCGCCGAGGGTCAGCACGTTGGCATCGTTGTGCTCGCGGCTGTTGCGCGCGCTCGATAAATCGTAGGCCAGCGCCGCACGCACGTTCGGCACCTTGTTCGCAACCATGCAGGAGCCGATTCCGGCACCGTCGATCATGATGCCGACGTCGGCCCTGCCCTGGGACACGGCCTCAGCGACTGCTCTCGCGTAGACCGGGTAGTCAACAGCTTCATGAGATGAAGTACCAACGTCTTCCAGCGCATATCCGGCCTGCTTCAGGTGACTCGCCAGGCGTGCCTTGAGCTCGAAGCCGCCGTGATCGGCGCCGATTGCAATTCTCTTCGGCCGGTTCATGCCCAGACCGCCGAATCGTCGGGTTTGCTGGTACGTCTCGACGGCGCGGCAGCCCCTGCCGCCGCGTCGAGCACCTTCTGTAACTTCATGACATGAAGTCGGAGCTGCTCGAGCCCGAGCCTGGTGATACTGAACTCGGTCACGGAGCGTCGCCCGCGCCTGACCTTGTCGATCCGGATATAGCCGACATCAGCCAGTTTGCGGGTCTGCACGTGGAGGTTGCCATCGGACAGGCTGGTGGCGGCTTTCAACTTTGTAAAAGAAAGGGGCTCGCCCGGCACGAGCGTTGCAAGGATGCCAAGGCGACAGGGGGCGCTGATCATTTCGTCGAATTTCAGGTTCACGGTGAAATTAACTTTATTTTGCAAAGTATCACGCCTTCAGCAAGCCCCTGTCAAGCGATACCGGGACCGATATGGCTATTAACTTTACGTTATGAAGTTATTTGGACAAAAGCGTGCGGCGCTTCAGTCGTTTGCAACCGCCGTTTCGAGGGCGACCAGGATCATTTCGTCGAAGGTTGTCGCTCGCTCATCCGCGCTCAGGTGATCGCCGGTGCGCAGGTCGTCGCTGACCGTGCAGATGGCGAGGGCCTCGGCACCGTTTTCGGCGGCTATCGGGAACATGCCCGCTGCCTCCATTTCCAGGCCATAGACGTTGAATCTCGCCATGGTCTCGAACATGCCCGGGTCCGGGGTATAGAAAAGATCGGCCGAGAATATGTTGCCGACGTGATGACGCACTTTCTGCCGCCTTGCGACATTGACGGCTTTTTCGACGAGGTCGTAGCTTGCAAGCGCGGCAAGGTCGTAGCCGCCGAAACGCATGCGATTGCAATTGGAGTCGGTGCAGGCACCCATCGCGATAATGACGTCGCGCAGCTGTACGTCGGGGTGGGACGTCCCGCAGCTGCCGACGCGGATGACACGCCTGACGTCGTATTCGGTTATGAGCTCGGTACAGTAGATGGACACGGAGGGGATTCCCATGCCGTGCGCCATCACGGAGACAGGCTGTCCTTTGTACTCGCCCGTGAATCCCCACATATTGCGCACATCGGTTACGCGTCGCGCGTCGTCGAGATAGGTATCGGCAATGTATTTCGCACGCAGCGGATCGCCGGGCATCAGCACCGTTGCGGCGAAATCGCCGGGCGCTGCATTCATGTGTTTGGTCGCCATATTGTTGTTATCGCCTTGACGGGGTTTCTTTTCCTACCACCTGCTCTGCGCCGACATACCGCCATCGACGACCAGGTTTGCGCCGCTGATCCAGCGGGCCGCGGGACTGAGCAGGAACAATACCGCGTCGGCGACGTCTTTGGGAGAGCCCATGCGTCCAAGCGGAACCCGCTCGTGCCAGCGGGCGACACCATCCGGCCATGCGTCGGCCAGTCCATCGCGATCGATGAGACCGGGCGACACGCAGTTGACGCGGATGTTTGCGGGCCCGAACTCCAGCGCCGAGGCGCGAGTCAGCATGGCGAGACCCGCCTTGCTGGTCGCATAGTGGCCGTGCCCCGCCGCCGGATCCTGCCCTTCTATCGAGCCGATGTTGACGATGGCACCGGGTCTTCCGGCTGCGATCCAGGCGCTCGTTGCCTGCCGGGTGACGAGAAAAGCGGCATCGAGATTGGCGCTCAGCACGCCCCGCCAGTCGGCAAGACTCATGTTCGACAGCGCCACAACCGGCTGCGCAGCGGCATTATTGACCAGCAGCGACGGCCTGATCGTTGCGAACAGCCTTTCGACCGCGGTCGCGTCGGACAGGTCCGCCTGGGCAATGTCGCTTACTCCCGATGTATCGACGAGTGCCCGCGCCGCGGCTTCGTTTCGATGGTAATGGCCGATGACCGTCGCACCTGCCTGCGCGAGTCGCGCAGCAATCGCGCCGCCAATATTGCCGCTTGCACCGGTTACCAGCGCCGTTTCGCCCGTCAGGTCGAGCAGATCGCCGACGTCCCGGTTTCCTGATCGATTCACTCTATGCTCCCCTGCGCCAATCGCGGTATTGTCTCCCGATGACCGGCAAAGCGAAACCCGGCGCCGAATTCTGGTCCGACGAGCGCTGTTACATCACCGAGCTTCTGAACCACGCCTCCCAACCGGAAGTATCGGTAGCCCGGACACGCGTCGAGCCCGGCATCACCACGCAATTGCACGCGCTGTCCGTGTCGGAATGGTACATCGTGGAATCGGGCGAAGGCCTCATGCGCGTCGGTGACGAGCCGGCATTTGCCGTCGCTCCCGGCGACACCGTCAGCATCCCCAGAAACGTTGCACAACAGATCACGAACAGCGGTAAAGACGACCTGACATTCCTGTGTGTTTGCGCACCACGTTTTTCGCAGGAATGCTACACCTCTCTCGAATAACGGCGGTATACTGCGCCAATGCTTAACCAGGAGACCCACGATGTGTGGCATAGACACAACAAATAATTCACGCTCGGCATTTCTACGGACCGTATCCAGCGCCGCCGCACTGGCCGTCAGCGGCCTTTTTGCGGGTCCGGCCCTGGCACAGAACGAGGGTGTGCTGGAAGAAATTCTCGTCACGGCGCAGAAGCGCGAAGAGTCGCTGCAGGAAGTACCGATCTCGGTTGCCACGACCTCGGGTGAAAGCCTGAACGCGCTGTTCTCCGGCAGCGAGGATATCCTGGCCTTGTCGGGACGCGTTCCCGGGCTGTACGCCGAATCATCGAACGGGCGCTCGGCGCCGCGCTTTTACCTGCGCGGGCTCGGCAACATCGACTTCGACCTGGCGGCCTCACAGCCGGTTTCCATCGTCATGGACGAAGTCGTCCTGGAAAACGTCGTGCTCAAGAGCTTCCCGCTGTTCGACATGAGAAACGTCGAAGTCATTCGCGGCCCGCAAGGCACGCTGTTCGGACGCAACACGACGGCCGGTATCATCAAGTTCAATACCCGTCGTCCCGATGACGAGTTTTCCGGTTACGTCAAGGGATCCTACGCAACGCACGCCACGACCAATTTCGAGGGCGCCGTCGGCGGCAGCCTGATCGACGGCACGCTCGCGGCCCGCGTTTCGATATTGACCCGTTCGCGCGACAACTGGATCAAGAACGGTTTCACGGGCATGAAGTCACTGGGCCGTTACAGGGAAAATGCCGGCAGGCTGCAATTCTTGTGGACGCCCAACGACCGCTTCAGCGCACTGCTCTCGCACCAGAATCGCAGTCTCGATGGCACGTCCTCGATATTCCGCGCCAACGTGTTCGATACCGGCAGCGCCGGGCTGAATTCGAACTACCGGCGTGACGTCGTCTATTACGATGGCGGCGACGACAACCCGCAGTCCTACCAGTCACACGGCACGACGCTGAACATGCAGTGGGACTTCGACAATGCCAGCCTCAACTCCATCACGTCCTACCAGCAGGCCGACGGCTTCAGCCGCGGCGACATCGATGGTGGCGTCGTCGACTTCAGCAACTCGGTGGCGGTGCCGCCCGGCATCACCTTCGACCCGGCTGCTCCTGTCTTCGGTGGTTCCGTACTGACGTTCCCGGGCACCATCCTGGTGCCGTCGGTCACGCAGGATGGCGCCGATACGGATCAGTTCACGCAGGAATTCCGTCTCGCAAGCCAGATCGACGGACCGTTCAGCTGGCAGGTGGGTGGATTCTTCTTCAATTCCGATCTCGTCGTGACCACCGACTCGTTTGCCTCTTTCGGTTTCGTGGACGTTCAGGACACGAAGATCCAGCAGGAAAACGAAACCTGGGCGTTGTTCGGCCAGACCAGCTACGACGTTACCGACAACCTGACGCTGACGGCCGGCGTGCGCTTCACGGACGACACGAAGGACTTCCAGGTGCTGCAGTTCGGTCAGCTCTGGCTGGACCTCGGTATCCCGACGTTCATCGCCGACCCAATCAGCGTCGAAGACGACCAGGCTAGCTGGGAAGTCAGCGCCAACTTTGCGATGACGGACGAGTCCAGCCTGTATGCGCGCCTGGCCAACGGTTTCCGTGCGCAGACCATCCAGGGTCGTGACGTGGCGTTCCTGGAGACTCCGTCAGTCGCCAAACCGGAAACCATCAACTCACTGGAGGCAGGCTACAAGGCTGACCTGTTCAGTGACCGCATGCGCGTGAACTTCGGCGTGTTCCACTACGAAGTGGACGACATGCAGCTTTCCATTATCGGCGGTGCGACCAACACCAACCAGGTCGTCAATGCCGATAAGGGCGAAGCTACGGGTTTCGAACTGGACGCCGAAATCCTCTTGACCGAGAACCTGCTCGTGACTTTCGGCACCAGCTACAACGATACGGAATTGAAAGACCCGAATCTCTCGACTGCGCCCTGCGGCTCCGGTCTCTGCACTCCGCTCGACCCGGTCAACCCGAACAACAGCGCGCAAGTGCTGATCGACGGCAACCCGTTCCCGCGTGCACCCAAGACGACGCACAACCTGACGGTTCGCTACAGCGCGCCGGTCGGCAACGACAGCGAGCTTTACCTGTACACCGACTGGACCTGGTACGGAAAGATCAACATGCCGCTTTACGAGGCCGTCGAATTCCAGACGGACAACCAGAAAGAAGGCGGCCTGCGCGTCGGTTACAGGAATGATGCGAATGGCCTGGAGATTGCGGTATTCGGCCGGAACATTACGAACGAGGACAATATCCTCGGGTTCATCGACTTCAGCAACAACACCGGCTTCGTCAACGAGCCGCGCGTCTGGGGTATCGAAGTCGGCTACGAATTCGGCGACTGATTCCACTCGTCATGTTACAAATGAAGCCCGGCCCCTCGCCGGGCTTTTTTGTGAGAAAACTGATGCGCCGATGGCTCGTGATACTGCTCGCGGTGACTGCCTGTTCCGACGCCCGGCAGGAGCCACGGTTCGCACCCGTCGTCATCGGCAAGCTCGAGGACGCCGATATTCGCGAAGCCAGCGGCATCGCACGTTCGCAGCGGCAGGAGAACATCCTCTGGCTCATCAATGACAACGGCGCGAAAGAAATCGTGCACGCCATCAATCCGCGCGGCGCGCGGCGCGGTGAATTCGACCTGAAAGAAGCGAAAAACAGGGACTGGGAAGATCTCGCCTCGTTTCGGCTCGACGACACGCCATACCTGATGGTCGCCGACATCGGCGACAACGACGCCCGGAGGAAATCCCGCAGCTTGTACTTCGTCGAGGAACCGGCGCCGAAGAAAAAAGACAAGGCAAGCCTGGCATGGCGAATCGAGTTCGAGTACCCGGACGGCCCACGGGATGCCGAGTCAGCCGCCGTCGATATCGAAAACCTGCGTGCGCTGGTGCTATCGAAACGGGACATACCGCCGCGACTCTACGAGATCCCATTGCGGCCCGGCGACGACGGTACGATCACCGCGACACGCCTGGGCACGATCAGAAGCCTGCCGAAGCCCAGCCGGCAGGACGTCGAATTCGCGCCAAAGACCAGGGATTGGCACTGGCAACCGGTAGGGATGGACATCTCCCAGGACAACCGGGCGGCCGTCATCCTTACCTACAGAGCCGTGTACTACTATCAAAGGGAGCCCGGCCAGGACTGGTATGATGCCTTCAATACCCGGCCGATACGCGTGAGCATCGGCCGGTTTCCGAACGCCGAAGCCGTGGCATTCGGTGACGACGGGCGCAACGTCGTCGTCACTGGCGAGAACAAGCATTCACCGCTGCTGCTTATCGATTTCAACGAGGTCGCCGAAGAATGAACGATTCGAACACACGTCGGCTGGTCACGCCGGTACTGTTATCGCTGATGTTGGCGGGGTGCGCGGGCGCGGTACGCGACGACTCCGACGGCAGCAAGTATCGGGGCCCGACCGAAGTCACGGTAATGAGCTTCAACGTCGAAAACCTGTTCGACAACATCGATGATCCGCGAAAAGACGACAAAGCGTATCTTCCGATCGCGGCCAAGCGGAACGACAGCCACATCGCCGAGTGCAAGCAGATAGAAGTGGAGCGCTGGCGCGACGAATGCCTCAATCTCGACTGGAGTGACGCGGCCGTGGAGCACAAACTGAGTGTTCTCGCGGAAACGATACGACAGGTCAATGGCGGCTTCGGCGCGGATATCATCGCGCTGCAGGAAGTCGAGAACGTCGCGATCCTGGAGCGGCTTCGCACCGAATACCTCACACACCTCGGCTACGAGCCGGCAATCCTGATCGAAGGGTCGGATGCACGCGGCATCGATGTCGCATTCCTGTCGAGAGTCGCACTCGCTGAACCGCCCCGCTTGCATCCGCTGAAGCTGGCGGGATTTCCGGATCGGGAACGCGATACCCGCGGCATCCTGCAGGCCGACTTCAAGCTGCCAGGCGGCACGATACTGACGGGATTCAGCGTGCACTTTCCGGCGCCCTTCCATCCGACCGAGATGCGCGTCGCGGCGTACGCTCATCTGACCGACCTGCTGGCGGCACTACCAGATGATCGCCATGCGTTCGCGGCGGGTGATTTCAACACGACCAGCGGCGAGGACAACGACAAGAAAATGCTGGACACCTATGTCCGGCCGCACTGGACCGTGGCGCACGACAACGGCTGCAAGGCGTGCAAAGGCAGTCATTACTACGCCGCCGGCGACAGTTGGTCGTTCCTCGACATGATCCTTTTCGCCGGCTCTAGTGGCGCAAAAACAACAGCCGCAATTCGCGCTGATTCCGTGCAAATCGCCAACCGCAATCCCGCCCAGGTGTCGGAAAACGGCACGCCCGAACGCTTTCGGCCTGCGCAGCGCAAGGGTGTTTCGGACCACTGGCCGATGATCGCGACGATCGAAGTGACCCAAAAACAATAGCTTGTAACAGGTTCGTCACATTATTTCTTGCACGCGAAACACAGGGTGCATGCGCTCCTCACAAAAGCCCGCGATTGCGCGCCCAAGCCCTTATTGCACAAGCATTTTCCCTGCGCTAGATTAGCGTCATCAAGCTCAGAATTTGCCCGATTCCTCGGCTGCAAAGCTCCCGATCGGGCGAAAAAAGAACGCGCGAAATCCGATTGTCATATTCAAGGCCTAAGCTTTCGCTCTTTTCCATAACGGGGATCCAACAATGACATACAAATCTCGATTTTCCGGATCGGCCCTGGCGACGTTAAGGCAGATCACCGTGGCGGCGTTCGCCGCGGTCATGCTGCTCGCCCTGCCTGTTGCAGGAAACGCACAGGAAACCACGACCGCTGTTCGCGGCATCGTCTCGGCGCCGGACGGCAGCCCGGCGGCCGGACAGGCCGTTACGGTGACTGACACGCGAACCAACAGCACTCGGACGGTCAGGACAAACGACAGCGGCGCATTCGACGTTCGCGGCCTGCCGGTCGGTGGCCCATACACGATTCGGGTCGTATCGGCCCAGTACCAGAACACTCTGGTCAATGACGTGTATACGAACCTGTCCTCAGCGGCGTCATTCAACATCGTCCTGGGAGCGGCTGACGAGGCAATCGAGGAGATCGTCACGACCGCGAGGATGGTCGCGACCGCCGACCTGGCCATCGGGCCCGGCACATCGTTCAGCCTGCAGGACATCGAGGCGATGCCGACCATCGCGCGACAGATCCGCGACGTCATTCGTATCGACCCGCGCGTCAGCCTGGGTCGTGCAGACAATGGCGCCGGTTCCGGCATCAACTGCCTGGGCGGCGCTCCCCGATCCAACGCCTTTACGATTGACGGCAGTCTCGCGATTGACGGCTTCGGTCTGAACGAAGGCACCGGCACCTCGGCGCGTTTCGCTTTCCCGATTCCGTTCGACACGGTCGCTTCGTCGTCGGTCGAATTCGCACCGCTCGACGTGCAGTACAGCCAGTTCACGGGTTGTGCAGTCAACGTCGTCACCAAGCCCGGATCGAACGAGTTCCATGGGTCGGCTTACTACTTCTTCAACGATGAAGGCCTGACCGGCAGCAAGCTCGAAGGTACAACCGTCATCACCGACCCGTTCGAAGACAAGGACTTCGGCTTCAACCTCGGTGGCCCGATCATCAAGGACAAGCTGTTTTTCTATGTGGCCTACGAAGAGACGGATGAAGGCGGCATACAGAACACCGGGCCGATCGGCGCAGGATTCGCCAATGAGCGCGACATCACGCTGGCAGACGCCAACACGATAGCCGGCATCCTGCTGAATCAATACGGCCGGGACGTTGGCCCGATCGTCAGGACCCTGCCACAGACCAGCGAACGCATCTTTGCGCGACTCGACTGGAGCATCAATGACGACCATCGCGCCGAGTTGACCTACACGCAACTCGAGGAACTGAACCTGGATCCCGATGACCTCGGTTTCGGCGGTTTCACGTTCCGCGACAATTTCGAGTTCGAAGGCATCGACCAGGACACGATTTCGCTGCGCGTATTCTCCAACTGGACCGACAATCTCTCGACCGAGTTCCGCTATTCGAATTTCGACGTGGTCGACATCCAGGGCCCGGCCGGAGGCGGTGAAGCACAGGATCCGAATCCGATCCCGCGCATCGAGGTCGAAGACGGTTCGGGTGGCACGATCCTGACCAGCGGACCGGGCTTCTTTCGTTCCGCGAACGATCTCAAGTACACGATCGACCAGCTCAAGCTGTCGGCCGACTACGTCATGGGCGACCATGTCCTGACCTTCGGTTTCGAGCAGGAGACACGCGATATCTTCAACCTGTTCATCCCGGATGCGACCGGTACGATCACGTTCGACACCATCGCCGACCTTGCGGCCGGTACGGCCAGTGGCATCGTGATGAACGGTTCGTTTACCCAGGACCCGTCCGACGCGGCAGCGACGTTCGAGCGTGACATCAACAGCTTCTACCTGCAGGACGAATGGCAGGTAAACGAAGCCGTCACCCTGATCGCGGGCTTGCGTTACGACGAATACAAGTCGAGCGACTCGCCGATTTCGAATCCGGTATTCCAGCAGCGTTACGGATTCTCGAACACGCAGACCTTCGACGGCCTGAATCTCGTGCAGCCGCGCCTCGGCGTGACCTGGGACCTGCCGACGAACAAGTGGGGTTCGACGCAGATCAGCGCCGGGTACGGCGTATTCGGCGGCGGTGACCCGACGGTCCACTTCGCCAACGCCTACCAGAACTTCGGTGGCGCCATCGGTTTCGGCGGGCATTTCAACCCACCATGTACGGCGGCCGACCTGGACGTATTTAGCGGCGGCACTCAGTTCACCGGACTTCCGGATTGTGTCCGCATAGCTGCCGCAAACAGTGCCAATGCCAACACCGGCGCAGTCGCCGCGGTCGACCCGAACTTCGACCTGCCGTCAAACTCCCGCTGGAGTGTCGGTTTGAATCATGTCTTCGAAACGGGTAACGAATTCCTGAACGACATGGAATTGCGAGTCGACTACATCTACACCGACCACAAGAATGCGGTCGACTGGGTCGACCTGCGACTGACCCCCAACGGCGTTACGTTGCCGGACGGGCGTCCGCAGTTCTTCGAGGTGGACCCGCTGCAAGCCGGATGTACTGCAACGTTCAATGGCATTCGCCAGGGCTTCAGCAACGCCGGTACGAATGGCGGGCCTTGTGACGACGTCGCCAACCAGAACCAGGACGTCCTGATGACGAACGGCGTCGAGGGTTCGACAGCTTCGTTGTCGGTGCAATTGGCGAAGGAATTCGAATTCTCCGACAGAACGTCTCTCGATATCGGCCTCGGCTATGCCTGGCTGGATGCAGAGGTCGGCAACCCGGTCAACAGTTCGACGGCCGGCTCGAGTTACGAAGAAGTTGCGAAGTTCACGCTGAACAACAACACGCTGGGGCCCGCGCTGTGGGCTAACGAGCACAACATCGTTCTGCGGGCGCATTTCAATCACGAGTGGGCAGACGGCTGGCCGTTCTCGGTCGGCATGTTCTTCCAGCGCCGCTCCGGCCGTCCGTTCAGCTATACCTACGAAGACGATACTGTGGAAGACTTGTTCGGCGACTCGGATGACGAGGAAAGCGTATTGATCTACGTGCCCACCGGACCGAGCGATCCTTTGATGGATTTCACGACCAATCTCGGTGGCCGGTATGACCAGGCCGATGTTGACGCATTCTTCGCGTTCCTGGACGAGTCCGGGCTGAGCGCCTATGCCGGTGGTCTCGCGCCGAAGAACGGCTTCAACAGCCCGTGGCGCTCGGATCTCGACATTCGCATTGCGCAGGATATTCCGTTCTGGAGAGAGCACAATGTACAGATCACGCTCGATATCGAGAATGCCCTGAACCTGTTCTCGGACGGCAATAACATCATGCGTTATGCCGACACCGGCGACATCCAGGAAGGTGTTCGTACCCTGCAGCTCGATGACGGCGTTACGGGTGTCTACGAAGTCGAGGATATTTTCTTCGAAGGAACGAACCGCGATGTTGACGATTCTGTCTATCGCATCCAGCTCGGTATTCGCTACAACTTCTAAAAAATAAGCTGGATGAAAACATCAGGGCGGTCCTCGGACCGCCCTTTTTTTGAGGTGCCGGTTCTGACTTTCCGATCTTGTTCATTGAACAAGTTCGGAAAGTCAGAACCGGCACCTAGAAGCAGGGTTCCTTGCCTTCCTTCAACTGATGGTAGCGCGGGTTATCCGGGTCTACGGGCTTGCCGACCTTCTCGCCCTGGGCCTGGGCGCGGAGAATCCCGTCGAGGACCAGGTACTTGAGTTCCGATCCCGGCGGCGTTGCCGGCCTGTGTTGCGGGACCCGGTAGCCGTCGCCACCACCGTAGAGGTAATCCGGCACGACCACGCTGTACATGCGATCGGACACGATTTCCTCCCAACCGCCATTAGCCGGTACCTGCAGGCTGACGATGCGGTCCCACTCGTTACGGCTGCGATCGACGCACACGCGGAATCCGGAGACCTGCGGGAAATAGCCCTTGCTGGGGCCGAAGCCACGGTACCCGGCTTCCATCAGCTCGCGAAACTCGGCGCCCGTCATCGTCATGCGCCGCAGGAATGAACTGAATCCGAAGGTCCGGCCGATGTCCTCGAACAGGATGTCGTCCTCGATGAAATCGTCAATGCGCAACGTGCCGCCATTGATGAACGCCAGGTCCGCCGCGGGCTCGCCGAATGCCGTACGCATCTGATCGGCGATGAAATTCCCCCAGCCGCTTTCCTCGTTCCGAACCGTAACCTCGCGACTGTCCAGCGGTAGCGCGGCCGTGCCGACTCTTGCCTCCAGGAACGGAAATTTCTCGAGCAGACGGCCGCGCCATTTACGCGCAAGGACTTCGTAATCCGGATCAAGTGCAGTGTTGGTGTCGAGCTTGAGACGCCGCTCTCGGACGACGGCCTCTCCTCCATCATGAAAATCGACGTCTATAGCCCATACGATGCGTGCATTGGACGCGCCTTTCATGACAACGGCAGCCTCGTCGCTACCCGGACTGTATTCAGGCTCATGTTCGTGCCCGCCGACAATGAATGCGAGCTTCGGATGACTTGCCTTGAGTCGCGCAATCTCGACGTCCTGCCACATGTGTAAATGAGTGACGCCGATGATCAGATCGACTTCCTTCGCTTCGAGCGCCTCGAGGGTCTTTTCGGCGACGCCTTTGTAGTCGCGATCGATCTCCAGGTAGTCACGATCGTTGCCACCGTCGCCCGGGTGAAGCGTCAATGCAAACACGCCAACTTTCACCTGGCCGGCGTCAAACGTGAATGCAGACTGCAACGCAGCATCGGCCACCGCGTCGCCCGTTTTGAAAACGTAGTTGTCGCCGAGCCAGTCGAAGCGCGATTCCCGGACAGCCTCAATTAACTGCTGCGGGCCTCGACGGTCGAATTCATGATTACCCGCGACCGCATACATCGGTGCCACGGCGTCCATGAAGTTGAACGCGTCCACCATTTGCAGGCCATTCCATAGCTGGCTCTCGAGAGACGGGTAAAGAAAGTCCCCGCCATGGAGGATACGAACGTCGCGGCCCTCTGCCTGTAATTCGCGCATGAGCGTAACGACACGGCTAAATCCGCCGGCCTTGCCGTCCTCTACCGCGCCGACGCGGTAGGTATCGTTGAGATGGATGAACGTCAGCCCGGGTGCAGTCGATGCGGGCGTCGACGCACAGCCGCAAAGGACCAACGGCAGAACGAAAAGTAGCGGCGTCATTCTCTTCATGCGAGCATGCTAACCTGTTTCGCACGCTCTTGGCATCAGGGGGAACCATGCTTCCGACACGCGTTTTGTCAGTCCTCGCCGCCTTGCTCTTGCTCGCCGCCTGTGCCGCTGCACCTGCGCCCGGGGCCGCCCCGGCCACGCACGTGCCGGCGCAAGATATGGGGCTGCTGTGGGTCAAACACGCCGCCGAATACAGGGCGATCGCCCGGCAGGTCTACCGCAACGCCGAAATGGCACTGCCCGGCTACATCCAGGATACCTCCTGGAGCGCCATGCCGGGGCAGGACGACGCCGAAGGCTTGCCGCCTGCAGTGATACTCGATGTCGACGAGACAGTCGTCAGCAACGTGGATTTCCAGCTGACGTTCGAGCGGCCCTTCGCGAATCACAAGCTCGATGACTGGAGCAGCAACTACGTATCGCTGCCCATTCCCGGCGTAAAGCACTTCGTGGATACCGCGAGAGCGTCGGGAGTAACGGTGTTTTTCGTGACCAATCGTCCCTGCGAGCACATCGAGGGCAGCGACGATCCGTGTCCGCAAAAGGGAACCACGGTCGAAGACATACGTGAAGTCGGCATCGACGTCGACCCGAAATACGTCATGCTTTCCGGCGAGCGCCCGGGCTGGGATCGGGAAAAGCTGGTACGCCGCAAGCTGATCGCCCAGACGTATCGCGTAATCATGCTGATCGGCGACGACTTCGGGGACTTCGTGCCTTGTGCGCGCAAGAAAGTCGTGGCGCCGTGCAGCAGTTCTGCAACGCGAGCGAGCCGCGCAAAAGCGCTGCAAAAATACGCCAGATACTGGGGCGCGGGTTGGTACATCCTGCCGAATCCCATGCACGGGTCGTGGACTTCCGTCCGCTAGGAGGCGTATGCTGTAAGCTATAAGAATTGCCGGTAACACCTTGAAAAGAAAAAGAACTCGCATCCGGGAAACACCCCGGGGCGATGCACACGGGGGCCAACATGGCGAAAGTAAAATGCGGATTGATTCAGATGGCGCTCAAGGGCGATGGCTCTATGGAGCCGGCGGAGATTCGGGACCGTATGATCGAAGCCCACATTCCGTTCATCGAAGAGGCGGGCAAACAGGGCGTACAGGTGCTCTGCTTCCAGGAAGTATTCACGCAGCCGTATTTTTGTCCGAGCCAGGACAGGAAATGGTACGCGGCCGCCGAGAAAATCCCCGATGGTCACACCACGAAACTCATGCAGGAGTATGCGAAAAAACACAACATGGTCATCGTGGTGCCCATTTACGAGGAACACATGACCGGCGTCTACTACAACACGGCCGCCGTCATCGATGCGGACGGCAAGTACCTCGGCAAGTATCGCAAGACACACATACCGCAGGTCGACCCGGGCTTTTTCGAGAAGTTTTTCTTCAAACCCGGGGACAGCGGTTACCCGGTATTCGACACGGCGTATCTGAAACTGGGCGTGTATATCTGCTACGACCGTCATTTCCCTGAAGGCTGGCGAGCGCTCGCGCTCAACGGTGCCGAGTACATAGTCAATCCTTCCGCGACGGTCGCGGGCCTGAGCAAGTACCTGTGGGAACTGGAGCAACCGGCTTCGGCAGCAGCCAACGGTGTCTTCATCGGCGCGATCAACCGTATCGGCACGGAAGAACCGTGGGCGGGGCAAATGGGTGAGTTTTACGGTTCGAGCTACATCGTGAACCCGCGCGGCACCATCGAGGCGCAAGCCAGCTACGGCGACGATGAGCTTCTCGTGCACGAGATCGATCTAGACATGGTGCGCGAAGTCCGCAACACATGGCAGTTCTTTCGCGACCGCAGACCCGAGACCTACCTGCCGCTAACGGATCAATAAACCGCGTTGCCGGACGACTTCTGCATGGGAAGCACCTGATGCCCGACTCTCTATCAGTCAGCAAGTTGCGTATTGTCGGCGAGCACGTTGAACTCGATGTCGGCGACGACATCGCCAATAGTCCGCGTTACAACGACGACATTGCGCCGACGCGGGCCGCGCAGAGAACCTGGACGCGCTGGAACGTTGCTTCCCTTTGGGTCGGTATGGCGATCTGTGTGCCGACGTATACGCTCGGCGGCGTACTCACGGCCTACTTCGGCTTGTCGGTCAGTGAAGCGTTGTGGACGATCCTGATTGCCAACATCGTCGTCCTGATCCCGCTTACGCTGAACGCGTTTCCGGGAACGCGATACGGCATCCCCTGCCCGGTCGTGCTGCGCGCGTCGTTCGGCATCATCGGATCGAATGTGCCGTCGCTGATTCGCGCACTCGTCGCCTGCGGCTGGTTCGGCGTGCAAACTCTGTTCGGCGGCATCGCGATCCACTTGTTATTGTCGGCACTGTTCGACGGCTGGGCAGCGCTGGGCGGTACCGGCGAGGTACTGGGCTTTTTCATCTTCTGGGTAGCCAATGTCTGGGTGGTCATACGCGGTGCGGAGTCGATCAAACTCCTCGAAGCACTGGCGGCACCACTGCTTCTTGTTGTCGCCCTGGGCCTGATCGTCTGGGCCCTGCCCAAGATCTCGGTGAGCGAGGTGCTGTCGACGCCGGCGACACGACCCGAGGGTGAGCCTGTCATCGGCTACTTCCTGGCCGGGCTGACCGCAATGGTGGGTTTCTGGGCGACCCTGTCACTGAACATCCCGGATTTCAGCCGCTTCGCGAGGACCCAGCGCAGCCAGGTGATCGGCCAGATTATCGGCCTGCCCCTGACGATGCTGATGTTCGCGGGCCTTGGCGTCGTGCTTACGGCAGCGTCCTACAGCATCGTCGGCGAAACGATATCGGACCCGATCAACCTGATAGGCCGGATCGACAGCCCGGCCTGGGTGGTCCTGTCGATGCTCATGATCATCCTCGCCACCATCTCGACTAACACGGCGGCAAACATCGTGTCGCCGACCAACGTGTTCCAGAACGTTGCACCGAAGTACATCAACGAGGCCAAGGGCGTCCTGCTCACCGGCATCATCGGCATACTCCTCATGAGCTGGGAACTGCTGAAGAAGCTCGGCTGGCTCGACACCGATGTGAGCGTGGAAAGCCTGTATTCGAACTGGCTGCTCGGCTATTCGAGCCTGCTTGGGCCGATAGCGGGCATCATGATCGTCGACTATTTTCTCATCAAGCGACAGTCCTACGATTTGCTGTCGCTGTACCAGGACAACGCGGCTTACCCGGCATGGAACAAAGCGGGGTTCATTGCGTTCTTAATACCTGTTGCCCTGACGATTGCCGCGATCTCGAGCGGCACGCTGGGTTGGCTGTCGTGGTTTTATGACTACGGCTGGTTTACGGGATCCATTCTGGGCGGTTTGATTTACTACGTCGCCGCACGCGGCGAGATCGGGAGTTCATCATGACGGTACTCATCAAAGGCGGCACGGTCGTCAACGCGGAGCAGTCGATTCGCGCGGATGTCTTGTGCCAGGACGGCATCATCACGGCGGTTGGCGAGGGCCTCGATGCGCCCGGCGGAGCGACGGTCGTAGACGCAGGCGGGCAATACGTGATGCCGGGTGGCATCGATCCGCATACGCACATGCAGCTGCCCTTCATGGGCACCGTTACCACTGAAGACTTTTACACGGGAACGGCCGCCGGCCTCGCAGGCGGCACGACGATGATCATCGACTTCGCCATACCGAATCCGCAGCAAAACGTCATGGAAACGTACATGCAGTGGCGCGAGTGGGCGGAAAAGTCGGTCGCCGATTACTCGTTTCATGTCGCCATCACCTGGTGGGACGAAACGGTCCATAAGGACATGGAAACACTGGTTCGCGACCACGGTGTCAACAGTTTCAAGCATTTCATGGCGTACAAAGGCGCCATCATGGCCGACGACGAGATTCTGGTGAACAGCTTCTCGCGTGCGCTGGAGCTGGGCGCCATTGTCACGGTACATGCGGAAAACGGCGAGCTCGTATTTCGCCTGCAGAAAGCACTGTACGAAAAAGGCATCACGGGCCCCGAAGGCCACCCGTTGTCGCGACCGCCCGAGGTCGAGGGCGAGGCGGCCAATCGCGCGATTCGTATTGCCGAGGTTTTGCGCGTGCCGCTGTACATCGTGCACAACTCCTGCCGGCAGTCGCTCGAAGCGATCACCCGCGCGCGCAACGAAGGCCAGCGCGTATTCGGCGAAGTGCTCGCCGGGCACCTGCTGGTCGACGATTCCGTCTATCGCGACAAGAACTTCGAGGTCGCTGCGGCACACGTCATGAGTCCGCCATTCCGGTCCAAAGAAAACCAGGAGGCGCTGTGGCGTGGGCTGCAATCCGGCAACCTGCAGACGACCGCGACCGACCACTGTTGCTTCTGTGCCGACCAGAAGGCAATGGGCAAGGACGATTTCCGCCTCATACCCAACGGCACGGCGGGCATCGAAAACCGCATGGAAGTCCTCTGGCATCATGGTGTCGGCACCGGCCGGCTGACGATGAACGAGTTCGTCAAGGTGACATCGACGAACGCCGCGCAGATATTCAATATCTACCCGAGGAAAGGCAGCGTATCCGTTGGCGCGGATGCCGACATCGTTGTGTGGGATCCAGCCGCCAGTAAGACGATTTCGGCAAAAACACACCACCAGAAAGTCGACTACAACATCTTCGAAGGCATGACGGTAACAGGGTGTGCATCGCACACCATCAGTCGTGGCCGTGTCGTGTACGCTGACGGCAAGCTCGATGTCGAGCGCGGCGCCGGCCGCTACGTCGACCGGCCACCGTTCGCGCCGTATTACGACGCGCTGACGATCCAGGCGAAACTGGCCGAACCCGTGCCGGTAGCGCGTTAGTAACAACGTCCCGATGCCCGATAACAAACCCGACATCCGGAGCCATCGCCTCGGCAAAGGCGAAATCGCCGACAACTTCGGTGACCTTCACCCGCCGCTCTCCCGATCCGAAGCGCTGATCGAGGCCGACCGATGCTATTTTTGTTACGACGCGCCGTGCACGATCGCCTGCCCGACCGGCATTGACATTCCCGGCTTCATCCAGAAAATCCGCAGCGACAACATCAGGGGTTCGGCACACACGATCCTTCGGGAAAACATCATGGGCGGCATGTGTGCCCGCGTCTGTCCCACCGAGGTCTTGTGCGAGGAAGCATGCGTGCGCAATTCGCATGAGGAGAAGCCGGTCCGCATCGGCCTCTTGCAACGCTATGCGACCGATCCGATATTCACGGAAGGCAGCGCGCTGTTCGCGAGGGCGGCCACCACGGGCAAACGGATCGCCGTCGTCGGCGGTGGCCCTGCCGGTCTTTCCTGTGCACACCGGCTCGCGATGCTGGGTCACGACGTCGTCGTCTATCACCGCGACAGGAAGCCCGGTGGCTTGAACGAATACGGCATCGCTGCTTACAAAGTCATCGACGATTTTGCGCAAAAAGAGGTCGACTACATACTCTCGATCGGGGGTATCGAGTTGCGCGGCGGCGCGGTGATGGGTGTGGACTTCAGCCTGCAACAGCTTCGTGACGCCTACGACGCTGTATTCATCGGTATCGGCCTCGGCTCGGTGAACGCGCTCGGGTTGCCCGGAGAAGAAATGACCGGCGTCGAGAGCGCGATCGATTACATCGCAACCTTGCGCCAGTCCGGCGATCTCGGCGAATTGCCCGTCGGCCGCCGCGTCGTCGTCATCGGCGGCGGAATGACCGCAATCGATATCGCAGTGCAGAGCAAACGACTCGGCGCCGAAAACGTCGACCTCGTGTATCGTCGCGGACCCGAGCAAATGGGCGCGAGCCGCTACGAACAGGAGCTTGCGCAGACCAACGGCGTGAACATCCGGCGTTGGGCGAAGCCTGGCGGCTTGCTCGGTGACAGTCACGTAACAGGCGTCGAGTTCGAGCGAACCGAGCTGGACGACGAAGGACGGCTTCGCGCCACCGGCGATCGGTTCACACTCGCTGCCGACACGGTCTTCAAGGCCATCGGTCAGGCGATGGACGCCGATGTGTTCGGCGAAGGCGCCGAGCACCTGCAGCTTAAAAACGGCCGAATTCTTGTCGATAGCGCACAAAAAACTTCACTGGACGACGTCTGGGCCGGTGGCGATTGCGTGCTGGGCGGCGACGACCTCACGGTAACGGCTGTGCAGCATGGCAAACTTGCCGCGGTCGATATCGACAAGCGCCTGAGGACGAATTAGCTATGGCCAATCTCAACACCGAATTCCTTGGTATCCCGTCGCCGAATCCGTTCTGGCTCGCGTCGGCGCCACCGACAGACAAGGCATACAACGTCAATCGCGCGTTCGAAGCCGGCTGGGGCGGCGCCGTCTGGAAAACCCTGGGCGAGGACCCCCATATCGTCAACGTAAGCGGCCCCCGCTACAGCGCGCTGCACAGCAATGATCGGCGTGTCATCGGCTTCAACAACATCGAACTCATTACCGACAGGCCGTTACAGACGAATCTCGATGAAATGCGCCAGGTGAAACGCGACTGGCCGGACCGCGCGCTGGTGGCGTCCGTCATGTTCCCGATGAACGAGCAGACCTGGGCGAAATACCTGCCCATGATCGAAGACACGGGTGCGGACGCATTCGAGCTGAATTTCGGCTGCCCCCACGGCATGTCCGAGCGAGGCATGGGCGCCGCGGTCGGGCAAGTGCCCGAATACATCCAAATGGCGACGGAATGGGCCAAGAAAGCCGCCACGGTACCGGTGATCGTGAAGCTCACGCCAAACGTCACCAACATCCTGCCGCCGGCGAAGGGCGCCCTCGACGGAGGCGCCGATGCCGTCTCGCTGATCAACACGGTGAACTCGATCATGCGGGTGAACTACGACACGCTCACGATGTACCCGACGACGGATGGCATGGGTACGCATGGCGGCTATTGCGGTGAGGCCGTCAAGCCGATAGCGCTGAACATGGTTGCGGAAATCGCACGCACGAAGGAAACACAGGCCTTACCGATCTCCGGCATCGGCGGGATCAGCGACTGGCGTGATGCTGTCGATTTTCTCGCGCTCGGTGCGAGCAATGTCCAGGTGTGCACGGCGGCGATGGTTTACGGATTCAAGATCATCGACGATCTCGTCGACGGCCTCAGTAATTTTCTCGACGACAAGCAACTGACCCTGGACGACCTGGTGGGCAAGGCCGTGCCGAGCGTCACCGACTGGCAATACCTGAACCTCAACTACGTTGAAAAGGCCGTTATCGACCAGGACCTCTGCATCAAGTGTGGTCGCTGCCATATCGTCTGCGAGGATACTTCTCACCAGGCGATTACGAACACCGTCAACGGCGAGCGTCGATTCGAGGTTATCGACGAGGAATGCGTGGGCTGCAACCTGTGCGTGAGTGTCTGCCCGGTCGACGGCTGCATTTCGATGCAGCAACTGACCGACGGTACCGACCCGCGCACAGGCGAGCCAATCCGGACCGAAAAACGTAACTGGACCATGCACCCGAACAACCCGATGCGCAAAACGGACTAGGGCGGGCCTGTTAACGCTATGCAAGTGACCACTGTTGAGACGCAAAATACGCCAATCAAGGCGCGAGGAGAGAAGTTTGGTCATTCCAAATCAACGACGAGCAACGCCGAGTGGCGAATTTTGCGTCCCAACCCGAAGGGCTGGACATCACGGGTCGCCCAACAGCGTTGTCGGTCGCTTGGGTAGCTCGGCTACACCCCGCTTCCTCCGCCTCGCTGGACAACCCGTGAAATCCAGCAGAGATTACTTGCATAGCGTTAACAGGCCCTAGCCAATGACAATAGCGGACGAAGATCTCATCAACGCGGCCATGGAGGCTCGCGGGCAGGCCTACTGCCGATACTCGGGTTTCAGTGTCGGCGCGGCGATTATCGACGACCAGGATCGCCTGCACGTTGGCTGTAACGTCGAAAATGCCGCTTACCCGTTGGGCAACTGTGCGGAGACTGCGGCAATCGCGGCCATGGTACAGAAAGGTGGCAAGAGAATAGCCAGGATCGCCGTCGCCGGGGGCCGTGCCGACATCGCGACCTGCACGCCCTGTGGTGGCTGTCGCCAGCGTATCAAGGAATTCGCCGATGAGAAGACGGTCGTGATCGTTTATGACGACAGCAATGAATGGCGGCAGTACTTGATCACCGAACTGTTACCGGCGTCGTTCCATCTCGACTGACTACCTCACCGGGATAGTCATCGTCATCGTCGGCGATTCGAGCCTGAATTTCGCTTTCCTGAATTTCGGCGGCCCGAATTTGGCGGGCGCATCGTTCGAGGCCCCTGTCTGTTCTTTCGGTTTCCCGTACCAGTGCCGCTCCATTTTGCCGCTCGCATCGACGTCGTGATGGACGAGTACGGCGTAGACACCGTAAGGCAGGTTGCTGACGCTCCATGTTCCCGACCGATTGTTGATTTCGACGACACCAGCATGCAGGGGCCGCTTGAGGAAATTCTTTTTCGAGTCGAACAGCACGAAACGTAAGTTGCCGTCACCGGAAAGCAGGTCCACGACATGGACAATAAGCGTACCCGTGGGCGCGTCAGTATCGGAAACCTGCCGGGCAACCTCGCCAGTTTCTTTTTCCGCGACCGCCTTGCCGTGCTGGCAAGCGAGTAACACAACGAATGCAGCGCAAAGAAACCTCTCCCGGTACGTCATAACAGCGCTCCGCTTCCCGACGGGTTCCCGCTGACCCACTCTACGGCTTCCTCATGGTCGGTGAAGACGCGTCCGAAGCCGCCGAAACTCCTGGCCACGACTTCGCCGAACCTGTCCGGCTCCACGTATGGCTCGCTACCAAGTACAGCGAGGGCAATACCGCGGCCGCATTCCCGCTGCAACTCGGCAGCGGCCACCCCCATATCGTAGCGATCCATTGTGCTGGGTGGCTGTCCGCTCAGACCTCGAATATCGACCAGAACCGACTTGCGGCCTTCACTCCTGGCAAACTTGAAGGCGCTCTCGATTGCCCGCATCAGGGCATCTCGCTCGTACCTGCCATTGCAGCAGACCAGCGCATACTCGGGACTCAATTCGGACTGAGTTTCGATGACCATGAGCCGACACGATCCTGGTGGTTCGCGGGCCGATTATTCTACACCACAAAAGGCGACAAATGTCCCGCATCTGGATTCGGTCGCTTTCCGGCGGCCCCACGCTAAGGGTAATACCGAATTGCGCGAAGCATTGATCAGGCGCATAAATATAGCGGTCAGCCATTGTGCCACGCGGTCGTCGTAACGGAGTCAACGGCGAAGGAGGAACGTCATGAGTACGCTGACCATCACGTACGATGGCGATCAGCACGTCACCGCATTTGAAGAGCCACAACACAAAACCGTGGCGATTGACTGCCCGTACACCGGCAAGGGCGAGGAATTTTCACCGGCGAGCCTGCTCGGCGTCAGCCTTGCCAGCTGCATGCTGCTGTCGATGGGCGCCATCGCGCGGCGCGATCATCTCGACCTCGAGGGCACCGTTGTCGATATCGCGCTTACCGGTATGAACAAGACTTTTCCCCACATCGACACCATTGCGCTGTCATTCGGGATTCCCAGGGACTTTTCGCCGCCTGATCGCGACAAGCTCGAAAGGGCCGCCCAAATCTGCCCGATTATGGCCAGTATCGCCGGCGATACCGAGATCTCCGTGACCTACCGTTATGCCGACGCGAAAGCGGCCTGAACCTGCCACTTCTCAATAGCTCGTAACGGAGTCGCGTATCGGCAACGAGGGCTGCGCTCCCATGGTCATGGTCGCGACGGCACCGGCCGCACAGGCAAAACGCAACGCCTGGTCGGGCTCCTGCCCTTCTGCCAGTGAGATCGTCAACGCGGCCGTGAACGCGTCGCCGGCACCGGTCGTGTCCACGGCTTCTACAGCGGGCGGCTTCGCTTGCGCTATGAGGTCGCCAGCACGCGTCAGAGTCGCGGTGCCCGATCCTCGCGTAGTCGCTATCATGCCCGTACACGCCGAGAGCGACTCGCCGTACCACGCGGACTCTGACTCGTTGACGATCACGAGGTCGGCGCGCTGTAACACCCTGACGTCGATTTCCGCCGCCGGCGCGAGATTGACGGAAAAAAAGCCTCTGAACGTGTTCGCGGCATGCACGATGACCGGCACGGGCACTTCGAGTTGGCAGATCAGTGCATCGGCCTGCGGCGCGCCAACATCCTCGGCGGTGAGCGAACGATTCGCGCCAGGCGCGACGACGATGTGATTTTCACCGCCCGGCGCGACGGCGATCAGCGCCGTACCTGTTTGCGCACCCTCGACGACCCGGCAGGCCGCCAGGTCCACACCGCCCTCGCGTAACAGGCAAAGCGCCTCGTCGGCGGCGGCATCCTCGCCGACGCAGGCGATGAGGCTGACCGTCGCGCCGAGACGCTGTGCCGCAAGCGCCTGGTTTGCGCCCTTGCCGCCGGGAAAACGACTCAGTTCGGCGCCGGTTACAGTCTCACCCGGAACGGGCAAGCGAGCGACTTTCGCAACGATGTCCAGGTTTACGGAACCGACGACCGTGATTGAACGCATGCCGGGCTACCCGCCGAACCGGGCGAGCCGGTCAGTCAGCAATTCGTAGAAACCGCCGGCATCCACGCCATAGGTCCAGAGTGCGTTGTGCGGACGATCGGTGACGTGCCAGAAATCGACCGCCGTATGCCCCATCGTCAATTTCGACTTCGTCTCCACCGCGATGTTGCAGGCTCGGGTTTCGAATAATTCCGGCTGCAATAACCAGGCAACAGTGCAGGGATCATGCAGCGGCGCTCCTTCCGATCCGTATTTCTTCGTGTCATAGCGATGGAAGAAACTCAGCATACCCGCCGTCGCCTCGGCGACCGGGTTGCCCAGCGCCCCAATCCGCGCCACCCGTTCGCGGGTCGCGAGAACCTGGTGCGTTACGTCGAGACCCATCGCCGTAATCGGTCGGCCACAGCCGAATACGATCTCGGCTGCGTGCGGATCGACGAGCATGTTGAATTCCGCCGACGGCGAGCGATTGCCGCCCTCACGCATCGCACCGCCCATGAGAACGATCGCCTCGATCTTACGGAGCACCGCGGGTTCGCGTTCGATCGCCGTACCGACGTTGGTCAGGGGGCCAGTCGGGACCAGCGTGATCGAATCGTCCTCGGCACCGAGCAGCGTCTCGACAATGTAATCGACCGCATCCTGTTCCTGCAGAGGTGTTTCCGGCTCGAACACTTCGGTGCCGTCGATGCCGGTATTGCCGTGAATGTACTCCGCGGTAATAGCGTCCAGCACCATGGGTCGCTCGCACCCGGCGAAAACCGGCACGTCATCTCGCCCGGCGATATCGCACATCATGCGCGCATTTCGCTGTGTGAGACCGAGGGGCACATTGCCGGCCACGGTACAAATCCCGAGGATGTCGAGTTCTTCGGGCGAGGACATGGCCAGAAACAACGCGACTGCATCGTCCTGGCCGGGATCGCAGTCGATAATGATCGAGCGTGCCGCCACAGCGTCAGAACGTGAGCAACAGTCCTGCCAGCGCAGCACTCATGAGATTGGACAGCGATGCCGCAAGAACGGCTTTCAAACCGAGGATGCCGATCAGGTCCCGCTTTTCCGGAACCAGCACACCGAGGCCGCCGAGCAGGATCGCGATCGACGACAGGTTCGCAAAACCACACAATGAAAATGTCACGATTGCGACCGTTCGCGCGCTCATACCCGCGAGATAGTCGTTGAGATGCGAAAACGCGACGAACTCGTTGAGGATGAGTTTCTCGCCGAACAGCGCACCGGCAGCCTGCGCCTCGGCCCAGGGGACGCTGAGCAGGTACATGAGCGGCGAAAATACCCATCCCAGGATCATCTGCAGGGTCAGCTCATAGCCGAACCATCCTGCGACCCAGCCGACGAGCCCATTGAACAACGCGATCAAAGCGACGAACGCGACCAGCATCGCGCCGATGTTGGCAGCCAGGCGCAGCCCATCGGTCGTACCCGAGGCCGCTGCGAGGATGACGTTCTTATGCTGGCTTTTTTCCATGACGAGTTTTTCGTGCTGGCGCGACGAGACTACCAGGTCGTCCGGCATCACGATCTTGGCCATCAGCAGGCCGCCGGGCGCGGCCATGAACGCGGCTGCCAACAAGTACTTCAGTTCAGCGCCCATGAGGGCATAGCCCGCGAGCACTGTTCCCGCGATCGAGGCCAGCCCCGACGTCATCACGGCGAACATCTGTGGCTCGGTAAGGCTCTTCAGATAAGGTCTGACGGCGAGCGGCGCTTCGGTCTGGCCGACGAAGACGTTGGCGGCGGCATTCATCGACTCGACCGCCCCGGTACCGATGACCTTGTGCAGGAATCCGCCGACGAGTTTCACGACCCACTCCATAATGCGCAGGTGATACATCACCGACATCAGCGCCGAGAAGAAGATGATGATCGGCAAAACGTTAATCGCGAAGCTGAATCCGACGACATTGGAATCCGCCAGCGGCCCGAAAACCATGTCGATGCCGGCCCTGGAGAAGCCGATGACGGCCATCACGCCCTCGCTGATGACCTCGATTCCGCTCCGACCTTTATCCCAGTACAGGACGATTATCGCGATGACGACCTGCAAGCCGAACGCGGCGGCGACGATTCGCAAGTTGACCGCTTTACGGTTACTCGAGAACGCGAACGCGATTCCGAGTATCACGGCAATTCCGAAGATGCCTCTCAGGTTGGCCGGCATGGTCTTCCCCCAGATTGTGTTTTTGTTGTTGCGCCTCGCCTAGCATACCGCAAAGCGGTATCTCAGCCCGTCAGAATCTCGCAAATAACAGGCGCAGTTGCGGGAGCCTCATGGCCGACGGTGATCGCCGCGAGCAGATTTCGTTCCGCCTGCATGGCGTCCGCCTCGCTTGCGGCGTGAATGACGGCGAGCGGCCTGGCGCCATCGACCTGTGTGCCTATCGCGGCGATATCGCTGAAACCGACCGAAAGATCGAGCGCTTCGCCGACCTTGCGGCGGCCGCCTCCTAGTTCGATGATGGCGTTACCAACGGCCCGGGTATCGACTTCACGTACGTAACCGTTCACATGTACCGGGCGCACGATCGGCGCCCCGGCAAGGTAATTGTCGTAACGGTCCAGGAAGTCCGCAGGACCGCCCAGTGCACTCGTCATGCGCCCGAATATCTCTGCCGCACGGCCGCTCGCGATCGCGTCTTCGCACCGATCGGCGGCCGTTGCCCGATCGTCCTCGATGCCGCCCACGAGCAGCATCTCCGCGCACAAGGCGATTACCACCTCATCGAGCCGTGGTTCGCGTTTCTCGTTGCGCAGGTAAAGAACCGACTCCTTTATTTCCAGGGCGTTTCCGGCCGTCGTGCCCAGCACCTCATTCATGTCGGTGATGAGCGCATGCGTTTTCAGTTCGGCTCTTGCGGCCGTAGCGATAATACTGTTCGCGAGTTCGCGGGCACGCTCTGGCGTATCCATGAACGCACCGCTGCCGACCTTGACGTCCATGACCAGGCCCTCGAGGCCGGCTGCGATTTTCTTGGACAGTATCGACGCTGTAATCAGCGGCACGGACTCGACGGTGCCAGTCACGTCGCGGATCGAATAGAAGCGCCGATCCGCCGGCGCGAGGTCGGCGGTCTGACCGATAATCGCGCAGCCTACGTCTTTGACCACCGCGCGAAACGTTTCAAAGTCGGGGGTCGCGTTGTATCCAGGGATAGACTCGGCTTTGTCGGTGGTCCCTCCCGTGTGGCCGAGACCACGCCCCGAGATCATCGGCACGTAGCAGCCGCAGGCGGCCGCGATGGGTGCCAGCAGGAAGCTCACCTTGTCCCCGACACCGCCGGTCGAATGCTTGTCGACAACCGGTCCGCCGAGGTCTTCCGCCGTCCAGTCGAGGACCGTTCCGGAAGCGGCCATCGCAAGTGTCAACTGCCCTGCTTCGTCGAAAGTCATCGAGTTCAGGAAGATCGCCATGGCCAGCGACGAAACCTGCTCGGCGGGGATGCTGCCATCGGCCAGCCCGTCGACGAACACCTTGATCTCCGCCGCGGACAATTCGCCGCCGTCACGTTTTTTTCGAATGAGGTCAGTAAACAGCATTGGCACCCTCATTCGAAACCGCGCAATGGCAACTCGGCGCTGCGTTGCAGCCAGTTCTCGGCCGGGTACCGGCATTGCCGGTCGATAACGTGCAGCGTGTAGGCGTGACGTGACTTCGGCGAACGATTTGCCGCACTCAGGTGCGGCGCGCGCCCGTCGAAAACAACGAGTGTCCCAGCGTTGGCCTCTGCGGCCAGTTTTCGCTCTTCAGGCCATGGCGTGTCGTCGAGGGTCTCGGTTACCAGTTTGCCGTCGGGGCCGCGATAATTGCGTTTCTTCAACGGTAGTCTATGACCGCCGGGTATGAAGTACATGCAGCCGTTCTCCGTGGTCGCGTCTTCCAGCGCAAACCAGAAACCGACGCACGACTCGGGTTCGGTATAGATGTACGTAGAATCCTGGTGACAGACCACATCACCCCCAATGTTCGGCGGCTTGAATATATACATCGATTGCAATATCGCCGGCTCGACGAAGCCGATACGTCTCGCTACCTCCGCCAGCTCAGGTGTTCGCGAAAAACTGTCGAACACAGGATCGAGGTCGTGCATCGCATGCCCCATCTTGTTGAGGCTGTGCTCTTTCTCCTGTCGCAGCTCGCCGGATTCGTCGAATGCGTCGGATTCCAGAAAGAAGCGTATTTTGTCACCGGACTGGATGAAGTAGTCGTCGTCGAGCTGTGGCTGACTGGTCGTCGAGAACACACTTCGCACTTCGTACGGATCGAACCCGGCAACAAGTTCGTTAGCGCGCTCGCGCAAAGTCTTGCACGCGGCTCGCGTCACGAAATCCCGCAAGATGAGGACACCGGTATTACGGAAGTCCTGCAGCATTTCTTCCGTGAGGCGCCCACCTGCTGGCGCCGCATAAGACGGCAGTCCATTCGTAACATTCCGTTCATCGCTCATAGGCCGCTACCTTAGTGCACGGCACATGGGCAAACAAGGGACACTATCGGCTATAATCCGTCACATCATGGCGGCTGGCTTTCGGCCGGTTGTCGATTACAACGCAACAGCCTCCTGGGGGAGACAACAATGAACAACAAGGTCTTTTTGTGCGCGCTTTTAACCACAGCGCTGGCAGGTGCATCACCCGCCGTGCTGGCGCAGGACGATGATTCGCTGATCGAGGAAATCATGGTCACTGCGGCGAAGCGGGAACAGAGCATTTACGAAGTACCGATCGCGCTGAGTGTTTTTCAGGGCGACAAGCTTGCTCAACAGGGCATAGTCAGCATCCAGGACATCGGTAAATTCGTACCTAACCTCAATATCACCGAGTTCTCGGCGGGTCATACGTCCTCATCCAACCCGTTTATTCGCGGCATCGGCTTGCAGGACCACCTGATTACGACGGATCCGGGCGTCAGCGTGTACGTCGACGGCGTCTACCTCGGGCGACAGGTCGGCCAGAACTGGAGCTTGTCGAACATCGAACGTATCGAGGTATTGCGCGGCCCTCAGGGCACGCTGTACGGCCGTAATTCCATCGGTGGTGCGATCAATATCATCACCAAGACACCGGGTGCCGATCCGGGCGCGCGCGTCAGCCTCGAGGCTGGGTCCCGCAAGCGCCTCAACGCCGACTTCTATGGTGACGCAGAACTCGGCGACGCTGCTGCAGTTTCCATAACGGGTGGCTTCAAGAACCGTGATGGGCTCGGGGACTTCCTGAACCTGCCGAATGCCGGCGTACGCGTTGGCGAAATGCAGGAAGTTTTCGCGCGCCTGGCGTTCCGTGTGGACCTCAGTGATGACGCCACCCTGACGATCGCCGCCGACATGAACGAAGGCGAAGGCGGCCTGCGTCCCTACACGACGGTCATCGACGATCTCGGCGCGGAATGCCGTGCTACGGCGTCTGATCCAACGGTCTGCCTCGCCGTTAACGGCGGGCCCAACGGCAACGTCTACGATGCCGGGTACCGCAATTCGGACGTGTCACGAGACCCCTATGACAACAACACGGGACAGGCCAGCCAGGCCCTTATCTCCAACAGTGCATCGGGCGTGGCATTGACGCTCGATTGGGACATTACTGACGAATTCAGCACCCGGATAATCGCCAGCACACGCAAGTCGGAGTACAAGTCCGGTCTTGACGACGACAGCTTCGTCGACGATTTCCTGTCGTTCCCCGAAATTGGCGAAGCGGACCAGACGTCGGTCGAAATCCAGCTCAACGGCGACTTCGGCGGCTGGGATTTCGTCTCGGGTCTGTACTACTTCACCGAGGACGGATACAACAACCAGGATCCGACCGTGTTCCTGACTTTCCCGGGCTTTTTCGAGGCAAGCCAGGACATCACCAGCACGGCGCTGTTCGGCAATTTCGGCTTCGATGTTTCGGATCAATTCCGTGTTACGGCCGGACTTCGCTACACAGAGGATGAGAAAACGGCCTCCAACAGGGGCTTCGGCCCGGGCGCAGACAGTACCGCCGATTTCGACGAGATTAGCTGGGACCTGTCGGCGAACTACACGATGGGCAATGGCATGACCGTTTACGGCAGCGTTCAGAGTGGCTATCAGTCCGGGCAATTCCCGGCACGACCGGTTTGTCTGTTCGGTGACCCTGACTGTTTCGTCGCCAGCGAGAACATCACGGCAATCAACTACGAAGCCGGTATCAAGGGCGCACCGACGGACAAGATCCAGATCGCGGCGACCGCGTTCTTCACGCAGTACTCCGACCTTCCCTACCAGGTCAGCGATTCGGCCGGAGGCTTCGGCTTTAACACGGTTAACCTGATCGTCGATCAGGATTCGACCGGGCTGGAGCTGGAGACCACGGCATACATTACCGAGAACTTCCTGGTCCAGGCGGCGATTGGCGTCATCGATGTCGATGTTGACGAACAGGGAGGCGTCAAGCCCGTTGCCCCGCTAACGCCGGAACTGACGGCAGCAATCAGTCCGGAGCTGCACTTCCCTATCTCTAACGGTGCCGAAATCGTACTGCGTGTCGACTATTCGTACCGCGACGAGATGTTCGGCGAACCGAGTTCCGATCCGGCCCGCTTGACGAAGATTGACAGCCGCGACCTGATCAACTTCGACTTGGCCTATGTCTC
>CALZMQ010000008.1 GCA_945788625.1 uncultured Woeseiaceae bacterium
CTTCAGGGCTGCGCTTTGTCGAGTATTCGCATCGTTACGCCGCGCGTCTTCTACGACTATCGGGCGAAGTACGAATCCGATCGCACGGAATACATCTGCCGTGGCACCGCGGACGATTCGGAAGAGCAGCGTTATGCAGACCTCGCGCTTGCGGCGTTCAACGAACTTGGATGCACCGGCTGGGGGCGAGTCGATTTCATGGCCGGGGCCGACCGCGAGCCGCTCGTGCTCGAAGTGAACACCGTGCCGGGCATGACCAGCCATAGCCTGGTGCCGATGGCGGCAAAGAAAGACGGTATCGATTTCGAAGAGCTTTGCTGGCGGATTCTCGAAACGAGTTTCTGCGCCAGCGAAGCAACTGACAACGTCGAGGTGGCAGCACATGGCGCGTAAACAGGCCAGGCGTCGCAAGCAGAAAAAGACGCGGCAGATCACGATGCCGAAGTTTGCAATCGGTCGCATCGTCGCGCCGCTGCTTGCAGCCGGTGTCGTATTCGCGACTTACCAGTTCAGCCTGGCGATGCTGGATCGAAGGATTTCGTCGATTGAAATCAGCGGTCCCTTCCAGCGCGTAACGGCATTGCAGATCGAAGAGGCGATCAGTGACGAAATCGACGAGGGTTTTGTCGGCGCGGACCTGGGCGGTATCCAGGATCGCATCGTGGCGTTGCAGTGGATCGACCAGGCAAGGGTTGCGCGCCGCTGGCCGAGCCGGATCGCAATTACCGTCACAGAGCAGGTGCCGGCGGCGGTCTGGGGCGAACGCGGCTTGCTCAACACGCGTGGTGAGTTGTTCGTTGAGGAAGCCCGACACCCGCCGGCGGAGCTGCCGCGGCTGAACGGCCCGGACGACCGTTCGGCGGAGGTTGCAAACCGCTATCTCGAGGTGCGCGACCGACTGATACCTGCCGGCCTGGATCTACGCAGCGTGCACCTCGATGCACGAGGTTCATGGGAGATGACGCTCAATAACGGCGTCGAAGTGCGTCTCGGGCGGCGCGAAGTCGATGAGCGCACCGACCTGTTTCTCGACGTTGTCGCGGACATCATCTCGAGTCGTCCGAAAGAAATCGACTACGTCGATATGCGCTATGGCAACGGTTTCACGATCGGCTGGGCCGGCGGCTCCAGAACGCCCGTCAAAGACAAGAAAAAGGACCGTCAGGAAATGCTCGCAGCCAGAGGTCATAAGTGAATGACGAAACGCCCTGACAAGAACCTGATTGTTGGGCTGGACGTCGGCACGTCGAAGGTCGTGGCCATCGTCGGCGAGCACAACGAGGATGGCAACATCGAGGTCGTCGGTATTGGGTCGCATCCGTCACGCGGGTTGAAGAAAGGCGTGGTCGTGAACATCGAGTCGACGGTGCACTCGATACAGCGTGCTGTAGAAGAAGCAGAACTGATGGCGGGTTGCGATATTCACTCCGTCTACACCGGCATTGCGGGCAGCCATGTACGCAGCCTGAACTCGCATGGCATCGTCGCCATCCGAGACAAGGAAGTCAGCGCGGGCGACGTCGACAGGGTGATCGATGCAGCGCGCGCCGTGGCGATTCCCGCCGACCAGAAAATCCTGCACATCCTGCCGCAGGAATTCGTGATCGACAACCAGGAGGGCATACGCGAACCAATCAGCATGTCGGGTGTGCGGCTGGAGGCGAAAGTGCACATGGTGACCGGCGCCGAAAGCGCGGCTCAGAACATCGTCAAGTGCGTGCAGCGTTGCGGGCTGGAGGTCGACGACATCGTGCTCGAGCAACTTGCGTCGAGCTACGCGGTATTGACGGACGACGAGAAGGAACTCGGTTCTTGCATCGTCGACATCGGCGGCGGCACAACCGACATCGCGGTATTCCTGGGCGGGGCGATACAGCACACGGCCGTCATTCCGATAGCGGGCGACCAGGTAACCAACGATATTGCCGTCTCCATGCGCACGCCGACGCAGTACGCCGAAGAGATCAAGATCAAGTACGCCTGCGCGCTGTCGCAGCTCGCGAATCCCGACGAGACGATCGAGGTTCCGAGTGTCGGCGAGCGACCGCCGCGGCGGCTTGCGCGCCAGACGCTCGCCGAGATCGTCGAACCGCGTTACGAAGAGCTGTTCGGGCTGGTTCGCGATGAGCTGCGCCGCAGTGGCTTCGAGGAGCTGATCGCAGCCGGTGTCGTTATCACAGGCGGCAGCGCCAAGATGGAGGGCGCCGTCGAGCTCGCGGAAGAAGTATTTCACATGCCGGTCAGGCTTGGCGCGCCGCAATACGTCGAAGGGCTGATGGACGTTATTCGCAACCCGATTCATGCCACGGGCGTGGGTTTGCTTTTGTATGGCTACGAAAACCTTGCCCGGCGAGACCGCCGCAGCACGCCAATCGGCGGCAACCTGGGTGAGGTCTGGGAGAGGATGAGGTCGTGGTTTCAGGGCCACTTTTAATGATTTTTATAAACAGGGGTTCAGTGAGTGCCCCACAGGGAAAGCTAACAAGCGGAGGAAGACTCAATGTTTGAATTAATGGATGCGCATAGCTCGAGCGCTGTCATCAAGGTCATCGGTGTCGGTGGCGGTGGTGGTAACGCTGTCGGGCACATGGTCGAGGCCGGCATCGAAGGTGTCGATTTCATCTGTGCCAATACGGATTCGCAGGCGCTCAAGGGATCGCGCGTGCGAACGTCGTTGCAGATCGGCTGCAATATTACGAAAGGACTCGGCGCCGGCGCCGATCCGGATATCGGCCGCCAGGCCGCAATGGAAGATCGCGACCGCATTCAGGAGGTGATTGAAGGCGCCGACATGCTGTTCATTACGGCGGGCATGGGCGGTGGCACCGGAACCGGTGCTGGACCGATCGTCGCACAGGTTGCCAAGGAACTCGGCATCCTGACTGTCGCGGTTGTGACCAAGCCGTTCCTGATGGAAGGCGGCAAACGCATGCAGATTGCGGAACACGGCATCGCTGAACTCGGCAAGTACGTCGATTCCCTGATCACCATACCGAACGAAAAGCTGCTGACCGTCCTCGGCGGCGAAACGACATTGCTGGATGCGTTTCGGTCTGCCAACCAGGTATTACAGGGCGCGGTACAGGGCATTGCCGAACTCATCACGTGCCCGGGTCTCATCAACGTGGACTTTGCCGACGTGCGCACGGTCATGTCCGAAATGGGCATGGCGATGATGGGCACGGGCGTGTCCTCGGGTGAAGATCGCGCGCGCGAAGCTGCCGAGTCTGCCGTCTCCAGCCCATTGCTCGAGGACATCAACCTTGCCGGCGCAAACGGCATCCTGGTCAATGTCACGGCCGGTATGGACCTGTCGATCGGCGAATTCCAGGAGGTCGGCAACACCGTCAAGGAATTCGCGTCGGACAATGCGACCGTCGTTGTCGGGACCGTCATCGACTCGGACATGACCGACAAGATACGCGTCACGGTGGTTGCGACCGGACTCGGGCAGCAGGCAGCCAACGCGGAATCGCCGATGCGCATCATCCGTCGTCCGGCGGCGCAGGCGGAACCGAACTACCACACCCTCGACAAGCCGACGGTGCAGCGCAAGCGCGCGGTAGGTGATGGCCTGGAAGGGGCGGGTCTGCAGGAAGAGCTGTTGGACATACCGGCATTCTTGCGACGCCAGGCCGACTGAATCAAGAGAGGACGTCCCCTCGGGTGCAACTCACACACCTCAGGGCTCTCTACTCCGCATCGCCGGCCCGGCATCGACCGGGCCGGCACCCTTCCTGCCCTCCGCCGCAAACGCCCCGCGAGCCGCCGGAGCTTTTAGCTAAGAGCTTGAATTCTTGAAGAGTTTTTCATTCCTGTGGTAGTCTTGCGCGCGCGATGCTCAGACAACGGACCCTGAAAACGACCATCCGCGCCACGGGCGTGGGCCTGCACACCGGCGAGAAGGTCTACATGACACTGCGTCCGGCAGCTGAGAATGCCGGCATTACCTTCCGGCGAGTCGACCTCGACCATCCGGTCGATATCCCAGCCGATCCCCGCCTCGTCGGGGAGACCATGCTCGGCACGACGCTGATCAAGGACGGCGTCAAGGTTGCGACGGTGGAACACCTGATGTCGGCCCTGGCGGGCCTCGGCATCGACAATGTCTACGTCGACCTGTCAGCGCCGGAGGTGCCAATCATGGACGGCAGCGCCGGGCCATTCGTATTCCTGCTGCAATCGGCCGGCATCGAAGAGCAAAACGCCGCGAAGAAGTTCATTCGAATCAAGAAAAAAGTGCGCGTCGAGGACGGCGACAAGTGGGCCGAGTTTTTACCGTTCAACGGCTTCAAAGTAAATTTCGAGGTGTACTTCAACCACCCTGTATTCAACAAACTCAGCCAGCAGGCGACGATCGACTTTTCCTCGACGTCGTTCCTGAAGGAAGTCAGCCGGGCACGCACGTTTTGTTTCCTGCGTGACGTTGAAGCGCTGCGAGAGCGTAATCTCACGCTCGGTGGCAGCATGGACAATGCCATCGTGCTCGACGATTACCGCATCCTGAACGAGGACGGCTTACGCTACGCCAACGAGTTCGTGATTCACAAGATTCTCGATGCAATCGGTGACGCCTACCTGCTCGGACACAGCCTGATCGGGGAATTGCGCGCCTACAAGTCGGGCCACGACCTGAACAACAAACTGCTGCGGGCGATGCTCGAGGATCAGTCTGTTTGGGAGGAGGTCACGTTCGCCGACCCGCACAAAGCACCGATCTCCTACGCAACACCCGCGTACGCATAACGCCACCACCCTTCTATTCCAAAAAAACGACGGGTCAGGCCTGCGTGACGCGGATGCGACAAGTATGGGCTTTATGGCCCACTGACTGCGCTGCCTGCAACAGGGTGTCCGTCTCATAGCGAAGGCGGCTCGCCCAGGCGGACGAGGCCGCGATGACGACGAGTTCGCCGTCATCCCGCACATTCGCGGCAACGACGGCTGCCGCCTGCTCCGGCTGCAAAGCGCGGGCGAGGACGTCCGTCAGCTCCCCCATCCTGCGGGCACGCCCTATGACCTCGCCGAGATCCCCGCCGCTAGCGGGATCCAGCAGTTTGTCGAGGGATTTGCCTGTCATAAGAATGTGACGCAGTTAGCGCTTTTTTCCCATCCTGAGTGATCGGGGTCACCGTTCAGGATCGGGGCCTTGTAATAAAAACCGGCATTATGCATATTGTCGCACACGATAAAGGCAAACCCGCCGCGAGGCGGGGACGCAAAACCACCGGTCCTGGGCGGATTCTCAGGGCAGCGGGGCTACCGAAGTGAGCAGGGACTGCAAGTTGATAATAACCCAAACAAGCGATCGCGGGCGTTTGGCCGGCGTTTTCGCAACTTGTATGAGATTCCCAACGTCGATTGATACGCATCCGGGGCGCGTTCGATGAATGTAGTGATTTTCGGCAAGGGGTTTGGAAAACCCCGGCAATTGAACCTGTCCGGCCTTACGGCCGGGCTCGCAATCGCCGTCCTTGTCGGACTCGTCATCAGCGCCGGTTTCGCAGGCGGCTACTGGTATTCGGCCAAAACGGGCTCGGGTGTCAGCACGACCACGCTGGCGGGACTGACCGGGGAACTGCAGCAGCAGCGACAGAACATCGCTGCCATTCGCCAGGGCAATGAGGACACTCTCGACGCGTTGTCGATTCGCATCGCGCAAATGAACGCCCGCGTCATCCGTCTCGATGCGCTTGGCCGTCGTCTGACCCAAATGGCAGACATTGACGATGGTGAATTCAACTTCAATTCGGATCCCGCCCTCGGCGGTCCGGAAGAACCAATGGCGGCCGGATCCAATGTCGCGGTTCCCGAGGTCGTCGATGCCATGCAATCGCTTGGCCAGCAACTCAGCAACCGCGAAGCGCAGCTCGACGTTCTGGAAAGCGTATTGATGAACCAGAACCTGAAAGAGCGCGTTTACCCGCAGGGACGACCGGTCGGCTCGGGCTGGATCTCCTCGTATTTCGGCAAACGCACCGACCCGTTCACGGGTAAGGCGGCCAACCACACCGGCGTCGATTTCGCGGGCAAGAACGGTGCCGAAATCGTCGCTGTCGCGGATGGCGTCGTAACCTGGTCATCGGATCGTTACGGCTACGGCATCATGGTCGAGATCAACCACGGCAGTGGCTACTCGACGCGCTACGCGCACAATTCCGAAAACCTCGTGTCCGTCGGGGACGAGGTCAAGAAAGGGCAAGTCGTCGCCCTGATGGGCGAGACTGGGCGCGCTACCGGGCCCAATCTGCATTTCGAGGTATTGCACAACGGCCGCCGGGTGAACCCGGTCAGGTTCATTCGCGAATCCTCGAAGTAAGCCGGCAACAACCCGAAACTCCAATCAGCGCTGTTCGAGACATCGGCCGCGGGTCCTTGTGATCGCGATTATTGCCCATAAATCGCGACATTGGATTCTAAAAAGCCCCGCTTGACCGTAGAATAGCGGCCTTTGTGTACCGGACCCAGGAGCCCTCGGTGGCCAACTTTCTGACACGAATATTCGGCAGTCGCAATCAGCGCCTGCTGCGTCAGTATTCCAAGATCGTCAAGACGATCAATTCGCTCGAGGAAGGCCTGCAGGCGCTCGATGACGCCGCGCTCAAGGCGAGGACCGCGGAGTTCCGGAAACGATACGAGGACGGCGAGACGCTGGAGGAGTTGTTGCCCGAAGTATTTGCCGTCGGTCGCGAGGCGGCCCAGCGCACGCTGCACCTGCGACCCTTCGACGTGCAGCTTATCGGTGGCATGGTGCTGCATGACGGCAACATCGCCGAAATGCGTACCGGTGAGGGTAAGACGCTGATGGCAACGCTGCCCGCCTACCTGAATGCGATCAGCAGCGACGGCGTACATATCGTCACCGTCAATGAATACCTCGCCCAGCGCGACGCCGACTGGATGCGGCCTGTCTATGAATTCCTCGGCCTGACCGTCGGAGTGTCGAAAAGCGGGCAGAGCCAGGAGGAAAAACGTGCCGCTTACGAGGCCGACATCACGTACGCCACCAACAACGAACTCGGTTTCGATTATCTGCGCGACAATCTGGCGTTCTCGAGCGCGGACAAGGCGCAGCGCAAGCTCAACTTCGCCATCGTGGACGAGGTCGACTCGATCCTCATCGACGAGGCCCGTACACCGCTGATTATTTCGGGGCCGGCCGAGGCCAGCACGGATCTGTACGCGCAGATCAACAAGTTGATCCCGAAGCTCAGAACGCACGAAGAGCCCGATGAACCGGTGAACTTCGACATTCCCGCAAACCGCGTGACGCTCGTTGATCAACAGGGCAATGCCGTCAAGGCTGAAGGCGAAGACGATGCGGTGATGAAGCTGGAGGACGCCGTCGCGATCGCCGAGGGACGCGATGCCGACGTCGTACTCGTCGATGGCAGCAAAAAACCGGTCGCCTGTCGCCTCGTCACGCGCGGTGACTACACCGTGGACGAAAAGTCCAAGCAGGCGCACGTGACCGAAGAAGGTCACATGAAAGTCGAGGCGCTCATGGCTCAGGCCGGCTTGCTTGCCGAAGGAGAAAGCCTCTACGACGCAGGCAATATCCGCCTGTTACACCACCTGAATTCCGCGCTACGAGCGCATTCGATTTACCAGCGCGACGTGGACTACATCATCAAGGACGGCGAGGTCGTAATCGTCGACGAGTTCACGGGCCGCACGATGCCGGGACGCCGCTGGGGCGACGGCCTGCACCAGGCCGTCGAGGCCAAAGAGGGCGTGTCGATCAAGCACGAGAACCAGACGGTCGCCTCGATAACGTTTCAGAACTATTTCCGACTGTACAACAACCTCTCCGGCATGACGGGAACGGCTGACACGGAAGCCTTTGAATTTCAACAGATTTATGGCCTCGAGGTCGTCGTCATCCCGACCCATATGCCGATGATCCGCGACGATCAGTCAGACCTCGTGTACCTGACCGAGAAAGACAAGTTCGAGTCCATCATCGACGATATCGTCGACTGCGAGCAGCGCGGACAACCGGTGCTGGTGGGCACGACCTCGATCGAGGCTTCGGAGTTGCTGTCGTCGCTACTGAAAAAGCGCAACATCAAACACCAGGTCCTGAATGCCAAACAGCACGAGCGTGAGGCACAGATCGTGCAGAACGCAGGCCGGCCCGGCGCGATAACGATCGCCACCAACATGGCGGGACGCGGCACGGATATCGTACTCGGCGGCAGTCTCGATGCCGATCTCGCAAATGCCGGCGAAGGTGCCGACGAAGCGGCGATCAAGGTGGATTGGGATGCGCGGCATGCAGCGGTCCTGGCCGCAGGCGGCCTGCATATCGTCGGCACGGAACGGCATGAATCGCGGCGTATCGACAACCAGCTGCGTGGCCGATCGGGCCGCCAGGGCGATCCGGGTTCCAGTCGTTTCTACCTGTCGATGGAAGATACGCTCATGCGTATTTTCGGCGATCCCGAGCGCACCAAGAGCCTGTTGTCACGCGCGGGCATGCGCGAAGGCGAAGCAATCGAAAGCCGGTTGCTGACACGGCAGATCGAGCGTGCGCAACGCAAGGTAGAGTCGCACAACTTCGACATACGAAAGAACCTGCTCGAATACGATGACGTCGCGAACGACCAGAGAAAGGTGGTGTATCACCAGCGTTCAGAACTCATGGACGCGGACGAAATTGAAGAGTCGGTTGTCGCGATACGGGAGGAGGTCGTCGAAACGACCGTCTACCAGTACATCCCGCCCGGCAGCCTCGACGAATTGTGGGATGCCGACGGGCTGACCCAGGCACTCGAGTCCGATTTCGGCCTGCGTGTCGATGTGGCGCGCTGGATCAACGAAGACAAAACGCTCAATGCAGATGCGATACGCGATCGATGCATTAAGGAAGTGCAAGACGCGTATGAGAAAAAGGTCGGCAACATTGGTGCCGAGCTCATGCGAGGCGTAGAGAAGCAGGTCATGCTGCGGCAGTTGGATCATCACTGGAAGGAACACCTGGCGGGAATGGACCACCTGCGGCAGGGTATCGGCCTGCGCTCATATGCACAGAAGAACCCGAAGCAGGAGTATAAACGCGAGGCATTCGAGATGTTCGGGACCATGCTCGAGCAGGTCAAGCACGACACGATCAGCATCCTGTCCCGCATTCGCATCCAGGGCGAAGAGGACCTGAACGAACTGGCCGAAAGAAGACGTTCGCAGGAGGCGATGAAATTCCAGCATGCCGAGGCGTCCGCACTGGGGAACCAGCCGCAGCAAGGCCAGGCTGCAGCGCCCGCGCCGCAGCCCGTGACGCCGTTCGTGCGCGATGGTCGTAAGGTCGGCCGAAACGAGCCGTGTCCGTGCGGGTCCGGCAAAAAATACAAGCAGTGCCACGGCAAACTCAATTGAGTCGTCACGGGTAATGAATCAATTCACGGTTGCCGCGGGCATCCTCTGTGACGAGGCGGGACGCGTACTGATTGCGGAGCGCCTGGGCGACGGCCCGTTTCACGGCATGTGGGAGTTCCCCGGCGGCAAGATCGGACCGGACGAGACCGCGCTGGAGGCCCTGTTGCGGGAACTCGCGGAAGAACTGGGTATTGAGGTCACCGCCTGCTCGTCATTCATGAATTTGCGCCATGAATACGACGATCGCATTGTCACCATCGAGTTCTTTATCGTCAGCGAGTGGAACAGCGAACCGGTGGGACGCGAAGGCCAGGCCCTGCGCTGGGTACCCAAAGACCGGCTCAGCGCTGAGCAGCTACTCCCGGCGGATGTGCCGGTGATCGAGGCGCTGCAGCAAAACCACTGAGGAATAGCGGCTGTCGGCTGACAGGCGGCGATCACGGGGCATGTCCCAGTCGCTCGGACAATCTTCGATAACTCGCTTTGTGGAACACACCCCGCACTCGCCGCCCGAATCAGCGTCGGCCGAAAGCGTGGCGCGATGCGTCAGTTCAACAAATAGACAACTGGAACGGCACGTTCTGCCCGGTCTGAACGGCGCGGCTGTCGACGGTCGACCACTCGAGAAAACGCACCGTGAAGCGATGCTGGCTGCCGCTGATTTCGGGGAACAACCGGCTTTGCGCGGCCAGGCTAACACGCAGCAAGCGGCAATGATCGTCCTTGTGCATGTTGTGCTGGTACATCCCGTTTTTCGCCATCTGGTCCGTGGGCTGCGCGCTTTCACGTATCAACCACAGCGACTCACTGACGGCGTCGCATACCGGTCTTATCGACTCCACCCACTGCGACAGGTCTTCTTGCCGACGCCCGATGGGCTGCCGCAGCCAGTGATTGTATTCCGGAAGGTCGAATTCGCAGGTGCCACCGGGAATGGCACTGCGATGTTTGATCGCGTTCAGGAACTCGCTGTCCTTGATCGGCTGCAGGAATCCGGTGCCTATCCTGCCAATTTCATCTCGGCTCGTAACCAGGTTGTGAACCAGGGTATCCAGGCGGCTACCGTCGACGCCGGGCTGGCTCTGGAATCGTTCCAGCAAGCCAATCTGATGATCCAGTTCCTTGAGCACCTCGCTGCGCACGTCGCCGCGTGACAGGATTGCCAGAACCTCCAGCAAGGTCGAAATAGTGGCGCGAGTGGCCCAATTGGCGTCTTTCTCGCTGTTGTAGAGCATCTGCTGGTAGAGAAATTCGAGCCGCAGGAAGGTCCGCATGCGTTCCGACAGGGGTTGCTCGTAGTGGGCTACGTCGGCCGCAGCGTGAGCAGCGATTTCTCCAGCGGGTTTTGCCATGGCGCTATTCTGCGCCACGTGGGGCATGCAGGCAAATCGGCAGTTGCCGTGCGTGTCCGCCGCATTACCGCAAACTTGCCGCTAATGCTGCTCCGGTTGGCGCATGGCCAGGTCCAGATAGTCCGAGTGCAGCCGGCGCACCTGCCGCCGCGTTGCCTCCAGCGAGCCGTCATTGCTGATGACGTCGTCCGCAATCGACAGCCTGGCCTCCCGGCTGGCCTGTGCGGCCAGGATTCGACGAGCCTGTGCGACGGTTTCCGCGTCGCGCCGCAACAACCGCTCGATTTGAGTATCTTCGTCACAGTCGACCACGAGAACGCGATCGACGTAGGCTAGCAACGCCGATCCGACCAGCAGCGGCACGACGATAATCTGGTAGTCGCCGCCCGCGGCATCGGCCTGGCGGCGCGTTTCGGCTCCGATTCGCGGGTGCAGTATGGCCTCGAGGTCCAGCCGGCAGCCTTCGTCGTCGAAAACCAGCTGTCGCATGGCCGCCCGATCGAGGTTACCGGCCGCATCGATGACGTTTTCACCGAATCGCTCGCGGATTTCTGCGAGCGCCGGCGCGCCGGGTTCCACCACCTCCCTGGCAATGATGTCAGTGTCGATTATCGGTATACCGAGGTCGGCGAACATATCCGCGACGAGCGATTTGCCGCTGGCGATTCCGCCAGTCATTGCGACCCGCAGCGGCTTGCTGTTTCGTGCGTCGGCCACTCAGATCCACAGGTCCATGTAAAGCTTCGAAATCGCATCGCCCCAGAGCATCGTGATCCAGCCGGCGGCGGCCAGGTAGGGCCCGTACGGAATGGGCACGCTTCGATCGTGGTTGCGAAACAGCATCAGGCCGATACCGACAATGGCGGCGACTGCGGCAGACATGAGAATGATCATCGGCAATTGCTGCCAGCCGAGCCACGCGCCCAGCGCCGCGAGCAACTTGAAGTCGCCGTAGCCCATGCCTTCCTTGCCTGTGACCAGCTTGAAAAGCTGGAACACGGTCCAGAGACTGAGGTAACCCGCGAGCGCCCCTACGATTGCGTCCCTGGGCGCGATGAACAGCGTTTCCGCCCCTGGCATCGGGTGAAACAGGCTGATGAACAGGCCCACCCACATCAACGGCAAAACGATGGTATCGGGGATGTATTGCGTATCCGCATCAATCATGCCGATCGGCAGCAGCGCAAGTGTCAGTATGATCGCCAACACCGCTTCCCAGCCGGGGCCGAATTGCAAGGCGCACAGCGCGGCCAGAACCGCGGTAAGCAATTCAACCAACGGATAACGCGCCGAAATGGACTCCTTGCAATTTGCGCACCGTCCGCGGAGCAGCAGGTAACTGATGACCGGAACGTTTTGCCAGGCCTTGATCATCTGGCCACAGGATGGACAGCGCGAGCGCGGCACGATCAGGTCGAAGCGGCCCGTCGGGATGTCCACTTCGGAGGGTGTCTTGCGGAGTTCTTCGCATTGCTCGCGCCAGTCGCGTTCCATCATCATCGGCAGCCGGTGAATCACGACATTCAGGAAACTGCCTATCACCAGCGCGAACGCGAATACGACGGCAATGAAAACGGGCGCCGACTGGGTGAACAGTTCAAGCATGCTGTGCCTCCGTATGACATCCAAATGAAAACGGCGCCCGGAGTGTCCTCCGAACGCCGTTTTTTTGCAAATAGCCGAGCTGGTTTAGACGACCGCACCCATCTTGAAGATCGGCAGGTACATGGCGATTACCAGTCCGCCGACGAGCACGCCGAGAATACCCATGATCAGCGGCTCCAGCAGGCTGCTGAGATTGTCGACGGCGTTGTCGACGTCTTCTTCGTAGAAATCGGCGACCTTGGCGGACATCTCGTCCAGTGAGCCGGACTCTTCGCCAACGGCAATCATCTGGATGACCATGTTCGGGAACAGGTCCGTGTTTTCCATGGACTGTTGCAGGCGCTGGCCGGTCGCGACTTCGTCACGCATTTCCAGTACGCCGACTTCATATACGATATTGCCGGTCGCACCCGCGACAGATTCCAGAGCTTCAACGAGCGGTACACCGGCGGCGAACATCGTTGACAGGGTACGCGCGTAACGGGCGATGGAGGCTTTCTGCAGGATCGGGCCAATGATCGGCATCTTGAGCATCAAGCGATCCAGGAAATGCCTGAAAGGCCGCGAGCGCTTCTTGAAGTAGAAGAACGTGCCGATAAAAATGGCCGCAAACAGTACGATGATCCAGCCTTGCGTTCGAACGAAGGCAGACAGGTCGATGACCATGCGGGTAAAGGTCGGAAGATCGGCGCCAAAGCCCTGGAAAAGGTCCTCGAACGACGGAATGACGAAAATAAGCAGGATCGTCGTGACGACGAAAGCAACGACCAGTACCGCGGCCGGATACGTCAGCGCTTTCTTGATTTTCTTTTTTATCGCCTCGGTTTTTTCCTTGTAGGTGGCGATCTTGTCGAGCAGTGTCTCGAGCGCACCCGCCTGCTCGCCTGCCTCGACGAGGTTGACGAACAGGTCGTCGAAATACAAAGGGTTCTTGGCCAGGGCTTCGGCGAGGGCGCTGCCGCCTTCGACGTCCGCCTTGATCGAGAGAATCAACTTCTGCATGGCGGCGTTTTCGTGGCCGTTGCCGACGATCTCGAACGCCTGCACCAGCGGAATACCGGCCGCGAGCATGGTGGAAAGCTGCCGACTGAAAATGGCGATGTCACCCGTGGTGATCTTGCCGCCGCCGGACAGCATGCCCTTGCGCTGCTTGCGGATGCGTGTCGGTACGACGCCCTGACGTCTCAGGTCGGCGCGTACGGTCGCCTCATCGTTGGCGAGGCTCTTGCCTTTGACTTTCTTGCCGTTCCTGTCGGTCCCTTCCCACAAGAACGGCGTACTAATCGCAACTGCTGTCTCAGCCATCTTTTTCGTCCGTTAGCTCGGTATCAATCTATTCAATTGTAACCCGGTTGACCTCTTCAAGGCTGGTAACCCCTTCCTTGACTTTGTTCAAACCAGCCTGTCTCAAATCGATGACCCCCTCTGTTGCCGCCCGGTCGGCGATCTGTATGGCGTTGCCGCCTTCCATGATTATGCGGCCCATGGTTTCTGATACTTCCATTACCTGGAATATACCGAGCCGGCCTTTATATCCGTCATTGCATTGCTTACAGCCGGTTGGCCCGAAGACTGTCAGCCCGCCGTCGATCTCCTCCGCCGTGAAGCCCTCCTTCTCCAGGGCCTCTCGCGGAATGTCACGAACTTCCTTGCAATTGTCACACAGCCGGCGTGCCAGCCGCTGCGCGATGATCAGGCTCACCGAGGTCGCTATGGCATAAGGTTTCACGCCCATATCGACCATGCGAGTCAGTGTTTTCGGCGCGTCGTTGGTATGCAGTGTCGACAACACGAGGTGACCCGTCTGGGCCGCCTTGATCGCGATCTCGGCGGTCTCCAGGTCACGAATCTCACCCACCATGATCACGTCCGGATCCTGCCGCAGGAAGGCTTTCAGTGCCGAGGCAAAGGTCAGCCCCACCTTTGGGTTGACATTCACCTGGTTTATGCCGGGTAGGTTGATTTCAGCCGGATCTTCGGCAGTCGAGATGTTCCGGTCGACCGTGTTGAGAATATTCAGGCCCGTGTAAAGGGAAACCGTCTTACCGGAACCCGTCGGGCCCGTGACGAGAATCATGCCGTACGGTTTGGCGAGATGCTTCTCGTACATCAGGCGCTGATCGTCTTCATAACCTAGCATCTCGATGCCGAGTTTCGCGCTCGACGGATCGAGAATACGCAGTACGATTTTCTCGCCGAACAGGGTCGGGCAGGTGTTCACACGAAAGTCGATGGCGCGGTTCTTGGAGAGGCGCATCTTGATGCGGCCATCCTGCGGCACGCGTCGTTCGGCGATATCCATTCGCGACATCACCTTCAGGCGCGCACAAACCTTGTTCGCGAGCACTACAGGCGGTTGTGCGACCTCGGAGAGCACGCCGTCGAGACGAGTCCTGACGCGGAACATCTTCTCGTATGGCTCGAAGTGAACGTCCGATGCACCGCGTTTGATTGCGTCGAGAAGCACCTTGTTGACGAAACGTACGACCGGAGCGTCTTCGACATCGTCGCGCTGCTCCTCCTCGCGGTGCTCCTCCTCGCTCGATATGTCGAGGTTCTCGAGATCGAAGTCATCGTCCTCGAGGCCGCCCATGCTCGTGTCGACAGCCTCGATGGCCTTGCCGATACGTTCCTCGAGCTTGTCCTGCTCGACGACGACCGGATCCACCCGCATGCTGGTCGCAAATTTGATGTCGTCGATGGCCTGCAGGTTGGTCGGATCGGATATGCCGAGGAACAGCCGCTGGCCGCGCTTCACCAACGGCAGTACGCGGTGCTTGCTGATGAGCTTCTGATCGACCGACCTGACGACGTCGAGATCAATTTCGACCGCTTCGAGGTCGAGTAACGGGACGCCGAATTCGTGAGATGCCGCGACGGCAATTGCGCGGGGGTCGGCAAGGTCGGCGCCGACCAGGTACGCGATCAGGGGCAGGCGTTCCTTCTTGGCTGCCTCGGTGGCTTCCTGCAGCCTGTCCTCGGCAATGATGCCATCCTGCACCAGGCGCCGGGGTAGACCCGCAAGGTTCGTTTGGGAAGCCGTTGCTACCATAGATTTCTTGAACTGTCGCTATTGTCTCAGCGTCACAGTCTCACTGATCCAAGTCACCGATTCAACTGGATTTTGTGCGGGGGTTCACAGTTACGGCATTCGATTAAGTAAAACGCCGAAAACGGCGTTCCCTGACGCTCTCAGGGTCTTTGCAGGCTAGGGTTTGCAGCTGGTGGGCAGGTAGCGTACTTCGATGCCCGGGGGCTGGTGCACGCTCGTTACGCCGCCGCCGGTCAGTTCCGTTCCCGGGGGCGGCAATGCGGCCCCGCAACGCCAGGAAAAGCTGCCGCTGCCGGACATATAGGGCGTGAATGAGAGCGTCTTGCCGGAGATGTCCTGGTGTGCGTCATTGCCGAAAGTCACGTCGACCCGGCCGTCTAAGACGTCGACCGCCGAAACGAATGAGCCCTGAGTATCGGCACCCGCCGCTGTCATCCCGGCTTCGGACCGGTCCGCCGGTGGCTGGCCGGTCTGGTTGAAGGCATCGATGATCGGGGTCTTGGCGCCCGCGGCCATGTTGATCGCCTCTGCGACCTGCGCGCGGATGGTGTACGTCTGGTACGCCGAAATGGCCAGCGAGGCCAGAATGCCAATAATCGCAACGACGATCATCAGCTCGATTAACGTGAATCCACTCTCGGTCTTGGTCATGTCTAGACTCTCGCGCTCCCGTGGCCTGTCGCATGTTAGCGTATTTTGGTCTCACATCTCGCTAAATTGCAGTTTGGTCCTATGACTATTGTGACGCAATTCACACAATGCCCGGGTGGTTGGTTTTTTCGCTTCAAAAAAAAGCCCCGGTCGAGCCGGGGCTTTCATAGAACTTAGCTCGAACAAATACGTTCAGGCAAAACTCTTAGGTGCGGCAAGCGGCCGGCAGGTGCTTGTTGGCAATTTCTGCAGCAGCACTGGCGCAAGCCCACTGTACGCTACCCGGACGCGAGGTGTCGGGTGTCAGCTGGATTGCCTTGGTCTTGATGACGGCGTGTGCCTGGTTGCCGTACTGAACGTCGATAACGCCGCCAGCACCGACCGTAACCTGGTCAACGTACTTGCCCTGGATGTCCGTGTTTGCGGCAACGCCGGCGAGCGCGTTGGTGCCCGGAAGCGCACCGCGATCCTGGTAGTATTCCGTGACAGCAGCCTTGGCACCGCCCGAGAGGTTCAGACCTTCAGAAACCTGTGCGCGGATCGTGTAGTCCTGGTAAGCAGGAATAGCGATCGCCGCCAAAATACCAATGATCGCGACAACGATCATGAGTTCGATAAGCGTAAAACCTTGTTGCTTCTTCATCTCTTGTGCTCCATGAATTGAGAGTTCGTAAGTGTTAAACGGCGAGATCGCCTGTATAGCAGTTAAAGCAAGCTGCGTGCCAACTTGCCGCGAAGAAGACGCAATTTATTGATTTCAATAGATTTATCGATTAATTAGCGACATTATTCGCGTTCCGTTCGGGCCGCCGCGTCGCCGAAAGGTGACAATCGTGTCGCCGATGCGACGACTGCGTGTCGAAAAGTGACAAAAATTGTCAGCTTGTGCCAGTGCGCTGCGCCGACGCGTTGCCGCTACTCGATGCCCAGCTTCTTGATGCGGTAGCGGAGCTGGCGGAACGACAAACCCAGTAGCTTCGCCGCCGCGGTCTTGTTGTAGCGAGTCTTCTCCAGCGCTTCGACGATGGCCTGGCGCTGGATGTCCTCCACCTGGTCGCCAAGTTTGCCGGACAGGACGGGTGTCTCGGCGCCGGATTCCGCCGTTTTTCGCATATGCAGGTCGTCGGCCGAAATCTGCCGGCTGCTGCACAGTGTGACGGCCCGCTCCAGCATGTTCTCCAGTTCACGCACGTTGCCGGGAAAGCCGTAGGTCAACAGAGAGCGCTGCGCCTCGTCGTCCATGGATGCCGACGCATCGAGACGGTTGAGTATATGCTCGGCCAGCAGCAGCACGTCGTCACCGCGCTCCCGCAGGGCCGGCACGTGCAGTTCGATGACATTGATCCGGTAATAAAGGTCTTCACGAAACTCGCCGTCTGCCACCATTTTCGCGAGATTGCGGTGCGTCGCGGAGAGAAATCGCACATCTACGGCTTCTTCCTGGGATGCGCCCACCGGGCGGACCTTTTTTTCCTGGATTACTCGCAGCAGTTTCACCTGCATGGCAAGTGGAAGATCGGCGATCTCATCGAGAAACAGTGTTCCGTCCTCTGCGCACTGCAAGAGGCCGGCCTTGTCGTTGACGGCGCCCGTGAAACTGCCTTTGCGATGCCCGAAGAACTCGCTTTCCATGAGTTCGGCCGGGATTGCGCCGCAGTTCACGGGCACGAACGGCCCGTCGGCGCGCGGCCCGTTCTCGTGGATGAGCCGGGCGACAAGTTCCTTTCCCGTTCCGGATTCCCCGGAGATGTGCACGGGCGCCTGTGACCGCGCGACCTTGTCGATCATCTCTCGCAGGTTCTCCATGCGCGACGAAACGCCCAGCAGCTTCGAGTTTGCGGCTTGTGCGCCGGCCTTCACGCGCAGCGCGTTCTCGATGATGTTCCTGAGGTTGCCGAGATCCAGTGGCTTGGAAATAAAGTCGAATGCGCCGAGCTTGAGTGCCTGGACCGCGGTCTCGACATTGCCGTGCGCCGTAATGACCGCCACGGGCACGCCAGGTGAGTGCGTCTGCATCCACTCGACCAGCTCGAGTCCATCGCCGTCGGGGAGGCGCATATCGGTCAGGCAGATATCGTAGGGCTGCTCGACCAGCCGCTTTTTCGCGCTACTGACGTCGGTGGCCGAGTCGGCCCGAATATCCATGCGGCCGAGGGTCAGCGTCAATAATTCGCAAATGTCGGGCTCGTCATCGATGACCAGCGCCAGCGGTTCGTTCATTTCTCGTCCTGTGGTTCCCAGCGGTCCGGATCGGCAAATACGATACGAAAGATACTGCCTCCGCCGGGCCGGTCAAGGTAAAGCAGCGTCGCTCGATTGAGTTCACACAACTCACGCGATATGTACAGGCCAAGCCCGGTTCCGCCCGAACGCGCCGTGAAAAAGGGTTCGAATATCTTGTCGACGGTTGCGTTGTCCACGCCGAAGCCGCAATCCAGCACTTCCAGGTACGGTCTGCCCTGATTCTGCATGCGACCGGCCTTTATCTCGACCATGATGCCGCCGGTCTCGCTCGCGTACTTGACGGCATTGTCGCAGAGATTCCACAGGACCTGGCGCAGGTGGCTTGGGTCCATGCGCACTTCGACGTTTTCAGGCACCTGCCCGATCGTAAATTCACCCTCCTGCAGTTCATGCGTCCGGACGAACTCCACGGCAAAGTCGTCGAGCCAGGATTTCAGGGTCAGTCGCTCGGGCCGGCTGGACTCGCGCCGCGAAAGTTGCAACACGTTATCGATGATATGGCTGACACGGCCCGAATGGGTCTGGATGATCTCCGTCAGCCGCTTGTCGTCGTCGTCGAGGCCGTTCGACTCACCAAGCAACTGTGCGGCATGACTCATCGCGCCGACCGGATTGCGTATTTCGTGCGCGATGCTGGCGCTCAGGCGCCCGAGCGAAGCGAGTTTCGATTGCTGCACCCGCGCATTCATAATGCTGACGTCTTCGAGGAAGATAAGTATCGGTCCGGCACGCTGTCCGTCTTTGCCGAGCGGCGCAAGGTGCGCCGTGATACGGACGCTGTTGCCCGCGGTGATCAGCGTGAATTCCGGGTGCGACGAGATTTCCGGGTCGTCCCGCCATTGTTTGAGGTAATCGGCAAGCGAATCTGAAGCCAGGTGCAAAGGGCTGCCGGGCAAGGGGTCTTCTGCCCCAAGCAGCTGCGTCGCCGAGCTGTTGATGAGGCGTACCGTGTCGTCTGCGTCGACGACCACGATGCTCTCGCGCAGGTGCTGCACGATGTACTCGTGCAGTTCCGAAAGGTTCTGCAGATCGACGCCGAATTTCCGTGCCAGTGCCTCGCTGGCCTGGATACGCCGGGCCAGCGGTTGTGCGGCCAGCGCCATGGCGAAAATAATGCCGCTCAGAATGCCCGCCGCCGGGTAATTGGCGCCGGATTCGAAACCGCTGATTTGCGAGAATGTCTGCTCGCCGAGAATTGCGAATGTCGCGATCGCCGCGAGTATTGCGGGATAACGGACGGGCATAACCAGGCTGATCGCGCCGACGAAGACGATCAGCAGTCCGCCGAGGCCACTCGATATGCCGCCACTGGCATGCATCAGGATGACGACCGCGACGATGTCGACGAGCGCCTGTGTGACGCCCAGCGTATCGACCGAACCCCAGTGTTGCCGGAGTGACACGGCGGATAGCGCGGCGAACACCAGATAGCCTGCGGCAGTCGCAGCAAACAGGGTCGGGTAGCGGTCGCCGAATGCTCGCAGTTCGGCGCCCGCGAAAAACAAACCGAGCAGCGTCAGGGCGATCAGCAGCCGAAACGCATTCAGCGTCAGCAGCACGCGCCACGTAAGATCCGGCTCGTCCATGGCTCGCTGCATCAGCGCTTCGCGGCTGCCGCGGAAGGTTCGTCTCAAAGGAGTGTCGGTTTGCGCCTCGTTCATTCAGGATGTGCCGTCGCTGGCAGGCCGTTCGATCGTGAGTTGCGCCGATTGTAGACTGAATATGGACAAGGGTCCCGCAAACCTCCAAAATACGCCGACTTTTTCGCGTTGACCGCGACTCTCCCGTCTCGCCAGCGGCAAGGCTGACAACCATAAGAGACATCAAAGCCAATGAATCTCCACGAATACCAATCGAAACGATTATTCGCTGAATACGGCATTCCGGTACCGCGCGGCATTCCTGCGGCGTCGCCCAACGAAGCGGTCAAAGCGGCGCAGGAACTCGGTGGCGAGTTGTGGGTCGTGAAAGCACAGGTGCACGCAGGCGGGCGCGGCAAGGCCGGCGGCGTCAAGCTGGCAAAGACGCTGGACGAGGTTCGGGAGTTCGCGGACGGGATGCTCGGCATGCAACTGGTTACGCATCAGTCCGGCCCCGAGGGTCTGCCGGTCAACGTCGTGTACGTCGAGCAGGGTTCCGAAATCGATCGCGAGTTATACCTGAGCATGCTGGTTGACCGTGAAGTGAGCCGCATTTCCTTTATTGCATCGGCGGCAGGCGGCATGGACATCGAAAAGGTCGCCGCCGAGACGCCGGAGCGGATCTTCTCCATCGCGGTCGCGCCGGATGCGGGTCTGCAGGATTACCAGGCGCGCCAACTGGCATTCGGCCTGGGACTCGACAAGAAACAGATGCGCCAGTTCGGGGACCTTATCAAACGCCTCTACCGGCTGTATCTCGATTCGGACGCGAGTCTGATCGAAGTCAATCCGCTGATTACCACCAAGGCGGGTGACGTCCTGGCGCTGGACGGCAAGATCAACATCGACGGCAGCGCATTGTTTCGACAGCCGAAGATCGCCGAATTGCGCGACGCCTCGCAGGAGGACGAAGCGGAGCGCAAGGCCGCCGAGCACGACCTCAATTACGTGTCGCTGGACGGCAATATCGCCTGCATGGTCAACGGCGCTGGTCTCGCGATGGCGACCATGGACCTGATCAAACTTCACGGTGGCGAACCGGCGAATTTCCTCGACGTCGGCGGTGGCGCTACCGCTGAACGCGTCGCCGCGGCCTTCAAACTGATCCTGTCCAACAAGAACGTCGCGGCGATACTCGTCAATATTTTCGGTGGCATCGTCCGCTGCGACCTGATTGCCGAAGGCATCATCAGTGCCGTAAAAGAAGTGGGCGTCGAGGTGCCGGTCGTGGTGCGCCTCGAAGGCACCAACGTGAACAAGGGGCGCGAGCTGCTGGCAAGTAGTGGGCTCGACATCATTGCGGCCGAAGACCTTACGGATGCGGCAAAAAAAGTCGTCGCAGCGGCCTCGTAGGAGCCCGCCCCGGCGGGCGGCAATGAACACAATGAGTTTTCAATGAGTATTCTCGTAAACAAAAATAGCAAGATCATCTGCCAGGGCATCACGGGCAACCAGGGCTCCTTTCACACGGCGCAGTGCATCGAGTACGGCACGAACGTGGTTGCCGGGGTCACGCCGGGAAGGGGTGGCCAGGAGCACCTTGGTGTGCCGGTCTACGACACGGTGCGCCAGGCCGTCGAGGACACCGGCGCCGACGTGAGCATGATTTACGTGCCGCCGCCGTTTGCGGCGGACGCCATACTGGAAGCGGCCGATGCCGGCGTGGAACTCGTCGTGTGCATCACCGAAGGCATTCCGGTCAATGACATGGTGCGCGTCAAGTCGTCGCTGCGCGACCACAACTGCCGGCTGATCGGTCCTAACTGCCCGGGGATCATCACGCCGGACGAGTGCAAGATCGGTATCATGCCCGGCTTCATCCACAAGCAGGGTCGCATCGGTGTGGTGTCGCGATCGGGCACACTGACCTACGAGGCGGTGTACCAGACGACGACGAATGGTCTCGGCCAGACAACTTGCATCGGTATCGGCGGGGATCCGGTACGCGGTATGGACTTCATCGATTGTCTCGAGCTCTTCGAGGCGGACGCCGATACCGAAGGTGTCATCATGGTTGGCGAAATCGGCGGTACGGACGAGGAGGCGGCGGCGGAGTTCATCAAGGACAACGTTACCAAGCCTGTCGTAGCGTACATCGCCGGAGTAACCGCGCCGCCCGGCAAGCGCATGGGCCACGCCGGCGCCATCATCGCCGGCGGCAAGGGCACAGCCGAGGACAAGTTCAAGGCATTGGATGCCGCCGGTGTTGTAACCGTCCGGTCGCCAGCGGAACTGGGCAGCACGATGCAGGAGATCATCGGCGCAGCCGCGAAGTAACGGATCAGAGGTTCCCTGGATGAACGACATTGTGAAAGTCGCGCTGGCGCAGCTCGACCTGGCGGTCGGGGACGTCGCCGGCAATACCGCCAGGATCATCGATTTCGCAACCCGTGCCCGTGACGAAGAGCACGCGGATCTCGTTGTTTTTCCCGAACTCAGCATATGTGGCTATCCGCCCGAGGACCTGTTGTTTCATACCGGGCTGCGCCAAAGTGTCGAGAATGCCGTGGCGGAGATTCGCGACAATGTATTCGGGATCGCGATGCTGATCGGCTTCCCGGAGTACGACGGCAATGACATCTACAACAGCTGCGGCGTGTTCCTGGATGGCGCGGAGATCTGTCACTACCGGAAGCAATTGCTGCCGAATTACAGCGTTTTCGACGAAAAACGCTACTTCAGCCCGGGCAAGGACGCCGCCGTATTCAAGATGAACGGCATCCGCATCGGCCTGACGATATGCGAAGACGTCTGGCAACCCGGCCCCATCGGGGCGAGCCGGGCGGCCGGCGCCGAATGCGTCATTGCGATCAATGGTTCGCCTTATGAACTCAATACGCAGCCCAATCGCGAACAGGTGGTTCGGCAACGCGTGCGCGAAGTCGGCTTGCCGGCGCTCTACCTGAATATGGTTGGCGGTCAGGACGAACTCGTGTTCGACGGCGGCTCCTTCGTGATGGATGCCAATGGCGAGGTTTGCCTTCGCGCTCAGCCGTTCGAGGAAGGACTACACGTTGTCGCCCTGGACGGCACGCCCGCCGGCGTGGTTCCACAATCCGGCAGTGTTGCCGAGCCCCTGTCAACCGAGGAAAGTGTCTACCGGGCGCTGGTTACGGGCACGCACGACTACGTGACCAAACACGGGTTTCCAGGCGTGGTAATCGGCTTGTCCGGCGGTATCGACTCGGCGCTCGTCATGGCGATTGCCTGCGACGCGATCGGTGCCGACCGTGTCCGTGCCGTCATGATGCCGTTTCGCTATACATCGACCATGAGCCAGGAAGATGCCGCAGAGCAGGCGGCAACGCTCGGCGTTGCGTACGACGTTATCCCGATCGAACCGATGTATGACGCCACCGTTCGACAGCTGCAACCGATATTCGGCGACAGCGAACCTGACGTTACCGAAGAGAACATCCAGGCGCGATGCCGCGGGCTGCTGCTGATGGCGATATCGAACAAGACGGGCCGCATGCTTCTGACGACAGGCAACAAGAGCGAAATGGCCGTCGGTTACGCGACGTTGTACGGAGACATGGCCGGCGGCTTCGCGCCGATCAAGGACTGCAGCAAAACGCTGGTGTATCGACTGGCTCGCTATCGCAATACGAGCGGCGAAGTCATTCCGGAACGTGTCATCACGCGACCACCGTCGGCCGAGCTGCGCCCCGATCAGAAGGACTCCGATTCACTGCCGGACTACGACGTGCTCGATCCGATACTGGAGGCGTTCATCGAGGAGGACCTGTCGGTGGCGGACATAACCGAGCGGGGCTTCGATCGCGATACTGTGATTCGCGTGCTGGAGATGGTCAAGCGCAATGAATACAAACGGCGGCAGGCGCCGCCCGGTGTTCGAATCAGCGGCCGGGCGTTCGGCCGGGACTGGCGATACCCGATCACGTCGGGCTACAGGTTCCCGGCGCCTTAGGGCATCGAAGGGAACTCGAGCGAACTGTTCCCCTGATCAGCTTTCGTTGGGAAAATTCGCGGCCAGGACCTTGCGTGTGTCCGCCGCCAGTTCTGCCATGCCTAGTTTGTCGTAGGCCTCGGCCATGATCTGCAGCGATTGCACGTTCCCTTCGGCACCGTTGTACTGCTCGAGCGCCGCCATGGCGCGATTGAGCGCGGCGACGTACGCGCCGCGGCGCAGGTAATAGTCGGCAACGTGGTTCTCGTATTCGGCGAGCCTGTTCTTGATATACAGCATGCGCTGTTCGGCGTCCGGTGCGTACTCGCTGGCCGGGAACCGCTCGACGAGTCGCCGCAGCGATGCGTAAGATCGTTCGATGTCCTTGGGCGGGCGCTGGCTCGTGTCTTTCCTGAACAGGCGTTCCAGGATGCCCGGGCTTCCTTCGAAATACGACAGGCCCTTTATGTAAAGCGCATAGTCGACCCGCGGGTGAATCGGGTTCTCGCGCATGAACGTATCGGCCGTTTCGACAGCCTGTTCCTTCTGGCCACTCTTGTAATAGGCGTACATGAGTTCGAGCTGGATCTGACGCGACAGATCGCTGAACGGGTAGCGTGCCTGTATTACTTCGAAGATCTGTATTCCGCGGCGGTAGTTCTTGCGGGCGATCGACAGCTTCGCCTCTTCGTACGCCTCGGTGATACTCTGGATTTCTGTCTGCTGCTCTTCGTTCCCGGCGCAGGCGACAAATGCCGCACTGATGATTACGATCAGGAACAGGCGAAAATGACGTAAATTCGATTTCATAGTCGTGGGCCTGGAGGCCCTCCCACATTTATTCTCGTGCCGCTACGGCGGCAGGTCCGTTCAAGGTCGGCGAGTATACCGTAAACTCGGGCGCATTCATGAGCGAAGAAATACTGAACAAGATCATCCCCGAAGAGCTCGCCGGTCTTCGCTTGGACCAGGCGCTGGCGCGGATGTTTCCCGAGTATTCGCGCAGCCGCCTGAAGGAATGGCTGCTTGCCGGCTCGATCAGCGTCAATGGCGGGTCCAGGCGGCCTCGCGACGCGGTTGCCGGCGGGGAAAGCGTCAGGCTGCGCCCGCAGGCCGAGGTTGCCGTTCGTGCTGAACCCGAGCCGATTTCCCTGCATGTGGTATATGAAGACGACGATCTGCTGGTCGTCAACAAGCCCGCCGGGCTGGTCGTACACCCGGGGGCGGGCAACCCGGCTGGGACGCTGATGAACGGCTTGTTGCACCACGCGCCGTCGCTGGAGGCCGTGCCTCGAGCGGGCATCGTTCACAGGCTGGACAAGGACACCAGCGGATTGCTCCTCATCGCCAAGACGCTGCAGGCGCATACGGCGCTGGTTCGCCAGCTTGCCGAGCGTGAGATTTCCCGCAAGTACCTGGCAGTTTGTAATGGCGTACTGACTGGCGGCGGGACCATCGATGAACCCATTGCGAGGCATCCGGTCGACCGCAAGCGCATGAGTATCCAGCGAGACGGCAAACCCGCCGTCACGCACTACACCGTGATTGAACGATTCCGCGCGTTCACGTATGTCGACGTCAGGCTGGAGACCGGGCGCACCCACCAGATTCGCGTGCATTTCGCGCATCGCAGGCATGCGCTCGTCGGTGATCCGGTGTACGGCGGCCGGCTCGCATTGCCGAGCGGCGCGAGCGAGGATCTCGTGCAGATCCTGCGCCGATTCAAGCGCCAGGCGCTGCACGCGACGCGGCTCGCCTTCGAACACCCGTCATCGGGCGAAGCAGCAGAGTTCGAGGCCGCCGCGCCGGCCGACTTCGAAGAGCTGATTCGTGTCATGCGAGAGGACGCGGACCTTGAGCGCTGACTGGATCAGGGCGGACTGGCCGGCGCCGGCAAATGTCCTCGCCGGCACAACGACGCGCTCGGGCGACATCGCGGATCGCGATCTGCCGGGAACGCCGTGCTGGCTGGAGCAGGTGCATGGGGCCAACGTGGTATTGGCGGGGAATTTCGAGTCGCCCCCTCAAGCGGACGCGGCGGTAAGCCGGACGACCGCCAACGTCTGCGTCGTCAGCACGGCCGACTGTCTGCCAGTGCTCTTTTCCAGCCGGGATGGCAGCGAAGTTGCCGCGGCGCACGCCGGCTGGCGCGGTCTCGCCGCCGGTGTGATCGAGGCGACGGTCGCTGCCATGGAGCACGGTGCCGCGGAGCTGCTCGTGTGGCTCGGTCCCGCGATTTCCCAGCCGGCGTTCGAGGTTGGGGGCGAAGTGCGGCAGACGTTCCTCGACCAGGATTCCGCGGCGGCTGCCTGTTTTCTGCGCAATGAGCGGGGACGCTGGCAGGCGGACCTTTACGGGCTGGCGCGGCGCCGCCTGTCAGCGCTCGGCGTAACCGCTGTCCACGGCGGGGATTTCTGCACCTTCAGGGATCGGGAACGCTTCTATTCGTATCGGCGGAATCCGGACTGTGGCCGCATGGTGAGCTTCGTTGCACGGCTGACATAGGGCGCCTGCGGGAGCGACGCTGCCGCCGGCGAACCCTTGAAAACAGGGTTGACGCCGCTATTTCAGGGGCAGTTCACGTTTTTCGCCGGGGGACCGGCCAAGAGGTTCGTATGCGTTTGGACAAACTGACCAGCAAATTCCAGATGGCCCTGGCCGACGCGCAGTCGCTTGCGTTGGGCCGTGATCACCAGTTTATCGAGCCTGCACACGTCATGGTTGCGCTGCTGGACCAGCAGGGCGGCAGTGTGCGCGGACTCCTGACCAAGTCCGGCATCAATGCGAACCTGCTGCGCTCGCAGCTCGGGGACGCTATCGACCGCTTGCCGAAGGTCGAAGGCACCGGTGGTGAGGTCCACATCGGCAGCGACCTGACCCGGCTGTTCAATATCACCGACAAGCTGGCGCAGAAGCGCCAGGACCAGTACATCTCGAGTGAACTCTTCGTGCTCGCCGCGATGGACGACAAATCGCCGCTGAAGCCCGCCATGGAGTCCGCTGGCGCCGTGCGCGGCGCGATCGAGAAGTCGATTGACGATCTGCGCGGCGGTCAGCAGGTCAATGATCCGAATGCCGAGGATACGCGGCAGGCGCTCGACAAATACACGGTCGACCTTACGGAGCGCGCCGAGCAGGGCAAGCTCGACCCGATCATCGGGCGCGATGACGAAATCCGCAGAACGATCCAGATCCTGCAACGGCGAACGAAAAATAATCCAGTCCTGATCGGCGAGCCGGGTGTCGGCAAGACCGCCATTCTCGAGGGCCTCGCCCAGCGTATCGTCAACAACGAAGTACCTGAAGGTCTGCGCGGCAAGCGCATACTGTCGCTCGACATGGGTGCGTTGATTGCCGGCGCCAAGTTCCGGGGCGAGTTCGAGGAGCGGCTCAAGGCCGTGCTCAGCGATCTCGCAAAGCAGGAAGGACAGATCATCCTGTTTATCGACGAATTGCACACCATGGTCGGTGCCGGTAAGGCGGAAGGCTCGATGGACGCCGGCAACATGCTGAAGCCGGCGCTCGCTCGGGGCGAGTTGCATTGCGTCGGCGCGACGACGCTGGACGAATACCGCAAACACCTCGAAAAGGACGCGGCGCTGGAGCGACGCTTCCAGAAGGTTCTTATCGCGGAACCCACGGTCGAAGACACGATCGCCATCCTGCGCGGCCTCAAGGAACGCTACGAGGTTCACCATGGCGTCGAGATTACGGACCCCGCCATCGTTGCTGCTTCGACGCTGTCGCATCGGTATATCAGCGACCGGTTTTTGCCGGACAAGGCCATCGACCTGATCGATGAAGCGGCATCGCGTATCCGAATCGAAATCGACTCGAAGCCCGAGGCAATGGACAAACTCGAGCGCCGCATCATTCAGCTCAAGATCGAACGCGAGGCGCTCAAGAAGGAGTCGGACGACGCCTCCGTGAAACGGCTCGAGGACCTCGAATCACGGCTCGACGATCTGGAGCGGGAGTTCGCGGATCTCGAGGAAGTCTGGAAGGCGGAAAAAGCGGCCATGCAGGGTGCGGCACAAATCAAGGAAGACCTCGAGCGTGCGCGTCTCGAATTCGACACCGCGCACCGTGCGAACGACCTTGCGCGCATGTCGGAACTGCAGTACGGGCGCATCCCCGAGCTCGAAAAACAGCTCGAGCAGGCGGTGCAGGCCGAAACGGCGGAAACGACACTGCTACGCAACAACGTAACCGAAGAGGAAGTCGCGGAAATCGTCTCGAAATGGACTGGTATTCCGGTGAGCAAGATGCTTGAAGGCGAAAAGGAAAAACTGTTGCAGATGGAGTCTGTCGTGCAGCAGCGCGTCGTCGGGCAGGACGAGGCCGTGACGGTTGTTGCGAACGCCATTCGCCGTTCACGGGCCGGCTTGTCCGACCCCAGGCGGCCGATCGGGTCGTTCCTTTTTATGGGCCCCACCGGCGTGGGCAAAACGGAGTTGACCAAGGCGCTCGCGGACTTCCTGTTCGATACCGACGAGGCGATGGTGCGCCTCGACATGTCCGAGTTCATGGAGAAGCACTCCGTGGCGCGTCTCATCGGCGCGCCGCCAGGCTACGTCGGTTACGAAGAGGGCGGTTACCTGACGGAGGCCATTCGCCGCAGGCCGTACTCGGTGATCCTCCTCGACGAGATCGAGAAAGCGCATCCGGACGTGTTCAATGTGCTGCTGCAGGTACTCGATGACGGGCGATTGACCGACGGTCACGGACGCACGGTGGATTTCCGCAACGCGGTCATCGTCATGACCTCAAACCTTGGGTCACAGCTGATCCAGGAGATGGCCGGCGAGGAGAATTACGAGGCCATGAAAGCGTCGGTCATGGACGTGGTTGGCAGCCACTTCAGGCCCGAGTTCATCAATCGTATCGATGACCTCGTGGTATTCCATCCGCTCGGCCGCGAGCACATTCGCAAGATCGTGGATATTCAGCTGGGCTACCTGCATGAGCGCCTGGCGGAACGCGACATTCAAATTCACCTGTCGGACGACGCTCGTGACAGGCTTGCCGAAGCCGGATTCGACCCGGTGTACGGCGCGCGGCCATTGAAGCGCGCGATCCAGCAGCAGGTGGAGAATCCGCTGGCGCAGGAGATTTTGCAGGGCAAGTTCAAGCCGGGCGATGTTATCGAAGTGGGCGTCGCCGACGATCGGCTCGATTTCCGGAATGCGGCTTAGGATGAACCTGACAAAGGGAACAGATTGCGTGAATGTCACGCGACAGTCGGAAATCCGACGCGACAATTAAGTAAACTGTCCCCGTGATTCGACGGAGTTTTGTAGTAAATGCCGATATACGAGTACGCCTGCACTCATTGCGAAAACGCATTCGATGAGCTGCAAAAAATAAGTGAAGCTGCATTGGTTCACTGCCCGAAATGCGGTGAGCCCGCGCTGCGCAAACTATTGTCCGCGCCCAAATTCCGTTTGAAAGGCAAGGGCTGGTACGAGACCGATTTCAAGACCGGCAACAAGCGCAACCTTCATGGTGAGTCGGATACGGGTAGCAAGTCCGGCGACAAACCCGCGAAGAAGTCCGACGCCAAACCCGGCGGCAAGACCGAGACCAAGTCGACGTCCGACAGCAAGGCTGGCACCACTTGAGGTCGCGCCCATGAAACGTCTGCGCCGTTACATCGTTGCCGGCATCCTCGTCTGGGCGCCGCTGGCGGTCACCTGGTTGCTGCTCAAGTTCGCGGTCAACCTCATGGACCGCACACTCAAGGTGATACCCGCACAGTATCGTCCCGAGATTCTGCTGCAGCAATTGCTGGGCGCCGACGCTCCTGTGCACATTCCGGGACTCGGTATCATCCTGGCACTTTCTGTCCTGCTGCTCACCGGCGTCCTGGCTGCGAATTTCGTCGGGCGCGCATTTGTCGGTGGCTGGGAGTCCCTGCTGGACCGCATTCCAATTGTGCGTTCCCGTGTTCTCCGACTCCAGCCAGTCTTTCAAGAACGTATTGCTCATCCAGTATCCGCGCGAGGGCCTCTACAGTCTCGCATTCCAGACGGCGACCGAACTCGGCGAAGTACAGGGGCGCACGGGCGAAGACGTTGTTTGCTGTTTCGTGCCGACGACGCCCAACCCGACCTCGGGATTCATCATCATCGTCCCCAGGAAGGACGTTACGGTGCTCGACATGGAAGTAGACGAGGCACTCAAAATGATCATCTCGCTCGGCGTCGTCATCCCGACCTGGCGCAAGGACCAGACGGCGGAACTGCCGTTCGAGCTGCCGGACAACGCCGAATAGCGCCCCGGCATCTTGCTTAGCGGCCCCCCAAGCCGTACCATGCCGCCTCCTTTTTCAGGGGAAACCCCGAGATTTTTTGTGATGCGTAGCCATTATTGCGGAGAGATCGACGAGTCTCTCGTTGGCCAGGAAATTGAGGTTTGCGGCTGGGTACACCGGCGGCGCGACCATGGCGGTGTGATATTCATCGACCTGCGCGACCGTGAGGGCCTGCTGCAGGTCGTGTTCGATCCGGACCGCCCGGAGATTTTCGCCGAGGCGGAACGCATTCGCTCCGAGTACGTCCTCAAGGTCAAGGGCCTGGTACGGCCGCGGCCCGAGGGCACGGTCAACCCCAACATGCGAACCGGCGCGGTCGAGGTGCTGGCGCACGAACTCGAGACACTGAACAAGTCCGAGACGCCGCCGTTTCACCACGACGAACAGGCGAACGAGGACATCCGCCTCAAGTACCGTTACATCGACCTCCGGCGCCAGAACATGCTCGGCAACCTGATGCTGCGACACAAGGTTACCGTCGCGATGCGCAACTTCCTCGATGGCCACGGATTCGTCGACGTCGAAACACCAATGTTGACGCGTGCCACGCCCGAGGGCGCGCGCGACTACATCGTTCCGAGCCGCACCAATCCCGGGAAGTTTTTCGCGCTGCCGCAGTCGCCACAGATATTCAAACAGTTGCTCATGATGTCGGGACTCGACCGCTACTACCAGATCGTGCGTTGTTTCCGCGACGAGGACCTGCGCGCCGACCGCCAGCCGGAGTTTACCCAGCTCGATGTCGAGATGAGTTTCGTCGATGAAGCCGACGTCACGAACACGATGGAAGACCTGGTACGGCACCTGTTCAAAGAGGTGCTCGACGCCGAATTGCCGAACCCGTTCCCGCGAATGAGCTACGCGGAGGCCATGCGGCGCTATGGTTCCGACAAGCCCGATCTTCGTATCGATCTCGAGCTCGTCGAGGTCGCCGATCTCATGGAGTCGGTCGACTTCAAGGTGTTCGCAGGGCCTGCCGCCGACCCCGAGGGACGCGTCGCCGCATTGTGTGTGCCCGGCGGCAGCGAGATGAGCCGCAAGGTGATCGACGACTACACCAAGTACGTCAGTCGCTTCGGCGCCAGGGGCCTGGCTTACATCAAGGTGAACGACGTTGGCGCCGGCCGTGACGGTCTGCAGTCTCCGATACTGAAGTTCCTGCCCGACGAAGCCGTCACTGGCATCATCGAACGGACGGGCGCCAAATCGGGCGACCTCATTTTCTTCGGCGCCGACAAGGCCCGCGTGGTCAACGATGCGCTCGGCGCATTGCGTTTGAAAGTCGGCGAAGACCGCGGCCTGGTTGCCGATGGCTGGGCGCCGATCTGGATCGTCGATTTCCCGATGTTCGAGAAGGACGCGCAATCGAAACGCTGGACGGCACTGCACCATCCCTTCACGGCGCCGAGCATCGACGATGCCGACGCGCTGCGCGCCGACCCGGGCGGAGCATTGTCCCGTGCCTATGACATTACGCTCAATGGCTCCGAGATCGGCGGCGGTTCGATTCGAATCCACGATCAGGACATGCAGGCTGCCGTATTCGAGTTGCTGGACATCAGCGAGGAAGAGGCCGAGGAAAAATTCGGCTTTCTGATGCGTGCGCTGCAATACGGCTGCCCGCCGCACGGCGGTATTGCGTTCGGTCTCGACCGCGTCGTGATGCTCATGGCGGGCGCCGAGAGCATTCGCGACGTGATTGCATTTCCGAAGACCCAGACGGCCAGCTGCCCGCTGACCAACGCACCGGGCGAAGTGTCGGCCGAACAGCTCAGGGAAACGGGTATCCGCCTGCGGGCACCGCGTACCGAGTAGGTCGATGACAGCGGTCACCGCCTGGTAGATGGCAAGCACCTATCGACCCGATATCGATGGCCTCCGCGCGCTGGCGGTTATTCCTGTCGTCCTGTTCCACTCCGGCTTCGACGCCATTAAAGGTGGTTTCGTCGGCGTCGACGTGTTCTTCGTCATCTCCGGATTCCTGATCACACGCATACTGCTCGACGAAATACACGACGGACGATTCTCGATCGCGGGTTTCTACGAGCGGCGCGTGCGGCGCATATTTCCCGCGCTGTTCGTCGTACTGGTTTTTTCCACGGCTGCCGCAGCATGGATGCTCACGTCGGGCGAATTTCTGGACTATGCGTCCAGCCTTGCCGCATCCGCGTTTTTCTTCTCGAACTACTACTTCATGTTCGACGCAGGATATTTCGCCGCGCCGTCCGAGACCAGGCCGCTGTTGCACATCTGGTCGCTGGCAGTGGAAGAGCAGTTCTATATCGTATTTCCGTTGTTTCTTTTCCTGCTATCGAGGATCGGCAAGCGTGCCATCGGTATAGCCACGGCTGTTTTGCTCGTCGCGTCGCTGTCGTACGGCATCTGGCTTGTCGGCGCCGCGCCGACCGACGCGTTTTACTCGACACCCGGTCGCGGCTGGCAGCTGATGGTTGGGGCATTGCTCGCAGTGTATCCGGCGCAGCGCGCATTACCGGACGCGCTCGCAAACGGCCTCGGCATCGTCGGGCTGGCACTTGTCTGTTATTCGGTTTTTGCGTTCTCGGAACTGACGGCGTTTCCAGGTGCGGCGGCCACCGTGCCTGTACTCGGCACCGCCCTCATGCTGTATTCCGGTGCGCGAAACGAGACGTGGCCAGCACGCCTGTTGTCGACTTCGCCGGTGCGCATCATCGGACTCATCTCGTACTCGATGTATCTCTGGCACTGGCCGCTGCTGGTGTTTTACAGACAGTGGAGCATCAGCCCGGTCACGAACACTGAAGTATCGGTCCTGATTGTCGTCATTGTCGTGCTGTCTTACCTGACGTGGCGGTTTGTCGAACAGCCATTTCGCAATCGTGGGCTATTCGGAGGCCGTGAGCGCATCCTTGCGCTCGGCGTGGGCGTCATGCTCGTGCTAGGCGCGATGTCATTGCTCATCATGAATGGCAACGGCTTCCCGGGGCGCCATTCGGAGCAGGTTGCCCGTATCCAGGAAGCGGAGAACGATCGCTGGGTACCGACACCGTGCGAGTTCTTTTCGACCCGGGGCAACGGCGAAGTGCGCTTGTGCAGCATTGGCGCAGCCCGCGAACCGTCTTTCGCGGTCTGGGGGGATTCGCACGGCCAGGCCCTGGCACCCGCTGTCGATCAGTCGGCCCGGCGGGCCGACCGGGGCGGTGTATTTTTCGGCCGCGGCGGCTGTGTGACCTTGCTGGGCGTGACCCAGGCACGCCAGGGCTTCGAGGCGTGCGACGACGAGGCGGATGCTTTCATCGCGTTCGCAATGGGCGTTCGATTCCAGTCAGAACCCGGTGACACGGTCTACATCAGGGACGCGGCAACGAGTGCATTGTCTCTCGACGAAAACAGGCGCGTATTCAGCAATGCGTTCGAGCGTACGCTGAAAGCGCTCGCCAGGCTCGGGCGCCGCGTTACGGTCGTGGAGCAGGTACCCGAGGCAGCGCTCAGCATCCCGCAGGCTGCGGCGCGCAAGGTCATGCTCGGGCGCCGCCTTGAGCTGCGGCCTGCGGTCGGCGACTACGTCGAGCGACAGCAACTCGTGACGGAGCTATTCAATGACGCGCGGTTTGCGGCGACCCTCGGAGTCATTCGGCCGCAGGCCCGACTGTGCGGCGACGAGTATTGTGAAGTCATGCACGAGGGTGTGCCGATCTACTGGGACAGCAGTCATTTGACCGCGACGCATGCGCGGCGAATTTCGATCTTGTTCGATTCGCTGTGGTCGGAAGGGGTTGAAAATGCCGCCGATTAAGGACGTCGTTTGCGCGCATGGCTACATGTCGCACGGCGCCGGCATGTACCTGATAAAGCGCCGCCTCGAAAAGGAGTTCGGATTTCGAGTGCGGCTGTTCAGTTACCGGTCGGTGCGCCGTACGCTTGATGAAAACGCCGCTGCACTGGCGCAGTACATACACGAACTGGACGTTGACGGGGTGCATCTCGTCGGCCACAGCCTGGGCGGCGTGCTCGCGTTGCGCATGCTCGCCAACGACCCGCACGCGCTGCCGGGCAGGGTGGTCTGCCTGGGCTCGCCCCTGACCGGCTCGCGCGCGGCGGAGATTCTCCATGCACAGGTCTGGGCGGAAGAGATCATCGGGCGCTCCTTGCCCGCGGGTGTCATTCACCAGGCGGCCAACGAGTGGGCGTCCCATTTGTGTGAGCATCGCGAAATAGGCGTTATCGCCGGCAACGTGCCGCTGGGGTTCGGCCGGCTCGTCGCCAACTTCGACGGCGACAATGATGGCACGATCGCGGTTTCGGAGACCCGTCTCGACGGCGCCCGGGATCACCTCGTCATGGCTGTCAGCCACAAGGGCATGTTGGTGTCGAGCGACGTTGCGGATCAGGCCGGGGCGTTTCTCAAGCGCGGTGAGTTTCTGCGCGACGAGACGTAGGAGGGCCTTCCAGGACCGATCGTCTTCGCAGGAGCGGGGCCCAACCGCGATCCGTCAGAATTAAATCAGCGCATCCTCAGTTTTTACCCAGGCCCGATTGCTTAAATAGCATTGACACTTCTGTGTAGCCAGGGATCAAAATTGATGAATTATCGAAATATTCTCGTATCCGGCATGGTCGTCCTGTTGTTGAGCGGGTGCAGCGCTCTGTGGGGCCTCGGCGGCGGACAAGCGGTTCGGACGGGCAGTTCCAGCAGCCTCGTCGACTACCTGTATCCCAGGGGAGAGGTGCCACCCGAGGTATCCGACAGCATTCCTTATCTCGAGTTGCCGCTGCGCGTCGGCATTGCTTTTGTGCCCGGCTCTCACCCGGGCAGTGCGATCAGCGAGGCGACCAGGATGCAGCTGCTCGACAACGTCAAACAGGGCTTTCTCGACCGCGATTACATTCAGCACATCGAGATCATTCCCGACACCTACCTGCGCTCGAGCAAAGGCATCGGCGGTATGCAGCAGGTCGCGCGCCTGTACGGTGTGGACGTCATGGCGCTGGTCTCTTATGACCAGGTCACCGCGAGTGCCGACAACGCGGCTTCACTCCTGTACTGGACCATTGTCGGTGCGTATTTCATCAAGGGCACCGACAACGAAGTGCAGACCTTCGTCGATACGGCGGTCTTCGACGTCGATACGGCGCGCTTGCTGTTCCGGGCCCCGGGCACCGACAAGAGCAGCAAGCACTCGACGGCCGTCGACACCGGCGAAGCGATTCGCAAGAGTCGCGATGCGAGCTTTACCTACGCAATGGCTGCGATGACAGAAAGCCTGGCGCTGGAACTCGATCGCTTCCGGGAACGTGCGATGGAGGACCCCACCGTCGCCGAAGTCCGGTGGCGGGAAGGATCCGGTGGCGGCGGGTCGCTGGCGTGGCTGACGCTGGCGCTCCTGGCCCTGGCCGCAGCCTGCCGTTACGCCCTCATTCGAGGTCCGACGGCAGCATCGGCGAGGACAGCATGGACTCGAATCGCGACCAGCGCTCGGTGACGTCGGCGCCATCGCGCTCAATGTAGTCGGCGACCATGTCCATGCCGTGGTTGTAGTTGATGACGTAGCTGCGGTACGTGTCGAAGAAACGCGTGCGTTGCTCTGCGCGTTCTTCCGATGACAGCGAATAGGTCTTCATCCAGTCAATGGCCTGCTCGCGCGTGATATCGCCATTGAGATAATCGCGCGCGGCCTCGTTGCCGGAATAGTTGAGTTTCGCGAGCAGATCGGCGAGCTGGTAGTAGCGTTCCGCCTCTTCCGCATCGAGGCCCGCCAGCGGGAACAGCACCTGTTTCTCGAACTCGATGCGATCGTCGCCGGGAAACGCGAGCTTGATGCCATAATTGCCGCTGCCTTCGGCGATCACGGATTGCGGGCTGAACAGCGGGTACAGCGAAAACTCGATCCAGTTCGCGTCGTTGACCAGGTTGCGTTCGAGCAGCGCATTGAACGTATGGTGGCCCGGATACCCCTCGTGGCAACCGAGGTCCACGGCCCTGCGGATGTAGATCGGTAAATCCGTGTTGATCTGGATGAGGCTGACAGAGTTGCCCTGGTACCAGTTATAGCCGGACCAGGGCTTGTCGTTGACGTATTCGATGGTAAACGACTCGCCGGCTGGAAGTTCGATGTGTTCGAGTGTGCGCTTGCGACACTCGGCAATAGCCGCGTCGAAGACGGCAGGCAATTTCTCGGTTGGTATGACAAATGCCTCGTTGAATGCCTCGACCTTTGCGCCCAACGGCCCGGTCCCCGGCAGCAAGTCGTCTATCTCCGCGAGAATTTCTTCGAAATGGGCGGCATCGTAGTCTGGCGCACGCGTGCCGAACAACCGGATTGATTCCTCGTCAAAGCTCAGCAGTTCGCCTTTGTTGATGGCGATGCGCGTATCGAGCGCTTGCAGGCGCGCCAGCAGTCCGGCGATGCGGCTTTGCAGCGCCTCGTCGCCGCCGCTGTCGAAGGCCAACAGGGATTCTGCGAGCCTCATCGAGGCCGCGCGTATGTCGTCGAGACTGAGCGCGGCGTCGTCCGCGCCGGTCTTGATGTCCGCCGGCCCGAAGTAGGCGTCAACGTGTCCTTCGTCGTGACGGCCCATCGACAATTCGAGAAACAGGTACTCCCGGGCCAGGTCGGAGATATCCGCCGGCGCCTGCGGTGGAACCGGGGCTTCTCCGCAAGAAGCCAGCAAGGTGAGAACTGCGAGAGCCAGGATTCGTGGTGTCATAGATTTGCTGCCGTTCAGGGTTTGAGGTTCTTCAGCGCATAAAGTGCATCGAGCGCTTCTCGCGGGGACATCGAATCGGGATCCAGGTCGTCAACGGCGGACCTTATCGGATCATTCTGCGGCGCCAGGTCGGCGCCCAGATCGAGTTGTATCTGCGGACTCCCGGCATGCATCGCCTGCTGCGATTCGAGCGTGCCGAGGTAGGCTTTGGCGCGCCGAATGACGTCGTTCGGTACGCCGGCGAGCGACGCCACCTGCAGGCCGTAGCTCTGGTTGGCCGGTCCCGGGCGCACGGCATGCAGGAACACCAGCTGACCGTCGTGCTCGGTGGCATCCAGATGCACGTTGCCGCAAAGATCGAGTTCCTGTGCCAGCGCGGTGAGTTCGAAGTAGTGCGTGGCGAACAAGGTGAACGCCCGTATTCGTTCGCCCATGTGGTGAGCGGCGGCCCAGGCGAGCGACAGGCCGTCGAATGTGCTGGTGCCGCGGCCGATTTCGTCCATGAGAACGAGGCTGTGCTCCGTGGCGTTGTTGAGGATGGTCGCGGTTTCGGTCATTTCGACCATGAATGTCGAGCGTCCGCCGGCAAGATCGTCCGATGCGCCTATTCGTGTGAATATCCGGTCGATCGGACCGACACGCAATTTGTCGGCGGGCACGAAACTGCCAATGTGAGCCAGGATGACGATCAGTGCCGTCTGCCGCATATAGGTCGATTTGCCGCCCATATTCGGGCCCGTGATTACGAGCAGGCGCCTGGCTTCGTGCAGCAATACATCATTGGCGATGAAGGGCGTGTCGATTACCTGCTCGACGACGAGATGGCGCCCGCCTTCGATGTCGATGCAGGGCTCAACCGTCAACTCGGGTTCTGCGAGATTGAGGGTCTGCGCGCGTTCGGCGAAGCAGGCGAGAACATCGAGTTCCGCCAGACCGCCGGCGCTCTGTTGCAGCTCGCCGAGCACCTCGTGCAAACTGTCGAGCAGACCTTCGTACAGGTGTTTCTCCCTGGCCAGCGCACGCTCGCGTGCCCCGAGCACCTTGTCTTCGAATTCCTTGAGTTCCGGCGTGATGTACCGCTCGGCAGCCTTCAGTGTCTGTCGCCGCACGTATTCGACCGGCGCCTTGTCGGCCTGCGTCCTGCTGATTTCGATGTAATAGCCGTGGACACGGTTGTAGCCGAGTTTCAGGGTTGCAATACCCGTGCGCTCACGCTCCCGCGCTTCGAGATCCACCAGGTACCGGTCGGCGTTCCCGGCAATCGCACGCAGGTCGTCGAGTTCGTCGTCGTAGCCCGCGGCGATGACGCCGCCGTCGCGAATCAGCATCGGTGGACTGTCGATGATGGCCTTGTCGAGCAGGCGATGTTGCTGTTTGTGGTCGCCGATCCGTTCGATGAGTTCCGCAAGCAAGGGCGAATCAATCGCTGCAAGCCGGTTCCTCAAATCCGGCAGACGCGACTGCGCGTCGCAAAGTCGCCGCAGGTCGCGGGGTCGCGCGGATCGCAACGCGACGCGCGCCAGTATGCGCTCGACATCGCCGACGCCGTGCAATATGTCCTGCAGTGCACCGACCGCGCCGGCGGTGAGCATCGCATCGAGCGATTGGTAGCGCGATTTCAGTGTCGTGGCGTCGCGCAGCGGCCGCTGGATCCAGCGGCGCAGCAGGCGACTCCCCATGGCCGTCTGGCACCGATCCATGACGCCGGCCAGCGTGTGTTCATGGTGACCGCTCAACGATGCTTCGAGCTCGAGATTGCGGCGCGTCGGCCCGTCCATGATGACCGCATCTTCGCGACGCTGCACCTTGACTGAGCGCAGGTGCGGCAACGCCGATTTTTGCGTATCGCTGACGTATTGCAGCAGCGCGCCGGCCGCCGAAACGCCCCGCGGAAATCCGGAACAGCCGAAACCGCCGAGATCGCGCGTGCCGAACTGAGCGCACAACAAGCGGGTCGCGCTGTCGAGTTCGAAGTGCCACGGGGGGCGATTGGTGATGCGTACGTCGTCGCCGAACGACTCGCCGAGCGGCTGATCCTCATCGACTATGATCTCGGCCGGCCGCAAGCGTTCGATCTCGCCCAGGACCGCTTCGAGACCCGCTGTTTCTGTCAGCCTGAATCGGCCCGCCGACAGGTCGAGCCATGCAATACCGAAGGCCCCACCGCTGCCGTAAACAGCGGCAACGACGTTGTCCCGATTCGACGAAAGCAGCGCTTCGTCAGTCAACGTCCCCGGCGTGATGACACGCGTGACCTTACGCTCGACAGGCCCCTTGCTTGTCGCCGGGTCACCGACCTGTTCGCAAATTGCAACGGACTCGCCCTTGCGAACCAGTTTCGCGAGATAGCCCTCGACCGCGTGATAGGGAACGCCCGCCATCGGGATCGCGTTGCCCGCGGATTTGCCGCGCGACGTCAGTGTAATGTCGAGCAGCGATGCGGCCCGCCTGGCATCTTCATAGAACAGTTCGTAGAAGTCGCCCATGCGATAGAACACGAGCATCTCCGGATACTCGGATTTGATGCCGAGGTACTGGCGCATCATCGGCGTATGGACGGCTGAGATTTCGGCTTTCATAATTCTTGTAGGCGGTCGTCGTGTGCGCGACTATTATTAGACCGTGAAAATACTGCATGTCGAAACCGGGCGCCATTTTTTGGGTGGCCCGCAGCAGGTTATCTACCTGATCAACGCGTTACGCGAACGCGGCCACGACAATACCCTGGTCTGCCCGCCCGATTCCGGGCTCGATGGCGTTGCGAGGCTTGCCGGCGTGCGCGTGCAGAACCTGTTTTGCGCAGGCGACCTCGATCTTCCGTTCGCTTATCGCCTGAACCAGTATCTCAAAGAGTCGCGTCCCGATATCGTCCACTGCCACAGTCGGCGCGGTGCCGACATCCTGGGGGGACTTGCCGCCGGTTTCGCAAATATCCCGACGGTTGTGTCGCGCCGGGTCGACAACACCGAGATGCGCGTCGTCGCCGCAATACGATATCGCCCATTCGAAAAAGTAATCGCAATTTCGGAAGCTGTCGCCGAAGTATTGGTCGATCACGGCGTCAATTCCGAGAGGATCGTGGTCATTCGCGATGCCGTCGACGCTGCCGCATTCGACGAACAGGCCGACTGCGCCTCGTTTCGGGAAGAGTTCGCCCTGCGCGATGACGACTTCGTCGTTGCCGCCGCCGGCCAGTTGATTCCGCGCAAGGGGCATCAATACCTGCTGCAATCGGTTGCCGACCTGAAGGACCGCTATCCGCAGCTCAAGCTGATCGTCTTCGGCGAGGGTTACCTCGACAACCAGTTGCGGGCGGAGGCTGCATCGCTCGATCTGGGCGACGTCGTGCAGTTCGCGGGTTTTCGCGAGGACCTCGACCGCTTCATGTCGTGTTTCGATCTGTTTGCTCACCCGGCGCTGCAGGAGGGGCTCGGTGTCGTGGCACTCAAAGCGGCGGCCTCGGGCGTACCAGTGGTAGGGTTCGCCGCCGGTGGCATGGTCGAGGCCGTGGTACATGAGCAGACCGGCTTACTCGTCGCTCCCGAAGACATCGACGCGCTGGGCGCGGCGATTGCACGGTTTATCGATGAGCCGCAACTGCGTGCTACATTTGCTGCGGCAGGCCGGCAACGGATGCAAAAGGAATTCTCGATAGATACCATGGCGGATAAGCACATCGCGCTTTACGAGTCGGTCCTGAATGGCTGATCACGAGGCGATCCGGCAACTGGCCGAGGCGCTCGTGGCGGAACTCGGCGCCGCTGGCAAAGCGGTTTCGACCGCCGAATCGTGTACCGGGGGATGGGTTGCCAAAGCCATTACCGATGTGCCCGGCAGCTCGAACGTATTCGCCTACGGCATCGTGAGCTATTCGAACGGTGCCAAGGAGTCATTACTCGGCGTGCAGAACCAGGTCCTCGAAGAAAACGGCGCTGTCAGCCGGCCAGTGGTCGAAGCAATGGCCGAGGGCGCGCTGGCGCTTAGCGGCGCCGACATAGCCGTCGCCGTCAGCGGTGTTGCCGGTCCCGATGGCGGCAGCAAGGAAAAGCCCGTTGGCACGGTCTGGTTTGCCTGGGCGGTCAGGTCCGGCTCGAAGCTGAAGTCCGATACGCAATGCCAGCAATTCAGCGGCGACCGCGAGCTGGTTCGCGAACTGGCCGTTGCGCACGCGCTGCAGGGCGTCAGGGAGCGAATCGGCCAGTGAGTACGAAACGACTGTTTTTCGCCCTGTGGCCGGACCATCGGCAGCGCGACCGCCTGCGTGACGTGATAAATCCCGTGGCAAAAACCGTCGAGGGCAAAGCCGTCGATCGCAGCAACTGGCACGTGACGCTGGCCTTCATCGGGGAATTTCCGGAGCAAGAGGTTCCGGAGTTGCTGCAGCGCGCCGGCGAGATCGGGGTCGAGCCGTTTCGCCTGAGTTTCGACCGGCTGGAGTTCTGGCCCCGGCCGAAGATTGCCTGCCTGGCGGCAGTCACCGTTCCGGCTGAAATGCAGTCCCTGGTCGACTCCCTGAATACGTTGTTGCAGAACTTCGGCGTGTCGCCCGATGAGCGTACCTACCGGCCGCATATTACGGCCGTGAAGCGTGCCCGCACGTTCACCACCGAACGCCTGGCGCAACGGGCGGTCACGGAGTGGTCGGGCTTCGAACTGGTCGAGTCGGTATCGGGGCCCGGCGGCGCGAGCTACCGTGTGCTGAAACAATAGCTTCGGCGTGTTTGTTACAGTTTCTTGGTACTTTGCGCAGAATAAAGACGTACCGGAGGCTGCCATTGACGCGGCTTTCGTGGAATAATACTGTTTATATCAACAGTAATTCCACCTTCCCCCCAACGACAGCGAAAAATGGACCAAAATAATGGATGACAATCGAAAGAAAGCACTTGCGCAGGCCCTGGGCCAGATCGAAAAGCAGTTCGGCAAAGGTTCCGTCATGCGCATGGGCGACGGCTCCGCGGCCAGGGATATCGAGTCGGTATCGACGGGCTCCATCGGCCTCGACGTGGCATTGGGCATCGGCGGCCTGCCGAGGGGACGTGTGGTCGAGGTTTACGGTCCCGAGTCGTCGGGTAAGACGACCCTGACGCTGCAGGTCGTGGCCGAAGCGCAGAAGTTGGGCGGCACGGCTGCATTCGTGGACGCGGAGCATGCGCTCGATCCGGCCTACGCCGGGAAGCTCGGCGTCAACGTCGACGAGCTGCTGGTGTCACAGCCGGATACGGGTGAACAGGCCCTCGAAATAACCGACATGCTGGTGCGCTCGGGTGCGATCGACATCATCGTAATCGACTCGGTTGCGGCGCTGACCCCGAAGGCGGAAATCGAGGGTGAGATGGGTGACTCGCACATGGGTCTGCAGGCCCGCCTGATGTCACAGGCTCTCAGGAAGCTGACCGGTAATATCAAGCGCTCCAACGCGATGGTGATTTTCATCAACCAGATTCGCATGAAGATCGGGGTCATGTTCGGCAGCCCCGAGACCACGACCGGCGGCAACGCGCTCAAGTTTTACTCGTCCGTGCGGCTCGATATCCGCCGCATCGGCGCGATCAAGAAAGGCGACGAAGTCATCGGCAACCAGACCCGCGTCAAGGTCGTGAAAAACAAGGTTTCGCCGCCATTCAAGCAAGCGGAATTCGAGATTCTTTACGGGCATGGCATTTCCCGCCATGGCGAGATCATCGATCTCGGCGTGCAGCACGACATCGTGGACAAGGCCGGTTCCTGGTACAGCTACGGCGACGACCGCATCGGCCAGGGCAAGGAGAACGTCCGCGAGTTCCTGAAGAACAACCCCGCGATGGCTGACGAGATCGAATCGAAGATCCGCGCTAAATTGCTGCCGAAGACCGTGCAAGCCGTTGCCGAGAACACCGGGGACGACGCCGTCGCAAAGGAAGCTTAGGAGCGGCTTTGCCTGGCAACGTCGATGTCGCAATCACTCCGGGAAGAAATCAGCGATCTTCTCTCTGAAACGAAAGAGGATCGCTTCTCCTGTCCCGCCGATGCGCGCAAGAAAGCCATGGACTTCCTGGCTCGGCGTGAATATGGTCAGGCCGAACTCGTTGGTAAGCTCACCGGCAAGGGCTACGATCGCGAAATTGCGGAACAGGCGATCCGCGAACTCGGCGACGAGGGCCTGCAAAGCGATGCGCGATTCGCGGAGAGCTTTGTGCAATCGCGTGTCAACCAGGGCAAAGGGCCGGTGCGCATTCGGCTCGAGCTCGAACAGCGCGGAATCGAGGCGGCCGCGATCGACATTGCGATCGAGGACGCGGGCGTCGACTGGCACGAGCTGGCAGTTGGCATCCGCCGCAAGAAGTTCGGCGCGGGCCGGCCGGCCGACTTCAAGGCGAAGGCGCGGCAAATGCGTTTCCTGCAATATCGTGGCTTCGAGCCCGATCAGGTCCGGGCGGCCGTCGGTGAATAAGTCTTAATCCGGAGACTCAAACCCCGTAAACTACCGGCTTTGAATTCAACGGCTTGACCCCGATATCTCTTCGATGAAGACCATGACGAGCAATGAGCTGCGCCAGGCATTCCTGGATTTTTTTCGTGAACGCGGCCACGAGGTCGTCGCGAGCTCACCGCTCGTGCCCGGCAACGACCCGACGCTCTTGTTCACGAATGCCGGCATGGTGCAATTCAAGGACGTCTTCACCGGTGACGACAAGCGTAGCTACAGTACGGCGGTTTCATCGCAGCGCTGCGTAAGAGCGGGCGGCAAGCACAACGACCTGGAGAACGTCGGCTACACGACCCGGCACCACACGTTCTTCGAAATGCTCGGCAACTTCAGCTTTGGCGACTACTTCAAGCGCGAGGCCATTCAATACGCCTGGGAGTTTCTCACGGAGACCCTGGGCCTGCCGGAAGAGCGCCTGTGGGTCACCGTCTACAAAGACGATGATGAGGCAGCCGATATCTGGCTCAAAGAGATGCAGGTCGATCCCGCGCGGTTCTCGCGCCTTGGTGAAAAAGACAATTTTTGGGCCATGGGTGACACGGGTCCCTGCGGTCCCTGCAGCGAAATCTTTTTCGACCACGGCAAACACGTTCCGGGCGGGCCGCCGGGCTCCCCGGACGAAGATTTCGATCGTTACGTCGAAGTCTGGAATCTCGTGTTCATGCAGTTCGACCGTGCGGCGGACGGTGAGATGAAACCGCTGCCGAAGCCCTCCGTTGACACCGGCATGGGCCTGGAACGCATCGCTGCCGTGATGCAAGAGGTGCACAGCAATTACCAGATCGACCTGTTCGCGCACATCATTCAGTCCGCCGCCGATGTGCTCGGCGTCGAGAACGACGGTTCGAGCTCGCTCAACGTGATTGCCGATCATATTCGTGCCTGCGCGTTCCTGATCGTTGATGGCGTCCTGCCGGGCAACGAGGGCAGGGGATACGTACTGCGCCGTATCATTCGCCGCGCCATTCGACACGGCAAGAAACTCGGCACGGACGAACTGTTCTTTCACAAGCTCGTGGCACCGCTGGTCGATGAAATGGGCGGCGCCTACCCTGAACTCGCCAGGGCGCAGGCGCATGTCGAAAAAGTACTCGCGAAGGAAGAGGCCCGCTTTGCCGAGACGCTGGACCAGGGCATGGAAATCCTCGAGGCCGCCATCAGGAACCTCGATGGCAACGAGATTCCCGGGGACATCGTGTTCAAGCTCTACGATACCTATGGATTTCCGGTCGACTTGACTGCCGACGTCGCACGTGAGCGCAACCTGACACTCGACCAGGAAGGCTTTGACGCATCGATGGCGGAACAGCGTAGTAAAGCGAAGGCCGCGAGCAAGTTCGGCACCGCCGGAAGCGATGCCCTGAAGACTGATGCGCAAACCGAGTTCCTCGGATACGACGGCACCGATGCCACGAGCAACATCGAATCCTTGTTCAAGGATGGCGTATCCGTCCAAGCCCTGAGTGCGGGCGACGACGGAGCCGTCGTCCTGTCGGCCACGCCGTTTTACGCTGAAAGCGGCGGCCAGATCGGCGATACGGGAATACTCGTCGAAATCGACAAGCTGTTTCGCGTCGACGACACGCGAAAAAGCGGCAACGCGAATGTCCACTTCGGTAGCGTCGAGCAGGGCGAACTCAAGGTCGGTGACAAGATCGAGGCGGTCGTCGATGCCGATCGACGCCAGGCCATACGCCTGAACCATTCGGCAACACACCTGATGCATGCGGCCCTTCGCCACGTGCTGGGCGATCACGTTACGCAGAAGGGTTCGCTGGTCGCGCCCGACAGACTGCGCTTCGACTTCTCTCACTATGAGGGCGTCACTGCAGAGCAGTTGCAGGAAATCGAAGATCTCGTCAACGCAGAGATACGCGAAAACGTCGAGGCAGATACGAATCTCATGACCTACGACGATGCGATCGAGTCTGGCGCGATGGCGCTGTTCGGCGAGAAGTACGGCGACAGGGTGCGCGTGCTGCGATTCGGCGACTTCTCGGTCGAACTCTGTGGCGGGACGCACGTCGAGCGCACCGGCGACATCGGTGTATTCAAGATCGTCTCGGAATCCGGCGTCGCGTCGGGCGTAAGACGAATAGAGGCCGTGACGGGCGCCGGCGCAATGGCATGGATCGACGCGAATCAGCGTACCTTGCACGACCTGGCCGGACTGTTGCGCAGCCAGCCGGAGCAGGCTGCGACAAAAGTCGAACAACTCCTGAGGCGCACGCGCGAACTCGAGAAGGAACTGGCGGCCGCGAAACAGGCACTTGCCACGGGGCAGGCGACGGACCACACGGACAATGTGCAGGAAATTGCCGGAATCAAAGTGCTGGCAACCCGCATGGATGGGGCCGACGCGAAGACGCTGCGCGATGCCGTAGACCGGCTCAAGGACAAGCTGCAAAACGCGGTGGTCGTGCTCGGTTCCGTCGATGACGGCAAGGTCCGGCTTGCCGCAGGCGTTACCAAGAACAACACGGACAGGATTCGCGCGGGCGACCTGATCAAGCCCGTCGCGGAGCTTGTGGGTGGCAAGGGTGGCGGGCGCCCGGATTTCGCCCAGGCGGGAGGCAATGATGCGTCCGGGCTCGACAAGGCACTTGAGTCGGTGCATGCCTGGGTAGCACAACAGCTCTCCTGAGATGCCATATGGGCATCGCGGGCCAAAATCGGCTAGTATTACAAGCGTTTAAGGAAGTACGACGCGTAATAAAAAGGAACGGGGCAGGAGCCCCGCAAGGCAGGAGTAGGAAGTCATGCTGATTCTGACGCGACGCGCTGGTGAAACGGTCATGATTGGGAGCGATATCACAATCACCGTTTTGGGGGTCAAGGGAAATCAGGTCCGAGTCGGGATCAATGCGCCCAAAGACGTCGCAGTGCACCGGGAAGAGATCTACGAGCGAATTCAGAGCGAACAGGCCTCGGAAGCGGCCGCCGAATCCGATGGGTCGAAAACCGCGGAATAGGCTCGAAAACAGCTTTACCTCAACCACCACTGACAGTAATATGTGCGGCCCCAGTCCGTAGGGGGACGCGAGAATTGCGCCATTGGCCGGTCCGGACTGACCTTTAGTGCCGTGACATGGAGAGGCACGGGGATTAACCCCGCAAACTCTCGGAGTGATGCTGAGCCAAGGAAGCTGCCGATCAATCCATCCCTCTCTCGGTGGATTAGTGAGAGGCAAGACATAGAATTACGGAGAGATGGCTGAGTGGTCGAAAGCGCTCCCCTGCTAAGGGAGTAAGGGCTAATACCCCTTCGAGGGTTCGAATCCCTCTCTCTCCGCCACTTACGATTTTCGTAGGAGCGGCCTACGTGCCCCAGGGGTATTCCAGCCGCGAACAGACAGTGCGCCCGTAGCTCAGCTGGATAGAGTACCCGGCTACGAACCGGGCGGTCGGGAGTTCGAATCTCTCCGGGCGCGCCAAAAAAGACAAAGGGTCCCCTTGTGGGGCCCTTTTTCTTTTTCAGCTCCGGATAACATTCGAACTCCAGAGTTCGATCCGAGGAACGCGCAGCGTTCCGACAGACGCCGCAGGCGCCCCGCAGGGTGACGAGCGCAGCGAGGAATCCATCTCTCCGGGGCCGCTCTCGCACATCCTGCACATCGCGCGCCAAACAAAACAAAGGGCTGAATCGTTTGGCGAAATCCGAGCAATTATGAGCGGCGGCCATTGAATTCATGCAGGGGACACTCCATCACTATGACAATAGCCTCGCTATTCTTGTTTCGCCGACTCAGGCGGTTCTACTGTATGCTGAGAGCTCGCAGATGAAACTGCCACCAGACAGGCAATGACTCAGCGCGATTGCAAAGATCGGAACACCAAAAGCGAGTTTTCTCTGCAGAAGTACTACGTCGATCTGGTAACCGACGAAGGGCACTATTTCATCGGCTATTCGGCACGCCTGAATTGGCGAGCCATCAAGATCAACTACCGCGCAACTCTGCATCATCCTTCATTCCTGGGAGTCAAAGCTGGCCCGTCGCTGTCACCTCGCGATGGTCCGGTCGACGACGATTCTGTCCTGACCTGGCGGAGCCCCACGCTCGGGTTTGATGGGCAGTGGCGGCGACTCGCTCCTGCCGAGAGACATGTGCTGCACGAGGACGACGAGGGGGTAGTCGATTGGACATGCTCACAACCATCGGCTCGGGTTCAATTGACGACAGCGTCGGGGGCGACATTTAGCGGTCTTGGATATGTCGAATTCCTGAAGCTGACTATTCCACCATGGCGCCTCGGTTTTCGGACTTTGCTGTGGGGGCGATTTGTTTCTGAAGATCATTCTGTTGTATGGATCGAATGGCAGGGGAAACATGATCTGGTATTGCTTATTTGCGATGGTCAGAGAGCGGCGAACCCACAGATCTCCGATAACCGCATCAGGTGTGAGGACTTCGAGTTGTCACTGGAACGTGCAGATATAATTCGTGAAGACTCAATTGCTGAGACGCTGGTTTCGAAAATCCCTTCAGTCCTGAGGGCCGCGCCGATTGAGTTTCTCGGTGGAAAGGAGCACAAATATGTCAGCCGCGGACGTCTGGCATTTGCAGATGGTTCGAATCATACAGGATGGGTGATTCATGAACGCGTCAGCTGGAGATAAAATTCGATTTAGTCCGGGCCGATTTCTATATGGCCTGACATTCGTGGTTGTGCTCCCTGCATACCTCGTCCTTTGGTCCGCGAGGCTGGGTCATCTCGCATTCCCCGATGTTCCGCAGGTTCCAGCGTTGGGCCAGGTCCTGGTTGTTTCAGGGTCACTCATCCTGCTTGCAGGCATGTGGGCCATCGTGAAGCGGGGAGACGGCTTACCGATGAACGCCTATCCTCCCAAGCGTTATGTTCGAGATGGAGTTTACTTTTGGCTGTCACATCCAATCTACCTGGGCTTCTGTATCGGGTGTGCAGGTGTGTCAGTCCTGTTCGATTCAAGCCCGGGCTTGTGGGTGATAACACCGATTGTCACGTTGGCTAGCGTGGCGTTGGTCTGGGGTTATGAAAGGCCCGAACTCATAAGCAGATTCGGCGACGTCTATTTCGACCATTGGTTACGCTTGCCAACAGCAAGCTCTTCGCCGCCCGTGCTTCGGGACTTCGTATCGGTAGTCGTCCTGGTATTTCTGCCGTGGCTACTACTTTACGAGGGTGTTGCCAGCTACATCGGCGTGGTGGATCCCGTATGGGATTCGACTCTGCCGTTCGAAGAAAACCTGGCCTCATACGATCTTGCAGGCCTGCCCTACGTGCTGACTTATCCGTTCGTAGGGCTTGCGCCGTTTTTCGCAAGGACGAAGCGGGATCTTCGCGAATTCGCGGTCGCCGGACTTGTCGCCACGGCAATCGTGATTCCCTTTTACCTGACCTTGCCAATCATCGCCGAGTTTCGGCCGCTACAGCCCACCACGGTCTGGGGAGAACTGCTAATCCTGCAACAGGGCATTGATAATCCGGCCACAGCGTTTCCCGCATTCCATGTTACATGGACGTTTCTGGCAGCCAGGTTGTTCGCAGCACGGTATGCGCATGCGACAGCGATCATCTGGGGTGCTGCCTGGATTATGGCATTGGCCGCCTGGTTGAGCGGCATGCATGCCATCCTCGACATATTCGGGGCGGTATTCGTTTACGTCGTAGTGGCATCCTACGGACGCGTCTGGAGAGCGATTCGTGGTTACGCCGAAAAAATCGCAAACTCCTGGCATGAATGGCGATTCGGTCCCGTACGTATCATCAATCACGGCTTTTACGCCGGACTTGCAGGTTTCGCTGGCTATGTCGTATTTGCCGGAATCCTTGGCCCGGCGAATTTGGCACCGTCTTTTCTCATTAGTATTTGTTCAATTGTGACGGCTGGAATATGGGCCCAGGTTATCGAAGGATCGGATAAGCTGCTGCGACCTTTCGGGTATTACGGCTCCGTGATCGGGGCCATCATCGGAGCCTTGATTGTCGAGCGCTGGACTGGTCTTTCGAGCTTCGTTTCTCTCGGGGCGATGTGCGTGGCTGCGCCTTTGATCCAGGCCCTCGGGCGGCTTCGTTGTTTGGTCCAGGGTTGCTGCCACGGTGCACCTGCTCCCGAAAATACGGGAATAAGAGTCACTGAGCCGAATTCCCGCGTATGCCATTTGGCCGATTTGCGTGGCGCGTCCATCCATCCGACACCGCTCTATTCGATCATCGGCAACGTGTTCATCGGGATGGTCGTATTCCGCATGGCGCGGGTGGGCGCCCCCGGTTCCGCTATCGTCGGTATCTACCTGGTCCTTTCCAGCGTAGCTCGATTTGTCGAAGAAACTTACCGCGGCGAGCCACAAACGCCAGTCTTCGGTGGCCTCAAGATCTACCAGTGGATTAGCATCGCTTTGTTGCTTGTTGGCAGTATTCTGACAATGATTCCGAGCGCACCGGTTTCTTTCGATGGGGCAGCAACAAACTACATGACATGGATCTTCGCCCTCATTTTCGGTCTTGTGAGTGGAGCGGCGATGGGCGTGGACTTCCCCGACTCCGACAAACGGTTCACGAGATTGACGTAACCGACATCGCGTATTCGAGGGTAGACTGCACAGTACTTTCAACTATCTAAAACAACGCGGAATACGGCGTCCAGCTTGTCGGCCATCTCCAGCATGTGCTTGCTCTCGACGATGAACGGTGGCGCAAGCAGGATATGCGCGCCACGCTTGCCGTCAACCGAGCCGCTGCCCGGGTAGCAGATAAGCCCTTCATGCATGGCGGTCGCTTTGAGTTTGGCGGCAATTTTTGCGGCCGCCGGAAACGGTTCTTTACTCTGCTTGTCGGCGACAAATTCCAGCCCCGCGAAAAGTCCACGACTGCGGATGTCGCCGACATTCGGATGCGAACCGAAGCGTTCTCGCAGCAATGCGTGCAACTCCCGTCCTTTTGCTTTGACGTCGGTAAGCACGTCGTACTCGTCGAGGTATTTCTGCACCGCCACGCCGGCAGCGCAGGCCGTAGCGTGGCCGATGTAAGTGTGCCCATGCACGAACCCGCCCGCCGTATCCAGTGCCTCGGCGATCGGCTGGCGGACCAGCGCCGCTGCGATTGGCTGATAACCCCCGCCAAGGCCCTTGGCCATGGTGACTATGTCCGGGATGATCCGGTCCACTTCGTGTGCAAAGAAATCCCCGCAGCGTCCGGAACCGCACATCACCTCGTCCACAATTAACAGGATGTTGCGTTCGGAGCATATTCGGCGGATCTCGCTGAAGTATCCGTCAACCGCCGGAACGACGCCGAGCGTCGCACCGACAATGGGCTCCGCGATAAAGGCCGCGATCTTGTCCTCGCCAAATTCGTCGATCGCCTTTTCGAGTTCGGCTGCGGCACGCAAGCCGTAGGCGGTCTCCGTCTCATCCTCGTTCTTGTGACGATACGCATAACACGGTGCGATGCGTGGCCAGTCATGGATGACGTTTTCGTAGGCCAGCCGACGAAACGCACTGCCGCTGACAGACAGCGCACCCATCGTGTTGCCGTGGTAGCTGAAATGGCGGCTGATCACCGCTGTTTTTTCGGGTTGGTTCCTGGCGCGCCAGTATTGCCAGGCAAGTTTGAGAGCCGTCTCGTTGGCTTCCGATCCGCCGGAGGAGAAATACACCCTGGCGCCGGGTTCGGCGAATCTTTCCGACAAGCGACGCGCCAGGTCTTCCTGCGGCTCGTTCGTAAAAAAACCGGTATGAGCGAACGCGAGGCGGTCGATCTGCTCTTTAATCGCGGCGATCACATCCTTGTGGCCGTGGCCCAGGCACGATACGGCGGCGCCGCCGCTCATATCCAGGTACCGCATGCCGGCAGAGTCTATGAGATACATGCCTTCCGTGCGGTCTGCCACAGGATAATCAACCCCGGCTTCCCTGTAGAAAACTGACGACACAGTTGATTCCGCCTCTCTCAGTTGCAAGTTGCTTGCTGCCAAAGTGTAACAGCCGGCACGAAGATCGCCGTGGCAGCCAGTGCCGGCTGTCGTGTATTGTTGCGGCAGCTATCCTGCATGGCAAGCAAATCAATATCCCTGGAGCACCGCCGCATGAGAATAACCCGATTCGTATTCGTACTGGTATTCATGGCAGCGCAGTCGCCCCTCGTGCTGGCTGACGATGCAGACGATGTGCTGAGTTTCGTCGACTCGAGGTATGCGCAAATCTCGGAACTCGCGCGGACCATCTGGGAATACGCAGAGGTCGGATACCTCGAGGAAAAGAGCAGCGCCCTGTTGGCTGAGACTCTGCGCGCCGAAGGCTTCGAAATCGACATGGGCGTAGCCGGCATTCCGACGGCTTTTATCGCGAGCTATGGCGAGTCCGGCCCGGTCATCGGGCTGCTGGCGGAATTCGATGCGCTGCCCGGCATCAGCCAGGATGCCGTTGCCGAGCGCAGTCCCCTCGCCGACAAGCCGGCAGGCCATGCCTGCGGCCATAACCTGTTCGGCGCCGGCTCGGTTGGTGCGGCCATTGCAGTCAAAGACTGGCTCGAGCGCACCGGAACGCCGGGTACGGTTCGTCTTTACGGCACGCCGGCCGAGGAAGGCGGAAGTGGCAAAGTCTACCTCGTGCGTGACGGAGCATTCGACGATGTCGACATCGTCCTGCACTGGCACGCCGATGACGAAAATTCGGCGAAGTCACAACCCAATCTTGCAAATCGTTCGGCCAAGTTTCGATTCACGGGAATATCCGCGCATGCCGCGGGCGCACCGGATAAGGCGCGCTCCGCTCTCGACGGCGTGGAGGCCATGAATTACATGACGAACCTGATGCGCGAGCACGTGCCGCAGGACACGCGCATTCACTACGTCATTACGCACGGTGGCTCGGCGCCGAACGTCGTGCCCGATTTCGCCGAGGTGTTCTATTACCTTCGCCATCCCGAAGCGAACAAGGTACTGGAGCTATGGCAGCGCCTGGAAGCCGCGGCGCTCGGCGCGGCCCAGGGAACCGACACCGAGGTCGATTGGGAAATCATCCACGGCAACAACCCGCTCCTGATCAACGAAACGCTGCAGAAGATGATGGACGAAAAACTGCGGCGCGTCGGTGGCGTTCAATACACCCGGGCAGAGCAGAAATTTGCAGAAGAAATTCACGCGACGTTTGCCGAACCGAAATATGAACTCGGTTCACAATCCGATGTGCAGCCTTACGAAGTGTCACTGGGGCACGGCTCGACCGACGTCGGCGACGTTTCGCAAGTCGTGCCTACTGCCGGACTGCGGGTCGCGACCTGGGTCCCGGGCACGTCCGGACACAGTTGGCAGGCAGTCGCCGCGAGTGGCACGAGCATCGGATTCAAGGGTGCGCAGGTGGCAGCCAAGGCGCTGGCGCTGAGTGCGATAGAGCTGTTCGAAAACAAGGAACTTCGCGATGCGGCACGGGCGGAGTTCGACGAACGCCGCGGCGACGACTTCGAATACAAGCCTCTGTTGGGCGATCGCGATCCGCCGCTGGACTATCGCCGGTAGTTCCCGCTCGAGTACGGGGTAGCGACACGATCCCGATCAAAGCCCTGAACGTCTGTCAGGTCCCTGACACTCGTCATTCATCACAATCCGCGCTTGCCTCGAGCGCGGCGAAAATCGCGTGTTGTACATAATACGCATCTCTTTGCCGACATTGCCGCTGCCCCATTTCCCTTCAGCTGGGCTTCAGCATTGGTCATGGAAACTGCGGTAATCCCACCGCCGGGCCCTGCGCCCTGCGGCCGAATCCATGAACAGACAGAGGACAGTCTTATGAAAGCAGCAAAAGCGAAGTCGATCGCCGTGTTCGTCACACTGGCATTGACGCCCCTGAGTGCACTTGCGGACAGCGGCTTCTATTTCGGCGGCAGCGTCGGCTCGGCGACGATCAAGGAAGATTTCAGCGGATTGAACATCGATACTGACAGCACACCGTACAGATTCACGGTCGGCTGGCAATTCAACGACTTTTTCTCACTGGAGGGCGGCTATCACAATTTCGGGAAATTTGATGAACGCGTCGACGTAAGCGGCTCACCGGTCGACCTGCGATTGCAAGCCGACGGTTTCACGCTGGGCGCCACAGGCAGTATCCCGCTTGGCAACAGCATGTCACTGTTCGGGCGCGGCGGCGCTTTCTTCTGGGACGGCGACGCGATACTCGACAACATCACACTGGCACGCCCTGAAGATTCCAACCTGTATCTTGGCGGCGGTGCGACCGTTTCATTTACCGAAAGGCTCAAACTTGTTGGCGACTGGACCCGTTACGAACTCGAGGACACCGAAAGTGACGTCATTTCGCTCGGATTTACGTATCGTTTCTGACGCGGGACAAAAGGCCGGTGCCATTGATGGCGCCGGCCGAATGCTGTCATGCCCGGCTGCAGGACGTCGCTGTCAACGTGCATCCGGATAGAGCGACACATCGACACGGTTGTTGCTTGCCGCAATTTCGTTCCAGGCCGATGCCGTGACTCCCGCGGTACTTCCAGGGTAGGCCAGCAGCGGGCTCGAGTTTCCGAGCGAGATAATCTCGTAACGAATTCTGCCGCCCGTTCGTTCGTCTGCCAGGTTGATGAAGTTTGCGAAGGCGACAGATTGTCGAAGCCCCAGGTCGTAAGCAACGCCTGGTTCGAATCCGATTCGGTCGCAATCAACCGCGGCAATGTCCGTGGCCGGTAGCGTGTAACCGTCAGGCCCGGCAAACGACATGCAGAAGTTGCCGACGTGAGACTCAAGCCGCACGACGCCGTGGAAATCGAGTTGTGCGAGGTGATCGGACAATTTCGCAATCACGGTAAGTCGTGAGTTGCCCATCGGCAACTCGTCGATACCGTACAGCGAAGACTGGTTCGCGGCCCATTCGATGGATTCCAGCGCAACCGCGTAAGCAGAGTCGAGCGCCCGCCGGTAATCGCTCAGCTGCTGTTGCAGCTGCAGAGAGTCCTGCGATTCGAAGGCGTTGCGTTGCTCCAGCTGGCGCTGCAGCCCGGCGTTTTGTTGCTGAATCTCCTGCCGGCTCTGCTCGCTGCGCCAATACAGCGAAGCGAAGATCATCGCGATAACCGCCAGTACAGCCACGACAATTCGCAATGGAGCTGGCATGTAGCTCGGCGGCCCCGCCTTCCCGGCGTGAGCATCGTCGGCGTCGGGGGATCGAATTTCATCGACGACGCGGGCAGCGATTTTCTCTTCGGTGTCGTGCAGATCGCGACGCAGTATGGCGCGCTGTTGGTCGAAGAGTTCCTGGATCAGGAAACTCAGATCCTGGTCAACCTTGTCGAGCACGGAGTAGGTGCCGCTGGAGTCCTTCGCAACGGCATCTTCGTCGTGTTCCCGCCGTTCCGCATCCGCGCCGATGACACGCAGTGACTGGAGTACCTTCGACAATTCGACAGGTTCGACCTGTTTGGGCAATACGCCGACCGCACCCAGTGCCCGCGCCTGCCCGACGTACAGCTCACCCTCCTGGGCGGTGTACATCATGATCGGGATGGTCGCTGTAGCCGGGTTCTTCTTAATCGCGGAAACGGCCTCGAAGCCGTCCATCCCCGGCATCATGTGATCCATGAAAATGATGTCCGGTCTGTTGTCGCTGAGGTAGGCCAGGGCGTCCTCGGCCGATCCTGCAGTATCCACTTCGAGGGCGTGCGTCTCGAGCATTTTTTGCAGCACGATCCGGGCAGTCCTGGAATCGTCGACAATTAGAGCCACTTTGCTCACCGATGGTCCCTCGTTTGACGCTTGCCGGCCCGATGGTACTACGAACGGAGCCGACGTGTTCGGGTCGAGACCGGCATTATCGCGCGTCGCCAGCAATTCTCGAGACGCCTGCTATTCTTGAATAAAGGGGGTGCAACGCAACGTCAACTCAAACGAACGGGAGATGTCATGATTGATCTTATCCGAGCGTGGCGGGACCACGCCGCCTACGGTCAACGCACTTTGGGTTTTGCTCTGGCACTGCTTTGTGCCGAATTCTTTTACAGGTTCCACAGCTTCGCACTTGAATGTGTTGCGTTCCTGGCAACCTGGCTCGTGCTCGATATCGCGATCGAAGCGATTGCCGGTCGGCCTGCGACAATGTCCGCCAGGTCAGAAACCAACAGGCCGGGCTAGCTCCGGCAGAACACGTCACCAAAAGGGCACTGCGGCGAATCGCAGGTATTGCCGTTTTGGCTGTTTGTCTTTCCAATGGATTCGTCATTCGTGTAAGAGAAGGAGATTTCGGTGACCTACGACCCCACAAACGAAGAACAAGCGACGGAGCGGCAGCTCTCAGTCGAGACACTGGAACAGATTCAGTCTGCATTTTCGATTTCCAACCGCAAGATCAGCAAGCTGAGCGAGGGCAAACTCGCGAAACTCTTGCTAAAACTCACGCTCGGCGACCGGCCGCAGCTTCGCGCCGAGCACCAGGGCCTGTTTGAACAGAGCGAGGAGGGCAAGGTGTCGTCCGGTGGCAAGCTTCGTGCCTTACAGCAACTTTACGAGTCGCGTTCCGCCGTTACGCGAGAGACAACCGCCGGTGTTCCGTCCGGTGTGCTGAGGGGTCCCGCCAGCCTGTCACCCCCGCCACCGCCTCCCGCCGCGGGCCTCGCACCGACGGGTGTCGGCTGGGCATCACTCGGACCGGGGCGTGTGGGCGGGCGTACGCGCACCATCGTTGTCGACCCCAACGATACCGACCGAATCTGGGTCGGCAGCGTCGGCGGCGGAATATGGCTCAGCACGGACGCTGGCGCGAGCTGGCATCCGGTCGACGACCGCATGGCCAACCTCGCCGTGACCTCCATCGTCATGGACCCGAACAATGCCAATGTGCTTTACGCCGCCACAGGCGAAGGCTTTCACAATGCCGACGCGATTCGGGGCGCAGGAATATTCCGGACCATCAACGGCGCATCCTGGGACCAGCTGCAGAGCACCGACAACACCGACTTTCAGTGGATTCAACGCCTCGCGATGTCGCCGGATGGAACGACGCTGCTGGCAGCCACCCGCACGGGTATCCATCGCAGCATTGACGCCGACCGGGATGTCTGGACCCTGGTCGAGCCGGGCAACGTCGCTGACCTGAGATTTCATCCGACGGACAGCAATCGTGCCGTGGCGAGCGGTGCCGCCGGAGCGGGCGGGGCCCTGTTCAGCACGGACGGTGGCCAGACCTGGACCGCAGCAAGCGGCATCGGCGGCAACGCACGCGTCGAGGTGACCTATGCGGCAGCAGATCCGGACATCGTGTACGCGTCGGTCGACACCGATGGCGGCCGGATTTTCCGTTCGACGGACGGCGGCGCCAGTTACTCACAGCAAGCGAGCAACAATACGAACGGCTTTCCAGCACAGTTCCTCGGACAACAGGGCTGGTACGACAACACGATTTGGGCGGGCGACCCGGACGTCAACCTCGTCGTGGTCGGCGGTATCGACCTTTGGCGGAGTACCGACGGGGGCGACACGCTGGCGCGCATGAGCAACTGGACATCGAACCTGTCCGCCCACGCGGACCACCACGCAATTGTCTCCCATCCCGGATACGACGGGGGTGCCAACAGAATTGTGTTTTTCGGCAACGACGGCGGCATCTATCGCGCGGACGATGTAAGCACGGTGGGCAATGACCCGGACCAGGAATCCGGCTGGACGAACCTGGTGAACGGTTATGCCGTCACGCAGTTTTACGGAGCGGCCGGAAACGCTACAACCGGCACCATCATCGGAGGCGCGCAAGACAACGGCACACTCAGTTTCGATCCGGCAGTCGGCGCGAACGGGTGGACGGAAATACTCGGCGGTGACGGCGGGTTCTGCCAGGCTGATCCCGCGGACCCGAATTTTTTCTTCCAGGAATACGTCCACCTGGACATTCACCGCAACGACAATGGCGCCGCCAACGACGACCAGTGGTGGCTCAAGTACATCAGCGGACAGTTCTTCAATACCCTGACCAGGCAATGGGACCGCAAACCGGTGCCTTTCAGCATTCCCGACGCCGGCACGCGCGACGCGCTCTTTATTGCGCCGTTCGCCATCGACCCGAACGATGGCGAACGTATCCTCGCCGGCGGCGCACAATTGTGGCGTACCAACGATTCGAAGACGGCGAACACGGATGCAACCGGTCCCAGTTGGGCGTCGATAAAGCCGGATATCAGCATCGGCCAGCGTAACCCGATCAGTGCCGTCTCGATCGCCGACGGTGATTCGAACGTGGTCTGGGTGGGCCACCTTGGCGGTAACGTTTTCAACAGTCAGGATGCGACGAACGCGAACCCGACGTGGAATTCGGTCGCCGGAAACGGACCGCTGCCTGCCAGGATGTGCACGCGACTGGTGATCGACGCCAGCGATCACAATCGGGTGTACGCGACCTTCGCCGGTTACGATCCGGGCAATATCTGGCGCAGCGACGACGCCGGCGCCAACTGGCAGGATCTCAGTGGGGGATTGCCCCACGCGCCGGCCCGCAGCATTGCGATACACCCGCGTCGGCCGACCTTCCTCTACCTTGGCACCGAACTCGGCATCTTCACCAGTGAGGATCAGGGAGCCACGTGGTCGCCAACCAACGAAGGACCGACCAATTGTGCTGTGAGCGACCTGATCTGGATGGGTGAGACACTGGTGTGCGCCACGCACGGGCGCGGCATGTTCTCCATTGACTTGTCGGGCGTACCGAATCCCTGACAGCGCGGTCAACGCATTCGCGGTGGCGGCGGCGTGATTTTCCGTGGCGCGGGTGCGCCGAGTTGCAGGTCCCAGACGACCTTGCCGGTAACGAGGTCGACTGCGCGCATGTCGTAGCCGGTTCCCGTTGGCGAAGTCGTCGGAGCCACGTAGTAAGCACGCTCGTCAAGAACGGCCGGGAATTCGCTGCCGGGTTGGTAATCGATAATACCCACCTCTGTGTGATCGATGGCGTCCCAGATGTGCCATGGCTCACCCGGCGGTACAGTCAGGCGAACGAACACATGACGACCGTCAGGCGTTACGGTCGGTTCGACGGCGTCGCTTTCCGCGATGACGCTCGACCGTGCAGTTGACTCGTCATCCTCTGCAAAGGTCCTCAGCAGCAATGCGGCTTGAGGGCCCGAGCGATCGAGTTCGAGGGTGGCGAGCGATTCGCCGACCCGCCAGGCGCTCTTGTGCCAGTCGCCACCGAGCCGATACGGCCACGAGGTACGTGGAGCCGGTGCTTCGGCCGCGCCGGATTGCGCCGTCCTGACATGACCGGCGGTCAGGTCACATTCGAACGTGCCTGTTGTCCTGCGTGCGGCCTCGTCCTCGACAAATGTCGGTGGTGGCGCACCGCCCGCATAAGACGACTGTGCCTCCCATTCCACCAGCAATCGATCGTCGAGTATGCTCGGCCGCAGACCGAACTGGCCGGATGCGGCCGAAACGTCAATGCCGGGCGGGAGAGTGACGTTGCAGCGCCCGACTTCGTGGCCGTCGGTTTCGTCGAGAACCAGCATCGTCAGAACGCCGGGCGATGCCTCACGCATGATAACGACCTGGCCGTTCGCGGCCGCGATCGGCTGACCGTCAATTTCGACTGACCAGGTGCGCTTTCCCGTCTCGACGTCGATCGCCTGAACCGTGTTGTCAAGGCCCGCGAAGAACGCCCTCCGGCCGTCGGGCGTCGCAACGCCCCTCGGCATCGGTGGTGGCGAAACGGCATCCGGGAAGTCGCTTTTGCCCGGGGTTTCGTCCGCGCTCAACGTCTTCTCCGCGTTACGGTAAAATTCCGACGGTCCTGTGAGGCCCATCCCAGAGAATTTCGGCCTGGTCGAACAGATTCGAGCCGATGACGGCGTCGACCTTCCTCGCTGGCGCGGTCGGGTTGGCCGGGTCCGGATAATGTGTCGATATGATGGTTCCTCCGACATCGACGCAAACCTCGGGGTTGTTGACCCGGTAGGTTGCGAGTTGGTTACTGGAATTCATGCCGACGATCGTGATCGAGTCGAGTGACACGAAGTTCGCCGTGTTGTTCGACGAACAGCCGGCCGCCGCATTCGGGCTTGCCGGGTTCGCGCCCAGAGCCGTCGCCATCGCCTGGCTTATTACGGTAAACGAGGTGCCCGTGTCAAACAGGAAACGCTTTGGATTCGTGAGTGTCTGCTCATCGTAGTAATTCGCAGTGCCTTTCGTAAACGTCACATTCTGCAGGAAATGCCGCTGGTCCGTCGCGCCATTGGGGTTCGCGGCGGCCGATCCGAAACCCTCGACGAACAAGGTCAGCGTCGGCGTCGGGATACCCGAGGCGCCCGGCATGAAGAACTCGATGTCCGGTGCGGTGATCGTGTAGTGATTCGGAGCAAACGTCCACGGTCCCTTCGTGATCTGGGTCGTGTAGTCGATGCGGGCGACAACTTTGTTCGCAACCGGTGCACCGACGAGGTTGTAGTCCACCAGTACGAAATTCCCCGTCGGCTGGCCGGTCGTCGAATCGACATGGACTTCCTCTTCCTGAATGGTCAGGTTTCGTGGTGCGACCCGCAGCACGCCGGAATTCGCCTGCGCACCGCCCGAACTGCCGGGCAGGGCGAACGGTGCGCCGGGGTTGTTACCCGCAGACAACGTGCTGTAACCGTCGATTCGCACGTCGACGTCCCACAGGGTGCTCGCCGTCAATGGCATGCCATGCTGGGTGGCCGTCGCGCTGTTGATGACGACCAGGTTCGAGCCGGTATCGAACAGCGAAAACAGGTACAAACACGGGAAATTGCAATTCGCTCCGCCGACCGGATAAACGTCTTCTGGTGTGCTCGACGTGTTTACCAGGAAGCTGACATGTTTCGGCAGCGGGCCGAAACGACGGTTCGCTCCGGCATTCACGACTCCCGAGGCAACGGTGTTGGACAGGTTGAAGACAGTGCCGCAAGCCGCGTAGTCGTAACCCGGCGCGCCTGTGTTGCCCCACGAATTGCCGGTGGCAACCACCCAGGTGCCGATTGGAACTCCGGCCTGTATCGCCCTCAGGACCACCCACTCGTTAGCCGGCAGATTGTAGATGGCATGCAAATCGGGGATTGCCTGCGTCGTATCCGGCTGGACGGTGTGCGTAACCTGTTTGAAACCGCCGCTGCTCGTGGGGGCCGTCGTTACCAGCCTGAAGGTACCGCCGAGACCGCTACCGTTGAAGGCCAGGCACGCGGGGTTGGTCTTGACGACGTCGGCATTGAATTCCGAGAAATGCTCTACCTCGCCGACGTAGGCTTGCTGTTCCTCGTCGAGCTTCGCCACGCCAATCTTCGTCCATTCGCCGGACTTCGATTCATAGCGCAGCAGCGGTATCGATTCGGGAACTTTCGATCCGATATCGATCTGGGTACGGTCAACCGGGATCAGGATTTCCGCGCGGGTGCCTTTTTGCAGTTGCAGGACATCGTCTCCCGCACGTATTTCGATGGTTCCGGCGCCAAAGCTCTCCATGTAAACGGGGCCGTCTGCCGTGGGCGTCACCGTGTAGTCGCCGGGCATGCCATCGGGCGAGTACAGGTCGACTGTCGAAAGTTCCACGTCGACCTGGCCTCGAGCAGCCTGACCGGAGGCGGTCACCAGGCCGTTGGCCGGAATGGTCACCTGGAACCCCGTGTTACAGGACGCGGTAGCGGACATGAAATCCAGCGCCCTTTGTGCGGTAGGGGGCAGCGTGCCCGTCAGTGCATTGCCGCTGGCGTCGAAAGCCTGTGGATACCTGGCGGTCGGGTGTGAGGCCCAGTCCACCGACGATGCCGCGGATCCGATGCAGTTGGTGCGATTATCGCGTGCCACGATGATAGATCCTGCGTCGAAGCTCAGGGAAGTCGTTTCGACGGCGGTCAGGGTCACGTCTTCGCTGCCCTTGCCGAAGACCTTGGAAATCGGTGCGAAGCCCGGTCGCCGAGCTTCGAGCACCCAGCGGTTGCGGCTTGCCCACGATCCCTTGATCGTGAATCGACCCTCCTCGTCGGTGACTGTGCTGTCGCCGCCGACGCTGACGACGGCTTGCGGTACCGGTTGTCCGGACGCGTCGCGCAATACACCCGAGAAAGACGCTTCACTGCCGTCCTGGCGCAACAACCACCAGAGCAAAATGAAGAACAGGACCATTAACAAGAAGATTATTATTTTTTTCACGGCACGCTCCCGCGCGATGACTCACGATTATTATAGTCGGCATCAGCGGTCGATGCTTTCGTGCAACAAGGCAGTCACACAGGCAATAGCGTCGGAATGCGGTTTTGTCGATTTAGCCAGCCCTGGTATTCGAGAGATCGATACGTTCCTGTTGCAGCTTGGGTCTTTCTTCGGAGACCGTATCGATCGGCCGACGCGCGTTGAGAACGAACACGTTGCCGGTCAGCACGAGCAAGGTCCCGACGATAATCGTCGCATCGATCGAGAGTCCTTCGAACAACGTCGACAACACCAGCGCGACAACCGGGAACAGCACCATTGCGTAGCCTGCTTTGTGCGCACCGATTCGGCCGAGCAAGGTCAGGTAGGCGCCGAAGGCAACGATCGATCCGAACACAGTCAGGTACGCCAGCGAGCCGACATACGCGATGTTCCACTCGAAATCGAACTCGTATCCATTGGCAATGGCAATTGCAGCCGTAAACAATGCGCCATAAAGCATGCCCCATGCGTTTGACTGAATGACCGGCAGGCTTGCTCTTTGCGATGCCTGCGAGACCATGTTGCCGAACGAGGCGACGAGTGCGCTCAGGACGGCAAGGAACGAGCCGAAAAATACGCCGTCCGTGAACGACAGCTGGTCAATTTGCGGCGCAAACAGCGTGACGATACCGGTCACGCCGAGCAGTGCGCCGAACAGCACGCGCCGGTCCGCCCTGACGGCGAAGAACAGGCGGGCATTGATGATGTTCATCCACACCATGGTCGAGAACGCTATCGCAGTCAGCGCCGAACTGATGTACAGCTGCGCGCGGTAGGCGATTATGTAGTTGATGCCGAACAACAACAGCCCAAGCAAGACGAACCACAGGTGATCGCGAAGCGCGAATCGTAGACTTAGCCCGCGCAGTCGAGACCAGGCGAACAACAGTAGCGCTGCGCCGCCGTAGCGATAAACCAGCGAAATCTCGGGTGCCACGGTACCGAGCTGAAACTCGATGGCGAACCAGGTCGAGCCCCAGATCAATACTGTGAGGCTATACAACGCGGTGTTGCTCATCGGCAATGATCCTGGTCCAGATCGTTCATTGCGTCCTCGATCATTCGAGTACTCAGGTTGCGTAAGCGATGCAGTCGCAATACCGGCGACACGAGTTGCTGCAGCAGGAATCGCCACAGCGGGGGATGTCGGACGGGGAGGTTGAAGCGCGCCGTGCGGCTCTCGCGCATACGAGTGCGATTGGTGCAATTGGTCGCCTGTCGAAGCTGCGTGTTCATGGTCCGTACCTCCCCGTGGTTTGCATCTGTACTTGACTGTACGGTTTTCTTGTGTGTATAACAGATACAATATTTCGAAAATAAGACCTAAACAGTTATGCTCGGCATCGACAAGCAATGCGACACATTCCTGTATCGCCAGGTCATTGATCTCATTACGGAAAACATCACTGCGGGCACGCTGCTGCCGGGCGACCGGCTGCCGTCGTTACGCAAGATGAGCAAGACCGCCGGCGTCAGTATTCCGACTGTCCGCCAGGCTTATATCGAACTCGAACGGCAGCGGCGGGTTGAGTCGCGACCGCAATCGGGCTTTTACGTTCGCCACCGCGCAGCGAACGACATTGTCCTCCCGACGCGGACGGCGACAGCGGCGCCGGCACCTTTGCGCTGCCGCCCCTTGATGGAGCGCGTCTATGACGGCGTCAACCGACCGGACCTGGTGCCGCTGGGAATCGCAAATCCCTGCATGGCGAGACCGGCGGCGAAAACGCTGCACCGCACTATGAAGAGAATCATGGCGCGAGCCGAGGAACGCAGCCTCGGTTATGCGTCGACCCTCGGCGAGCCGTCGTTGCGGCGCCAGATCGCGTATCACTACCTGGACACGGTTGGAGCACCGGTGGAGCCCGGACAGATCTGTATCACGAACGGCGGGCAGGAGGCATTGCTGCTGGCGACGATGGCGGTTGCTTCGCCCGGCGACGTCATCGCGGTCGAGACGCCGACCTACCACGGCATGCTGGAGCTCATCGATAGCCTCGGAATGCTGGCGGTCGAAGTGGAAACCTGTCCGGAGGAGGGCGTCACGCTGTCCGAGTTGCAACGAACGCTCGAAGACCACCCCGTGAAGGCCTGCATGTTTTCGACGACGCTGGGCAACCCGCTCGGTGTGACAATGCCGGACGAGCATCGTCGCGAGCTGGTCGAACTGCTGCAAAAGCACGACGTGGCTCTGATCGAAGATGACGTTTACGGTGACTTGCGTTTTGACGCTATCCGTCCCGTGCCGGCGCAATTCCTGGGCAGCAAGGCGCGGGTACTTACCTGTGGTTCGTTCTCCAAGACGGCCGCCCCGGGATATCGTATCGGCTGGGTCGTTTCGGACCACCATATCGATGACATCGCGCGGCTCAAGCGCGCCATTTCCTGTTCGTCCGGGTTCCTGCAACAGCTGACGCTCGCCGACTTCCTGGCCTCGGGTGACTACAGCCGCCACCTGAAGTCGCTCAGGCCCGTCTTGCGCCGCAATGCGGAGCGGATGAGCGCATTGGTCGCCGAGCACTTCCCCGCAGAGACGCGAACCTCCAGGCCGGTCGGCGGATCGGTGCTGTGGCTCGAATTGCCGCGTCAGCTGGACGCAGAGCGGCTATTCGACGACGCGATTGCGGCAGGCATAAGCATCGCACCGGGACACATTTTTTCGCCGTGTGCGTGTTATACGAATTTCATACGCCTGAGTTTCGGTCACCCATGGCAGGCGAGCACCGAGAACGCGATACAGTGGCTGGGCGAGCGCGTCAGTCAATTGGCGGCCGGAACGAACCAGGACCGCGAACATTGACAACGGGGTCCGGAGATTCGGGTACTGGATGTACATGGCTGAAATAACCGACTGCCCGACCGATCCCTTGAAGTCATCATGTTTCACCTGAATATTTTTCGGTACGCCAGCCCGAGTCCGACGAGCCCGAGTGCAAGCACGCTGCTGACACTGTTTAGCGGTGCCAAAGCGTCGGCAAGTCGGCGATCGTCTATATCGACCAGCGTCGACGGTAGGACCTGCGTCAGCAGCAGCACCGCATCCTGGAGCAACGTTGCCAGCACCCACACACCCGGCGCCAGCAACAGCCCGACAGAAATCCAGGCAATCATCCTCCTGCGACTCTGGCGGTCGACCTGCGACATTACCGCGGACGTAAATTCCTTGCCTGGATAGTCCTCTTTGGCGAGCGCAAACAGCTCTTTCAGTTTGGGATCCAGATCGGTGCTCATGATGACTCCTCCGCGCTCACGGTAGCCGTGTAAGCTGACAGCAGTCCCTGCAGGCGTTTCGTACCGCGACGAATATGAGACTTTACCGTGCCCGGCGCCAGGCCTGTCACGGCCGAGATCTCCGCATGCGTCATGCCCTCGTGATACGACAATACGATGCAGAGTCGCACATGTTCCTTGAGAGCCGACAATGCCCGGTCGAGATCCATGGCCACCCCGGTTGCATCCTGTTGAGCCAGCGTGATTTCCTGTGGCTCCGTGGCATTCCTCAACGGGTCGTTCTTGCGCAGGTGTTGCAGCCAGATGTTGATGGCTACTCGTTTTAGCCAGGAGCCGAACCGGCTGGGCCGCTCCAGGCGATGGATAGTCCGCCAGGCCTGCATAAAGACCTGTTGCGCCAGATCGTCGGCCAGCGCCATGTCACCTGAGCAGCGCCGCATCAGGTTGCGTATCCATGCCTGGCGTCGCCGTACCAACTCAGCGAACGCACGCCGATCGCCCGTACGTGCCATGCCGACAAGCAGAGTCTCCGGGCTCTTCGAATAGTGGCCTTGTTTGAGGGGCAAGACGGCTCTGCCATCTATTACTGAAACGTTGCGGTATCGTCGTCACGTCTTGCGCGTTCGGCGGCCTTTGCCGCCACCAGTAATCCTATGCCGACGAAAGCGACCAGTACGGAGACGCCCATCATCGGATACAGCCACGGCGGGGAAAGCAGGCTGACGAACCAGCCCAAGATTGCGAGCCCCGGCGCGACAAATATCACAATCAGCCCCGCGATCCGAAGATCACGATCCGGCTGCCGATCACCCCGAAGGATCTTGTCCACGAGCGCCTGATCGATTTTCTGGCCGCTTTCGATAATGCGGCGCATGGTCTCGTGCTGCGCCTCACGCTCGCGAATGCTGTACCAGATACCGGCAACGACGACCGCCGCGATAAAACCCCAGAAAGCCAGTGCTCCGAGTCCCGCGCCCAAGTTGTTCATCCTTTGCTCCTTTAATTAGAAGGACTTGCATCAATAGAGATGCAGTCTCGAACGCTGTGGATGCACACGTATCGATAATACGCCTCGATTTCGTGGCGCAATAGCACGGTTCCGCGCAAAAAGAGGGTGTCGAAGCTGGCCAGCCTCGGCGCGAGGCCCGGCAAGGATCAGAGAAACAGGGCGTCGGCGGCGAGCCAGACCGTGTAGCAGGCGGCCACCAGGGTAATCAAGGCGGAGCCACCTGCGCCGATTGCACGGCCTTTGTGTGCCATGTTGTCGTGCCGGAGCCCGATGGCATGCGCGACTCTCGACACGATCAGTAGAGCGCCGGCGACATAAAGAAACATCACGGAGCCACTGTTGATTTCGATCAGTGCCATCAATATGAGAACCATCGGCACGTATTCGAGGAAGTTCTGGTGCACGCGTACGCGCTGGGCCAGCTCCATGTTGACCGGGTCGCCGTATAGAATCGAGGCACCTGATTTGCCGCGGAAACTGCCGGCGCGAAAGCTCAAGACAAGGGCGAATACGGCAAGCAGTCCGGCATATAGGGCGGTTACGGGTAGATGCATGGGATGACCCTCCAGCGCAGGATTTCGGGTCACAGTGTAGTCGATTCCGGGCCAGACCACAGGCTGCGCGAACTCCGCGGCGCGTTGGGCCGGGTGACTAAACTGTCTGCCGTCGTTCGTACTGTGCGTCTTCGGAGCCGAAGTCCTCAATCGTTAGCTGTTCGCCGAATCGAACGTCACTCCCGGCCAGTTTGCCGATTTTGGCCTCGCGGATACGAAGCTCCGATCGCAGGCTGCGGATTATCCACTCGGTTTCCTGGTGCTCGCCCATCAATCGCGCGTGCGTGGCCGACAAATTGAGAGCCGCGCGGTGAGCGGCGTCCCTCTGTTGCTCGGCGCGATTCAGTCGATCGGTCAGCTGTTCGATGACGGCGCGTTCGCGCCGCTCAACCAGGTAACGGTGCGTGAACCAGCCAAGTGTGAATGCGGCGACTGTCGCAATTGCCAAATACGATTCCATTTCCATGCCGGCATTGTCGCCGACAAACTCGATGGATACGCCGTTTGTGACATTTATTGACAATCGAATACGCAATACCTCATTTCATTGTCAATCACTGGCCGGCAGCAAGAGCGGCTTTCTGCTCAGCCACCATTGCTGCGACATCCTCCAGCAATTGCTTCGCGTCATACACGATGCCGTCCTTGATGGTGTACTTCACACCGCCTACGCGCTCCGGCTTGCCCGTGTCGTCGTTCAGGCGAACGGCGCCGGTGCCGTAGAGCACCTTGAAATTCGCGAGCGGGTTTTCCTCGACGATAACGAGGTCCGCCAGCAGGCCCGGTCGCACCACACCGAAGCGAATGTCCTTGCCCTTGGGTTCAAACAACGCCTCGGCACCGTACATCGTGGCCGAGCGAATCGCTTCCAGCGGATGGAAGCCGGCCTCCTGCAGCATTTCGAGTTCGGTGATCGTGCCGAAACCGTATAGCTGGTAGATGAATCCGGAATCGGAACCGACGGTTACGCGACCGCCCATGTTCTTGTAGTCATTCACGAACTGCATCCAGACGCGATAAAAATTTCGCCACGCGATCTCGTCTGCGGTTGTCCAGTCGAACCAGTATGCGCCATGACTTTCGCGACTGGGCGTATAAAAATTCCACTGCGTAGGCAGCGTGTACCTGTCATGCCAGTCCGCGTTTCGCGCACTCATCACGTTACGCCCCGCCGAGTAGATCGAGAACGTCGGGTCGAGCGTCAGGCCCAGGTCCCTGAACTCGCGCAACAAAGCATTCCATTTCTCCGAACCGCGGCCGGCGACGAGCCGCCACTGCCTCGCAACCTGGCCGAAACGATGCTGCTCGTTGTTGTAATTCATGTCGCTGGGCCACGGTTGCACGTCGTGATCCTCGTACATGGCCTCGAACAGCCCGTAATAGTGAGTCAACGTGCCCAGCCCCAGGCGGGCGGCATCGAGGGCGTTCATTTGCGCGACCCCCATCTGGCCGAGATGCGCTACTGAACCGAGGCCCTGTTTATTCGCCTCGTCGAGCGCAGCCTTCATGATCGCCGGGCGGTGCGCGCCCAGTTTCAGGCCATCCACGCCGGCTTTCGCGGCATATCGCACCCAGCCTCTCGCCTGCTCAGGTGTCAGGATCTTCGTGTCCTTGTAGCGCTCCCCCGAACCCAGGGTGTGATAGGAGAAAATTCTCGGCGCGACGATTTCGTTACTCTCACTGCGCTGTTTTTCGCTCAGTGAGAACGCCAACGTTCCACTCGGCACGCCGCGTACCGTCGTGATGCCGTGCGCAAGCCATAGTTTGTACGAGTACTCGGCTTGTGGTGCTTTCGTCGCGCCGCCGGTGTGAGTGTGCATGTCCACGATGCCGGGCATTACGTAGGCGCCGTGCGCATCGATTTCCTCGGTAGCGTCTTTGGGCCGCTTGTCATCGTCAATGCTCAGCCCCGGATAGCCGACCGATACGACATCGGCAATACGATTTCCCTCGACGACAATGTCGACGGGGCCGATAGGTGGCGCGCCGGTGCCGTCGATCAAAGTGGCGCCGCGAATTATCAGCCTTGCATGCGGTCCGGTTCCGTCGCTCGGCTGGCGATCCGGTGCGGGGATCATTGCGGGCTCATCTTCCTGTGCAAACCCTGTCGGCATCATCGGCAGAGTGCCGACGAGGACCAGCAGGCAGGATGTTGCGCGCCAGTGCTCTCTTGGTGTCATCCTGAATTCCCCGTGTTGTTGTGTCGCTCTTTTATTCCGGCGGTGTGTCAAACCCGATGTAGACGCGGCGATTCCGCTTGCCCTTGTTTTCGATTTTCCTGACCACGAGAGGCGGGATCTCGCCGGTATTGTTGACGTGCGTACCGCCGCACGGCTGGTAATCGACATCCTCCACCCTGACCATGCGGATGTCGCCGTAACCACGAGGCGGTTGCACCGACATCGTGCGTACGAGTTCCGGTCGTTGGTCCAGCTCGGCTTCGGTAATGGTACCGAACGTCACTGCATGGGCCTCACCGATGAGTTCCCGCAGGCCATTGGTGAGGCTTTCCTTGTCGATCTCGTGGTCGCCGAGGTCGAAGTCCAGGCGGCTCTTTTCCGCGCCGACGGCGCCGCCCGTGACGGGTACCGGTATCAGGGAGCCCAGCAGATGCATGCCGGTATGCATGCACATGTGCCTGAATCGCCTCTCCCAGTCCAGCGACGTGTCAACGGTATCACCGGCGGCGAGACCGTGATCGGGCGTTTCCAGCTGGTGCTTTATCTGCTCCATCGATTCACCCTTGCGCGTTTCGACGACACGGAATGAACGTCCGTCCTTGTCGGTGAAGACGCCGGTGTCGCCCGGCTGACCACCCCCGAGCGGGTAAAAAATCGTCCGATCCAGTTGCACCCACTCGCCGTCCACACTCGTCACGGTCGCTCGCAGCTCTTTCTGGTAGGCGTCTTCGTAATACACTTTTTGAACGGTTTGCATTGCGTTATTCCTGTTTGCAGACATCGTTGAACATCTCGATAACTCTGTCGATGTCGTCGGCGTCGACGTCCATATGGGTTACGAGGCGCATCGGTCGCTCGTCGAACAGGAGAATGTCCCGTTCCTGCGCCACCGCGAATAGCCGTTCGTACGCCGGCGGCGATACATCGAGGAAGACCATGTTGGTCTCGACCTCATTGTGTATCACGACACCGGGCAAGCCCATCAGGCCGTCGCTTAGCCGCCGCGCGTTGGCATGGTCATCAGCCAGGCGATCGACATTGTTCTCGAGAGCATACAATCCTGCGGCGGCCATCATGCCCGCCTGCCGGGTGCCGCCGCCGAGCATTTTGCGCCAACGCCTTGCGTCGCGTATAAGCTCTTCACTGCCACAGAGCATGGAGCCGACGGGCGCACCGAGACCTTTCGACAGGCAGAACGATACCGTTTCGAACGGTGCCGCCAGGGTTGCCACGGACTGGCCGGTTCGAATGGCCGCATTGAAGAGGCGCGCGCCGTCCAGGTGCATCAGTAACGCGTTTGCATCACAGATCGTGCGTACCTCCGCGGCGTAGCCCTCGGGCAGACAGGCACCGGAAAACGTATTCTCCAGGCAAACGAGTCGCGTACGGGCGTAATGGAAGTCGTGGCGTTTTATCGCCGCCTGTAATGCGTCGAGAGGGATGACGCCGTGGTCGGTCGTATCCAGCGGCTGCGGCTGTACCGCGCCCAATACAGCGGCGCCGCCTGCTTCATCGTGGTAGGTGTGGGATTTCTGGCCCGCAATGTATTCATCGCCGCGCTGGCAATGACACAGAACCGCGATCAGGTTGGCCTGCGTGCCGCTGGAACAGAACAGGGCGGCCTGTTTGCCGAGGCGCTCGGCCGAGTAGCTCTCCAGCGCGATTACCGTGGGGTCGTCGCCATGGACATCGTCGCCGACTTCGGCATGGGCGATCGCATCGCGCATGCCGTCGCCGGGTCGCGTTACCGTATCACTGCGCAAATCGACAATCTTCATGCGTGCCTGTTCTCAACCGTATGCCTGCAGCGCCCGGGAAAACACAGCGGCAAATCCATGCTTCAAGTGTAACCAGTTATCGTTGTGAAAGGCATTGGCAGGTCGTGGCAAAGGCACCGGATTAGCTTGGCAAGGTTGCGGGAATCGGCGAACATACGAGGACAAACCGCGAGCAATTGAGGTCCTTACGATGTCGTCGACGGTTATTCAGACTGAAGATTTCGTGCAGAGCGTCGCTGACGGGCTGCAGTTCATTTCCTATTATCACAGCCCCGATTTTATTCGCGCGCTGAGCAGTGCTTACGAGCACGAGCGTGCCGAATCGGCGAAGTACGCGATGGCCCAGATTCTCGTCAATTCCAGGATGTGTGCGGAAGGCCGCCGGCCTATTTGCCAGGACACGGGCATCGTTGTTGCGTTCGTGGACGTCGGCATGGACGTTGCCTGGTCGGATACGTCCCGCGACATCGATGCGCTTGTCAACGAGGGCGTGCGGCGTGCCTACCAGGACACCGACAATCCGTTGCGGGCATCGATCCTGGCGGATCCCGCCGGCGCTCGCCGGAACACCGGCGACAACACACCCGCTGTCGTGCACACGAGGCTCGTCCCCGGCCGGGCCGTCAAAGTAGGGCTTGCCGCCAAAGGCGGGGGCTCGGAAAACAAGGCGCGCCTCGGCATGCTGAAGCCGTCCGACAATATCGCCGACTGGGTGGTCGAGTCCGTGAGCGAACTCGGCGCCGGTTGGTGCCCCCCGGGCATCCTCGGTGTCGGCATCGGTGGTACGGCCGAGAAGGCGGTCGCGCTGGCGAAGGAAGCGTTACTGGAGCCGATCGATATCACCGAGCTGCTGGAAAAAGGTCCCGATACCGCGACCGAGAAGCTGCGAGTCGAGTTGTACAGGAGGATCAACAGCCTCGGCATCGGCGCCCAGGGCCTCGGAGGCCTGACGACCGTGCTCGACGTCAAGGTGCGCGATTTCCCGACGCATGCCGCATCGCAGCCCGTCGCCCTGATACCCAATTGCGCCGCGACGCGCCACATCGAGTTCGAGCTTGACGGATCGGGCCCGGCGGAGTTTGATCCGCCGCCTGCCGATCTCTGGCCCGACGTGACCATCGAGGCAACGGAAGACACGCGTTCGGTGTCGCTGGACAGCCTGACGCGCGACGATCTCGCCAGCTGGAGAACGGGTGACCGGTTGCTGTTGAGCGGCGCCATTTATACGGCCCGGGATGCCGTGCACCAGAAGCTCTGCGAAATGCTGGCCAGCGGCGAGGCGTTGCCTGATGGCGTGGATCTCAGGAATCGCTTCGTTTATTACGTCGGGCCGGTCGAAGCGGCTGGCGACGAGGTTGTGGGACCCGCCGGGCCAACCACGGCAACGCGCATGGACAAGTTCACGAGGGAAATGCTCGAAGGCACCGGCATGTTCGGCATGATCGGCAAGGCCGAGCGCAGCAGCGAAACGGCCGCGACCATCGCCGAGCACGGCGCCGTCTATCTGATCGCCGTCGGCGGTGCTGCGTATCTCGTGTCGAAAGCCATTCGCAAGGCGCGCACAGTGGCATTCGCCGAACTCGGCATGGAGGCGCTACGCGAGTTCGTCGTCGAAGACATGCCTGTAATCGTCGCGGTCGACGTTACCGGCCGTTCGATACATGACGAGGGCCCGGCGAAGTGGCAGGAGCAGGCGATCCGGTTTCATCAGCGCGAGGCTTGAAAACGTGGCGATCGTGCATCGCACCTGCACGGGTGAATCGGTCAGTCCGCTTCCGGGGCATCCGTAGGCGTCTCGGTTATCGAGTCCATCTCCTCGCGTGTCCATCCCGTGCGCAGGTGCAGGTCGCGTTGTGGAAACGGGATCTCGATTCCGTATTTAGTCAGCGTAGTCTCCAGTGCCCAAAGGTACGCGGACCGCGTGCGGGTGGGGCGTCGCGCACCCTGCCGGTTGACCCACACGAGCAACAGGAAGTTCAGGCTGTTGTCCGCGAAATCGACCAGCCAGACGTCGGGTTCTCTGCCTTTCATGTGGGTGAGCGTGTAGGGCACATCCGCAGCCGCTTCCAGCGCGGCTTTCTTGACCAGGTCCTTGTCGCTGCCGTAGGCGACGCCGAATGGAATGCGGACGCGAAGCGTGCGCTCAGCCAGCGTCCAGTTGGTGAGCCGGGTGGTGACGAATTCGGAATTCGGTACGACGATGTCGATGTTGTCATTGGTGTTGATGAGCGTGCTGCGCACGTTGATGGACTTGACCGTGCCGGTGAGGCCGGTATCGAGTTCTATGTAATCTCCTACACGCAGCGAATGCTCGAACAGGATGATCAAGCCCGACACGAAGTTGTTTACGATGGATTGCAGGCCGAAACCGATGCCGACACTAAGCGCGCCGGCAACCAGCGCCAGGTTACCGAACTCGAGTCCGATCGAGGACAGCGCGATGAACAGCGCGAGGATGATGATGGTGTAGTGCGTCAGCCTGCCAACGGTATAAAGGGACGCCTGTGTGCCACTGGACTCGCTGTCCCCGACGCGCCCGATGGCATGCCGGATGAGGCGTGAAAGCAGCATCGCCAGGGTGAGTATGACCAGGACCCGCAGGATATCGCCGCCCGTAACCGGTGTTTCGCCGACCGTGAACAGCGTGACGTCGGCCAGGCCGGCGACGCGCAGGTAAGCCGTCTTTAGCGCGCGGCTGACTCCAGCCAGCCATGACTTGAACGCGCCCGTGTATTCCGCTGCCGTGTTGTCCACGACGAGCATCAGCAATTCGAGGTCGGCAATCCCGGCCTCCAGTTCCCCGATGCGTGCGAGAGTCTCCTGCGCCGTGCCGAGACGCTGATCCAGGAGCCGTCGCGAGGCTCGGTTGAGGCCGTCCCGGTCCACGCTTTGCACCGCGATCAACTCATCCTCGGTTTCGCGTTTCCAGTCGGGAGCTCGCTGCTCGACGTCGCGGACCAATTCCGACCAGCCGAGCGCCTGGTCTTCCAGCGCGCCGGTGTCCGGACCTGTGTCCGCGACCAGTTCGGCCCACCAGCGGTGCGCTTCGGATTGCGCCAGGGCCACTTCGTCGAGGGCCAGGGCAACCTCCGCGCCGAGCAGTCTTTGTTGCTGCAGCCGCTGTTGTGACCTGCCCTGTGCCGTATCCAGGTCGAGACCGCTCGCTGCTATCTGGGCGGCGCGCAGCGTTTCCCGCGCACGCTCTACGGCGGCCCCATTGGCGTCGACGCGTTCGACCAGCTCGCTGACGACAGTCTGGTCGGCGCTACCCGCCAGACGCTCCACGGCCAGGTCCGCGCGCTCGGCAGTGGCCTCTGCGTAAGCGCTGGCGCGCTCGTAACGTGCCGTCAGCAGTTGCAGGCGACGGGTGGCTATCGCCTGGGCCGAACGCGCCTGCAGCAGTCTCAACGCAGCCAGCCAGCGTCCGTCGCCGGCGGCGGCATCGACGTAGTCGTTGAATACCGCATCCCGGTGTCTGCTAGTGCCATCCAGGACGCGTTGTTCGCGGTCCACTTCGAGCCGTTCCGCGGCAGCGGCGGAACGTGCATCCCGGGCGGTGGCCGCCAGCGCCAGCAAATCGTCGATCGAATAGCTGACGGCGGCAGGTTCGAGTTCATGCGCGCTGAGTTCGGCGTCGTCCAGCAACGCCAGCAAGGCAGTGAGGTTGTCGCGAACCGCATCCAGAACCGACTGCGCTATCTCCTGATTCTGCGGCGCGAGGTCGGCAATCTGTACGCTGACGTCATCGAGATAGGCGTCCACGCGCGGTTCGAGCTCCGCCCGCGGACCTTCGAAGAAGGACCACCAGTCCGACTGCAGAGACTGGAACACGGGCGCGGCAGGGACGTCGCTTTCCGCGTCCGCCTGGGCTGCCGCGTTCGTGGCGGCGACAAAGCCGAGCAGCACGGCGAGAAGACGCAGCGACAATGTGGCCTTCATTGAGTAACCGGCCGTACGATGTCCAGTCGTTTCATCTTGGATCTGAGGGAACTGGGGGCGAGCCCCAATGCGTAAGCGGCGCCCTGTTTTCCCTCGATAACCCAGTGGGTTTGCTCGAGAACACTGATGATATGAGCGCGCTGCGCGTCGAGCAGGCCGCGTTTCGTGGGTGCGGATTTAGTGCCGGGCCCCGCGGACGCGGGGATTGCTGCGACTTGCGGGTCGGGCTCGGTCGCGTCGTCGCCGTAGTCGAGCGACGGGCCCGTCGCCGCAATCAGCGCGCGCAATATGACACCCTCCAGTTCACGCACGTTGCCCGGCCAGGACTGGTTGCGCATGTAGCGAAGTGTTCGCCCTGATATTGACGTTATTTCCTTGTCCAGTTTCTTCGCGTGTTTGCGCACCAGGTATTCCGCGAGCAGCGGAATGTCGTCCTTGCGTTCACGCAGCGGCGGAATGTGAATCGGAAAGCTGTTTATACGGTAAAACAGGTCGGCACGAAACACGCCTTCGTCGACGGCGCGATGCAGGTCCCGGTTTGTCGCGGCAATAATCCGGACATCCGTGCGCAGCGTCTTCGAGCCGCCGAGCCGCTCGAATTCGCCTTCCTGGATCACTCGCAGCAGCTTCGCCTGCAGGTCGCCCGAAAGTTCGCCCATTTCGTCAAGAAAGAGCGTGCCGCCATCGGCAAGCTCGAAGCGACCCTTGCGACGCTCATGCGCACCTGTAAATGCCCCTTTTTCATGGCCGAACAACTCACTTTCGATCAGGTCGGGGGACAACGCCGCGCAATTCACGCTGATCATCGGTTTGTCCTTGCGGTGACTCAAGTCATGTATCGATTGCGATACCAATTCCTTGCCGGTGCCGGTCTCTCCGGTAACGAGCACCGTGACATCGGTGGGCGCAACTTGCTCGATGGCGGCGAGCACATCCTTGAGCGCCGGGCTCTTGCCAATTATCTTGTCGAAGCCGTGGGCAGCGCGAATTTCGTCCCTGAGATAAATGTTTTCTTCCTGCAGCTGATCCTTCAGTGTGCCGATTTCCTCCAGTGCGGTCTGCAGCTTCTCGTTCGACTCGACCCACTCGGTGATGTCCTTGCTGGTGCCGAAGACGGTGATCACACCGCGGTCGTCGATGCTGTCGAATTGCGCGCCGGTCTGCACATGAAGAACCGAACCGTCCGGGCGGATCGAACGGTGCTCGATTTTTAGCGGGCTGCGGTATTTAACGGCATCCCGCCACGCGCGGCGCACTCTTGCTTCATCGTCGGGGTGATGCCGGACTTCGCCGGCCAACAGTTGCTCCGTTGCGTCCCTGGCAGGGTCCATACGGAAGATTTTGAATGTCTGGTCCGATGCTTCGAAGTGCAGGAGCTCCAGGGAATCGTCTTCGTTCTGTTTCACGCGCAGTTTAAAACTGCCGACGCCGGCTACTTCCTGCGAGCGTGCAAGGTCTTTTTCGCGCAGCGATAGCTCGAACTCGGTGCGCTGCCGAATGACAGCGCTCGCCAGTGCCGCCGCCACCGGTTGCATTTCACTGACGGTCGTGTCATTCCAGTTTTTTTGCTCGCGCCTGAACAATGCCAGGACCCCGCTGAGTTCCTGTTCGGCGAGCAACGGCAAACACAGGACCGATGAGTAGCCGAGTTCGGCGAACGTGCTGCGGTCGATTTCTGCACCGGCGCCCATCTTCGCAATATCATCGACTTTGACAATGCCGCTGTTCCTGATCAGGCCGGTGGACCATGGGGCCTTATCAGGGGTTACCCTTATCGAGGCGCCTGGATTGCTGTCTGCATCATTGGCAAAGCTGAAGTGCTGGCCCAAGGCCGAACGCGTTCCTGAAAACCACGTCAGGTCGATGCGGTCGGACTCGTAATCGCGGCTCAGTGATTCCAGGACCTCCGTCATGACCTGATCGGTCTGCTCCGGCCTGGCATTCAGGAAGCGCGCGGAGATCTCCCCGATTCGCGCCTCGAACAGGGCCCGGTGCTCGAGCTCTTCGTTGGCCTGACGGAGTTTGGTCGTGTCGCGCAGGACGGCGATCAGCTTGCTGCCTTCGCGGGTCCTTACCTCCGACATCGAGACCTGCACATGCAGCGGTGAGCCGTCCTGTGCCTCGTGCAGCCAATCGAAATGCGCCGGGTCGCCCTGCCGGGCTCGTTGGATCAGCCTTTTTCCTTTGGTCTCTGACGCTGTGCCATCCGGCTGGAATTCGGGCGAGAATACCCACGGCTTCTGGCCTATCAGCGCGTCTCTAGAGAGGCCGAGCAGTTCCTCCGCCCTCGGGTTGCAGTCATCGATGTTGTTGTCATCGCCCAACGAGAAAACGGCATCGTTGATTAGCTCCAACAGGAGTTTGATCAGGGCCTCGTTGCTGCGAATTTCTTCGGCGGCGGCGTATTCCCCGGTCACATCGCGATCGACGCCACGGAAACCGCAAACCTCTCCGTCGTCGTCTCGCGTCGGCGTTGCCGTACTCTCGAGGTAGCGATAGCTGCCGTCCTTGTGACGGTAACGCAGCAGGCGCCGTTGCCAGCCCTTGCCCTGCGCTGCGAGTATCGGGATGTCGTTCCTTAGCTCCTGCAGGTCGTCGGGATGCGTGATGTCGTCAATCGGCACGCCAGTCAGCGCGCCTTCAGGATAACCAAGCATGACGGACAGCCTGTTGTTCGAAAAGAATTCGTCGAGTTCGAGGTTGGCCTCCCAGATCTGGTCCGTGCTGCTCTGGACCAGGTCGCGATATCGCGACTCGCTCTTGTGCAATGCCTCTTCCGCCATTTTCCTGGTAGTTACATCGCGCCCGATCGACTGGACTTCGATCAGTTTGCCGGCGTCGTCGAAGATGCCCCTGTCGGTCCGCTCCTGCCAGGCGACCTCGCCGGATGGCAACGTCACTCGATTCTCACAGCTGTCCGTCGGGTTGTCCGGCGTCAGTCTGGCAATCGACTCGAACATGGCGTGCCAGTCGCCGCCGAATATTGCGGCCAGGTCCCTGCTGCCGACGAGTTCATCTCGTGACTTGTTCAGGTAATTGCAGCAGCGGTCGTTAACCCAGGTAATGACGCCGTCCGGCGTCCAGCGGACGATGAAGTCGGTCTGATCCTCCACGACGCCGCGATACCGCGCCTCGCTTTCCCTGAGCGCATTTTCCGCCGCGACCCTGTCCGTGATGTCGCGTCCGACGGATTGGATCTCGATGAGTTTGCCGGCGTCGTCGAAGATGCCCCGATCGGTCCACTCCTGCCAGACCTGTTGACCGGACTTCAGGGTTACTTGATACCTGCCGAAGTCGGTCGGATTCTCCGGAGTCAGGCGGTGGAAGGTGTCGAATGATTCCGGCCAGTCCTGCGACAGGACGCCATCTTCTTGCTTGCGGCCGACCACATCTTCGAACGGCAAGCCCAGGTATTCACACAGCCGCTCGTTGGCCCACGTGGTGATGCCGTCCGGCCTGAAGCGCACGATCAGTTCGGTCTGGTCCTCCACGACGGCGCGGTAGCGTGCCTCACTTTCCAGCAGCTGGCGCCTGAAGGTCGCGCCCCAGTAGGCGCTGGCGATGACTGGGGCCAGCGACGTAATCTCGTCGCGAATAACGGCCGTCCACTTGAACTCGTCGACACACGTCAGGGCAAGCGCCCCCAGCATGCCGTCTTCGATCGTCATCGGCACCAGGCAAATTGCGCGCAGACCCTGCGATTCCAGCGCTCCGCGATCGACTGCTGCCTCGGCCGGGAAGTCGTCGATGCTGTCGACGAAAACAGGTATTCCGCTGCGCATATTCGCAACCAGCCAGGGGACTTCGTGCAGCGGCAGGTCCCGCAAGGGTAAATCCGAGCGACGGGACCACGCCGATACTACGCGCGCGAGTTCCTCGTTGCGTCCTGCCCAGCGGAGAATAACGCGGTCCACGCCATAGCGCTCGCCCATGGCCCGCAGCACCGACTCGAGCAGCGCTTCGTACGCGGCATCCGTCGTGTCGAGCAGGTGCATCGCAGCGCGGCCCACGAATTGCTCGAAGGGGGTCGTTGCGGGTCGTTTCCTGAAAAGCCGAACCATGATGTCAACCGAAGACACGGCTCCGGGACGTATCACGAAGCTGGTCGAATATTACCACGAAATTTCGTGGGTATGGTCGTGGGCCGCGGTTTTTCGTGGCCACGACGGGACTTTACCGTTTGGGCACCCCTGATTACAAGCCTCTGATTTTCTTATAAAAGGCGAAAAGAACGGCACAGCGATAGTATTTGGCACGCTTTCTGCATGGATATTCTCGAACGTTCGTTGAATTTGATATTGCTCGGCTCGACACGTTCACGATCGCGATCAGACAGAGAGCTCAGGATGAACATACTTCTCATAGAAAACAGTGCAAAGCGATCCTACGTCGTCAGGCAGGTGCTGCTCGTAAGCGGCCTGGTGAGCCGGCTGCATACGGTGGGGGACATTGTCGAGGCACTTGCCTATCTGCGCCGGGAGACACCCTACGCGGAGGCCCCGCGACCCGATTGCGTTCTGATCGGGAAGAATCCCCCTGAAACCCGCGATTGTGAGCTGATTCACTCGATCCGCGATATCCCGCAGCTCGCCAAGGTCCATTTGCTCGCTTTGCGAGATACCTGGTCGGGCCCGATCGACCACGAACACGTTGCCGATACGCTTGATTGCTGCGACATAAGGCTGGTCGAGATGTCACGTCTCGTGCAGACACTGAACGAGTTGGACGCGAGCACGCCCAGCACTGAACGAACGCATTTGAGGATGGTCAGCCAATGATCGAATTACTCCTCAAAGCGACCATAATGGCCATTGCGGCGTCGATGGCGGTGGCACTATGGCGCTCGCGCCACGATCGATTGGGCAAGATCGGGCGCGCTGGTGACATTGCATTCTACGGCGCCATCTTTATATCCGCGGCCAAGTTCATCGATGTCGTAGCTATTCTCGCATTGCAGCGCTCATCGGCGAGCCCGCTCGTAATCAAGTACGCCGATCTTCTGGCCACGGCCATCGTCACGCTCGGCATCGTACTGTTCGCGGCCAGCCTGTTGCGCTGGATCGACGCCGGAAGATGCCTCTCGTCGACTACGGACCTGGCGGTCAAGCGGGGAGAGCGGCTGCAGAAAGGTTACAACGAACGTGGATTGGCGTTATCGACCGTGCCGGCAATTCTCTACCGCGGCCGAGGCGCCATCGGCGACAAGAATGCGCGGTACGAATTCCTCAATGACAAGATTCGCGAGATACTGGGTCACGCGCCGGAGACGCTTGAAAACGACCCGGCGTTTATGCTCCGGATAATGCACCCGGAAGATCGCCGGCATTATGGCGAGGGAGAATACCTCGAAGTAGTGATGCGGCCGCGGTCCGTACTCGAGCATCGCTTCCTGCATGAGAATGGCGAGTATCGTTGGATTCGGCGACACATCACGCGCGTGAATGATGAGCACGGCGAATTCAAGGAACTCGTCGGCTGCGCATTCGATATCACGGACCTGAAAGACGCTGAAACCCGGCTGCAGAACTTCCTCGATTCGGCACCGGACGCAGTCGTCACCGTTGACAAGGACGGCCTGATCGCACTGGCGAGTACGCGCGCCACGCATATGTTCGGGCGACCCAGGGAAGAACTGATCGGGCAGCATTACACAGTGCTTGTACCCGAACAGGACGGCACGAATCACGCTGAGCTGCTGGCCACTGATGCGGAATGCGCCGCGAACTGCGAGGGCTGTCCCAATACCGAGCTGGATGCAGTGCGCAAAGACGGCACGACCTTTCCGGTCGAAATCAACGTCAGTGAAATTCAGGGTGTCGACAGTCAATTCGTAGCGCTGGCCATACGCGACATCACCCTTCGCAGGGAGACTCAGGCGAGGTTGCACCAGGCGCAGAAAATGGAAGCGGTAGGGCAGCTAACGGGTGGCATCGCTCACGACTTCAACAACATGCTGTCGGTCATCATCGGTAATCTGCAAATGCTCAAGCAGTCGGATATCGGCGATCGCTGCAGGCAGTACATCGAATCCGCTATGGGTGGCGCCGAGCGCGCCACGGACCTGACCAACCGCTTGCTGGCTTTCTCGAGGCAACAGGTTCTCGCACCCAAAGTCGTCGAGATCAACAAGCTCGTCCACGGCATCGAGTTCCTCCTGCGCCATACGCTTGGCAGGGAGATCTCTTTGGAAACGTCGCTGGCCGATGATCTGTGGCGAGTCCGCATCGATCCGGGCGAACTCGAAAACGCCCTCGTAAACCTGGCGATAAACGCGCGTGACGCGCTGGACGACGGCGGACGACTGCTCATCGAGACGTCGAATAAGGTAATCGACGAGCGTGACGTGACGCAAAACGACCTGGCGCCCGGGGATTACGTACAAGTGAAGATCTGCGATAACGGCACGGGTATTGCGGACGATGTCCTTCCGCACATATTCGATCCCTTTTATACGACCAAGGAGATCGGAAAGGGCACCGGGTTGGGGCTCAGCATGGTGTACGGATTCGTCAAGCAGTCTCGTGGACACATCAAGGTTGACAGCAGCCCCGATGCAGGCACGGCGATGACCGTGTATCTGCCTCGTTACGTGGCGACAAGCGCTGAAACGGCGGATGGTGGAAGCGGCCAGACCGGAGCGAGCAACCGGAATGAACGCATCCTCGTCGTTGAAGACAACAAGGCGATCAGGGAGATCGTCGGCAGGCAATTGAAGTCTCTCGATTACGAGGTGTTGCAGGCCGCTTCGGGCCCGAGCGCGCTCGAGTTGCTCAATGGCGACGCGGCGGACATCGACCTGCTGTTCACGGACCTCGAGATGCCGGGCGGCATGACGGGTATCGAACTTGCAGCGGTCATGCGGCAGCGAAATCCGAATTTGAGAGTGCTGTACACGTCCGGGCATTCGAGCACCGGGCTGGTGGATAGTGAGTTGCTTTCGCCGGACGACATTGTCCTGAGCAAACCGTACCCGAAAGAGACGCTTGCGCAATCCGTTCGTGGCGTTCTCGGCTAGGAGTGACAAGTGACGATCCCGACCCTATCAGGGAAAACCGGATACCGAACAAGGCGCGACGACCTCGCGATTCAGGTTTTGTCCGATATTCCGGAAGTCGTGATCGGAGCAAGATTACTCATGCTGACGACCGGTTTCGCCACCGCGGAAACGACTAACCGCTCAGCAAGGATCCGGCTATGGCCGGCATTGGCGACAAAGCCGCCCGCGTATTCTCTGCCAGGCTCGAACACAGTCTGGCCCCCTGGTGCGTCATGCGGGCGCTGCCAATCTGCTGATTCTGCTCACGGACGAGCAGGCGGGTTTTATTTCTCCGAGCGGGGGGGCGCCGCATGAATTTCGGCACATATAATCCGGGCCTTGTGGCACTGTCTTTCGGCGTCGCCGCCATTGCAAGCTGGACGGCACTCGAACTGGCCGGTCGCGTGTCAACGCTAAGCGGCAGAATCGAAGCGATTTGGCTGGCTGCGGGCAGCTTCTCGATGGGCTTCGGAATCTGGACCGTACATTTTGTCAGCATGCTCGCGCTCGGCCTGCGCCTGCCGCATTCCTACGATCCGTCCCTGACCGCGCTGTCTCTGCTGCTCGCAGTCGCTGCCTCGACTTGCGCCATCTGGATCGCTTCGCGGAAATCGGTGAACCCGGCGCGTATCGGCGTTAGCGGATTGCTGATGGGTGGGGGCTTTGCCGGCGTGCACTATACCGGAATGGCCGCTGTGCAAATGCAGGCGGAGGTTGTCTATGAGCCGGCAGGGCTCGTCACCTCCGTAGTCATCGCGATAGCCGCCGCAACCGCGGCCATATGGATCATATTTTCCCTGCTTCACCGCGTTTCGAGCAAGACCCGATTGCCATGGTACAAGGCAGGTGCAGCCCTGATATTGGCGTCGGCAATCTGTGGGACACATTACACGGGAGTGGCCGCTGCAACGATTGTGCCTTTCGAGAATGCGCTGATACTCAACGCAAGTCTCGGGGATTCGGCATTTGCAGGCGTTCTTGCAATAGCCGCATTGATAATTCTCGGAATGACGTTGCTGACGATTTCGTTCGACAATCGGGTTGCGGCCGAGCAATCGCGAGGTTCGGCAGCGCAAGAACAGGCGAATCAGCTCAGCGCCTTGCTCGACGAGTCCTTGAACGAGTTTTATGTGATCGACATCCCGACCTTGCGTATCGTGAACGTCAATAAAGGCGCGTGCGAACATCTCGGATACCAGGCGGACGAGCTGAAGTTGATGACGCCGATGGATGTATGCGTCGGGCTTACCGAAGACGCGTTCTGCGACGCCGTCGAGCAACTGGCCGATGGCACGCACCGGACCAACGTGCTGGAGTGCGTCCACCGCCGGGCGGATGGTTCCACGTATCCGGTGGAAGTCAATTTGCAATTGTTCCTGATGCACGGGCGGCCGGTTGCACTGGAAATCGCATCCGACATCACCCGGCGCAAATCACTCGAGGAGCAGCTCGCCCAGGCGCGCAAGCTGGAGTCGATCGGCCAGTTGGCGGCGGGTATCGCGCACGAAATCAACACGCCCGCGCAATACGTAGGTGATAACACGCGATTCATCAAGGACATGATGGGCGACGTTCTGGAACTGATCAACGCGTCACAACGGCTGTACACGGCAAACCGCGAGTTCTCCGTCACGCCGGAGTTGTTGCTGGAATTGCGCGACCTTCTGCAGGCGGTGGATCCGGAATACCTTGCCGAAGAGATTCCGGCCGCAATCGACCAGTCGCTTGACGGCATTTCGCGCATTTCATCGATCGTGCGGGCAATGAAGGAATTCTCACATCCAGGCAGCAAGAGCCACGAGCACGTCGATATCAACAGGGTAGTCCAGAATACGATTACCGTTGCGGCGAATGAATGGAAATACGTTGCCGAAGTCGAGACGGACCTCGCGGCAGACCTGCCGTCAGTCCCCTGCATGTCGCAGCAGATCGGTCAGGTAATTCTCAACCTGGTCGTCAATGCCGCGCAGGCGATCCGCGATAATCGGGAGGAGGGATCGACTGCAAAAGGCACGATATCCATTGGTACCAGGCGCAGCGCGGATCATGTGGAAATTCAGATCAGCGATACGGGCGGCGGTATTCCGGACAGCATCAAGGATCGCGTTTTCGATCCGTTTTTTACCACCAAGGAAGTTGGTAAAGGCACAGGACAGGGCTTGTCGATTGCCTACAAGACCATTGTCAAGGGTCACAATGGTGATTTGTCTTTCGATTCAAAAGCGGGAGTGGGAACGACATTTGTCATCTCGCTGCCACTCACTGTCGACCTGAAAGATGCGATGGAGGAGGTCGCATAATGCGCGTGCTCTTCGTCGACGACGAACCTAACATCCTGAGCGGCATTCGACGCATGTTACGGTCGATGCGCGGCGAATGGGAAATGGAGTTCGTCAACAGCGGCGCGGAAGCGATTGCGAAATTCGAGTCCGATCCATGCGATGTCATCGTCAGCGACATGCGCATGCCCGGCATGGACGGCGCGCAATTGCTGTCACTGATCAAGGACAAGTTCCCCGGCGCGATACGCATCGCTTTGTCGGGAGAGACCGAGCAGAGCATGATCTATCGCTGTGTTCAGCATGCCCACCAGTACCTGGCCAAGCCCTGCGAGGCAGGTGTCCTCGTCGATGCTGTGCGTCGCGCATGCATGCTTCAGGGTCTGCTCGAAGACAGGCAACTCGCGAATCGGGTCAAGGACATGTCATCGATCCCGAGTCTGCCGGAGCAGTACGACCGGATCATGACTGAGCTGCAATCGCCGCACGCGTCGTTGCGAAATATCGGCCAGATTGTCGAAGCCGATGTCGCTATGACGGCAAAGATCCTGCAACTCGTCAATTCCTCGTTTTTCGGGCTGTCCCAGCATGTGTCATCGGCGGCACAGGCCACGATGTTGCTGGGCGTCGACGTCATCAAGACGCTGGTACTGACTTCGGGCGTATTCTCGAAATTCGACGAGAGCGTCAGCGCCAAGGTCGATCTGCAGGGAATCTGGTCCAGGAGTACCCGGGTAGGATCGCTCGCCAAGAAGATCGCATTGCAGGAAACACGCGACAAACAGATGGCGGACTACGCGTTCATGGCGGGCACATTAATCGACATCGGACAGGTCGTACTGGCGGCCAACATGGCCGACGAGCTGGCGGATGCCTGGCATTCGGCGCAAGACTCGGGGAAAGCCGACTGGATGATCGAACGCGAAATATTCGGCCAGAGCCACATGGAGGTCGGCGCATATCTCGTCGGTCTGTGGGGCCTGCCCAATCCAATTATCGAGGCGGTGGCTTATCATCACACGCCTTCAGTCTATGCAAGTACGGAATTCTCGCCTTTGACGGCGGTACATGTGGCACTGGTGATCGTAACGACCAACGGCCCCGACGAGAATGTGGACGTCGACTCCGAGCACATCGAGAAATTGAATCTCACGGCACAGATGCCTGAGTGGGAGGCGATGTACCTGGAATCGGCGGCTGAGAGTGAGGGAATATCAGATGAATGAGAAAGTACTGTTCGTTGACGACGAACAGAATGTGCTGCAGTCGATTCGACGAACGCTTCGCGGGCAATTCGAGATCGAAACCGCCACCAGCGGCGACGAGGCGCTGCAATTATTTCGCGCCGGCAATCAGTACGCCGTCATCGTGTCGGACATGCGCATGCCCGGTATGAACGGCGTGGAACTCCTGTCCGAGGTCAAGAAGCAATGGCCCGACAGCGTTCGCGTGATGCTGACGGGAAATGCAGACCAGGCAACGGCGGTTGACGCGGTCAATCACGGAGACATTTTTCGCTTCCTCAACAAGCCCTGCGACTCGACCATGCTCAGCCAGGTCGTGCGCCACGGCATTCGCCAGCACCAGCTGCTTACGGCTGAACGGGATCTGCTCGAAAACACCCTGCGGGGGAGCATCAAGGCGCTGGCGGAGGTCCTGTCGCTCACCAATCCGGAGGTCTTCGGCCGCACGACCCGCTACAAGCGCCTTATGAAACGCCTCGCGACGGCCATGAAGCTGCCCGACCTCTGGCAGCTCGAAAGCGTGGCGCTCTTGTCGCAGATGGGATGCGTAACGATTCCGGAGGAACTCGTCAGAAGAAAGATCGGCGGCCATCCATTGCCCGCCGACGAAATGGAGGCGTTCGCCGTGCACGCAAAGGTCGGTGCCGATCTACTCGGTGCGATTCCTCGACTGGATGCGATCGCGGAATCGGTACGTTACCAGGAACGCGAGTTTGGCGGCGGCGGCCACCCGGCGAATGGCCCGAGCGGCAAGGATATCCCGCTCGGTGCGCGACTCATGAAAGTAATCCTGGATTTCGACGCGTACGAGGCCTCCGGTGCAAGCGCGCCGGAAGCGCTCGTCTGGCTGAAACAGAACCAGGAACGATACGACCCGAGTGTCATCGCGGCGCTCGAATCGCTGCTCAAAAAGTCGAACGGCGGGCCGCCGAAGCTGCAATCGGTTGTGGGCCTTACGGACAAGATGATTCTCGCCAAAGACGTTCGCACCTCCGATGACGTTCTGCTGGTCGCAAAGGGACAGGAAACGACGTTGTCGGTGCGCCGCCACCTGCAGAACTTCCACGCCCAGGGCCTGATCGACAACGAGGTGCTCGTCACCTGCGGCACGTGAGCCGTTGCGGCAGCGCCGGGACTCTTTGCTACTATAGGTACGGTTTGCACAGATAGGGGCAATCGCGGCTGTGACACTCATTCGCGTCGACGAACTGCGCCGGGCGTCCACGGGTTTCGTCATCCTTATTGTCGCCGCGGCGTTCGCGGCCGTGTTTCCTGCTGCTGTCAGCCTGCCGGATTCCACAGCCGTACTGTTCCGGCCCATGGCCGGGTTGCTGGTCGGTGTCCTGCTGGTCACCGAAGTCAGATACTGGTGGCTCGTATGCCTGGTCGTCGCCGCCTTCGAAGTCCTTTCCGCAATCGGCCCACTGACATTCGATGCGCAACCCGGAACGCTGGCGGAGGTTTTTACCTGGTTCGTAGTACTCGTCCCCGCTTGCTGGCTCCTCAGACAGCGCTACGCTGACGGTCTCGCGCTCGATCGCGTGTCTCCCGGTCTTCGCGACTTCATGATATTCGCTCTGTTCGCAGGCATATCCGTCGGGTTGTTGCAGCTTGCGATGGCATCACTGGCCGGGACAGTGCCGACACCAGGCAGCGCCTGGTTGCAGCGGGGCGTATCGCTCGGCGCATCGGTCCTGCTCGTCGCACCTCCCATTGTCGCGTGGCCCGGTTTACAGAACCAGCGGTCGCCGGCAGTTTCTCTTGGGATGCTGGAGTTACTTGTCGTGGCCCTGGTTATCAGCGCGCTGGTCGCGCTGGCAGCATTCGCATCTTCGATGGTTTCGCAAGGCCTCTATGTCTTTTTGCCGGTAACGTTGCTGTGGGCCGCGGTTCGCTTCGAGTTGCGCTCCGCGGCGCTGCTCCCGCTCTGGACTGCGGTGAATATCGCCGTTGCACAGCGCACGGGTGCCGGTCCGTTCGAATACGCCGCCGCCGATGCATCAATTCAGGCGCTGGCATCGACAGTGTACGTTTCTATCTGCGCGATAGTGCTCCTGTTGATATCCGCGCTCGTTGCCGGGCGTCCGACGTCGCAGCCGGCGGACAATCAGAAGCAAGAGACCCCCGTCGAATCCAGTCGGCAAGACGCGTTCGCCTCACATGTAGCCGGTCTGGTGCACGACTGGAACAACCACATGCTGGTGCTGTCGTTTCAGAAGGACGAACTCGAGGAACGCGCGGCGTTGGATCATTCTCTTGATGGCAGCGTAGACGCCCTGGCGACGATCGTCGTTGACGGGCGGCGGCTGGCGATAGATCTGGCCGATTTTGCGCAACGCGAGGCAAGACCGGAAGCGTGCTGCGACCTCAATGAAGCAGTCTCGACCGGCGCCGAACTTGCCAGGCATGTATTGCCGCCAGGTAAGCAGTTGGTCGCTTTGTGCGGCAATTGCAACGGTCCGCTGGTCAGGGCTGAACCGGCGCATTTGCGCCAGATCGTCCTCGTCCTCGCCCTGCGTGCGGGTGAATCAATGGGCGCAGCCGGCGGGACTATCGTCATCGAAGTCGATGGGCCAATGCCTGGGGAACTCAATGGCAGGCGCCGTGCAATCGCGACGATAACGGTTACCTGCAAGGGCCCGGGATACACCCGGATCGAACAGGAGGCTTCGGTGCTCGGCCTGTCTCTGGTTCAATGCCTGGTGGACATCCTGGGCTGGACGATGGAAAACAGGTCAGCAGAGAGTCCGGGTAACGTGGTAATCGTCACCCTGCCCACTATTGCCGCTGTCGTCTAGCGAGGCCGCATGCCTGCGTGGCATGACGCCACCCCGGGCAATGTGCGCCCGACCGCGTTTCGGCACGGACGCCGGCGTCGGGCCGAAACCGGTTCGCTGGAATCGCATCGCGAGCGTTTCGAGCGCTTCAGCGGAGGACGGGCGGCCCAGGAAATAGCCCTGGATTTTTTCGCAACCGGCATCGAGGAGGAAGTCGACGACGTCCGCCGTTTCGACTCCCTCGGCACAGACACCGATATTCAGCTCCTTGGCGAGCTTGATCACCGCTTTGACGATAATGCCGGCCTCGCTGCGAGTGCAGACCTCGCGTACGAGAAAGCGATCGACCTTGAGTTCGCTGAACGGCATGCGATAGAGCTGCTCCAGCGATGAGTAGCCGGTTCCGAAGTCATCGATCGACAGGCCGAAACCCTTGATCCGAAGCCTGCTCAATATCTCCATTGCAAGCCCCTTGTTCTGAATGGCGGCCGACTCCGTGAGTTCCAGGATCAGACGCGAGTTGTCGAACCCGTATCGTCGCATCAGTTCTTCCACACGGTCTGGAAACGTGGCGTCGGTCAGCGAGCAGGAAGATACGTTGACTGCGACGCTCAGGTGCAGGCCGCGGTTCTCCCAGTCGCGTAACTGCAGCACAACTTGCTCGAGCATCGAATCGGTCAGGGCCGGAAGCAGCCCTGAGTGCTCCGCGATTGTAAGGAACTGGCTTGGAAAGACGACCTCGGATTCCGGGCGATGCCAACGGGCCAGTGCCTCGGCTTCGGAGATTGCCCAGCGACCGTCGGATTTGCGCACCGCCTTCGCCTGGTACGCCGGCCTAATTTCGCCGTTCGCAATCGCGTCTTCGAGGCGCTCCGGTCGAATGACCGTATCGGCCGAACGCGGTTTGCGGAGTTTGTCGCGCAGCGTTTCCATCAGGACCGGTTTTTGTAGCGCTCCGTCCATATTCAGGCCCAGCGACTCGCCCACTTTTGCCGCAGTGGCCAAAGTACGCTTGTCCATGCCACTGACGAGGATGATCTTCGCTCGCGAATTGTAGTTCTTGAGCAGTTTCAACACATTGATCCCGTCTTCGCCCGGCATCTGCAGGTCGAGAAGAATGACGTCCGGGTCGAAGGAAACGAGTTGCCGTTCCAGCGTTTGCCGGTCCGATGCCATCGCAACGTCAAAATCCAGCCTCCGACTGACTGTGGCCAGGTACTGACGTACATACTCTTCGTCGTCGACGATCAATAGCCTATCGAGTTGATTGTTCATTCTAGTTGTCCAGAATTACGCGAAGTTTGGTGGCAAGATCGTTCTTACTGTAGGGCTTGGGCAGGAACGCGAAGTCTGCAACCTCATCTTCACCACAAGGTGCCGTCGGTTCCTCCGTGAACCCGGACGTCAGCATCGTACGAATGTGTGGATAGCGTTGCCGCGTTGTCGTCGCAAGTTCGAATCCGGACATGCCCGGCATCTTGACGTCACTGAATAACAGGTCGACGTGCGTCGCATTCATTTGTTGCAGCGCGGAAGAACCGTCGCAGGCCTCGAGTACGTCGTAACCCAGTGTGGAAACCAGGGCCGCTACCGATTTGCGAACGTCGTTGTTGTCGTCAACTACCAGAACCGTTTCGTTGCCGCGGGGATTGGTTGTGGCATCCGCTGTTTTGCCGTCGCGCACGTCGGTTGCTGCGGCGCGTGGCAGGTAGAGTGTGACACAGGTGCCATGACCGGCCTGGCTGTTCAGCCGCATGTGTCCGCCGGATTGCTCCACGAATCCGTACACCATGCTCAGGCCCAGTCCGGACCCGTCAGTGCCGCTCTTCGTTGAGAAAAACGGTTCAATCGCCGTCTTGCGAATTTCCTCGGTCATGCCGCTTCCCGTATCCGAGACCCTGACGCGTACGTGTTCGCCCAACGGCAGCGTCGGGTCCGCCGCCAGGCCTTCCACGGTAGCGTCGAAGTTGCAGGTGGAGATAGTCAGCAAGCCATCGCTGCCCATTGCGTCGCGCGCATTGATGGCCAGGTTGAGTACGGCGCTCTCCAACTGGGCGGGGTCGACGCTGGCGAGCCACAAATCGCGGTCGCCCTCGATGTTGATCTTCATCGATGCGCCAAGGCTGCGGCGCAGCAGGGGCTCTATGTCGACGAGTAAGCCAGCTACGTCGATCACCTTGGGTTCCAGCGGCTGGCGTTTTGCGAATGCAAGCAGGCGGTACGTCAGGTCGGCCCCGTGCATCGCCGCTTTGAACGCTGTCTCCGCCAGGCCCTTGATGTGGGTGTCTCGCGCGGCTTCCTCGATCAGCTGCAGGTTGCCGACTATCACCGTGAGCAGGTTGTTGAAGTCATGCGCAATGCCGCCGGTCAACTGGCCAACCGCCTGCATCTTCTGCGCCTGGTGCAGCTGCTGATTGGTGCGGTGGCGTTGGCTGATATCGCGGGTATTGATGACGCCGCGCAATTCGCCGCGGCTGTTCAGGAACGCGGTGCCAACCGCCTCCATGTACAGGATGCTGCCGTCCCGATGCAGGTAGCGGAAGTTGAACCACTTGGGCGTTCCGAGCCTGTCGAACATCTGACGGACTGCGCGACGGCAGACCTCGATGTCGTCCGCATGCACGTTCTCGAACGCGATCCTGCCCGTTCGCAATTCGGGCTTGAAGCCCGTGATGCCCAGAATCGAAGGGCTGCAGTAAACGACTTCCGCGTTTTCGGTGATTACGGAAACGATATCGGGTGAGTTCTCCGCCAGTGCGCGGAAATGCTTTTCGTTGTCCTTGAGAGCATAGGTTGTTCTCTGCAACTCGCTGATATCGGAGAATGTACCCTGGTAAACGATACTGTCGTCAATGTGCCCTGGAATGGCTTTCATATTGGCCAGAAGAAGGCGTTTGGAACCGTCTTTGCAGAGCACTTCGATCACGATACCGCGTGCCGAGCCGTCTCTTCCGAGGTTGTTCAGCAGCGCTTCGTGCTGATCCCGCGAGGAGAACAGGTCGCGGGCATTTGCAGATCGGCACAACTCGTCCTCTGATGAGTAGCCGAGCATTCGCAGCATCGCCGGATTCGCGGCGAGGATCGTACCGTCACCCAGGCTGCGAAAGACGCCCTCCAGCATCTGCTCGAACAGGTCACGATATTTTTCTTCGGATTCCCTTGCCGCCTGCTTGGCGAGTATGCGCTCGGTTACTTCCTGAAGCAGGACGATGCGGTTGGACTTGTCACCGTAGGCGCTTGGCAGCACCGTCACCTCGGCGAGAAACTGGCGTCCGTTCAAGCCCTGTGCGACAACCTGCAGTGCGCCATGAGTCCATGTCTCGGTGGCTGCGATGAGACGCCCGAATCCGGGTTGATCCGGGTCGACGTCGTCTATCACGCGCACGATAAGGTCATCGATCTTCAGCTTCAGGAAATCGCTGGCCGCTCCTCCGAAAGTGCGGGATGTTGCCGCGTTGACGGCGACGACTTCGGCGTTTTCGTCGATCGTGATGATGCTCTCAAAGGTGGATTCGATGATGCGCTTGTACTGCAAGTCGCAATCACCGAGGGCCGCTACATCCCGTCGCACGGCATCGCTCAGTTGCCGGCTGCCGAGAATGATCGCCCCGCCCAATGCAAATGCAATGACGAGGCGGCGGGCAAGCGCTTCGCCGCCCGGCCACAGCGCGTTTGCTGCCGCGATCCCGTCCCAGAACAGGGCCAGGCAGGTGTCGAAGGACCACCACGCGACCATCAGCGCGGCTGCGGCGAGGATCGTGTCTCTGCGAATTGAGCGATTTGTGTTTGAACCAGACATAATACGGCCAAAAGAGAGTTCATCCCTGAACGTGGCCTCAACGAATTTCTCTATCGCTCCGAGGGGCTTGTCCCTTGCCGATAATTCTCGCCGCAACGGCTGCTTGGGGGATATCGGGAAAACGCTGATAAAAGACTGCGAATTCCCCGGTTTTCATTGCATGGAAATGTGGCATAGTGATCCGGCAGGGTATGACAAGGGACACTAACGACCGTAAAGAGCGAGGGAGGACTCTGTGCGCACCCTGATCGTCGACGATCACAACTTGGTACGGGCCGGAATGCGCCGCATGCTGGAAGGCATGTCGCCACACACCGAGGTGGTCGGCGAGTCCGCCAATGGCCGCGAAGCCTTGCGGATGATAGGCAAGCTCGGCGTCGAATTGCTGATCACCGACCTCTCGATGCCGGACATCGACGGCATCAATCTCATCAAGAAAGCGGTCAAACAGTCGCCGGGGCTGAAATGCCTGGTGTTGAGCATGCATACCACGCAGGAATACGTCGTTGCCGCGCTGCGAGCCGGCGCCTGCGGATACGTGCACAAGAACGCATCGGCCGAAGAGTTGCTGCTTGCCGTGCAGTCGGCCGAGGAGGGCACGACCTACCTGCACCCGTCGGTCGCCGGATCGGTCGTGGAACTGCTGCGCGAAACCGGGGAATCGACAGATCCGCTGGACATGCTGACCGACAGGCAGCGGGAAATCCTGAAACTGATCGCCGAGGGCCACAGTACGCGTGTAATCGGCGAGCGGCTCAACGTAAGCGTCAAAACGGTGGAAACGCACCGCTCGCAACTCATGGAGCGGTTGAATATTCGAAACATACCAGGCCTCGTGAAGTTCGCCGTGCGCAATGGGCTGGTCGATCTCGAATCGGACTAGCTGTCTTGGTGGGCAATCCCCCCGCGGAGGGATTGTTGAGCGATTTGGAAAAAACTGTCCGGGTGCTGGTGCTCTATACGCCAGGCTGTCGCGCTACGGGTCGGGTACGCATCGGCGCGCTACGGCAGGTTCGAGCGAATCAGCTTCGCGGTCTCATGGAGTACTGACGCAGGTGCGACAACCCGCCTGCATCGTTCATGGTCTGAGGCGATCACGTTGTTCGCCCGTGTAATGCCGGGGGCGGGCGATCAGAACGAGCGCAATCGTAGCACCAGAACAACGGCCGACGACCACAATCAGGCGTAATGCGGATACACGGGGTGGTACATGTGATCGCGCACGTCCGCCAGAATGTCGTCCGGTTCCTGCTTGTCGGTGTAGCCGTTGTCGTAGGCCATTTTCGCGACGTCGCGCGCTATCAGCGCCGATACTTCCCGGATACGCGACAGCGCCGGATAGACGCGACCGCGTTCGAGATCCTCGGCCGTGACCTGGTTCGCAAGCGAATGCGACGCGGCGAGGAACATCTCGTCGGTGACGGCGCGCGAGCGGCTCACGATCACGCCCAGGCCGACGCCAGGGAAGATATAGGCATTGTTGCCCTGACCGGGCACGAGGGTCCGGTTGTCGATCTTCACGGACCTGAACGGACTGCCACTCGCGAAAACCGCGCGTCCTTCGCTCCAGGTGTAAGCCTGCTCGGCGGTACACTCCGCCTTGGAGGTCGGATTCGACAGCGCGAAGATGATCGGCCGATCGTTGATTCGTGCCATCGACTCAACCACATCTTTCGTGAAAATACCCGGCTGACCGGACAGGCCGAGAAGCGCGGTCGGCTTCAATGCCTTGACGGCCTCGGGCAGCGTCTCGATGTAAGGATGCTCATGCGCATAGGGTGCCTTGTGCGCGGCGATGTTGTCGCGTCCGCCAACGAGCAGCCCCTTGCTGTCGACAAACCAGCAGTGCTTGCGTGCATCCTCTGTGGACATACCTTCTTCCCTGAGCGCCGCGACGAACACGTCGGCGACGCCGATACCGGCTTCGCCGGCGCCAAGGAAGAGAATTTTCTGGTCCGACAATTTACCGCCGGTGATACGCATCGCGGCGATGATCCCCGCAACGGCGACGGCACCGGTGCCCTGGATATCGTCGTCGAAAAGGCAGGTATTGTGACGGTATTTTTCCAGCAGCCTGAATGCATTTGTGTTGCCGAAATCCTCGATCTGGATCAGGATTCCCGGGAACAAATCTTTGGCGGCGCTGATGAATTCGTCGAACAGCGCGTCGTACTCCTCGCCCCGTACGCGGCGGCGCTCGAGCCCGTTGTACAGTGGGTCGTTCAGCAGTTTTTCGTTGTTAGTGCCCACGTCGAACATCACGGGCAGGCATTGCGTCGGGTGGATGCCCGCGCATGCCGTGTACAGAGACAGTTTACCGATGGGAATTCCCATGCCGTCGGCGCCGAGGTCGCCGAGGCCGAGTATACGTTCACCGTCGGTCACCACGATGATGCGGGCGTTCTTGTGGGGCCAGTTCTGCAATATCTCGCGGATGCGGCCCTTGTCCTGGTAGGAAACGTAGAAACCTCGCGGTTTGCGGTAGATATGCTGGAACTCCTGGCACGCCCTGCCCACTGTTGGCGTATAGATGATCGGCATCATCTCCTCGAGATTGTCCATGATGACCCGATAGAACAAGGTCTCGTTACGGTCCTGTAATGCGATCAGGTAAAGATAGCGCTCGAGATCGGTCGGTTTGGCGCGAATGTTACCGAGGACACGCAACTCCTGCTCCGCCATCGAATGCACGCGCGGCGGCAATAATCCCCGTAGATTCAGGGCGTCACGTTCGGCTTCGGTGTAGGCAGTTCCCTTGTTTCTTACGGGATCGTGGAGGATTTTTACGCCTCGATGCAGCGTAGAGGGTACTTGGTCGTTCACGAGCTGGTTCCTTCGAATTCACGGCTTCTGACAGCGAAAATACGCCCTCTGCGCCCAAATAGAATGCCGGTTATCACCTAGGGAACCTGTGATTAATTATTGCAGGACTGCGTTGCGTGCCCTTGGCGCCGAGACAAGGCACGGCTCGAAGGTAATAGCCATCGTCCTTGCCAGGATTTCGGTCGCTGTGACGCGCCTTTCTTTGGACCTGCATCACACATCTTATGTTTAATCTGTGGTCTCATCGGGCAGATTGACGACTTGTGGAGGCTGGCATGCCCCTGAACCAGGCGAAATCGCGAGGCTGGGCGCTGAAACTCACCGCGCCGCGCTCTCTTTATTTCCTGATTTTCACGATTTCGGGTTTTTCCGGGCTGATTTACGAATCAATCTGGTCGCATTACCTGAAACTGTTTCTCGGGCACGCCGCGTATGCGCAAACGCTGGTGCTGATCATCTTCATGGGCGGAATGGCGCTGGGCTCGTGGATAGCCAGCCGTTTTTCCGCGAGGAGCAAGTCGCCGCTGCTTATCTATGCCGCCGTCGAACTGATCATTGGTGTCGCGGCACTGTTGTTTCACGACCTGTTCACGTCGCTGATCGAGGTGTTCTACGTCTCGGTACTACCCTCCATCGGGTCGCCCGCGGCCGGCGCGATCTCCAAATGGCTGGCGGCCAGCGTGTTGATCATGCCGCAGTCGATCCTGTTGGGCATGACCTTCCCGATGATGAGCGCCGGGATCATCCGACGCTATCCGGACACTCCCGGCGGCAGTATTGCCATGTTGTACTTCACCAACAGCATCGGCGCCGCCGTGGGTGTGCTGGCGAGCGGGTTCTGGCTGATCAAGCTTGTTGGATTGCCGGGTACGATTCTAAGTGCGGGCCTGTTGAATATCGTGCTGGCGACCACGGTGTGGGCGCTCGTCAGGCTCGATCCTTCACCGTACACGCCGCCAATCAAGAGCGAGGCATCGGTCGACAAGGCCTCTTCGTTGAAGCGCCTGTTCCTGGTGGCGGCATTCATTACAGGTGCGGCGTCGTTCATCTATGAGATCGCCTGGATTCGCATGCTCAGCCTGGTGCTCGGTGCGACCACGCATTCATTCGAACTCATGTTGAGCGCGTTCATCACAGGCCTTGCCTTCGGCGGCCTCTGGATCAAGCGACGCATCGATCGCATCGACTCGCCGGTGCGCTTTTCCGGCTATGTGCAACTCATCATGGGCATCCTGGCCCTGCTGACGATCCCCGTTTACCTCAGCTCATTCGGGTGGATGGAATGGCTGCTCTCGGCGCTCAGCAAAACCGATGCCGGTTATACGAGTTACAGTTTTGCCAGCCACGCGATCGCCCTGTCCGTGATGTTGCCGACGACCTTCATGGCCGGCATGACGTTGCCGCTGTTCACGTACGTGCTGATTCGCCAGGGGCACGGTGAAGGCAGCATCGGCCAGATCTACGCGGCGAACACCATCGGCGCCATTGTCGGCGTACTAGTCGCCGTGCACATCGGCCTGCCGATCCTGGGCCTCAAGAATCTCATCGTCCTCGGCGCGATTCTCGATATCGTCCTCGGCATCGTATTGCTGTCGAGGGATCCGGTCGTGAAGTCCCGATCCCTGGAATTGACGGCGGGTGCGATCGTCGGCGTCGGCGCACTCGTGCTGACGATAGCGACCGGGCATCTCGACCCCAAGCTCCTGATATCCGGCGTCTATCGCAAGGGCACGGCGGAGACAGTCGCGGAGGACCAGGTGGTCTTCTACCAGGACGGCAAGACGGCAACGGTGTCGCTCGTGGCAACGCAGAGCGGGCTGGTGATTCTCTCGACCAACGGCAAACCGGATGCATCGATTCAGTTCCGGCCAGACCAACCGTACAGCACTGACGAAATTACGATGGCGGTAGCGGGCTCGCTGCCGCTGGTCTACATGCCCCATGCCAAACAGGTCGCCAACATCGGCATGGGCTCCGGGCTGACGACGCACGTAATGCTGGCTCACGAGGGCATCGAGAAACTGGATACCATCGAGATCGAGGCAGCCATGGTCTCGGCCGCGACCGGCTATGGCGAGTTTGTCGAACGCGCCTATAACGACCCTCGCAGCGAGATACACATCGAGGATGCCAAGACTTTCTTTTCGCTGCACAACAATGAGTACGACATCATTATCGCCGAGCCCTCGAACCCGTGGGTGAGCGGTGTCGCGAGCCTTTTTTCAACGGAGTTCTATCGGACGGTCAAGCGGCATCTGCACGATGACGGCCTCTTCGTGCAGTGGATTCAGCTGTACGAATTCAATGACCAGCTGGCCGAGTCGATCCTGAAGGCACTCTCCGAGAACTTCTCGGACTACGTGATCTACACGACTGACGGATCGAACATCCTCCTCATTGCGAAAAACGAAGGCGCCTTGCCGGAGCCGGACTGGTCGGCACTCTTCGCGAGCGGCATCGCGCCCGAGCTTGCGAAGCTCGATATCGTCAATGAAAGCGACATGGTCGTGCGCAAGCTGGTCGAGCGCGATTCGCTTATCCCGTATCTGAATCGTTCGTCGACGCCCGTCAATTCGGACTACTTCCCCTACGTCGACCTCAACGCCGGGCGGGCGCGCTACAAGAGTTCGGAAGCAACCATGTTCGGCTCCTGGATGACTCCGCCGTTGCCCGTCATCGAAATGCTCGCGGGCGACGAGTTGCAGTACGGCGATCTGTCGCAAGTGCCGTTTCTCTGGCGCGTCAGGCAAAACAGGAATGCGCTCTGGATGTATCGCCGGCTGGCCGAAAATGCCTCGCTCGAGGATCTGGCCGGGCAAAGCCGCTATATGAGTGCCGATATGATGTACCTGACCAACCTGCTGCGTGACGAGATCCACGCTTGCGTTTTCGGCCAGGACGCCGCGCGCTTTCGCTATTCCATGTATGACGTCATGAACCGCAGCCTGCCGTACCTCGACGCGGAGCAGGGCGTGGCGATGATCGACGCGATTGCGAACGCGGAATGCGCGCCGCAAAAGGAAGAAAGCTCCGGGATGTGGTTCGACTTGTATCGGGGTGTCGCGCGCCGCGACGCGAAGAGAATGTCGGTCGCCGCGCGCCGCCTGCTGGCGGAAAGCGCCCAGACACCGCGACTATTCCATGACTACCTCGTGACCGCGGCCGCCCTGGGCGACATCGCGGCAGGCAGGCCGGAACGGGCTCGCGCGGTGTGGGAGCAATACGCGGAGGCGGCGTTTTCAGGCCGTTCGCTGCCGGGCCACGTGGACCTGATCGGACGCATAGCGCTGGAGGCGGGTGTCCCGACACGCTGATGTCAACGGCGTTTTCGCGGCGACACTGGCAGGCCTCGTGATCTGTGCAAGTATCACCGCGTAATCGCGCGAAGATGCTCCGGACTGTCGATCCTGGACAGCAACTCGACGTCCTGGATCGACCGCGGCCCGGTCGCCGGCACATAGAGCGAGAAGCCTGCATGGATGCTTTCGGCGTGCCGCGGCATCTCCTGCAAGGGAAAACGCAGGATCGTCGCCGGCATCAGCGGGTGAGGCGGCGCATACACGGCGATCACCGGGTGTTCGAGTGCGTAGTACTGCATGAGATAGTCGACGAATCGCTCAAACCGCCGCGGCCGAGAAATCCGCTCGGTGTGCAGGCTCGACTCCAGGTTGCCGATTTGCCAGATTAACGCGGGAACGTCGGCTTGCAGCGGACGGCGGCGAAGCATCAGGTCCGTCGCCTCATACATTTGCAGCCCTTCTGCGCACGGATCGATCTTCAGTTCGGCAACGATGCTGTCGATGGCCGAGACGCCGGGCGTGACCCGTACTGAAAGGCCCAGCACTGTCGCGATATCGCAGACCAGGAACGAGGGATAAACCGCGATGAGCGGGTGTCCGTGTACGGCAAATGTCACCGGCGCGCGTGCCAGCGCCGATTCGATCACGGTGGCGGCCATGTGATGGTAGGCGTTCAGGCGGTGATCGCCTTCCCGGTAACTGATGTCATGCAGCGACGTTACGCGCTCGCACCTGTCCTCGAGGAAGCGCCGGGTTGCGACGCCTGTATCGAGGTACAACACCTCGTTCGAAGCCTTGATGGCCTGTTCTGCCTCGCGCGTGACCTGGGAAACGCTGCTAACGCCCAATCCCACGATGTGGATATCTGTCACTGGCTCGCCTCCCGGTCTGAGTTCGGCGCATTCATGGTCTCGATCAGTTCCAGAAGACGCGTATGTCGATCCCGGTCGGCCGCCTCGCGAACGCGGCCGGCCGCCTCGAGTACGTCCGGCGATGTCGTATCGTGACGCCACGCGCGCGGGTCGTCCGCGTCGGTGACGCCGCCAGTCCCCGGCGATCCGAATTCGTCCGCCGCCTGTGGCAGGGTGGCGCTCAGCGAAAACGTGATCTGCAGGTTGCCGGCAGCGTCCGTCCGGGCGTGCGGCTGAATGGCAACGGACATCGCCAGGGTTGGCAGTTGCTGCCCGGGCACACCTGCCGCCGGCACTTCGGGGAGATCCTCGATCTCCATGCCCTGCGTGAGGTTGTCGAGATGGCCGGCGTATTTTATCGCCAGGGACGGTCTGTCGGTGTTGCCGGAATCGTTCTCCATCGAGTGCTGCAAAAACGGCACGAGCCGAACCGCAAGGCGAGACTCGGGCAGCGAGTACGAGACGGATGTTACTTCGAGGCGCGTTGCGACATCCGGATCATCCGCAACAGGACCACTCTCGATCGCTGCGGCTGGCGGAGCCTGCGCGGCATAGGCGGACTCGTCTGCGGCTGCTCCATCCCGGACGGCCTGTCCCAGCAGTTCGAGCAACCGTTCATCGGGCGATGCCAGCAACGCCCTGGTTTCATCGTCCAGTTCATAGTCCGAGAATACGGACTCAGGTGAATGCCGCGCGCGCTCGAGCAGCTGAGGGTCCAGCACGCAATCGATCAATAGCTCCCTGATGCCTGGTTTGTCCACCGGATCGCTCCCGTTGCCAATGTGCCGCCGATCCTAACACCGTCCTGCGATGGCGACCGCCCTCAGGTGAACCAGACGCCGCCGGTGAACCGGCAATCCAGCGAGTCCAGCGCCATGTGAATCATCAGCCCGATGCCGACATAGCGTGTTTTCGCGGGGAGGCACAACAGCAGGTAAACCGGGATGACCGGCAAGGTGTGCAGGGGATGGAAACCGATGCTGCAGCGCATCGGGTCGTAGACGGGGTGGGCAAGCAAGTGGTCAAGGTCGATCAGCATGGTGGCGATCATGACCAGGTAAGCCACGGCCCATTTCCGCCGGAAGAACAAAGCGGCGACCGCCGCCGGCACGACGAAATGGAGCAAGAGGTGTATCAAGACGGGGATTGGTGAGTTCGCCGCATGGCGCCCAGTATAGTCGTACGTCCCGGCTTATGGCATTCAGCGTGCATGACAGGGGCTTCGAGTTCGGCGGCGCAAGCAACGGCGCGTCACTTTCGATCTCTCCGCCCCCGTCAAGGGCATCTCAGTTGTTCGGCGCGTTGTCGCTGATCCACTGACGGATCATGTCGACCATCGGCTGGTCGAGGAACGGTCCGCCCTGCGGCATGCGGCTACCCGAGATACCGGGCCCGCCTTCGAGTTTCCTTATCAGGTAGCTGTTGTCCGGGTCGCCCGGCTCGACGCGGTCGAGTGCGACTTGCAGGCTCGCAACGTTGACGAGTGCGGCATGGCTGGCAGCGGCGCTCGACAGGTTCATGCCCGACGGCAGGCTCGAGCTGGTCGGACCCGAGTGGCAGCCGGAACACATCGGCGTGAAAACCTGTGCCTGGATTTGTGACAGTGTTACGGCGGCTCCGTTTTGTACGGTGACCACAACGTCCGCGGAGACGCCGACATTGCCGGCTGCATCTTCTGCCTCTGCAGTCAATGTCACCTGGCCATCGGCTACCGACGTGGTATCCCAGTCGAAGGTGTAGGGCGCTGACGTGTCGCTGCCGATTTCCGTGCCGTCAGCCAGGAAGCGCACGACGGTAACGCCCTGGTCGTCGCTTGCATCGGCCTCCAGGGTCACATTGCCGCTGACAGTAGCGCCCGGCGACGTCAGGCTGACAGTCGGTGCCTGGATATCGAAATTCGCTGCATCGGGCGGCACCACCTGGCCTCGGATTTCCCCTCCCGGGTTGGCCGGCGTATGCAGGTTGACGTACAACTGTCCGCCCCGGTACTGGACCAGGCCGGCATCATCCAGTTGTGCTGCGTCAGCCGACCAATGGCCGGGATCGAGCGGATCCTGCGCCAGGGGAATCAATACCGGGCCGTTTTGCCCGGCGGAAGCATTGTGTATGTGTGCTGCCGTCGCGTCGTTTGCGCCACTCGCGTTCAGATGCAGTGTCAGGTCGCCGGTCGTCCGATTGACGGTACTCGCCGCGATACCGCTGGCAGCACTCAGCACTGCCGGCACTTCCTGGTCGCCACTCATCGTCGTGAACAACACTTCGACCGGCGGAGGCGCGATCTGGCCGCGGATTTCGCCGCCGGGATTCGCAGGCGTGTGCAAGTTGAAATACAACCGACCCGCCAGGTAATCGGCAAGGTCGGCACTGTCCAGCTGTGCCGCGATCAGCGACCAGTGGCCGGCGTCGGCCGCATCCTGCTGCAGACCAAACTGTACGCCACCGTTTTGCCCGGCATAGGCAAGATGGATATGCGCGGCGGTCGCATCGTTCGCGTTGCTGGCGTTCAGATGCACGGTCAGGTCACCCGTCGTTCGGTTGACGGTACTCGCCGCGATACCGCTGGCCGCGCTTGTTACAGCCGGCACTTCCTGTGCGCCACTCAATGTCGTGAACAATACCTCGATCGGTGACGGTGCCACCTGGCCGCGGAGTTCACCGCCGGGGTTCGCCGGTGTGTGCACGTTGACATAGAAAGCGCCATCTCGAATTGCGTTGAGTTGTGCCGCGGTCAGCGGCGCATTGACGGCCGACCAGCGATTAACGTCGCCGGGATCCTGCGTGAGACTGATTGCGACGCCGCCGTTAGTCCCGGCAAACGATTCATGAAGATGCGCGGCGACGGCATCACCTGCGCCGCTGGTGTTCGCATGAGCCACCAGCGTTGCCGCATCGGGATCGACCGTGACGGCGAACGTGCCAACTGCTGCACTGTTCACGGCAGGCACTTCCTGGCGACCCTCGAGGCGGCCGAACGCGAACAGGATGTTGTCTGGAATCACCTGGCCGCGAATCTCACCGCCCGGGTACGTCGGGCTGTGCACGTTCACGTAAGTTGCGCCGGCGCGAATTGCGTCGAGTTGTGCCGCGCTCAGCGCCTGTTCCTCAGCGAACCAATGCGACGGATTGCCGCCGTCGGCGGTCAGGCCAAACTCGACCGGACCGTTGACTCCGGCAAATTCGCCGTGCAAATGCGCGGCGCTCGCGTCATCGATTCCTGTCGTATTGACGTGCACCGTCAGAAGTAAAGCAGTCTCGTCCAGTGTGAGTGCGGCAATTCCGGCGGCGCTCGAGTCGACGGCCGGCACCTCCTGTTCGCCCGAGAGATCGCTGAACAATACCGAGATTCCTTCCGGCACGATCTGACCTCGAATCTCGCCGGCCGGATTGGTCGGACTATGGACGTTGACGTAGAGTTTGCCGGCGGCAAACGCCGCGAGCGCTGCAGCATTCAAGGCCGCGTCTTCGACAAACCAGCGGCCGGGATCCGTGGAGTCCTGTGCAAGCGCAACCAGCACAGGGCCGGTGGCGCCGGCATACGCCTCGTGCACATGGGCTTGCGTGGCGTCGTCGAGGCCATCGATGCGAGTCTGCACGACCAGCGTGCCGTTGACCTGGTCCAGGGTCACGGCGACGCGGCCGCTGGCAAGGGAGTCCACCTGTGGCACCGCATTGGCGCCCTGGAGATTGCTGAATCGAAGTACGAAATTGTCGGGCAGTATCTGCCCACGTAGCTCACCGGCAGGAGCAGCGGCAGTGTGAACGTTGACATACAGGGCGCCGGCAAGCAGTCGATCGATGCCAGCTGGGTCGAGCGTCACGCCCGCCGCTATCGAGAACAGCGACGGGTCGCCGGCATCCTGATCGAACGGTACGAGGACGGGTCCGTTGGTACCGGCATAGCCGTCGTGAATGTGAGCGGCTGTCGCCGCGATGCCGTTTACGCTCAGGTTGCCCTGCACGTCACCCGAGGCCAGGTTGATGGTGAGGTCGGCCTGCGCTGTTCCCGCAGAATCAACCGGTATGACTTCCTCGGCGCCGACCGGGCTAACGGCGAACTGCAGGACGTTGCGCACTGTTACGGTGACATTGGCGGACTGTCCGATGTTGCCGGCAGCATCCTGTGCTTCGGCGCTCAATACGTGGTCGCCATCCGCTTCTGCTGCTGTGTCCCAGTCAATGCTGAACGGTGACGTCGTGTCGGTGCCCAGCAGCACGCCATCGACGAAGAACCGCACCTCGGCGACGCCAACGTTGTCGCTCGCCGTCACGGACAGCGTCACGACACGGTTGAGCGTCGTCCCGGCCGGCACCTGGACCGCAGCGACGGTTGGCACTGTCGTATCGGCCGGTGGCGGTGGAGGGGGCGGAGGAGCGCTGGATCCGCCGCCACAACCGCTGATCGCGAACGCCGTGAGTAAAGAAATCCACCCTGCCATTACCTTGCCAACTGTTTTCATGGGATCATTCCTGAGTTATTAGTGAGGGCCGATCTGTGTCGATCGGCAGACCTGTTTAGCCAGTGAGTACGCCGAAAATGCCGAGAGGTTCAATCGACAGGCAATCGCCGTTTTGCCGGATGGCTGCGTGTGCTGCACTGCTGCTTGCCGGCCAGGTATGCGTGGCGGACTCGGCGGGATCGGGATTCTCCGGTATTGCTACGTTGACCAGCGATTACATTTACCGTGGACTGGTGTATTCGGATGGCGATCCGTCATTTCAGCTGGGATTGGACTACGAGCACGAAAGCGGGGCGTTCGCCGGCATCTGGGGCAGCACCATCGACTGGAGCAACAGTTTCGGGGAGCGCGACACCGAGCTGGATTACTATGTCGGTTTTCAATTCGCGGCGCGGGACGCGCTTGCAATAACAGCTACGCTGGTCCGCTATACGTATCCTGGCCAGACGGGCACTCGTAGCTACGACTACAACGAAGCGCTCGTCACAGCGACCTTGTTTGGGCGCTACTCGGCCGAATTCGGTTACGCCGGTGACCGCTATGGCCTGGGCAACAGGGCACGCCACCTCGAACTACGCTCCGAATGGCCGGTAGCCAACGCCTGGGTTATCAGCGCCGGCGCCGGCCGCAACGATTTGTCCGACTTCGGCGCATCAGCCTACCTGTACTGGGATCTCGGCGCTTCAGCGAGATTCTCGCGATTGATCGTCGATCTGCGCGGCTACGGTAACGAGAGACCTGCCGGTGGCGCGGGCACCCGATCCGCCGGCTCGCAGTTGGTCGTCAGCCTGTCGGTCGCCTTCTGAAACAGGCCTAGAGCGAATGCGCGGCGGCCGAATCGGTCCTGCAACCCGTCTGTCCCAATAGCTGCGCGAGTGCGCGACAGGCGTTGACGGACTTGCCAACGGCGCCGCGGCTCTCGACCAGCAATCTCGTCACGTCATCGCGAGTCAGGCCTGGCCGGCTTGCGATCAGCAGTGCGGCGATTCCCGATACATGTGCCGCGGACAGCGAACTCCCGGATGCATAATCGAAGCCGCCGCCTGGCACAGGCACCAGGATCTCGTCGCCGGGCGCGTTGACGGGAAGGCGTCGAGCGGCACCATCCGGCTCAGACTGGATGTCCGCGCCGACAACAATGACACCCGGGAGCTCGGCCGGGAACCCGGCCTTATGCTTCGCCGGTGCGGCGGCAACGACGACAATACCGCGCTTCAATGCCAGTTCGACGAGGCGACTGAGCAGGGAATCGGACGGTCCGCCGAGGCTGAGGTTGATGATGTCGGTGTCCGACTCCACGGCGTGACTCAGCGCCTTGGCCAGCGTGAAGCTGTTACAGACAGCATGCGCTCCGGCAGTTCGATACCAGCAGGCTTTGAGTACACTGACTTGTGTCGACGGTGCGACGCCGATAATTCCGACGCCGTTGTTGGCCGACGCACCAATGACGCCCGCAATTGCGGTGCCGTGCTCGTCGGCGGTGAATTCAACGCCGTCGTCATTTACAAAATCGCGATGGTTTCTGATTTGTGACTTCAATTCAGGGTGGTTGAAATCCGCGCCCGTGTCGATGATGGTCACGCTTGTGCCGGCGCCGCGCGACCAGCTGTGCGCCTGCGCCAGTTCCAGCGTGTCGAAGTTGTGTTGAAGTTTCGCGTAGGGATCGGTTTGACTGGTTGCCGGTATCCCTGATACCTCGAATTCATTGAGGACCTGGGCGGACTCGACCTCGGGCTTCACGCGCAGGCGGCGAAGTAGTTGTTCCACGGGCACGTCGTCGCTGACAGCGTAGACGAGGCAATGCACTTTCAATGGCAGTATCGGCCATTCATCAACGGCCTGGAGACCGAATTCCTTTGCGATCCGTTTTGCCTTGCGCTTTACGTTGACAGATACGAGGTAGGTCGATGAGCGACGGTTGTATCCGGGCCGTACCGGTCCCGCGCGTGCCGCATTGCTCATGCCGGGATCGGAGTAGGTCACGAGAATCCTGGTTCGCTCGTCGTCATGCGAATCGTTGGCGTAAGACACGCCGCTGCCTGTCAGAATGACAAGCAGCAATGCGATCCGGGCGAGCTTGATCATTGTTGTTCGATCCTGACAGGCACGGCGAACAGGACTCCCGGATTGCTCAACAGATTCGTTATTACGGTGTCGGGATTTGTGCCGGATGCCGAAGCCGCAATGCGCAGCGTCGCCACACCCCGATCCGACGGCCCGTCGACTATGGTCAGGCTCATGCCATCGAGCAGGCCCGACCATTCAGACGAATCCAGGTTCGGGTCGAAAACGACGCGGATGTATTGCCCATCCGGCAGTTGCTCAGGAACGGTCAGTGTCGTGAATTCCGCCTGCTCGGCCTGCGGCCAGAACAATGCGGCCCCCAGCACGACCAATAATGCAGTCTGCATGGCGAACGCAAGTCGCAACGGGCTGCCAACGATTTCGCGCAGTCTCGATATCAGTAACCGGCCCCGATGCTCCTTTGCCATCATCGCGTCGATACGCGCATTGATGCGACGCAGATCGGGCGCGGGAACCGGGCTGGCATCACCGACCGTTGCAATCGACTCGTGCAGGCGCTCGAGCTCCTCCAGTTCCCGCCGGCAAATAACACAGTTCCTTGCGTGTTGATTTACGAGATCGCGTTCTTCGTCAGCGAGTGATTCGTTCACAAGCCAGGGCAGAAGTTCCCGAGCATCCTCGTGCGATATCACTTCAGAGCTGCTCACGTTTGTTCTCCTTGTCCGTCCCGTCCAACGCCGGTAACAGGAATTTCAAACGCCGGCGGGCATGGAACATACGGGTTTTGACTGTGTTAACCGGGCATTCCGCGATTTCCGCAATTTCCCGGTAGGAAAATCCGCAGTAATAGGTGAGCTCCACGACCTGGCGATGATCCGGGCTCAGCGCCTGCAACGCAGCGCGGATAAGCCCGTCGTCCTGTGACGATGCGGCGGGCATGGTGTCGGCGTCGGCACTGCGATCGAGAAGCGACTGGTAGCGTCCCTCTTTTCTTGCCGCGGTCATCGCCTTGCGGTAAGCAATGCCGAAAATCCAGCTCGAAATCGCTGCGTCACCTCGAAACTTGCGGGCGTCTTTCCAAACGACGAGCATTACGTCGTCTAGTACCTCCTCCGCGATCGCCGCATTTGCCAGTACGCGGCGCAGGTAGCCATGCAGGCGCGCGTGATACAGGTGATACAGCTGCGTAAAAGCACGTCGATCGCGGTGCTTTACAGCGTCGAGAAGAGCCTGCTCGTCGGCCGACGCCGGGCCTGTCGCCGGGTTGCCAGCTTTCTTACGCGTCATGCGCGAATCCACCTGTGATTGGTGTCCTTGATTATAAGTCTCCTCAGCGCCCGGAATGGTTCAATCGACAAAGTCTGCACAGGCGCTCGCATGGGGTAGCTGCCCCGAACGCAGCCTGGTCGCCATTGAACCTTTGACTCGCCTTGTACGACGTACCTATCACAAAGTCAGCGACCGACAGGGAACGTTGCCCGTATGCCAGTGCCGAAGACAATTCGCCGATTTCCACGATTCACCGACCTTATTGCGATTCTCCTGGTCAGTTGCACGTTTGTTGCCTGTACAGCGGGTAGCGGCGAAGGCCTCAGTGTAAGCGGCCGGCCGCTCAGTGAGGGCGGAAACGTGCCGCTGGCGGCGACGCTGGCGTCGATTCAGGCAAACGTCTTCGACCCATCGTGCGTCGTTTGTCATTCCGGTGCGAGCGCGCCGCTTGGGCTGCGTCTCGATGCGGCCAGCAGTTTCACCAGCCTCGTCGGCGTCACGAGTCGCCAGGCCGGTGCATTTCTTCTCGTAGCACCAGGTGATGTCGATCGGAGTTACCTGGTCAAAAAGCTCGATGGGAGCGCGTCAGAAGGAGAGCAGATGCCTTTGGGTGGGCCGCCAATCCCCGAGTCGACGATCGATTTCGTTCGTCAGTGGATCGTTGACGGCGCCCCACCCGACTCGAGCGGTGTGCCGGGCCAGCCGCCGGTCATCGTGAGCCTGACTCCTGCGCCCGACAGCGTCGCAGCGAATTTTCCCGTCCAGATCTCGGTCGGATTCGACCAGGACATCGATGCATCGACGATCAATGAACTGACATTCACCCTGGTCAGAAGCGGCGGCGATGGGCAATTCGACAACGGTAACGAAATCGCCATTTCGGCCCCTGTATCGCTGTCGGCCAGCAACGCCAGGCTGGCGCTCATGGACCTGGCCGCTGTCTCGCCTGTGGATGACCGGTATCGGGTCTCGCTGCTCGGATCGGGTCCGAACATGATCCTCAATGTCTCCGGCGTGGCGCTCGATGGCGAATTCGCGGGCAGCCTGCCGTCGGGGGACGGCACGCAAGGCGGCGATTTCGTCGCGGAATTCGAGGTGCAGGGCCTGCAGGCGTCGCTGCCGTCGATTCAGGCCAATGTGTTCGGGCCCGGTTGCGCGGTGTCGGGTTGTCACTCGGGGCCCGCGGGTCCGAATCTGCCTGCAGGTATGGACTTGAGTTCTGCGGGCAACAGCCTCGCGAGCCTCGTGAACATAGCCAGCGTCCAGGTGCCGACCGAACTGCGTGTTGCCAGCGGCGATGCCGACGCCAGTTATCTTATCCAGAAACTGGAAGGGGGCGCTGCCGTCGGCGCCCGGATGCCGCTGGGTGGGGCGTTCCTGGACCAGGCGACGATTGACGTTATTCGTGTCTGGATCGACAACGGAGCATCGCCATGAGCGGGCAGGGGACGTGGCGCTCGCTTGCAGGCTGCTTTTTGTGGCTCTTCGTAGCACAACATACAGCGCAGGCGGAGCCCTACATCGCAGTCCAGGAAGGGTTGAAGTGTTCGACGTGTCACACGTCCCAGTCGGGCGGCGGCAAGCGTACGACGTACGGACTGGTGTTTGCGCAGACGACGCTGCCCGCGCGCACGATCGACATGGGGAAGATCCAGACCGGGGAGTTTGGTCGTTTTCTCTCGATCGGCGCCGATGCGCGCGGAGGACAGTCTCGGTTCAAGGTCCCGGGCCAGGCGTCGAGCACGGATTCGGGCCTCGAGGAGTTGCTTGCCTATGTCGAGGTTCGGCCGTTTCCTCAGTACCTGACGATCTACGTCGATGCCAGGCTCCGGCCCGACGATCCCGTGATACGCGAACAGTACCTGCGACTTTTATTGCCAAAAGGACGCTGGTCGATCAGGGCGGGCGAGTTTTTCCTGCCCTACGGGTTGCGCCTTCAGGACGACAGCGCATTTATCCGGCAGGTCAGCGGCATCAACTTCAATACTCCCGATACGGGCTGGGAAGTCGGCTTCGAGGAAGGGCCCTGGTCAGCGCAACTGGCGGTGACTCGCGGTACCGCGGGCGGGCCCGAGATCGACTCGGGCAAACAGTACAGCCTTCGAGTCAGCCATGTCACGCCGACCTGGCGCATTGGCGGCAGCTTCAACCTCAATGATGCCCGGCTCGGCGACAGGCAGATGCAGAACGTCTTCGCAGGTTTGCGAACCGGGCCGGTCGCCTGGCTTGCTGAAATCGGCCACATCGTCGACGACGGCACTCCAACCGGGCGACGCAATTCGTGGGCAGGCTTGCTGGAGGCAAACTACGGTTTTCGCAAAGGGCACAATCTGAAACTATCGTTCGAATGGTTCGATCCGGACGATGCGGTTTCCGAAGACGAACAAAATCGTTGGAGTGCCGTATGGGAGTACTCGCCGATCCAGTTTCTGCAAACTCGCGCCGGGTATCGCGACTATAACGGCATTCCGCAGAATCCAGCTCAAAACAGGGAACAATTGTTCCTCGAATTGCACCTGTCGTTCTAGGTTCGCGTTGCGTTCGAGACCTTATCGTTCGCAGCGCTCGTCGCATGCACCGCACTTCGTCGATCTCGTCGTCGCATCGGGGTCGTGCTTCGACAGCCACAGCTGGAAGATCGCCCAGAGCGCGCACAAGAGGACGATCGCCAGCAATGGTACGAGATAGCTTGTCATGCAATCTCCTTCACGACGAACTGAACAGCCCGGCGAAACCCATGAACGCCATCGACAAGATACCGGCGATGATCAGGTTCATTGCCGTGCCCTGGATCAGTTTGGGAATACTGGATAGCTCTGCCTCTTCACGCAAGCCGGCCAGCAGCACCAGGGCAAGTGTGAACCCGATGCCGGCGCCGAGCGCGTAAACGATGCCTTCCACGAATCCGTAGCCCCGATTGGTCGCAAAAATCGCGAGTCCCAGGATTGCGCAATTCGTCGTGATCAGAGGCAGGAAAATGCCCATTGCTCGAAACAGGGCGGGGCTCAGTTTCTTGATCAGCATCTCGATGAATTGCACGGTGCTGGCGATCACGACGATGAAGCAGATCAGCCGCAGATACGGGGCATGAATCAGCACGTAAGTATTGAGTACCCAGGCGCAAACAGCCGTTAC
>CALZMQ010000009.1 GCA_945788625.1 uncultured Woeseiaceae bacterium
ATGCCGTTGTCGTCGAGATCCGCGACTATCGGCACGATATCGCCGTCGATGCCGTAATGCTTGTAGGTCGAATTGCCGTTGAGCATGAGTTCCGGCAGGTCCGATAAAAACTGCTTCGGAATGAACGACCATAGTTCGATACCCGTGTCACCGTCTACCGCGTGCAAGTATCCGTCGTTGGTTGCCGTGAACACGACAACGTCCGGATCGGCGATATCGCCACCGTAAACGACTGCTGCCGGTTGTGAATGCAGCGGGTCGCCCATGGCGAAGCGCGTGTCGGCCGTGTCGCCGTCGCTGTCATCGTCCATGATGTCCTGGCCACGGGCCCAGCGAATGACGTCGTCGAGCGTCGGCTCCGTGGCGGCGCCGGTCAGGCCGAAATCGGCCAGGCTGAATGCTGTGACATTCGACGGCGTCAGCTCGTTGTTGGTTGCCGTCAGGTTATTGAAAGCGCCGTTGTTCGTGTAGAGTTTGCGCTGGATCGGGTCGGGCAGCTTGTTCGCCGCACCGCCTACGCTGACGTTGTCACCATCAGCCGGGCCAACCGTCCAGATGCTCTTCGTGCCGGTCTTGAAGAACCCGGTGTCCGGGTCCACGGCGTCCTGATCGAGAGAGTCCTTGATGACGCCATCGGCAATCTTGTATTTCTTCAGGTTGCCGGGCCAGTGTACCCGGCCGTCGGGAAGAAACGTCGAAATGTAAAGGTCGTTGACGTTTTGCGTGCGGTTGAACGTATTGACGGCCACTGCCGGTGCGGAGAACGACAGGCCCTTGTCGATCGTGCTTTCGATGATGCGCATCAATACGGATGTGAGTGTCTCGACGTCTTCGGCCAGGTAGTACTGACCGTTCGATACGTCCGCCGTTGTCTGCAGAATGGGGAGGTCAATCGCAAAACCGATTGTGTGCGTCGCGACATTCTGTATTCCAGGTGTCGTAGCGCTAATGTCGACGTTCCACAGGTACTCGGCAACATCGTCCAGGCAACGACCGTCTGCCTCGGTGCCGTTGCAGGCGGTGCGACCGAGGTCGCCGAAGTTCGGCAAATTAGGTACTTTCGTCTGGCCGCCGGTATCGCTGACGGGGTTGCCGTCTGTTAGCAGCACGTTGAAGTTGCGTGTGCAGACGGGCATGAACGGCGACTCGTAGGTACCGGGCGCCTGGCCGACAAATGCCAGGGGATCGATGTCGCCGACGGGCAGCATCGTATCCGGATCGACTGCAAGATTACCGTAGTCGGCAGACATGCCGCGCCAGTACAGGGCAGCCTCGTACAGCGTTTCCTCGAGCGGCGTGTTGCCGCCGGCGGCCAGTGCATTGATCTTGGCCAGGATCGCCGCGCGATCAGTATCGATGTCGCTGATAGCATGCAGAACTCGACCGCCTTCGGAGCCGGTAAAACGCATCAGGCCTACGTTGACGTCCTCGATGGCGTTCATGAGGTTCTTCGTCACGGCCTTCATGATGTCCATCTTGGGCATGTCAACGCGGACCGCGGTTTCTTTCCAGTTGAGGTAGTTACCGTCGTAAACCGTATAAGGCTGTGCTGCGTCACCGCTGCCCCATGCAATCTCGGCGTTAGGGTCTGACGAGAACGGCGAGAGTCCTGTACCCGCACGGGCGTAAACGTCACTTGGCGTGCCGCCACCGTGAATGCCTGAGTCATTCTGACATTCCACCGGATCAGACGAATTACCGATCGCCAGTTGTTGCCAGCGAGGCGAGCCGGAGCCGCCGGAATGATGTTGAACCATCACGCCGGTGTAGGCGCCGATGCCGCTCATGCGCAGTACGGCGTCTTGACACACAAACGACGCGTCGTCGATGACCTGCATATTGCCGCCACCGACGCAGGTCGGCTCGGCGGGCAGCGTGGTCCAGTAGAGCTTGTCCGTGTCGCAGGAGCCACTGGCGTAATCGAAGGTGCTGTCATACGGCTGAATCGTGTTCGCCGGGTCCCCCATACTGCCGGACGTATCCAGGATGAACATGATGTTCGGCGGCGTAGCGGCCGTGTTTGACGGGTCGACGACCAGTAGCTCGGTATCGTCAGCGAAGGCAGGCGCCCCGGCGAGGATCGTAAGGGCGAGCGCTGCGCTGCCTGCATATATTTTTTTATAGTGATATTTCATTATCGTGTCCTCAGTGTCCGTTCTGAGCGATCTACTGCGTAAAAACGAAGACTCTAGTTATCGTGTTTGTCTGAATATCCCGAGTCACATTGACGGGGTAGTCGCCGCCCAGCCTCAGCCTGTCAACGACTTTCCTGAAGTCATCGAGACGCATACTCTTGTTGTCCACGACATAGAGTGTGCGTGCGGTAACGCGATAGGTTTCATAATCACAGTCGTCGCACTCGCGCACGGAAATGGTGCCGGTCGGCCTCGCCGGCAAACGTACCGTCTGTACAAGTGCTTCGTAAGTGCGCGTCGGCCTTACAGTAGTATCGGCGAGCGCCAGCGTGCTCATCGTGAGCAATGATGACAATATAATTATTCTGATCGTTTTCATCGGACTACTCCGTTCCGAATTTAGAGCGCTGACGACTCGGGGCCGACAACATAAAAAGCCTGCGTGTGAATCGCGGTCGAGTCCCGGTCGGTGGCACTGCCGGGCGCACGGCTCGACTTGGCTTCCGCCGAGGCGAGAAAGTGATACGCGGAAATACCGCTGCCTACGCCAAGGCTGAAAGCGCGGTCGGGTACCAGCGTCGAATCCTCGAAACGAATCTTCGCCGTCACCTCGTCGTGTACGTTGATGTAGTTCTGCCCCAGGTCCGTTTCGGCCAGCGTGTCGAAACGCCCCTGAGCCATGGCGGTCTCGAGCCCCGTCTCGGCAGCCTGGAAGGCGAACTCGTAGTTCTGGTCGTTACGCGCCATCGCAAGTTCGGTCGTCGCGGTGTTCATGCCCGAGATCGCAAGCGTTGTGATGACCACGAGCAACAGAAGGCTGATAACGAGTACGGCGCCTTGTTGCTTGCCGGGTAGCTTGATTGACTGATTCATATATTTCATAACTCTTCTCTCGATCAGGTTCTGGCGTTGCGCAGCAGAATGGTTTTCGATACCTGCATGCGACGATAGCCGTCATTCGGCACTCCGAGGGTGACATCGCCCGGCGTATAGTTATTGTTGTCATCGACTCCGAACTCGGGGGTGACGCTGCGCACGATCATCCACAGGCGCGCCGTCATAACGCGTGCACCGGGCACGTAGCCGGCCGCGTTCGGATCGTAAATCGGGTCGCCCGGATTGACGTAGCGGTCGACCGTATTGTCCTGGTCGACGTCAATGCCTAGTTGCAACTGTATGTTCTCGACACCCGGCGCGACTTCCTGGTCCTCGATGACCGATGCACCGGCCGCCATCGTCAGCGTCTTGCGCCTGAGGGTTGGGACGCCCGGAATCAGCTCCGACGCCTGCGCGACGTAGTAGCTGTTCACGAGCAGGTTGTGCGTCGCGGAAGGGTCCGTCGGCTGTGCCGGCGCTGCCGGGTCGGCAGGTTCCTCGAAACTGGGTGGAATGATGCCGTTATAAAACAGCTCGCCCTGGATACGCGTGCTCTGAATCTGCAGGCGGCCGTTGGCCGGTACGACAGGCGCAACGCTGGCGCGGCGAACCGTTACGACGTCCGAGTTTGCCTGCCAGGGGCCGGCGGCTGCCGTGGGCAGGCAGGCCAGGGCGAAGGAATTGTTGTTGCCGTCAATCGGCTTGCCCAGATCCAGAATCCAACGCGCACCGCAATCGGCAGGCGGGTTCAGGCTGGTGGGATCCGCGTCGCCGATCAGCGAGCGGCCCTCAACGGCCAGGCCGCGACTGTTGCGGCCCCAGTTGCTTGCCATTCGCAGGTCCGATTCGATGGTATCCATCGCGAACTGGGCAGTCTCCTGAACGCGTGCGATAGACTCGTTAATCACGAAGGCTTCGCGGCTCTGGTTGTAAATCTGTATAGCCCCGATCATCAGGAAGGAGCCGATCGCCAACGCGACCATCAGTTCGACCATGGTGAGACCGGACTGGTGACGAAGCGATCTGGATAGAGAATTATTCATGCGCATGCCCCCTAGATCCCCAGTACCGGTATCAGAATCGTGTAATTCGGTGCCGGGACAACGCCTGCCTCGTCCCACGTCACTTCGATAAGGTAGGTCGGCGGTACGGGGTTGTTGTCAAAGGTAATCGTCACCTGGCCGTTGGGCAGCATGGCGGCCGCCTGGGCCTGCCAGAGCGCGATGTCGTTGGCGGCCATCTGCGAAGGATTGCAGTCGACGTTGCCCCCTCGGATTCGCCCGAATCCGGTCGGCAACGTCACTGGCCAGCGTCACTGCATTGTGGCGGAAAATCGACGTGCGGCCGGCCTGCATGCTTTCCACGTACAGCCCTGCGATTCCCAGCATACCGACAGACATGATGACCAATGCGATCAGCACTTCCACGAGCGAGAAGCCGCCCTGGGTCTGTATCGGGAGGGATTGTTTATTCCTGAAAATCATTGTGTTCTTTCCTCGTACTAATATGCGCAGTAACCTGCCTACGGGCAGGTCTTACCCATCCCCGTCAAAGCGGCGTCAATCATGGCCATGTCGCGTTGTATCGATGCGCGTCCCAATGGTGTGGCAACAAACAGGCGCGCCGCGGAATTGCCACCGGCGGCCGTGATATTGCCGCGATCGTCGCACATGACGACCTGTGATACTGCCGGGAGGCCGCCGACGTTCGTGCGCCCGAGACCGGTTGCTGCGAAACTGAAGTACGTGGCGTCATTGGCGACCGCCATCGTCACGCCTTCGACGATAGCTGGGTGCCGTCGCAGGACGGACTCGTTGACGCCACCGGTCGCGATATTGCCGTCCGTGTCGACAAACACGATGTAGCCCTGGTCCCAGGTGCCGCCGCAGTCGGCTGCGACGGGGTCCATCGAGTTGGCGCTGGCGCAGATCGTGATGAACGTCTTCGCACGGGACGCCTCGCTGCGAGCCAGGTGGAAGGCCGAGTGGAAGTCGTTGGCGGTACTCGTCATACGGCTGTTCTGGCTGTACTGGCGCATGTTCGGGACACCGAGCGACAATATGACGCCGACGACCAGCAACGTAATGAGTAGCTCGTAGAGCGTGAAGCCTTTCTGCGTAGTCTTGTTCATGCGGGCCACTATATAGAGTGAAATCCGCAGCTGCGCGACGACCCGACGAGTGGCATCCCATTGCCGACAAACGGTCCATTTTGCAGGTTCCGACTTTACTTAATCCGCGCATTTATAGGGCGCGCCGCTGGTCTGCTGGCGTGCCGCCCGCGGCCGCCCTGTGTAGCTGACGACGAGGGCCCTTGGGGCTATGCGGTTGGCGCTGTCGCAGACTACGAATGTGCCGTTGGTGGCCCGCAGGAATGTTGCTCGCAGCGTGAAGCCGCGTCTGTTGGCGCGGATGACGACGGTGCTGTCGACGGTATGGCGCTGCAGCACCGGCTCGCCGGCGTCGATGCGCGGCGGCGAGTCCCTGTCACTGTTTTCGAACATGAGCCAGCCCGTGGACCAGTCTTTGCCCGCGCTGCAACGAACGCCGTCATCGCTCGGGCACAGCGACACGACCTTGCGCCGCATGATGGACTCCTTTCGGGCCAGGTGTATCGCATGGAACAGGGCGTCGATCTCCACACGTTGCCGCTGCCTGGCCAGGGTCGCCGCGAACGACGGGATGCCAATTGCCAGCAGTGTAGCCACCAGCACCGTTGTCACGAGCAGTTCGTAGAGTGAGAAACCGTGTTGTTGCCGGCGCATCGCGGACCTCCTTGTCCCGGCCCCAGTGTCGCCCGCGGTGGCGGTCTCTTGCCGGGGGCAAAAGTCGGTATTCTGGGATGAAATGCCCAAGCGACGCGGGTGGTCGGTGAGTGGGTTCCGCGTCGTGGTATCCTTTTCGCCCTCACCGGACCGAGAACAGGGAGAATCTCGTAATGGGACGCTCTGACATCCTCGCGCAATTTGATCGCTGCGGCATATTGCCGACGCCGCAGCGTATCCAGATTGCGGAAATCCTGTTGGCCCGGCCACAGCACATGTCGGCCGAGCAGCTCATCGAGCGCCTGCGCAGCGCCGGCTCCAGTGTGTCCAAGGCGACCGTCTACAACACTTTGAATCTGTTCGGCGAACGCGGCCTGGTCAGGGAGTTGTCGGTCGACCCGAAGCGCAGCTACTACGACTCTGAAACCTCGCCGCACCACCATTTCTACAACGTCGACACGGGCGAACTGACCGACATCGACCACCGACTGGTGAAGTTCCGGGAGTTGCCGGAGCTTCCGCCGGGCACCGAGAGCCACAGCGTCGAGGTGATGATCAAGGTGCGCGAGCCGCGCGATTAATCGCGAAAACCCCTTTTCGCAAGGGTTCTGCGAGGCTATACTGCGCGCCGCCCGTCTGTGCCGGTATAGCTCAGTTGGTAGAGCGCCTCATTCGTAATGAGGAAGTCCGTGGTTCGAATCCGCGTACCGGCACCATTGAACGTTCCAAAGAAACGTGCGTCGCGATCGGCAGCCTGCTCCAGCGTGGCAGCCTGAAACAGATGATTGTCGCCGGGGTAGGTCCAAAACTCGTACGTCTTACCGCGCATGTAGAGTTCCCTGGCGAGCCGCTCGGACCACTTGTACGGCGCGCTGCGATCACCTGTCGCGTGTTGGATGATGATTGGCGTATTTAGATGATCGAGGTGCATTAGCGGTTCACTGTCGCGATAATCGAATTCGCCGTCCAGCGCTTCGATCTTGCCGCGCAGGCGTTCTATCACCGGCTTTGGAGTCTCGCTGCTATCGAAAGCTAAAGCTGCCGGATCTTCGTACCGGGAGTAATGGTAAGACTGATCCCATATGTCGCCACCAACGCTGGACCACATAGACGCGGCCTTGACGCGATCGGTCGCGACCAGGGCGCGCAATGTCACCTCGCCGCCCATCGAGTGCCCCCACATGAAAACATCCTCGAGATTTGCCTGAGCCAGCGTATCCAGTCCCGCGAGCAGGTTGAGAACGTCTTCGGTGTAATAACTGGACTCGAGCATTCCATCGGTAAACTCGTAGCCCTCCGAGTTATTGTGTCCGCGATAGTCCGGCATCACGACCATGAAGCCCCGCGCCACGAACAACTCGGGAATTCGCCGATAGTAATCGCCCGGCCGCCGGTCCTTGCCGTCAGCGGATATCCCATACTGTTTCGGTTCGGGGTGATGACCATGGTTCGCAATTACAACCGGGTACCCGCCCTCTGGCACCGCGTTGTCCGGAACGGCAACCAGGGCATGGACCTTCAGCCCGGCAGATTCGTAAGAATACAATTGGGCCGAGAATCCGCGACCACCTTCGATTGGACCGACGAGCGTGAGCGACACATCGCGCCGCTCGCTGCGCAGATCCGTTATGGACTTTGGCGGCGGCTTCGCACAAGCGGCCGCCGATACCAATACGAGACACACCGCAAGCACCGCTCGACGCATACGACGTTCCTAGATCATTCGTTCAAATAGAAACAAGAACAACAGTGTCAGCGCGAAGAACACGAGCAACAGGTAGCTGATTTTGTCGACCTTGCCCGGAATGAGATACCAGCCGTCCTGTTTCTCAGCGAGTCCTTCGTCTCGAAACTTCTTCTGCTGCCCTCGTATCGAGAATTCCGACCATTCGGTCTGAGCGCCGTCGATCAGGCGACTGGCGAGCAGAGCCACAGCGATATTGACGGTACCGCCAAACAGGCAATACCAGGGCCAGGCAATGTCGGTCTGCGTCGCCAGATACCAGACCATCACGAATCCAACCACAACACCGACCAGCAGTCCCTTCTCCGTGGTTTGCTTCGAAAAAAAGCCGAGACCGTACATACTGAGCTTGGCGCCCACGAAGTAGGAGCCGATCTTGCTGAGTGTTTGCAGCACCGACCCTTCCAGCGCTGAATACATGATCGCCGGAATAATGATCAGGACAGCCCAAAACACCGTGAACGCCCGAGAGACCTTCAGGTAGTGCTCGGGGGACTCACTCTTGCGGAAATACTTCTGGTAGAAGTCCACCGTCGAAATAGTCGCCAGAGAATTGAACGACGAATCGAGCGTCGACATCGAGGCGGCCACGATCGCCGCAGCGATGATGCCCATCAATCCCGGCAGACCGTAATTGGCCGCAAAATCCAGAATTATCGTGTTGCCATTATCGAATTCCTGCCCGCCATAGTAGCCGTAAAACAAAATGCCCAGCAGAAAGAACAGAAAATATATGAAGAACGCAACAAACCCCATCAAGAGGAACGATTTCTTCGCATCGCCAATGTTCTTCGCGGCGAGCGTCCGCTGCACCATCATCTGATTGGCGCCGTAAACGGTGATATGAAATAGGGACATCGCGATGACACCCGACCAGACGGTTGCCTCCAGGCTCAGGTCGAACGAGAAGTTGAGTGGGTTGGTCTTACCTGCGGCTTTAAGCTCGGCGAGCAACTGGCCGAATGGCACATCAATGCTGTCAATCAGCGCGAACAAGATGATGAATGCGCCGACGAATAGAACGCCCGCCTGAATCACGTCGGTCCATATGACCGCCGTGATACCGCCCATCATTGTATAAACCAGCGCGATGACGGTTACGATGACGATCGCCGACGTGACGTCGATCCCCGTAATGAATTCGATGACGAGCGACGTTGCGTAGAGAATTGCCGCCGACGTCAACGCCTGCGAAACCAGGAATACGCTTGAAATAACCAGGCGCGAAGTGGGCCCGAATCGACTCTCCATGTAATCGTATATCGACGCCACGCCGCTGTTGAAGAAGAAAGGCAAAAACACCGTAATCACAACGAACACGACGATCGGGTAGTTCAGGTGGATCGCTATGACGGCGAGGCTCTCGGAATAGGACCAGGCCGGGCCGCCCAGAAATGACAGCGCGCTAACGTAGGTTGCAATGACGGAAATGCCGATGGCCCACCAGGGCGTCGTCCTTCGCCCCAGGTAAAAGTCTTCGGCGGTATCGACCTTCTTGCTGAGTATCCAGCCCAACAGCAGGTTCAACAGGACATAGGCGATCAGTATCGACCAGTTGAGCGTGCCAAAATCAGCCATATTGATCCCCCCATTTTGCCGCCCGCGTAGCGTCGTTCCTGGCTGGCACACCGTGCCGGGGCGGCGGCCCGAACTGCACAGGCGCTAAGGTCTACAGCAAATGTACTTCGAATGCAAACCGTCGCATTTTGCGCCTGTCGGGCGACTGGCAAGCGCCCCGGACAGCAGATTCAGCGCACTGAGTTACCGAAAATTCTCACTATTGAGCCGTCCAGCCACCGTCGACCTTGAGGCTGTGGCCGGTCACACAGCTGGCGCCCGGCGACACGAGATAGAGCACGGCCGACACGACATCGTCGAGGCTGGCGAGCTTGTTCATCGGGATCATTCCGAACACGAAATCCCTGAATTCAGGGTCATCAAGCATCGGCCTGGTAAGTGGCGTTTCGACGAACGTGGGTGCCACGGAATTCACTCGAATCCCGTGCGGGGCGAGTTCGACCGCCATTGCCTTGGTCAATCCTTCGATAGCGTGCTTGGTCATGCAATACACCGTTCGTTTCGGCGAGCCGACATGACCCATTTGCGAGGACATGTTGACGATGGTGCCTCCGTTGCCGTGTGCGAGCATTGCCCGGGTCGCGGCCTGCGCAACTCGAAAGGCCGCACGAACATTCAGACCGATCACGAAATCGAGGGATTCCGTATCCACGTCGACAAAGGGCTGCGGACGGTTACCGCCAGCGTTGTTGACGAGAATACTCAGGCCCGCGATGGTCTGAACACGCTCGGTGAATGCGTCGTCGGTCACGTCGGCCGACCAGGTCTCGATGCGATCGCTCGCATGCGTCTGGAGCTCATCGAGATCGGTCTCGGTTCGTGCCACGGCGATAACGCGCGCACCGGCGTTCGCAAGGCCTTCGGCGCAGGCTCGCCCGATACCGCGGCCCGCACCCGTTACCAGGGCCGTTTGTCCGTCAAGCACTGCTGACATTGGGTTTCTCGGTTTGCATCCGCAGTCAATACTGCCTAGCATCAAGGCTAAATGGAAGCCACGTACCTGAAGCAGCAGCAATGAGAAAAACCGCCCAATCCGACAACACCAGCGACAGGACGGGCCGCCGCCGTGCTACCTCCTACGATGTGGCCGAGCTTGCCGGCGTATCGCAATCGGCCGTGTCGCGAGTATTTCAGGACGGTGCCAGCGCTTCCAAGGCCATGCGCGACAGAGTCATGGTCGCGGCAAACAAGCTCGGCTACCGACCCAACGCAATCGCCCGAGGACTGATAACGCAGCGCTCCAACATGGTTGCTGTCGTGATCTCCAAGCTGACCAACCTGTACTACCCGGAAGTGCTGGTGCAATTGACGCAACATTTTTCCGAGCAGGGCGTCCGTGTTCTGTTGTTCGCGCTGGAAAACGAAGGCGATACCCGCAAGGTGCTCGAGCAAATGCTGCAATTTCGTGTCGACGGAATCCTGACTGCGGCGATGTTCACTCCCGAACAGCTCGAGACTATTGAGAATGCAGGCATCCCGGTCGTGTTTTACAACCGGACCTTGAAAGACCAGTTGGTCAGCTCGGTGCGTTGCGACCAGGAAGAAGGCGAGCGCTGGCTCGTTGACGAACTGGTTGCCGCAGGGCACAGGACGTTTGGCATCGTGGAGGGGCCGCCCGACTCGGTGGTCGGTCTGGAGCGCAAAACGGGTGCGCTCAACGAGCTGAGTGCGCAGGGAATTACCGACATCACGAGTGTCAGTGGGGATTTCGGCTACGAGACGGGGCGAGCGTGCTTCGCGCAATTGATGAAAAAGCGCGGCAGTCCACCGGACGCCGTCATCGCAGCGAACGATGTAATGGCGATTGGCTGCGTCGACGAGGCGCGCGAAGGCTTCGGTCTGCGAGCTCCCGAGGACATCTCTATTGTCGGCTTCGATGGCGTCGGTCCGGCACGTTACGCAGCCTACGATATAACGACGGTTCGCCAGCCCGTGCATCGCATGACCCAGTCGGCGGCATCAATGCTGATCGAAAGAATAGAAGACCCGGAGCTGTCACCGGAGAAGCGCTCCTTTTCCGGGAAGTTAATCCGGGGTGGCTCGGCACGACTAAAAGCCGAAGACGCGTAACGCGGCTTAAGGATGCCGGCAAAACACATAGTCCTGCTGCCCGGCATGATGTGCGACGAGCGCCTCTGGTCACAACAGATTGCCGCGATGTCTGCACCAACTGAAGTTGCCGATTTGAGCAGGGCGGACAATTTTGCCGAGATGGCTGCCCAGGTCCTGGCGAAGGCACCGTCAGAATTCGCAATTGCAGGATTGTCCATGGGCGGAATAGCCGCTTTCGAGATCTGGCGGCAAGCCCCGGAGCGAGTTACGCACCTGGCGCTGCTCGACACGAATCCGAATCCCGATGCGCCAGACCGAAAAGCGATGCGTTTCGAGCAAATGGCGGAGGCGGCATCGGGCAAGCTTGAAAAATTAGTCATCGAATCGCTGAAGCCACTTTACCTCGCGGAACAGAATCGCGATGACGAGTCCATGCTGCAAACGATTCTCGATATGGCCCTGGGTCTTGGGCCCGAGGTGTTCCGGCGACAGTCGCTCGCGGTACTCAATCGGGACGATAGCGTACCGACCTTGCCTACCATCACTTGCCCGACGACCGTAATCTGTGGTCGCGAGGATACGATCTGCACGCCGGAACTTCATGAACGGATGGCCGAGCAAATTCCCGGCGCAAAGCTCGTTGTTATCGACAACTGCGGGCATATGTCATCGATGGAGCAACCGCACATAGTTACAACGGAGCTTTTGCGACTCTTTGCGCAATAACGATAAAGGTATAAGAATGCAATCAGGTAGAGACCGGATCCTTACTACGCACGTTGGCAGCCTGCCGAGGTCCAAGGCTGTTACCGATGTGGTTTTCGCTCAGGAAAAAGGCGAACAGATCGCCGACGCCGACACGGTAATTCGTGCGGCGGTCGACGATGTTGTCCAGGAGCAGGTGAAAGCCGGAATCGACCTCGTCAGCGACGGTGAAATGAGCAAGATCAGCTATGCGACCTACATCAAGGACCGCATATCCGGCTTTGACGGCGACAGTGAGCGCGAGCCGCCCAGCGATCTCGAGGAGTTTCCGGGATTTCTGGAGCGGCAGGCGAGTTCGGGCGGCACGCCTACCTACAGGCGACCCTGTTGTGTCGGCGATATCAACGTCAAGGACATGGGCCCGGTGCAGGTGGATATCGATAACCTGTCGGCGGCGATTGCTCACCACAAACCGATAGAGGGCTTTATGAACGCGGCGTCTCCGGGCGTCATCGCACTGTTTCAGCCGAACAAGCATTATTCGACGCATGAGGCCTATCTCGCGGCGCTTGCAGATGCCATGGCTTACGAGTATCGCGCCATCGTGGAGGCGGGCATAGTGCTGCAACTGGACTCCCCCGACCTCGGCCTGGGTCGCCACATGATGTTCAAGCACAAGAGCGACGCAGACTATCAGTCACTCGCAGCGATGCACGTTGAGGCGCTCAATCATGCCCTGGCAGGCATCCCGAAAGACAGGGTGCGCCTGCATGTCTGCTGGGGCAATTACGAGGGGCCGCATCACCACGACGCGCCGATGGACATGGTTTTACCGATTGCGCTGAAAGCCAATGTCGGTGCTCTGCTCTTCGAATCGTCCAATCCACGGCACGCACACGAATGGACGACGTTTGCGGAAGCCAGGCTGCCGGACGATCTGATTCTCGTACCGGGCGTCATCGACTCGACGACGAATTTTGTCGAGCATCCGAAGCTCGTTGCAGAACGTATCGAACGATTTGCGAACATCGTGGGCCGTGAGCGCGTCATCGCGGGCAGCGATTGTGGTTTCTCGACATTCGCAGGTTTCGGTGCCGTCGATCAGGACATCGTGTACGCGAAACTCGCGAGCATGGCCGAAGGTGCAGCGATCGCCAGCGACAGGCTGTGGGGATGATGTGATGGGGCAGGCTATCAATACGTTTCGCAAACGGCTCGCCGACGGCGATGCATTAGTCGGTACTTTCCTCAAAACGCCCTCTGCCATAGTTGCCGAGGTGTTGAGCTACTCGGATCTCGACGTCTTTTGTATCGATACCGAGCACGCACCCTTCGGGCGACTGCAGACCGACCAATGCATTGCCGCATTCCGCGCTGCGGACCGGCCCAGCCTGGTGCGCATCGCTGACGACTCCCCGACGGAAATACGGACCGCGCTGGACAGCGGCGCGACGGGCATCCTCGTTCCGCATGTCACCAGCGCGGAGCAGGCAGAAGCCATCGTCAAAGCAGCGCATTTCGGCGATGGCGGGCGGGGCTACGCCGGGTCGACCCGTGCAGCAGGCTATACCACCAGGTCCATGGCCGATCACCTTGCCGATAGCCGCGAGCGCACGACGGTTATCGTGCAGATCGAAGATGTTGCCGCTCTCGAGCACGTCGCGCAGATCGCGTCCGTCGATGGTGTAGACGCTATTTTTGTCGGCCGCGTCGACCTCGCCGTTGCCATGCAAAAGAAAGTCACGGACAAGAACGTCATTGCAACCGTTCAGGACATTTGTGTCGCCGGTCGAAGCGCCGGCACGGCGGTCGGCATGTTCACCCCCGACCATAAAGAAATCCCCGATTGGCGTGACGCCGGGGCCAGCCTGTTTCTGCTTGGCTCGGATCAGTCGATGATACTCGACGGCGCGAACGCGTTGGCTCAGGAAATTCGGTAGAAATTTCGCGCTGTGTCACCGAACAGCAGTTGCTGTTCCCGCTGACCAAGACCCGCCGAGATCTGTTCATAGGCCTGCCAGATCCGACGGTAGCTCGCGTGCAGCTTGTCCACCGGAAAGTTCGAGCCGAACATGGCCCGGTCGGCACCGAAGATGTCTATGCAGGCCTCTACGATCGGACGAATCGACTCCAGTGTCCAATCATGATCGAACATGCCGAGGCCTGAGATCTTGCAATACACATTCGGCAACGACGCAAGTAAACGCATACCGTTTTGCCAGGCACGAAAACCACCCTCGGTCTGGTCCCAGGGCGAACCGCAGTGACACAACGCGATATCGGTATCGGGCACTTCCGCCAGTGCCTCCGCAACGCGCGGCACCTGACGCGGCGTTAGCTGCAAATCGAAAGAAAGTCCGAGTTCACCGAGTAGCGCAAGATGTTCTCGCCAGCTCGGGTCGTCGATCAACGCATCGCTGCCGGTGATCGCGTCCTCGGCATCGGAACGGCCGACTATCTGGCGCACGCCTCTGAGACGCGAGAATTGAAGCTGCGCTCCCAGCTGCCTGGGCGCCTCGCCGGAGCTGAGGTCGCAATACGCAACGATCGCGCTGGGCAGTCCCGTGTCCTCGCCCGCTTGCTGTAGCCAGGCTGTCTCCGCCAGTTCGTCGCCCGGCGCGACACCAACCTGCACATGTACCGATCCTGCCAGTTCATAATCGGCCGCGTCTTCACGAAGATCCGCAACCAGGTAGTTTTTCTGAATCGGCGTCGGGTCGCCGAAGAAACGCGTAACGCCCCGCGCCATCAGCCAGGGATAGTGACAGGCTTCGAGGTCCCAGAGGTGATGATGCGCGTCGACAATGCGGCGCATCAGTCGACCAGTGTCTGGCTCAGCACGGCCAGATCATCGAAGATCGTCATTTCAGCCGATATCCGGTCGTTGATGCAGCGCCAATGCGTGACGCCAAGGATGAACATCGGTTTACCGGTAGGCTGGACCCCGAGCACCTCGCCCTGATGTTCGCCGGTTGCCGTCCACCGGACCGCGATATCGATGCCGTTTTCGGCAAAGGGCTGACTCGAGACATGATCGACGCTGAAATGCGCGTCACCCATGATGCGCCGCAGGTTCTGATAATAATCGTAGACTTCGCTGCGTCCCGAGTAATGCCGCAGCGGCGACCGGTGCAGAACGCTGTACGGCGCATGCGTCGTATCGAAAAGTTCCCGGTCGCCACGCCAGCAGCTCGTCAGGACACGCCACGCAAACGCTGTCGGATCTTCGCGGGGCGTTACCGGCCGATCCACCAGTTCCGGCAACTGGATATTGCGCACCCGCGACGTCTCGGTTGCAAGCCAATTCGTGAGTTCGGGACTGCGGCGCTCTGCCATGTCCCGGGCCGCGCTCACAGGCTCCGCACCCAGCTGGGTTGCCAGCGTCATATTGTCGCGAACGAGCCATTCCCGGACGATCATGCCGTCCTCGATGACACAGTCGGCGATATTGGTCATGCGAATGCGTACGCCTGTCGCCGGCCCGTAGATAGTCGGACCCTTGTTCGTTGCGAGGCTCAGCAGCCGATGCGATGAATAGTAGCCATCGTCTCTGCTGCCGGACCAGATCACGTTCTCCGCGAGCAGAAGTCGGTCCGGAAATCCTCTCAAGGTCTCTCGAGTGCCCTCGACGACGGCCGCAGCGCTATGGGTAATTCCGTCAAGGCCCCAGACCACGCAATCGGCGGCGTAGTATTGATGAATCAGCTCGACGCCGCCTTCCTCCCAGATCTCGAAGGTAATGCCAAGGATGTAATCGACAATGTCATCGTCGGCGCCATACGCGCCCCGTAGTTGCGAATTCATGCGGTTAGTCGGTCTCCATTGCGAGCTGCCATTGATTCGGCGCAGATTGTACTGCGAATGCAATACAGATATCGAATAATCCGTCAGTCTACTCGAGTTCCGTCGCGAATGGCTTGGATTCTCTTGTATTCGATTTGCATTCGAAGTACATTCGCCTGCACTATTTTGGACCGATTACCGGTAGGATTTCTATGGCTCAGCCCGCATCAACCGCCGACAAGCTCACCGACCGACTTGTCAGGTACGAGGAGCTTCGGCCGTGTACCACGGCGTTCATCGATACCCGCACCCCGGGCAGCGTGGCAAAAGAAAATTTCACCATTATCGGACCGGGCGTCGCGGAGAACCCCGATCAGCATGTGCATATCGAGATACCGCACGGGTTCAATATCGGCGGCGCGCGTCAGCCACCGAACTGCGTTAACTCGCAGCACAGTCACGAAACGGCCGAGGTCTTTATTGTCCACACCGGGCGATGGGCATTTCTGCTGGGCCCGAACAAGGAAGACGGCGAGGTCATTCTCGGACCGGGCGATACGATATCGATTCCCGTGCACGTATTTCGGGGCTTCAAAAACGTCGGCGACGATGTCGGCTTCCTGTTCGCGGTGCTCGGCGGCGATGATCCCGGGCATGTCACCTGGGCGCCTTACGTGTTCGAAAATGCCAGCGAATACGGCCTGGTTCTTCTTGACGATGGCAGCCTGGTCGACACGACCGAGGGCGAAACGATACCCGATGGTAAACGGCCGATGCCCCCGACGACGGCCAGGGATGTAGCGCGACTGGACCGCTTGACGGCCGATGAGATGGCCGGCTGTGTGCTTCCACATGAAAACATAGGGCGAGTCCGTTCGGCGGGATTGCCGGAGATCAGCGAGTTCCCGATTATTGGCGCGGCGAGCCCGGCTGAAGGTCTGGGCGAAGGACAGATGAGTTGGGCGCACGGATTTCAGCTCCGTCATGTAGCCATCGATCCCGGCGCCGCGACGCAATGGCATACGAGAGCAGAAGAAGAAGTCATTCTGATGCACCGCGGGCAACTTCGTATCGGCACGGACGATGGCGACCTGACCATCGGTCCCGGCGATGTATTTACCGTACCCAACGGATCGCGTCGTCGCTTTGCCAATCCCGGTGACCAAACAGTCGAAGCCTATGTGGTGCGTGGCGGCGATCACCCGCAAGCGGCGAAGGTCGTTGGCTGAATTTGCATCCAAATCAACATCCGTTTCTCTGAGGTAACAGCGTGATAAAGGTAATAAAGAAGGGCATCAGCCAGGAGGCTGCAGCCGACATGGACTCCAAGGTCAAGGTAACGGTCGAGACCATACTCAAGGATATTGGCGCACGAGGCGATACCGCAGTTCGTGAACTGTCGGAAAAATTCGATAGCTGGTCACCGCAGGAGTTTCGCCTGGGCGATGACGAAATCGAAGCCGCGATTTCCCGCCTGCCGCAGCAGACGATCGACGATATCAAATTTGCCCAGACGCAAATTCGACGATTCGCCGAGATTCAAAAAGCCGCTCTACGAGACGTCGAGGAAGAAACGATGCCCGGCGTGTTCCTCGGGCACAAGAACATTCCGGTCAACAGCGTCGGTTGTTACATACCGGGCGGCAAATATCCGATGGTCGCGAGCGCACACATGAGCGTGTTGACTGCCAAAGTGGCTGGCGTCAAGCGCGTGATCGCTTGCGCGCCGCCACACGGCGGCGGCCCTAACGACGCGATCGTTGCGGCCATGCATTTCGCGGGTGCCGATGAGATCTACTGCCTGGGCGGCGTTCAGGCTGTCGGCGCCATGGCGCTGGGCACCGAGTCCATCAATTCGGTCGACATGCTGGTGGGACCGGGCAATGCGTTCGTCGCCGAAGCCAAACGGCAACTGTACGGCCGTGTCGGCATCGATCTTTTTGCCGGGCCGACGGAAACGCTGGTTATTGCAGACGAGACTTGTGACGGTGAAATGGCCGCCACGGACCTGCTGGGCCAGGCCGAACACGGCACGAACTCGCCGGCTATCCTGTTGACGACATCCGAAAAACTGGTTGCCGACACGCAACGAGAGATTGAGCGCCAGTTGGAGACCCTGGCCACTGCCGATATCGCGGGTCAGGCATGGCGCGACTACGGCCAGATCATTCTCTGCGACACGGACGAAGAAATGCTGGCAGAAGCGGACCGAATCGCCAGCGAGCACGTCCAGGTAATGACGCACGACCCGGACTACTTTCTCGACAACATGACCAATTACGGTGCGCTCTTCCTCGGGCCGGAAACCAACGTTGCCTATGGTGACAAGGTGATTGGCACGAATCACACCTTGCCGACGAAACTTGCGGCGCGCTATACCGGCGGTCTCTGGGTGGGCAAATTCATCAAGACCTGCACCTACCAGCGCGTGTCGCCGGAGGCGACGGCCACTGTCGGAGAGTATTGCTCTCGCCTGTGTGCGCTCGAGGGATTCGCCGGGCATCAAGCGCAGGCAGATCTGCGCGTCGCACGCTACAAGTGAAAAGCGGCATGAACGTGACCACGAGATATCGATCTTCGCCCGGTGTTGTCGGTCAGCGGGGCGCTGCGGCCGCGCGGCGGTTTTCCAGTTAGGCAAACACGATGAAGGGTTCCAGGCCGGAGCAGGCAGCGCTCACCAAGGACAATCAGCTGCACAAGACCGATGAGACGCTCGCCACGATCGATGCGATGGTCGATGGGCTGAATGACCACGACATCGACAACATGGGCCGCTTTTTCAGCGAGTCGTTTCGCTGGATGGGGAATGCCGGGTGCGGCTTCAAGAGTGGCCTGAAGGAATTCCAGGATAATTGGCAGCGGCCGTTCCAGGCCGCGTTTTCCGAAAAGGTGTGTATCGATGAGGCCCGTATTACACAGGGTGAATGGTGTGCGGCGTTCGGGCGGCAGGAAGCGGTCCATAGCGGCCCCTTCATGGGCATCGACGCAACCGGGAAACGGGTAGAAATTCGTTACATGGATTTCTGGAAAGTAGTAGACGGAAAAATCGTCGACAACTGGGTCATGGTGGATTTTCCGTACGTCATGCAACAGCTCGGCGTCGACCCGTTCAACGGGCAGGGTTGGGAGCGTTTCGATAGCGAACGAATGCCGATCAGAAACGGCGAGTAGATTCAGAGGCGAATATGAGTGGTGCGCAAAACCAGAAAAACAAGCAATGCGTCTGGGAGTTCTGGCAGTTGCTCGATGGCGCCGACGAAGAGAGGTCTGCCGATGTTGTCCGCCGATACGTGTCCGCAGATCTCGCCTGGCACGGATTCGATCCCGTCAACGAACTGCATGGCGCCAACTCATTCCTGGCCGACTTCTGGCAACCCCTGCGGCATTCGTTTCCCGACCTCAAACGCCAGACGCACATCTTCATGGGCGGCAAGTCGAGCGGCCGTATCGATGGTCTGGGGGATGGCCGACCGTGGGTAGCCGGCACTGGGTATCTCAACGGCACCTTCACGAACGACTACCTGGGAATTCCCGCGAGCCAGCAAAAAGTCAGCATCCGCTGGGGTGATTTCTGCCGCGTCGAGAAGGACAAGATCGTCGAAAGCTACTTCCTGCTGGACCTGGTCGATCTCATGCAACAGGCCGGTCACCCGGTATTGCCACCCAGCCGTGGCATCGACGGCGTATATCCGCCGCCCCGCGCTAACGACGGCGTCATGCTGGAGGCACAGGACGAGCAAGTGTCGGCGCACACACTGGAGCATATCCGCCGATTCATCTTCGACGCGCTCAACAGCTACGACCAAGCTGAGTTGGAGAGTATGGGGATTGCGGACTATTTCCATCCGGAGGTGCAATGGTATGGCCCGGGCGGCATCGGCGCATGCTTAAGCCTCAAGGCGTTTGAAGACCATCATCAGAAACACTGGTTGCATGCTTACCCCGACCGACAGGTGCAGGATCTCGATGCATTGATTGCCGAGGGCCCTTACAGTGGCGGCCCGGGTTGGGCCGGGGTAAAAGCCACCCACACCGGCAAATACCTTGATGTCGAGGCCACGAATCGGCCGGTTGAGTTCAATGGGCTGGATTTCTGGAAGCTCGAGAACGACTGGTACGTCGAGAACTGGGTATTCGTGGACATGGTTCACCTGTTTCGCCAGTTTGGCGTGGATCTCTTTGAACGGGTGCAGGATCAGTTGCAATCGATCGGGGGCCGCAAATAGGGACAGAAACCCAGCTGTGGTGTGCCGTATTCAGAACCCCCACCGCGACGGACAAGTCGGTGCCGGAATAACTTCGAATGCAAAAAAACAACAAGTTTACTTTATTGATTTATAACACTTTTTAGTCGCCCCTCGGATTGACTGCCTCTCTTTACTTGCATTCGAAGTACATTCTCGGCAGACTCATAGGGGTTTCTACTTACAACATGCCGCGCAGCCCGCGGCATGTCGCGTTCACGCCCGGGGGGCTAATAATGACAAGTATTACGATTCCAAGACCGTTTACGCCTTTGCGCGCCGTATTTTTCGGCGTGTGTTTCTTACTCGCGCCGATCGCCAATGCGCAAATCGAAGAAATCGTCGTTACCGCAGAAAAACGCGAAGAGAGCCTGCAGGACGTCAGTATTTCTGTCACTGCGTTTAATGAGGAGGCGCTCAAGCTTGGCGGGATCAATGACGTTTCGCGCCTGGAACTGCTCGTACCGGGACTGAACTACGCGTTCGCAGGCAATGACGCCAAGTTCAATGTCCGCGGCGCCAACTCGACCAATACCTTCGGTGACAACAGCTCGATTGTCGGCGCCTTCGTGGATGGCGTATACAAGGCACGCGCTTCGCAGCAAACTCGCGCCTTCTTCGACGTCAGAAACGTCGAGTTCCTTCGCGGTCCGCAGGGCACACTGTACGGCCGCAACACGTTTGCCGGCGCGCTGAACGTTTACACCCACACACCGGACACGGGAGATTACAGCGGAGCCCTGAGTTTAAGCCACGAAGCGTTTGACCGTAAGCGCGGGGAAGCCCACTTGAACGTGCCGATGGGCGACAACTTTGCGGTTCGAATAGCCGGATTCTTCGACAAGAGTGACGGCCACATCGAAAACATCGCGGGTCCGGATGTCGGCGCACAGGATGACAAAGGCTTCCGTGTGTCCGCGTTGTGGACACCTTCAGACCGGGCCGAGGTCATCGCACGATATACCCGCGTTACCGAAGATGGCAACGAGGCTGGTCTGTTTGGTTACACGTTCAACTGCCGCTTCGAAACGACGGACGGGCTGACGGATCCCTTCGGTTCCGTTCGTAACTGCGCCAACCCGGTGCGCGGCTCCGGCGGCCGCGGCATCGCGTCCAACGGCCCGGGCGGTGATCCCTGGACGATCAGCCAGAACTACGTAGAGCCGGTTATCCTGAAAGACGAAGAGCTGTCCCTGACGGTGACCTATGATTTCGACGCGTTTTCACTAAAGTCGATCACAGCGACAAACGACTTCGACAACGACATCAATTTCGACTTCGATTTCAGTGAAACGCCCACCCAGAACGGCGGTTATTTCGAGGAGTCCAGCGGCTTCTCCCAGGAATTCGTGCTGACTTCGTCTGGCGACAGCGCGCTGCAGTGGACGGCTGGCGCCTACTACTCGGACCTCGAGGATTTCAACAGCTTCTACGTTTATGACGAGACCGTTCGGGAGCCGAACTCGGTTCGCCAGGACATATCCCTGGATCTGGATGGGGATGGGATACCGGAGGATTACACCATCCTCTCAGGGACCGACATCATCTCGGACGCACGTGTGCTGAATAACTTCTTTGCCAACGCGGTACAGATTGACACCGAGTACTTCGGCATATTCGGACAGGTCGAGTATTCGCTGAACGATACGATGCGCATTATCGCGGGCATACGCTACAACGACGAGCAGAAATCGGCGTCATGCGGCGGATCGAATTTCACGGGCGACGAGAATGGCGACGGCACGGTCGATCGCGTCGTTAACATTCAGCCCGGTGTTAGCGGCACGTCGCCGTTCATCCTGCCCGACAACGCGAGGGACCTTTTTACCTACAACTGCGGTGCGTCGGACGCGGTCACAAGCGCCAACAATTTCCAGGGCACGGATAGCGACGGCAAATTCGACAATGTCACCTGGCGTGCCGGCTTCGAATACGACATGAACGATGCGACCATGCTTTACTTGTCGGGCTCCACCGGCTACCTGTCCGGATCGGCCAGCACGACGACGACAACTGATGAGCAGGAATCACAAGTCATAGAACTCGGCTTCCGTAGCGTATTGCTCGATAACACGCTGCAGTTCAATGGTGCTGTTCACTTCACGGAGTACACGAACCTGCTGACTCAACGTCAGCGGATTGACCCGACCACGGGAATTGCGCTGACGTTCTCCGACAATGGCGGTGACATCGACGCGTTCGGCATCGAGCTGGATGCAGTTTGGGTGCCGACGGATGAGTGGACCGTCACGGGGACGCTCGCGTATCTCGACTCCGAATTCGGGACCTACGGTCAGGGCAATCCTTACCAGCTCTACAACGGTGTGCCGCAGTCGTTTGTCGATCAAGCAGGTCAGCAGACACCGTGGTCGCCGGAGATCACGCTTGGCGGAAGCGCGGCATATCGAGTCGATCTTGCGGACAAGGGAACATTGACACCGTACCTGCAAACCTACTATTCGGATGGCTACAACACGTCGAACCTGCTCGCGACTGACCCGGCGCATGACCAGGATTCCTACTCCAAGACTGACTTTCGCCTGATCTGGGATTCACCGGACGAGCGGTATTCACTTGAAGCGTTCGTCGAGAACATGGAGGATGCCGACGTACTGGCGCGCGGCAACAACAACAGTGACGACATCGTCCAGACCTCGTATCTGTACCCGCGCAACTACGGCATAAAATTCAAGGCAAATTTCTTCTAAGATCATGCCGCGGAGCAGGACAAATCATTAAAGGGGCTTCGGCCCCGTTTCTTATTAATGAAGAAGCCAGGGGAGGTCATGCAATGAAACGACGGCAATTCCTGCAACTCAGTGCGGCAATGACGGCCACGCTCTCGACTCAGGCCGCGGGCGCCCCGCGAAGCGATGAGACCAATCCGGCAAGGCCCTCGTCACGCTGGCAGCCACGTCAGGGCATCCGCAAACCCAACATTGTTATTGTAGTACTGGATGATATCGGCTTTGGTGATCTCGGTTGTTACGGCGCCGAACACCGAACGCCGGCCATCGACTCACTCGCCGCTAACGGCGTCAGGTTCAACAATTTCCATGTCACAGCATTGTGCGCACCGACACGTGCCTGCTTGCTGACCGGCCGCAATGCGCACGCTGTCGGCGTCGGAAATATCGCCGAATGGGGTCGTGACCATCCGGGCTACCGGGGATGGATACGAAAAGATGCGGCCACCCTCGCCGAATATTTGCGCCCGGACGCGTATACCACGCTGGCTACGGGCAAGTGGCATCTGTCGGCCATTCATGATCAAAACGGCAGCGGGCCATACGACCACTGGCCCGTCGGACGCGGCTTCGACCGTTGGTACGGATTTCACGGCAACGCCATGGATCACTGGCATCCGGAGATGTTCGAAAACACCGTCGCCGCCTACCCGGAGAAAGATACCGACTACCACCTGAGCAGGGATCTCGTCGATCGGTCGATAGACTACATCGAAGACCACCTTGCCGCGACGCCTGAAAATCCGTTCTTCCTGTACCTTGCTTTTGGCGCGTGTCACTTCCCGCTGCACGCGCCTGCCGACGACATCAGGCGCCATCGCGGGCAATACGATAAAGGCTGGGACACTATTCGAGAGCAGCGATTCGAACGCCAGCAGGAACTCGGCATTGTCCCCGACGGCACAAGGCTGGCGCCGCGCAATCCCAACGTGCCTGCCTGGTCAGTGCTGAGCGAACAACAAAGAGAAATCGCCGCGCGGGGTCAGGAAGTCTATGCCGCTTTTCTTGAACACACCGACAAACAGATGGGGCGCTTGATCGACTTTCTGAAAGCGGAAAACGAGTTCGACGACACAATCCTGATTGTGATGTCCGACAACGGCGCTGCCGGCGGGGGTGGCTCGGTCGAGGGAATATTGGACGTGCGTCGAAACGCCTACTACGAGAAAGAGACGCTGGCGGAGCTGAACGAACGCTTTGACGCTCTTGGCAGCGACGATTCCTACGGCATGTACTCCAGCGGCTGGGCGCAGGCCGGGAATACACCCTTGAAATGGTACAAGGCCGACACCTACGGTGGCGGCACACGAGCGCCGCTGATCGCGAGCTGGCCCAACGGGAAGATCGGGTCGGGCCGCATCAACAGCCAGTATCACCACGTTATTGATGTCGTCCCGAGTTTGTTTGAGATGATCAATAAATCAGCGCCCGACACAATTGAAGAACACAGTGTATTGCCCGTTCAGGGCACCAGTTTTGCGTACTCGTTCGACAACCCGGATTCGCCCACACACAAGCGCGTCCAGTATTTCGAAACCGCAGGCGATCGGGCAATCTGGGTGGATGGCTGGAAGGCCGTTACCCGACACATTGCAGGAGACGAGTACACGAGTGACGTCTGGGAGCTTTACCATACCGAGCAGGATTTTTCGGAAATCGATGACCTCGCTTCAGAAGACCCGCAACGTCTGGACGAATTGGTCGATCTTTGGCATAGCGAGGCCCGGCGGGACAATGTGCTGCCGATGGAAGACGATCTTTTCAAGCTATACGAAGACGTTGTGCCGAGGCCGCGCCGGCGTTACACGTTTTATCCCGGCATGACGCGTCTCGATCGACTGAGCGCGCCCGACCTGTACTCCTACAGCGGCACCATTGATGCCCGGGTGGCATTGCACAGCATGCGTGCGAGTGGGGTGATACTGGCATCGGGTGACAGTGGGGCCGGCTACGAATTATTCATGCAGGACGGTTACCTGGTCTTCGTTTACGTCTATACCCGCTTCCAGCGTTACTCGGTCCGCTCCCCTGATCGGGTCGGGTCCGGGACCTCCTCGTTGGGATTACGGTTCAAAAAGACAAGCGACAACAGTGCCGACGTCCACATGCTTGTCGATGGTGCGCGCGTTGCATCCGTGAAACTTCCGAAAATGTGGCAGGTCTTTTCGCCGAATTCGGGGCTCCGTTGTGGTGAAAATCGACACGCGCCAATCAGCCGCGACTACGATGCGCCATTTCCATTCGATCAGACGCTCGAGCGAGTCGTCGTCGAACTGGATTTGCCGACAGGCTCTGGTAAAGCAAGAGGCTCGAATGACAATACCTGACGATTTACTGGAGATACTCTCCAATTGCGATACGCCAACCGTCTGCAACGCCATCGAGGTGGCGCAGGGTAAGCGCGGATTTGCCGATTTCACCCGATCGACGATGCTCAGTTCGGCGCCTGAAGACGGCCCCATCGTCGGCTTCGCCAGGACCGCCAGGATCGCGGGCCGCGAACCGCCCAGTGAACCGACAAAGGACATTCGGGCGCGTCGGCTGGCTTACTTCCGATCGATGGCGTCCGGACCACGTCCGGCCATTGCCGTCGTTGAGGACGAAGATTATCCGGGCTGCGTCGGCGCCTGGTGGGGTGAGGTGCACTCGGCGGTGCACAAAGGGCTCGGTTTGGCCGGCGCGCTAACCAACGGGCTGATGAGAGATCTGGATGATATGGAGCCGGGTTTTCAAGTCGTCGCGGGTTCCATCGGGCCGAGTCACGGCTTTGTCCACGTACGCGAATTCGGGTCCCCGGTTGAAATCTTCGGGCTGCGCATCAGCGAGGGCGATCTCATTCACGCCGACCGTCACGGTGCCGTCGTCATTCCTCCGGACCTCGTACCACGATTGCGTACTGCGATCGATAAATTGCTTGCGACGGAGCAAATCATTCTCGGGCCAGCTCGCGAAGCCGGATTCGACATCGAAAGACTGGAAACAGCATGGGCCGCATTCGAGCGAGCGAGAACCTGATTGCGTCAGTCGGGGCGGCGTAGTTCTCGCAAACGCCCCAGTATATCCAGGCCCTGCATTTGCAGATAATGCAGAAAGTCGATGAATACCCAGTTTTCCGCCAGCTTGTCACCCTCGCGCCGATAGATGTCCACGACACGCATATCGGCCTTGATCTCGTTGCCCGGCAAGCCGAGGAAGCCGCCCGTCGGTGTATTCGTCAGGTTGGCCCAGCCGAAGAAGCCCGCGTAATTGCCCTCGGCGAAACGCGCGATATGACCGTTGAATTGTTTGTTCTTGATGTGTCGCCGAAACGGGTATTGATGTTGGTGCTGGTAACGGGGAATGGTGTAGGACGAACCGATACCGGCCGGACCGTACCAGATCATGTCCTCATGCCATGTCCTGGCAAGCAGCTCCGGCGGACAGTCGTACGCATCGCCGACGTTGAGCGTACTCAGATCTGCGATCATACGGTTGACCACAGCCATGGTTTGCTCACCGGCTTCGGGTGCCTGCGGCTCCAGGAGAATACCGTCATGTGTGCGTGGACCCGGATGCAAAAATGCGGCGCCTGTCTGCGGCGGCAATGGATAGTGTCCCGCCTGTTGCATGACGCTGATGACGTCACAAAAAAATGCTGACTCGGCGATATGATCATGCTCGACCCGGTGAAACTCGGCGTATCGCAGGAAGGTCATCTTGTGCGTCGCGGGAATGCCGAGCCAGTCCTGATCGAACAGTCCCATCATATGGCCCATGCCGGCGACCCAGATTGTCTTGCCGTCGTCGACGTCGTTGGCGCCAGCCATAAAGACGTCTTCCCTTCGCTGCATGGACGTGAGCGATCGTCGCAGCGGTAGCCAGAACCTGTCGACGACGTTCGTCGCGCCACGTTGCTCGTAGAACGGATGCATGCCCCGCCAGTAGTAATCCGACGAACAATGCGCCGCAAGCACCTGTGCAAGGTCGTTATCGCTCGCGGTGTCGAAGGCTGCGTTAAACGCACGAACTGTTGCCTTCGCCGCCTGTAGCTTGTCGGTACTCATCAGAAACAGCCTGGTGAATCGGTGAGGTCCGGCCATAGTATTGGATTTGACTTCGAATGCAATATCTAATTCCAATCCACGCGGCGAACGGAAATTTGCTGCAAGCGCTGCGCCGTTCGGTGACGAGGACGGTTGTCGGAATAGTCTGCAGGCTATGTGTCGCTAAGAACGCCCGTTGCCGTCAGTCAACGACGTACTCGAAATCGTTGTTGCGGCTCACTGTGTATTCATCGAACGACACGAACAGGTAGGCGCGGCCTTTTACTTCGATGTGCGTCGACAAGGGCACGATCGGGCCCGCATCGCCGGCCGGCCCGAACGTCAGTCGCGTAATAAACTTGGCGATCCTGATGCCGAATGCCGGCTTGATTGGTGAGTGGCTGCGCAGGTCGACGTACTCCAGGTGACCGCCTTGCCTGTTAACGCGGATGGTCGCATCGACGCTGTCCATGAATTCCTTGCCGTTCTCGCCGGAGTCGAATCCCAGCAGCCAGAAATCGTCGTGATCCTCGATCAGTTTGATGCTGCCGGGCTCGATCATGGCGCTGACCTGCCGGTCACCGTCGTCCGAATGATCGTGCGCCTTTTCCTTGCGGTATTCCTCGATCTCGTCCTCGCTGGGAACGCGATCGTCGACGGTCAACAATTGCCAGCGCTCACCCGATGGCCTGCGCGGGTCGTATCGCCCGACCCGGACTCGCTCCGAGTCGACCTGCGTCTCGGTATAGGCCCAGTGGCGATCGAATTCGAAATCGACGGCCTCGACCGCCCGTTCGAATAGTTCGTCGTAATCCTCGACCGCGTGCGTACCCGGCGACGCCAGCAGTGCGCCCAGGAGCAACAGGCGGACAAATACGGTCATTTCGTCTTCCTCAGGTGATAGTCGAAAGACTCCCGCGTGCCGTAGCGATTATTGATCCAGAGAATCAGCATGCCTTCGACCCAGTGAGCGTTTTCGATTCCGCCAACATCGATGGCGTCGAGTCCCATGCCCTCGACGAGTTTCGCGACGGTTCTTTTCGCACTGCGACTGTCTCCGGCGAGCGGAATCGATACCGGTCCGCCCGAGCTGTCCGGGTCGATCATCGTCTTCCAGTTGAGCGTGTTGAACGCCTTCACGACGTGCGCATCGGGAGCCACCTCCTGGATGATTTGTGCGTTGGACGTCTCCACGGCGTGATGAAAGGTCAACGTCTTGCGTTGCAGCGGGTTGGTCGGGTCGATGATGATCTTGCCGGACAGGTCACCCAGCCCCGCCGTGATCTCCCGCACCATCAGGCCGGGCACGGCCAGGACGACGATGTCGGCGGCTTTGGCGGCCTCGCCCGGCGACGTAGCGGAAGCACCCTCACCGGATCTCGCGACCAGTTCGCGTGCCTTGTCACTGTCCGGGGTCCGGGAACCATAGACGATCTCGTGACCCTGGTCAGCGAACTCGGGCCCCAGCGCCGTGGCGACGTCACCGGTACCGATAATGGCAATGGTCTCGGCACTGGCCGTGGACAACAGTAATGACAGGATGACGCTGAGGGACAGCAGTTTTCGAGCGGTCATGCGAGTTCTCCGGCAGTAGTGTGATCGTGTGCTCCAGAACGGCACCCGATTCTGACACAAATCAGGCATCATGAGCCCTGCGATACAAAGGGGGCCTCATGGCAGCCGACAGCACGGCGATATTGACCGGCGAACACGGGCGTCGTTACGACATCGACGCGTTGCGGGTATTCGCATTTGGCGTGCTGATTCTCTACCACGTCGGTATGTTCTACGTGCTCGGCTGGGACTGGCACGTCAAGTCGGCGTACCAGGCAGAATGGTTGCGGCTCCCCATGTTGTTCATCAATCAGTGGCGATTGCCGCTGCTGTTCGTAGTTTCGGGGCTGGCCGTCAGCTTCATCTGGGGCAAATACTCGACCGGGCGGTTCGCCTGGCGTCGTGTCCTGCGGTTGTGGCTTCCCTTGCTGTTCGGCATGGCATTCATCGTGGCTCCCCAAGCTTACTACGAGGCACTGAGCAACGGCGTCATCGACGCGGGATTCCTGAGTTTCATGCGACAGTACCTGACGTTCCAGGACTTCCCCGGCGATGCGTGGCGCGGCGAGGAATACGTTGTCTGGACCTGGAATCACCTCTGGTACCTGCCGTACCTGTTGTTTTATACGCTGCTGCTCATACCACTTGCGATGTTCCTGGACGGGCCGGGCATGATCCTGAGGCAGCGCTTTCAAAGCCTGCGTGGACTCTGGATCGTGCTTGTACCGATCGTGCCGCTGATGCTCTATTTCAACGTGATATTTCCGAAGTTTCCAAACATCAGTCACGCGTTCATCGACGACTGGTATGCGCACGCAATGTACGGCACGTTTTTTCTCTACGGTTTTCTAATCGCACGCAACAAGGGTATCTGGTGTGAATTGCGTCGCCTGCGACTGGTAACTCTCACGCTCGCCGTCATCTTCTTCGGCCTCTTTGTCGGGCCGAGTGACTGGCTGCCCGATGCATCGTCCATCTGGCGCGAGCAGGTCAGCGCGCTGATAACCTACATGAACCGATGGCTCTGGATAATGACCGCCCTGGGTTGGGGACATCATTGGCTGAACAAACCGATGAAATGGTTGCCGTATGCAACCGAGGCCGTCTTCCCGTGGTACATCCTGCACCAGACCATCGTCGTCGTGGTCGGCTACAAGCTGTCGGCGCTTGAGCTCGGACCCGTAATCGAACCCGCCCTGGTGCTGTTGGCGACCATCGGCGGGTGCCTCCTGCTGCACGAATTCGTGATCCGGCGGGTCAAAGCGCTGCGACCGTTGTTCGGCCTCAAGTGGTGAGAATCACAAGTGTTTTTAATGTAATCTGGCCTCTTATCCGGAGGCGCCATTGCTAGCTGTAGACAAACTGATCAAGCAGTACGGCGATTTCACGGCAGTGGACACCGTGAGCTTCGCGGCGTCCAAAGGGGGTGTGTTCGGCCTGCTCGGCCCGAATGGCGCCGGCAAGTCGACGACGATCAATTGCATTTCCGGATTGTTACCACCGACGTCGGGTCACATCAGCGTCGATGGCGCCGACATCGTCAAAGACGGCAAGAAAGCCAAGCGGTCGCTCGGCATCGTGCCGCAGGAACTGGCGTTGTACGAGGACCTGCCGGCCATCGAGAACCTCAAGTACTGGGGCATGGCCTACGGCCTGCGCGGCGCGGAACTCGACACGCGCGTCGCGGAAGTGCTGGATCACATCGGCCTTGCCGACCGCGCCAAAGACCTGCCCAAGAAGTTCTCCGGGGGCATGAAGCGCCGCCTCAATTTCGGCTGCGGCATCGTACACAAGCCCGGCGTCCTGTTGCTGGACGAGCCGACCGTCGGTGTCGATCCGCAATCCCGGCAGCGACTTTTCGAGATGGTCGAAGCCGAACGCGATGCCGGCGCCTGCGTGTTGTACACGACCCATTACATGGAAGAGGCGGAGCGGCTCTGTGATTCGCTGGCCATCATCGATCACGGCAAATTGATCGCGTCGGGCACGGTTACCGAACTCAAGGCGCAGCTGAGCGCCCGCGATGTGCTGCAGCTCAATGGCGATTTCCCGGATACCGGTGTTGGCGGGCTCATTGACACCCTCCAGGGTCGCGGCATGCATGATCTCGAACTGATCTCGCAGGCGGACGGCGCCCTCACGCTGACGCTGTCGTCGGCGTCCCAGTATCTCCCGGAGATTTTCGAGGGCATCACTGCGATGGGTGGTTCCGTCAGCGAGACCAGTCTCAGGAGCCCGAATCTCGAAACGCTGTTCCTGCTGCTGACCGGCAAGGAGTTGCGCGAATAAATCATGAGCTTCCTGTTCGCATCGTTCCGGAAAGACCTGTCGCGCTGGCGGCAGGACCCGTTAGCGGTGCTGCTCTGGCTCGGCATACCGTTCCTGATCGGCGGCATCATCACCGCGATGGTGGACGGCGGTGGCGGCGCCGGCCCTACAGGCGTCCTGCTGATTCACGACCAAGACGATTCCTTGCTCAGCGGCCTGGTTGCGGGCGCCTACAGCCAGGACCAACTCGGTGAGTTGATTGCGGTTGAGCAGGTGTCGATGGAGGAGGGCACACGACGTATCAACGACGGCGAGGCGAGCGGCTTCCTGGTCATTCCCGAAGGTTTCTCGGCTGCCTTCCTGGAGGGCGAGACCGCCACCCTGACGCTGAAGACGAATCCGGCTCAGACCATCTTGCCCGGCATCATGGAGGACGTGACCGAGATAATCCTCGACCTCGGATTCTACGTGCAGGCCATGTTCGGCCCCGAGATTGAACAGATACAAGATGCAGCAGCGGGCACCGTGCCCGACGACGCTTTCGCGGCCGCTCTTGCCGTCCAGATACAGGGCAAGATCGACACGGTTTCGCCGCACCTGTTTCCGTTGTCCTTTGACGTACAGATCATCGAGCCGCCGCCGGCGGAACCGCAGCCGGACATCGCGCTCCTGTTCCTGCCGGGCATCGTCATGATGGCCCTGTTGTTCTCGGCGCAGGGCATGTCGGCTGACTACTGGAAGGAGCGTGAAGCGGGTACGCTGCGGCGCCTCGTATCCACGCCGGGCCTGTTGAGCCGCTTCGTGTACGGCAAGGCCCTTGCAGCGGCTGTCGTAGTCGCCATGCTTGGCGGTATCACGCTGGCGCTTGGCTTTGCCTACCACGACGTCGACTGGAACAAGTTCGTTCCATCGATGGTTTGGATCACGATTTCCGGGGTCGGCCTGTTTGCATGGTTTGCGGCGCTGCAAATGCTGTTTCCAAGTTCAAAAGCCGCGAATCTCTTGACGACGATTTTGCTCTTCCCCCTGTTGATGATGGGAGGCAGTTTCTTTCCACTGGAGGTGTTGCCCGACTGGATTGCATCGATAGGGCGCCTGTCGCCAAACGGATTCGTGGTGGACCGCCTGTCGACAGAGTTCACGTCGGCCAATGCCTGGACCTTCGATGCCAGGAGCTGGTCGATTGTGCTCGTAATGACCGTTAGTGGCCTGGCGGTCTGTACCTGGCGCCTGCAAACCGGATTCGCGCGACGGTAGGAGCGGCCTACGTGCCCTTGGGGTATTCCAGCCGCGATCGACTTTATGAAACAGATTCTTTTCATTGCCTGGCACGATGCGAAAAACCAGCTCCGCCAGGGGTCGACACTCCTGTGGGTGTTCGTCATGCCGCCGATATTCTTTTTCTTCATCGGCACAGTGACCGGTGGGTTTGCGGCGGGCTTCGGTGGCGGAGCCGCAACGCCGCTGACGGTCATCGCCGAATCGCCCGGGTTTCTGCGGGAACAGATCGACCTCCGCCTGAGGGAAAACGACTTCGAGCCGGAATGGATTGCGGAGCCAGTGGCCGCGGAAGGCGAGGAGCCGCCTGCCCGCGTCCTGGCAATTGACGCGTATCTTTCGGAACAGGTGAATGCCGGTACACAAGTCACAATGAGCTTCGAGACCAGCGCGTCGGCTCTTTCACGTGACTTCGAGATCATTCGCGTGCAACGCAGCCTGTACACGGCGCTCGCGGATGTCGTGGTCGCCGAGGCAGGCAACGAAAACGAGTTGTCGGCTGCGAACCTCATCGCGCTCAATGCCAAGCCACGTATCTGGAAGCTGGATGTGTCGTCCGCCGGTGAGCGACAGATCATACCCAGCGGCTTCGAGCAGGCGATCCCCGGCATACTCGTCATGTTTACGTTGCTGGTACTGCTGACGAGCGGCGGTACCTTGCTCGTTATCGAGCGCAAGCAGGGTCTGCTGCGCAGGCTCGCATCGGCACCCGTTTCGAAGAGCGAAGTGGTCTCCGGAAAATGGGGCGGCCGCATGCTGCTGGCCGCCGTTCAAGTCTCGGTTGCTCTCGTGATCGGCACGTTTCTGTTCAAGATGGACTGGGGCCCTGACCTGGCGATGATTATCGTCATACTCGCCGCCTGGGCCGGCTTTTGCGCGTCCGCGGGCCTGCTGGTCGGCAGCATCGCGGCAACGGAAGGGCAGGCGGCAGGTCTCGGCGTGCTGGCGGCCAACGTCCTGGCTGCACTCGGCGGCTGCTGGTGGCCGATCGAGGTGACGCCCGCGTGGATGCAAACCTTACAGAAATTCCTGCCGACCGGCTGGACCATGGACGCGCTGCACAAACTGATCAGTTTTCAGTCCGGCGCGGCGTCGGCGCTACCCCAGCTCGTCATTATCGTGGCGGCAACTATTGTCGTCGCCGCGCTCGCGGTGAACCGCTTCAAGTACGAGTGATCCCGTACGTTCAGACACGCGTACAATATCGTTGTGCGCCCGGCTGAGTCGTCGTGAAAAAGAGTCCGCTGTCATTCCTGTCCGACCTGTCGTCGGAGTTACTGCGCCGCAAGGTGTATCCGGTCGTCGTGGCCTACGCCGTGGCCGCCTGGGTGATATTGCAGATCGGCGAGGTGACGTTCGAGCCGCTCGGGTTGCCCGACTGGGCCATGACAACGTTGGTTATCGTCGTCATTGCGGGGTTTCCGGTCGTCGGGACGCTCGCCTGGGTATTCGACATTACGCCATCGGGCGTTCGTCGTGACTCGACGTGGCAAATTTTCGAGTCACGCGACGATGACGAACCGTCGATCGCCGTGCTGCCTTTCGCGGACATGAGCCCCGATTGCGATCAGGGGTATTTCTGCGAGGGTATAGCCGAGGAAATCCTGAATGCCCTGACCAGGATCGAATCGTTGCACGTCGTCGCACGAATGTCCTCATTCCGTTACTCGGGCGCGGGCGGGGACGTGAGAACTATGGGCAAGACGCTGGGCGCCAAAACGATCCTCGAGGGCAGCGTCAGGAAATCCGGCGATCAGTTGCGGGTGACCGCTCAACTCATCAATGTCGCGGACGGCTATCATCTCTGGTCCAAGACATTCGATCGCGAACTCAAGGACGTATTTGCGATTCAGGACGAGATAGCAACGAGTATCGTCAAATCGCTGCTGCATACACTCGTCACGGTAACCACGACGGAGTGTTGCGATGTGCTGGCCTACGAATACTACCTGCGGGGACGGCAGTACCTGAATCGGTTCCGCAAGGTGGAAATCGAATTCGCGCGCCAGATGTTCCGGCAGGCGATAGAGAAAGACCTGGAGTTCGCGTTGGCCTGGGCAGGCTATGCGGACTGTTTTTCGCTAGCAATCATGTACGCCGATTCGACGCCGTGGTTCAAGGACAAAGCGCGAGAGGCAAGCGACCGTGCACTCGCGCTCAACCCGGAGCTTGCCGAAGCGCACGCGTCATCGGGGCTGGCCCATCTTGTTCGTGAGGAATTTGAGCAAGCCGAGTCGGCATTCAACACGGCAATAGAGATCAATCCCGCTTCGTACGAGGCTTATTACTATTTCGCGCGGACCCGCTTCCACCAGGGTGACATGGAGGCGGCGGCAAGGCTGTTCGAGAAGGCCGCCTCGGTAAACCCCGAGGATTATCAGTCGAGGCTGTTGCGCGTACAGATACTCCGCGGTGGCGGACAGATCGAGCAGGCCGTTGTCGAAGCAAAGGAGGCGATCGAGGTCATAGAGCGGCATCTCGAATGGCACCCGGACGATGCACGTGCGCTGAACATGGGGGCAGCTTCGCTGATTTTGCTCGACCAGGTCGAGCGTGCCGTGCGCTGGATGCAGCGGGCATTGGAGATCGATCCCGACGATTCGATCGTGCTGTACAATGTTGCCTGCAATTACGCGACGCTGGACAGGGTCGAAGAGTCGATCGATTACCTGGAACGCGCAATCGACAGTGGCACGGTCAGTGAAGACTGGATGAGAAACGACGCGGACCTGGCCAACCTGCACGCACACCCCCGGTATGCAATGTTACTCGACAGGGTCACCGCCGACGCTAAACCTACCTGAAGCGTCTTTGCTTTGCGTAACGATCGAAGTCGTCCTGGATGTGCACGGCGTCCTTGCGTATCTCGCTAAGAAAGGCGATCCCGAACAAGTACCCGCCGAGCCCGCCCATGACGTGCGCCATGACGTTGATGACGCCGTAGTCGTCAAAGGCGAACAGCGTGTAGATTTCTCTGCCGATAAACCACGTCGCGAGTATCCATCCGGGCACGGCGATCGTGCCGAATATGATGATAAAGAAGTAAAAGCAACGAATCTTGCCCCTCGGCAGCAGGTACGCGAATAGCCCGATCATGCCCATTACGACACCGGACAAGCCGAGCGTCGTGTAGTGATTGCCTGCGGCAGCGGCGCTGAGTGATCCTGTGATGCCGATAAACAGGGATTCAGCAAGCACGAAGCCCGTATACCAATAGCTGCCTATCAGCACTTCAACGGCTGCGGCGAACGCAAAGAAGAAGATCAGGTTGGAGATGATGTGCCACCAGTTGCCGTGCGCGAAACTCGACGTGATCATCGTCCACGGGTTCCACGAACCCGTGTAATAGGCGAGACCCTCGTCGGGATCTTCCGGCACCAGTGCCTTGTATCGCCGGACTTCGTCTTCGAGCATTCGCGTTACGTACAATGACGAGTCAGCGGCGTTGAATCCCGTCAGCGGCCGCATGTTGCTCGCCAATTCCGCAATGACGTCCGCCTCGTCGCGCCCCGGATCGTTGGCGATCGTCAGCATGATTTCCGCACAGTTGTCTATGCCTTCTGCAGCACTGATGCGATCGAAGACAATCGACTCGAGGTGACTGCGCGACGCGTTGCAGAAGCGCTCCATCGCCAGGACGAACTCGTACCGGTCGTTTTGCTGCTTCACGAAGACGCCGATGCAAATGACGCAGACCAAAACCGTCAGGATCGGGAAACGACTGAGCGGAAAATCGGCTTTGATGGGCAAGAACATCGCGAAAGGCTACCACGCGTGATTATCAGGGCTAGTACATTAGCGTTTAGTAATATATAATTAAGAACTTACTAATGTATACGGGCTGGCAACATTCTGCCTGGATTGGGATTTTCTAAATTGAATCAAATATTTATGTTTCGAGTAGTGGTGCTGACCCTGCTCCTGGCCGTTCCGCTGAAGGCGGTGTTCGCAGAGAACCTCGAGGCGGCCTGGCGCGAGGCGCTGGGTAACGACCTGGCGATCCAGGCCGCTGAGAGCCGAGCAGCGGCCGCGCAAGCAGAACTCGCTGCCGCACAGGCGGCGCGGCTGCCGACGGTTATGGCGAGCGCAGGTGTTACGCGATTCGACGAAGAACCGGCATTCGATTTCGGGGGCGCCGGCGTGCCTGCCGTACTGCCGCTGTTCGGCGGCGAGTCGCTACAGATAGCCGACGCGCGCGTCACGGTGCCGTTGTACACGGGTGGCTCGGTCAGCTACGGAATCGACGCGGCCGAATCCGGTTTCAGTGCGAGTCAATACCAGGTGGGCGCGAGTCGACAGGCGCTGAAGCTTGCCGTGGCGGAGCATTACATCAACGTGCTGCGCGCCAAACGAATATTGATGGTCGCCGACAGCAATGTGAAGAGCCTCGGCGCGCATCTGCGCGATGTCGAGGACATGTGGAAGTCGGGTTCAGTAGCAAGGAACGACTACCTTGCAGCCGCCGTGTCCCTGGCGGACTCGGAGCAACGCCGCTTGTTGGCGCGCAATCGACTGGACCTGGCGAACGCCGCTTACAATCGTGCGCTCGGACGTGAGCTGGGCGCGATTGTCGAGCTCGATGAAAACCTGCCGGATGTGGGCACCGAGCTCGAACTGGGTTCACTGGCCGCACTGACGCAGGCGGCGGTCCGCAACCGCGATGAACCAAGGGTTCTCGATGCGCTCGCCGATGCGCACCGGGCACAGGCGAAGTCCGAGCGTGGCAAGGCGAGGCCGCAGCTCGCGCTGACGGGCGGTTACGTATCGCTCAAAAACGATTTCCTGAATCGTGACGACTTCTGGATGGTCGGCGTGGGCGTGCAATGGCGCATCTTCGACGCCGGGCAAACCCGGAAAAAGGCCAGCGCCATGTCATTCAGATCGCAGGCTGCTGCGCAGGAACGCGACAACCTCCTGTCGAGGATCGAACTGCAGGTGCGCCAGTCGTGGCTCCGGCTGAACGAGACTCGCGAGCGCAAGCGCCTGACCGAGAAAGCCGTTGAGCAGGCCGAGGAGAATCTGCGCGTGGTGAGGGATCGCTACCGCAACGGCGAGGGAACGAATACCGAAGTGCTCGACGCGGAGGAACTGCGCAGTTTGAGCAGAAGCAATTTCGACAACGCCGATTTCGACGCCAACCTGGCGTTGTATGAGCTCGCCAGGGGAGTTGGGCGATTATGAAAGCAAGGACAACACTGATACTCGTCGCAGTTTCGATGACGGCATGGGCACTGCCGAGTGAGGCGGAATTGCCATTCGCGACCGTCGACGTCGCTTACGAAATCGCCCCGCGCGAGCGCGTCTGGGACGGGCGCATCGAAGCCGTCAACCAGGCAACCGTGTCTGCGCAAACGTCGGGCCGTATTGCTGCATTACCTTTCGACGTCAACGACTTCGTGCCCGCCGGCTCGGTCATCATGCGCTTCACCGACACCGAGCAGCGTGCGGCTATGACGCACGCCCAGGCGGCGCTGGAGGAGGCGCAGGCACTCAATGCGCAGGCGAGCCAGGAATTCGAACGCGTGTCGAACATGTTCGAAAACGAGACTGTGTCAAAGGCCAGGTTCGACCAGGCCAAGGCCAACCGCGACGCGGCGCAGGCACGCCTGAACGCTGCCCAATCCGGCGTTGCGGCGGCCAGGGAGCGGCTCGAATACACGGTGGTTCGTGCACCTTACGCCGGCATCGTCGCAAAACGGCACGTCGAACTCGGCGAACTGGTGTCGCCGGGACAGCCGTTGATAACCGGCCTTTCGTTACAGTCCTTGCGCGTCAATGTGGACGTACAGCAAAGCATGTTCCATGCCGTTCGTACCATCGGGAAGGCATTCGTCTATGTCGGTGACGAACGCATTGCCGCCGAAAGCCTGACGTTCTTCCCTGTGGCGGACACGGCGGGAAACTCGTTTCGCGTGCGCGTCAATCTGCCCGACGGCAGTGCAACCCTGTATCCCGGGATGTTCGTGAAAGTCGGATTCGTCGTCGGTGAAACCAGGAGGCTGCTGATTCCGGCGAACTCGGTTGTAAGGCGCAGCGAACTCAGCGCGGTCTACGTCGCGACCGAGGGGCGGGTGACACTGCGGCAAGTGCGCCTCGGCCGCCGTTACGGCGACATGATCGAGGTGCTGGCGGGCCTCGTCGAGGGAGAGACCGTTGCCCGCGATCCGGTAAGTGCCGGCATTTACCTGAAAGACCGGGCAGGAGCGAAGTAGGTGTCCACGAATCGGAAACTCGGTTTTTCGGGGTCTCTCGCCGCGCGGTTCCAGGATTCGAAAATCACGCCGCTGCTCGCGTTGACGGGCTTGCTGCTGGGTCTGTTCGCCGTCATGGTGACGCCGCGCGAGGAAGAGCCGCAGATCAACGTCACGTTCGCGAATATCTTCGTGCCGTTTCCCGGCGCCAGCGCCGTCGAAGTCGAGAACCTGGTCGCCGTGCCGATGGAACAGGTGCTGGCGGAAATCGAAGGCGTCAAGCACACCTATTCCGTGTCGCGGCCTGGTATGGCGGTACTCACCATCCAGTTCGAAGTCGGCCAGGATCGAACGGCAGCAATCGTTCGCCTGTACAACGCGATCTACTCCAACCAGGACTGGCAGCCGCCCGGGAGCGGCGTAATGCAGCCGCTGATTCAACCGAAAGGCATCGACGACGTTCCGACGGTCACGGTTACTCTCTGGACGGAGGATGAAGAACGTGGCGCGCATGAATTGCAGCGCGTTGCGCATTCGATCGAAGCGGAAATCAAGCGCGTACCCGGCACACGGGACGTGTACACGGTTGGCGGCCCCGACAGCGTCGTGCACGTCCAGCTCGATCCGCAGCGGCTCGCTGCCTATGGGCTGTCGCTGGATTCGCTGCGCAATGCGCTCTCGGTGAGCAACGTTGTTGCGCACGCAGGTACCCTGGTATCCGGCAACAGGATCGTCCCGGTAACCGCTGGCACTTTCCTGGCCGACAGTGACGATGTTGCCGAATTGATCGTCGGTGTGCGGGACGGCAAAGCCATCTACCTCGACGATGTCGCCGAAGTTTCTTCGGGGCCCGACCATCCCGAGCAATATGTGCGCTTCGGCACGGGCGCCGCGGCGCACGAGATCGGCCTGGCGCCGGGCGTCGAAGCACCCGCGGTGACGCTGGCGATAGCAAAAAAACCCGGAACCAATGCCGCGCGCATGGCAGGGCAGGTCATCGACAGGCTGGATGAGTTGCGTGGGATCTTCATCCCCGAAGGGGTCGAGTACACGGTCACGCGGGACTATGGCAAGACCGCGGACGACAAGGCCCGGAAGCTGATCCAGAAGCTCGCGTTCGCGACGATTTCGGTCATCCTGCTCATCTGGCTGTCGCTAGGCTGGAGAGAGGCCGTCGTGGTCGGGTCGGCCGTCATCATCACGCTGACGCTGACCCTGTTCGCCTCGTGGGCATGGGGATTCACGATCAACCGCGTATCGCTGTTCGCCCTGATCTTCTCGATTGGCATCTTGGTCGATGATGCAATAGTCGTCGTCGAGAATATCCACCGGCACATGGCCATGGGAGACCGCACACTTCTGGAGGCGATACCACCGGCCGTGGACGAGGTCGGCGGCCCGACCATCCTCGCGACGTTTACCGTGATAGCGGCACTGCTGCCAATGGCCTTCGTAACGGGCCTGATGGGCCCTTACATGAGCCCGATCCCGATCAACGCGAGCATCGGTATGCTGTTGTCGCTGGCGGTGGCGCTGATCATTACCCCATGGGCGAGCCAGAAGCTGCTGTCGCGTTCACACCCGGCCGAAGCAGGCGGCAAATCCAGTGCATGGCTGGACCGGGTATTCCGGCGTGGAATGGAACCGTTCCTGCGTGGCGCTGACGGTCGACGGCCGCGCCGCTGGCTGTTGGGTGGCGTGATCGTCGCGATCATGCTTGCCATGGGCCTGGTCGTCGTGCAGGCGGTAGTCATGAAGATGCTGCCGTTCGACAACAAGTCGGAGTTCCAGGTCGTTCTTGATATGCCGGAGGGTACATCCGTCGAACAGACCGGGCGCGTGCTCGACGACATGGCGCAGTATCTCGGTGAGATACCCGAGGTTACGGACTACCAGGTTTATGCGGGCACCGCAGCCCCGATCAACTTCAACGGACTCGTCCGGCAATACTACTTGCGCGAAGGCGCAAACGTCGGCGACATCCAGGTCAACCTGGTCGAAAAGTCGCAGCGCAATCGAAAGAGCCACGAAATCGCGAGCGCGGCGCGCGAGCGCCTCAATGAAATAGGCAGCCGCTTCGGCGGCTCCGTGAAAGTCGTGGAGGTGCCTCCGGGACCACCCGTGCAATCGCCGTTAGTAGCCGAAATTTACGGACCCGACTACGCCGGTCAACAGCAGATTGCAGGCGATATTCGTCGTTTGTTCGCCGGCACGCCGGATATCGTGGACATCGACGACAGCGTGGAAGCGCCGGCGCAGCGCATGCTCGTATCCATTGACAGGAACAAAGCCGCGTTGCTCGGCGTGTCGCAGGCCAGTGTCGCGCGAGCGCTGCAGACGGCGTTGAACGGCGAGGACGTTGCCTACGTGCGCGACGGGTACCAGAAATACCCGGTGCCGGTAAGGCTCGAGCTTGCCGTCCCCGAGAAGTCGGAGCTCGACAGTCTTCTGATGATCCAGGTGGCTGGCCGCGACGGGACGCTGACGTCCCTGTCGGAAATCGTTAGCGTGCGGGAATCAAAGTGGGAGCAGACGATTTACCACAAGGATCTGTTGCCGGTCGTGTTCGTCACCGGCGATATGGCAGGCCGCTTCGATAGCCCCTTGTACGGCATGTTCGACATGGTTGGTCGAGTCGCCGGGGACGAGCCTGGCCGGGTCGACATCGAACAGCGTTTCATCAGCCAGCCGCAAAACCCGTACAACTACAGCCTCAAGTGGGACGGTGAATGGCAGATTACTTACGAGACTTTCCGTGACATGGGCATTGCCTATTCCGTCGGCCTGATACTCATCTACCTGCTCGTCGTCGGGCAATTCCGCTCCTACGCCGTGCCGCTGATAATCATGGCGCCGATTCCGCTGACGATTATCGGCGTCATGCCCGGCCACGCCCTGCTGGGAGCGCAGTTCACGGCGACGTCGATGATTGGCATGATCGCGTTGGCCGGCATCATCGTTCGCAATTCGATACTGCTCGTCGACTTCGTTCGCCAGGAGGTCGACGCGGGCGTCGAGTTCCAGGAGGCCGTTATCCGCGCCGGTGCCGTGCGTGCGAAGCCAATCGCCCTGACGGCGCTTGCCGCAATGCTGGGCGCATTTTTCATCCTCGACGACCCGATATTCAACGGGCTTGCCGTGACCTTGATTTTCGGTATCCTCGTATCGACCCTGCTGACGCTGCTCGTCATTCCCGTTCTCTACTACGCGTTCGCATACAGGTCGCAACAATGACGACCGGGTTTGGTTAGAATTGGCCCGGAACCGATTCCGCTGACCGCCTGACATCAAGGATTACGCCCGGCTTGAAGAATTCGCTGATTGCACTGTCCCGGGATGCGCTGTTCAGCCTGCGTGATTTGCTGCCAATCGTTATTGTCATCGGCGTATTCCAGATCTTGGTAATCAGGCAGCCTGTGTCGGGATTCGGGTCGCTGCTCGTGGGCGCATTTCTCGTCGTAACGGGGCTGACTTTCTTCATTTTCGGACTTCGCGTCGCGCTGTTCCCGATTGGCGAAGGACTGGCGCATGCGCTGGCTCGCAAGGGTAGTGCATTTTGGCTGTTCACCTTTGCGTTCGTGCTGGGATTCGGCACGACCATCGCGGAGCCGGCGTTGCTTGCGGTCGCCTCCGAAGCATCCGAGGTCGCTGTCGACGCCGGCGCCATTCCGGCCACCGACGAAGCGCGATCCAGTTACGCATTGGGCTTGCGGCTGGTGGTCGCGCTGTCGGTCGGTGTCGCGATACTGATCGGCGTCCTGCGCATACTGGCGAACTGGTCGCTGCCCGTGATGATCATCGGTGGCTACATCCTGGTTGTGCTCGCAACCACCGTTGCGCCACCGGAGATCGTTGGCGTCGCCTACGATTCCGGCGGCGTTACGACATCAACGGTAACCGTGCCGCTGGTCACTGCCCTCGGTGTCGGTCTTGCAAGCTCATTGAAAGGGCGCAACCCGATGACGGACGGTTTCGGCCTGATCGCGTTTGCGTCACTGACGCCCATCCTGTTCGTCTTGCTGTACGGGATCGTTCTCGAATGGATTTGATACTCGACAGCCTGCAATTTGTTGCTGACAGCGCGGTCGACGTGTTGCCAATCGTGATATTCCTGTTCGCGTTCCAGATTTTCGTGATCCGCCGTCCGATACAGCACTTCGGACAGATGCTCGTCGGCTTTGTGTTCGTGGCCGTCGGGCTGGGCCTGTTTCTGGTCGGACTGGAGAAGACGCTGTTTCCGCTCGGCCGGCTGATGGCGCAGCAGCTGACCGACACCGAGTTTTTGCAAAGCACGCGCGTCAGCGTGGAGGCCGCCCTGACCTGGCTGGACTTTTACTGGGTGTACCTGTTTGCCGCGGCGATCGGCTTCAGCACGACGCTTGCCGAACCGGCGTTGATGGCGGTTTCGATCAAGGCCAACGCAGTGTCCGGTGGTGCGATCGGCGTCTGGGGGCTGCGTGTAGCTGTGGCGATCGGCGTCGGCGTCGGCGTAAGCCTCGGCTGTTATCGAATTATTACCGGCCTGCCGCTGCACTACTTCATCGCGGCCGGGTACCTGGTGGTCATCGTGCAAACCACGGTGGCGCCCAAAGTGATCGTACCACTGGCGTATGATTCCGGTGGTGTCACGACTTCTACGGTGACTGTGCCATTGATCACCGCGCTCGGCCTTGGACTCGCCGAGGCGGTGCCGGGGCGCAGCCCTTTGCTGGACGGATTCGGCCTGGTGGCATTCGCGAGCCTGTTTCCGATAATCTCGGTACTGGCCTACGGGCAGCTCGCGGCGCTTACAGGACGAACTGCCGAATCCGGTGCGGGACAAGAAGAATTGCAGGAGGAACAAGACCATGCACTTTAAGCTGATAATCGCCTTCGTCGAGGACGACAAGACCGAAGCCATAATGCACGCTGCGCGCGAGGCCGGCGCGACAGGTTGCACTGTGATCAACAATGCGCGCGGCGAGGGTATCAAAGAGAGCAAGACATTCTTCGGCTTGACGCTCGCCACCCAGCGCGATGTGGTCCTGCTGCTGGTCGAGCAGCATTTGAGCCGCCATATACTCGAGCACATCGGCGAGGTCGGTGAATTCGATAAAAAGCCCGGTACCGGGATCGCGGTACTGGTCGACGTTGAAGACGCGGTCGGGATTGTGCACCAGGCCCAGGAACTTGAGGACATAGTGGAGGAAAACCTATGACTATTAAAAACTGGGGTCCCGTGCGCGACTGCATGAGCACGAACGTGACGGAGGTCGACGGCCGGATCGACGTGCTGACGGCATTGAAGACCATGAAAGAAGTCGGTGCGACCAGCCTGATCGTAAAACGGCGCGACGAATACGATGAGCACGGCTTGTTGCTGTTCTCGGACATCGCCAAGCAGGTCATTGCGAAAAACCGCGCACCGGAACGCGTCAACGTCTACGAAATCATGGCCAAACCGGTGCTCATGGTGCGGCCGGAAATGGAAATTCGCTACTGCGCCCGAATGTTCGAGAATTTCGGCATCAGCCACGCGCCGGTTACCGAGGATGGCAAGATCATCGGCATGGTCAGCTATTACCGTCTCGTCCTGCACGGCCTGCCTGCCCTCGATGACTAGATTCGGCGTCGATTGGCAAGGCAATAACAACAGTAACGAATGAGCAAGTATTTCAATGACGCCTTCGCTGAGGGGCGCGATCTGACGGAGGAATCCGCCAATTTCGAACCCGTTTTGTATCGTGATGAACTGTTGCCTCGCATTATCAATATTCTGGCACGGCGGAAATCCGTCCTGCTGGTGGGTCCGAACGGCGTCGGCAAGACACGCATCGTGCACGAAATCGCCAGGCAGTTTCGAAGTAGTGGCCGCTCGAGGCTGTACGAGTTCTCGGTCGCGCAATTACTGAGCGGCACCAAGTTTCTGGGAGAATGGGAAAGCAAAGTCAGCAAGATCATCGACGGCGCCGTGCAAAAAAAAGGTGTCATCTACTTCTCGGACATATGGGGGCTCCCCACGGCCGGGCGGTCCTCGAATCGTGAAGGCACGGCCTGGGACTTCATCCGGCCACAGCTCGAGCGAAACAGGTTGCAGTTAATCGGCGAGGTAAGCGAGGACCAGCTGCAGTCGATAATGCAGTTCAAGGGCTTTTCGACGTTGTTCGAAACCGTCGAGATTCCGCCTCTCTCGAGGGAGGCAATGCGTGACATTGTCAGCGGAGAAGCAAGTCGGCTAAAGCTCGGCATGGATCAGGTTTCGCTGTCACGCGTTCTCGAATTGTGCGATCAGTTCCTGGCGACCGCGGACGGGCCGGGTCCGGCGTTGGGCTTGCTATTGCAGGTTCGGGACTACAAAGGTCAGAAAATTGGTGTCAATGAAGCGGAGGAAATGAGCCCGGCTTTTGTCGAGAAGGTATTCTCGATTTACTCGGGCTTGCCGCCGATTATCGTCTCGCCTTCCGTCACGAAACCCGTTGCCGAGGTCAGGGAGTGGTTCGAGGACAGGGTCATCGGACAGCAGGCTGCGATCGCGGCCGTGGTCGAGATGATTGCCCTGTACAAGTCGGGGTTACACGACCCGGACCGGCCTATTGGCTCTTTCCTGTTTGTTGGCCCGACCGGCGTTGGCAAAACCGAACTCGCCCGAGCGTTGGCGAGGTTCTTGTTCGGCACCGAGTCTCGCTTGCTGCGATTCGACTTGTCGGAGTACAAGGACTACCACGCCTTCCAGATGTTGATCGGCGATCCGAGCCATCCGAAGCGACCCGCCCGGTTGGTCGACCCGGTTCGCGCCAAGCCGTTTCAGGTCGTTTTGCTGGACGAAATCGAGAAAGCCCATTCGAACGTGTGGGACTTGCTGCTGCAGGTGCTGGATGAGGGTCGATTGACGCCTGCGACCGGCAAGCCGGTGAATTTTCGCAATACCATCATCATCGCGACGTCCAATGTCGGTGCGAGAGAACGCGCCAGGTCAGGCATCGGCTTCGTCGCCGACACCGCCGATGCGGGCGCCGATCGAATGCGCAAGGCGCTGGAAACCGCGTTTCGCCCTGAGTTCATCAATCGTTTTCAGCATGTCGTGCAGTTTCATGCACTTGGCAAGGATGACGTTCGGCTGATAGCGAACATGGAACTCGCGAGGATTTTCGAGAGACAGGGAATCGCGGGTCGGCAGATACACGTTGATATCGCGGAAAAAGTCATGGATCTCGTTGTGGATCTGGGCTACGACGAACAATACGGCGCTCGTGCTCTCCGACGTGCCGTCCAGCAGAACATCACGATGCCGATAGCAACCTTGCTGCTGGAACGGCAGGTCGCGGACGGTAGCATCGTCAGACTGTCGCGGCGTAAAGACGCGGTGACCGTGGCGGTAGTCGACACCGACGAATCCAAAGCCCATAAAGCAGAAGCGCGACCGATTCGAACGCCATTGGGCGCCGCGGCGACGCGCTCGGATTTGGCCAGGCTACTCGGCCAGCTTCGGGATCGCCGCGATGCGCTGATACGAGAGTTGGACGAGTCATCTTTCGTCGAGCGCCTCGAAACGCTCGACAAGCAAACACAGCGACCAGGGTTTTGGAATGCCTCGGCAGATATGGCACAGGTTGTCAGCGAAATGGAGTTGATCAGAGCTACCTTGCGCAAGATCGAGAGCTTCAGAAGCCGGGATTCGGATATTAGGGAATGGCTTGATCGGGCGGCTTCCCGGGATGAACGCCAGCGCATCGCTGAGGAACTGGGCCATTACGACGCCGAACTGACGTCTGCCACGCGGGAATTGCTGATCATGCCGGACAATGCCGCATACGACGCGATAATCGAATTACGGCCGCTGGGCGGTGCCAGCGGTGAGGCGATTCAGCTATTTAAAATCTACCGGGACTGGGCCGCCAAGCGTGGTTTTGCAATGGACATGATCTGTGAACCCCAGGTTGTCACGGAACCCATCGTGTTCGGAGTGAGAGGCCTGTACGCGTTTGGCTATTTGCGGCTCGAATCAGGTCATCACCGTTTTCGGGGTGCCGAACGTAATAAAGTGGTCAAGGTACGTGTCGTACCGTGGACGGATATCGCCGGCGACGTCGATCTTGCGCAGCAACGCGCGCTGAAGAAGACAGGCGTGCTGGGCGGCCGGATTCGATCTCGCATAGCGATAGCCGAGTCCGAACTCGTAATTCAGAATGAGCGGACGCTCATTGAAAACCGGAGTTTCGCCGAGTTGGTCGTGCCGTCATGGCAGGCAAGTCATGATGCGGACGACAGGGTCATCCGTCGCTACGACAGCGACCCCTTTCTCCTCCGTGACCATCTGACTGGCATGAGTATCGGCAAGAGAGATGTGCTTCGGCCCGACGGATTCCATGACCTGCTTTGCCGCCGGGCGGTGGCGGAAGCCGGGTCTAGGTGAGCGGCTCGAATCGCGCCTGGAAGAACCGCAGGTACTCCGGCTCGTACACCATCTTCAGGCCCCGAATTTCCTCTCGTCTGTGGTAGACGTCGATCACCGCGTCCGCCACGACGTCCATGTGCGCCTGCGTGTAAACGCGCCGTGGAATCGTCAGGCGCACGAGTTCCAGTTTCGGCTTGCGGTTTTTGCCGGTCTCAGGATCCCGTCCGGCCGACACGATGCCGCGCTCCATCGTGCGAATGCCCGACTCGATGAACAACTCGGCGGCGAGCGACTGGGCCGGGAAATGTTCCTGGTCGATGTGTGGAAGAAAACGCCTGGCATCGATGAAAATGGCGTGTGAACCGATCGGCCTGACGATCGGAATACCGGCGGCCAGGAGTTTCTGTCCGAGATAGCGCACCTGTCCGATGCGTGCGGCCATGTGTTCCTCGGTGACGGATTCACGAATGCCTTGCGCCATGGCTTCCATGTCGCGCCCGGCGAGGCCGCCGTAGGTGTGCAGTCCCTCGTAAACGACGACCAGGTTCTGCGCTTTCTTGAAAACCTCGTCATCGTTACAGGCGAAGAACCCGCCGATATTGACGAGCGCGTCTTTCTTGGCCGACATCGTGCAACCGTCCGTCAAGTCGCAGATTTCCCTGAGGATCTTGCGAACCGGCATATCGGAATATCCTGCCTCACGTTCGCGAATGAACCATGCGTTCTCGATGGTGCGCGTGGCGTCGAGCATGATCGGGATGTCGTGTTTTCGGCAGTACTGGCGCAGCGCCTTCAGGTTCTCCATCGAGAACGGCTGGCCGCCTGCCATGTTCACATTGCCCTCGAGGCTGATGTACGGCACTCGATCCGCACCGACTTCCTGCACCAGTGCATCGAGCTTGTCGAGATCGACGTTGCCTTTGAACGGGAACGTGTTCTCGGGATCGTGAGCTTCGTCTACGATGACGTCGACGAACGTGCCGCCCGCCAGTTCCTGGTGCAGGCGCGTTGTCGTGAAGTACATATTGCCAGGCACGAAGTCGCCGTCGCTGATCAGGATTTGCGACATCAGGTTTTCGGCGCCGCGCCCCTGGTGCGTCGGCACCAGGTGCTTGTAGCCGTAAAACTCGCGCACTGCGGCTTCGAGATGATAGAAATTCTCGCTGCCGGAGTAGGCCTCGTCACCGAGCATAATGCCTGCCCACTGGCGGTCGCTCATGGCAGAGGTGCCCGAATCGGTCAGCAGGTCGATATAGACGTCCCGGCTGCGTGTCAGGAACGTGTTGTAGCCGGCCTCGCGAATGGCCGCGAGGCGTTCCTCGCGGGTCGTCATCCGCAGCAACTCGACCATCTTGATCTTGTAGGGTTCGGCCCAGGGGTGGTGTTCGTTCGTCTGTGTGTTCATGGTAGAGAACGTTATGCCTCTATGCAGGGACTGGCGATACGTAGATTTACTGCGCCTGTATACTCACGCTCGTATCCGTTTTCGGTGCAAAAGGGAACCCGAAATGTACAGAGCCATAACGACCATCGCCACCGTCCTGGGAATGCTCTTGACGCTGTCGGTACGGGCCGATGAAGAGCCAGCGAAGCCCGCTACCCTGGAGGAGCTGCAGTCAGCAATTGCCCGGGTGGTCGCCGAAAACGACGTTCCCGCTGTCGGAATCGCACTGGTCGATGACAGCGGTCCGTTTTGGGTGCGGGCAATCGGCAAAGCGGACATCGAGGACGATGTCGATGCTGACGAGGATTCGATGTTCCGGATCGGCTCGACCTCGAAGATGTTCGTCTCGCTGTCCGTCCTGAAACTCGTGGAAGAGGGCAGGCTGTCGCTGGACGACAAACTGGCCGATCTTGCCCCCGATATCGCCTTCGAGAACCAGTGGGAGGCCAACGACCCGGTGCGGGTCGTCCACCTGCTGGAACACACAACCGGTTGGGACGATATTCATTTGCCCGAGTACGCCCACAACGATCCCGCACCGGCCACCCTCAAAGAGGGCCTCGATTACCATCCTCATTCCCGCGTCTCGCGTTGGAAGCCGGGCTCGCGCATGTCGTACTGCAATGCGGGTCCGCCGGTCGCGGCTTACATCGTGGAGCGGGTAACGGGCCAGGAGTACGAGAGTTACGTGCAGGAGAATTTCTTCGCGCCGATGGGCATGGAGACCATGACGTACCGTTTGTCCGAAGACTTTCGCGAGCGTGGCGTCACGCTGTACGCCAACGGCAACCAGCCGCAGGATTACTGGCACATCATCATGCGGCCGTCGGGGTCCATCAATGCGTCGGCGAAGGACATGGCCAGGCTGGTGGCGTTCTTCATCAACCGCGGTGCGGTAGAAGGGCGGCAACTCGTGTCGGCGGCGTCCGTCGATCGCATGGAAACTACCGTGTCCACGAGTGGCGCGCAGGCCGGGCAGGAAATCGGCTATGGCCTCAGCAACTATGCGTCCCCTCACGAGCACTGGATCTATCGAGCCCATGACGGCGGCGTCAATGGCGGCATTACCGAGATGGCCTACCTGCCGGAAGCCAGGGCAGGTCATGCGATCATGATCAATTCGGACGATGGCGAATCTCTTCGCGAGATTTCCAGGTTGGTCAGGGACTTCGAAACCCGCAGCCTGGAGCAGCCCTCGATGCCGGACCCGGTTGAAGTTACCGCCGACCACAGGGCTATCGAAGGGCTCTACTACCCGATCAATGCCCGCCAGCAAGTCGGCTATTTCCTCGGTCGGGTGTTAGGCCTTCAGAAGTTCTGGTTTGAAGAGGGGACGCTGCGACACAAGCCGCTGCTGGGGGGCGATGAAAACGGCTATTACCCGGTGGCTGCCGCGGTGTATGCCTCGGAGGAAACGGGAGCAACTAGTCTGTCTCTGGTCGTGGATCCGCTTGGCGGCCCGGTCGTTCATCTCGGCACACTGGTGCTCGCGCCGACTTCGGCTTTGCTCGCCTATGGCCAGCTCGGGATCGCCGCACTGTGGGCCATGTCAATCCTGAGCTCCGTGGTCTATTTCCTGGTCTGGGGCGTGCGCAAGCTGCGCGGCAAAGTGGCGGCCGGTGCAACGATGAGCATACGCGTGTGGCCTCTACTGGCCAGCGTGTCGGTCCTGGTCCTGGTCGGGTTGTTCGCCGCCGGCATGTCCGACCCCTTCGTGCGGCTCGGTGCACCCACGGCGATCTCGGTCGGCATCCTGTTGTCGTCGGCACTGTTTGCATTGTTCGCCGCCCTCGGCGTCGCTACGTCGGTCTGGGAACGCGCAACGCCGATGAACCGGGTCAACTACTGGCATTCGACGCTGGCGTCGTCGGTGCACTTGCTGGTCGCCGTCTACCTGGTCTGGTTCGGGATCGTCGGGCTGATGACCTGGGCATAGGCTCTGACGTCTGCGAACAACACTTCAGCCTGCGTGTCAATGTGGGATGCCGATAATGCCAATGTGGAATAACGGCATGGCATGTTCCGTCGGGGATGATAAATTCAGCAGCCTGTGAGGCTGCAACAAAAAAGGACTATCGATGTCAGAAAATTCGGCCCGCACGCTCCGTGCGGCGATTACACTTACCCTGTGCCTGTTGCTGATTCCCGGCGAGCGGGTTTTCGCCGAGTCGAACGACGACCTGTCGATCGAAGAGATCATCGTCACCTCGCGTTACAGGGCTGAGAAGCTCTCGGACGTGCCGGACTCGATTACCGCGTACACGCTCAATGACATCGAGCGCCACCGAATCGAACGTATCAACCGCGTTGCATCGCTGACACCGAATCTGCGCTTCTCGGACGATCAGGAGGTCGGCGTCAGCACGCTGGTCATTCGCGGCGTACGGCAAAACCGTGGCACGGGGCAGCCGCCGGTGTCGTTTCGCATCGATGGCGTTAGCGCGACGAACAACCTGCTCACGACCCAGGAGCTGTTTGACATCGAAAGCGTCGAAGTCCTGCGCGGGCCGCAGGGCGCACTGTACGGACGCAATGCGATCGGCGGCGCCATTCTCATCTCGACGCGCCAACCGACTGCCGCCCCCGAGTACGGGCTGCGGTTTACGGCCGCCCAGGGCGATGACTTCACCGTATCCGGCAGTGCAACGGGCCCGATTTCGGACGAGAAGCTCTTGTACCGCGCCTCGTTTCGGCTGCAGGACCGCGAAGGCCAGTTGAGAAACGCATATCTCGACAACCAGTTTGTCGATTACAAAGAGTCTGCCGCGTTTCGAGGTCGCTTGCTCTTCAGGCCCTCGGAGAAACTGAACGTCGACCTGCGCGCCCACTATCTCGACCAGGACGGCGGTTCCGGCTATTTCATGCCGGGCAGCGAGGGTTTTTTGCCATTGCCGCCGCCGAATCCGCCGTTGCTGTTCGGCAATCCGACCTATGAAATACAGTCGAATCGTATCGGTGAGTCATTCGTGAAGTCATGGGAAACGTCAGCGAAAATCGACTATGACCTGGGTTGGGCTACGTTGACGTCCATTACTTCGTTTACCGATGTGGATTCGGGCAACGATCAGGACCTCGACCAGACACTGGTCGAGGCGATTGACATCATCGTGATCGACAAGTCGGAGACGGTGGCGCAGGAACTGCGGCTGGTGTCCAATCCGGCCAACGGGCTTCGCTGGGTTGCGGGTGTGCAGTACTTCAGCCAGGACCGATTCCGCTCGCTCGCAACGACATTCCTGGGATTCCCGGTGCCACCGGCGGCGCAGGATCTGAAACTCGAGGACATAGCCGCATTCGGCAACCTGAGCTATGACCTGACGGATGCGCTCGAACTGACGCTCGCGTTTCGCTACGACGAAGAAACACCGGAAGACATTACGCAGGGACGCAGTGCGACCTTCAGCGAGTTGCAGCCAAAGGCAAGCCTGGCCTACAACTTCCGCGAAGGGCTGCTCGGCTATCTGACCGTGGGCAAGGGTTTTCGTGCCGGCGGCTTCAATAACCTGGCGCCGGGCAGCAATTTCATGCCCGGGTTCGACAAGGAATCGCTCATCAGTTACGAGGCGGGCCTGAAGGGTACGTCGCTCGGCGGGCGCATGCGCGGCGGACTGTCGCTGTTTCTCATCGATTACGACGACCAGCAGTACTTTTTGTTCGACCAGACCGGGACACAGGCGAACATCAACGTCAGGAAGAGCGAGATTACGGGCGGCGAACTCGAATTCGCGGTGCAGGCGACCGAGTCTTTTCAATTCGACTTCGGTCTCGGTTTCACGAGCAGCGAAATCAAGGAGTACGAGGACATACCTGGCGTGCTCGTGCCGGCCAGCGCCATCGTCGGCAAGAAGGTGCCGGGCGCACCGGTCTGGAGCCTGAACCTCGCCATGCAGCACACGAAACCGTTGACCGGCACGCTGGATCTCGTCAGTCGCCTCGACTTCGAGCACCGCGACAAGACCTACTGGACGCTCGACAATGTCGACACCCAGTCTGCCTATGACCTGACTAACCTCAGTTTCTCACTCGAGAACGAGCGCTGGAAAACGCGGCTGTACGTCAACAACCTGCTCGACGAGGAGTACATCGAGTGGTTCTTCGCGGCACGTTTCATCGGTTTGCCGGCTGACATTGCGTGGCCAAGCAAGCCCCGACAGGTCGGACTGGAGTTTGCCCTGAGTTACTAGCCGACCTGGCTGCCTGCGTGCCGGGTGAGGAAACGGTCCAGGTTGTTGGCGAATGCCTGGCGATCGCGCTGACTTAGCGCCGGCGGGCCGCCGGTGTCGATGCCGCTGGCTCGCATCGTGTCGAGGAAGTCCCGCATATTGAGGCGCGCTCGGATGTTCTCGGTCGTGTGCAACTCGCCGCGGGGACTCAGGGCATGGCCGCCTCGCTCGATGACCTCGGCGGCCAGGGGAATATCACTCGTGATGACGAGATCGCCCGCCTCCAGCCGGTTCACGATCTCGTCATCCGCGACGTCGAAGCCTCTTGGCACCTGCAGCGTGCTGATGAACGCCGAGGAGGGCGTCGACAAGGGCTGGTTCGCCACCAGCGTCACGGACACCCTGGTGCGCTCGGCCGCGCGATACAGGATTTCCTTGATCACGACCGGACATGCGTCCGCGTCGACCCAGATCTGCATCCGCATTTCCTGTGTACGTGAAAACCGACATTCTATCCGTACATATAGGCGCTGTCTTATTTCGCCGTCTTGTTAATATCGCAACGCCTGATCTCGATAGCGCAGGCTCGGCACTGGAGGCCGCCATGGAATATCGATCGAAACACCTGAACCGCTGGCTCGTCGTCGTCGGCGCAATAGCCATCCAGCTCGCACTCGGAGCCATCTACGCCTGGTCCGTGTTCACGGCACGACTGACCGATACGGCGGGTCCTTATGCCTTCTCCGCGAGTGAAACGGCCTGGGTGTTCTCCGCGGGTCTCGCGACATTCGCGATTGTCATGGTATTGGCGGGACGCGTGTTGCCGAGCACGGGGCCGCGCCTGCTCTCCGTTGCCGGCGGCCTGCTGCTGGGCACGGGTTACCTGGTGGGTGGCCTGCTCGGCCACAGCTTCTGGGTTCAGCTGATCAGCATTGGTATCGTCGGTGGTGCGGGTATCGGTCTGGCCTACGTCGTGCCCATCTCGGTATGCGTCAAGTGGTTCCCCGACAAGAAAGGCCTGATTACCGGGCTGGCCGTGGCCGGCTTTGGATTCGGGGCCACGATCTGGGTCAAGCTTGCGGGCAGCTGGTTCGGTGGCCTGCTCAACACGACGAATGCTTTCGGCCTGCCGGGCGTACAAAGCGTATTCGTTATCTATGGCATCGTCCTGGCTGCACTGGTACTGCTCGGAAGTATGGTCATGGTCAATCCGCCGGAGGGATATCTGCCCGCCGGCTGGACACCGCCGACGTCCGAGAACGGCGACCATGAGGGCGCCGTGGAATTCGACTCTCGACAGATGCTGCGTACGCCGCAGTTTTACATGCTCTGGTCCGTCTTCATGTTTGCCGGCATTGCGGGGCTCATGGTCATCTACTGCATCAAGCTCTTCGGCATCGACGCACTGGAACACAACGGCGTCGCCGGTGCGGGCGCCATCACCGGCACGGCCATGGCCTGGTATGCGATCTTCAACGGGCTCGGCCGTATCGCCTGGGGAAGCCTGTCGGACAGGATCGGGCGCAAGACGGCGATAACCGTGATGTCCGCACTGCAGGGCGTCACGATGTTCGCGACCTATCACGTGTTCATACAGTTCGGCATGGTCTACGGCTTCATCGTGGCCGCTGCGCTCATAGGGTTCAATTATGGCGGCAGTTTTGCGTTGTTCCCGGCGATCACCGCCGATTACTTCGGCAACAAGAAGGTCGGCAGCAACTACGGGTGGATGTTCACGGCGTACGGCGTCGCAGGTCTCGCCGGCCCGTTGCTGGCAGGTTACTTCAAGGATGCCGCGAAAGGCGCTGCCGACCCGTCGGTCTGGATGACGCCGTTCATCATTGCAGGCGCACTGTGCGTGATCGGCGCGCTGATAATGGCGGCGACTTCGCGTCCGCGGACCGCTACCTTGCCCGTGAGCGACGCGAGGAGCGATGAACTGGCCGCGCAATCGGCCTAATCGTCTCGCGAATCGATGAGTGGCAGCGTAATGATGAAGGTGCTGCCCTCGCCGACAGTCGACTCGAGCTGCAACGTGCCCGAGTGTTTGTCAACGATCGTCTTGTAAGCCATCGTGAGTCCCTGACCGGTCCCGCGGCCTACTTCCTTGGTCGTGAAAAACGGTTCGAACACGCGTTCGCGTAATTCTTCCGGGATGCCGCAACCACTGTCGGCAACACGCATCTCGGCAACCTCGCCGACGCGCTTTGTGCTGATGCGGATAACGCCCTTGTCCGCGGATGAATCGCCCAGCGCATCGGCGATGGCATGGGCCGCGTTGACGATCAGGTTCAGAACGACCTGTGAAATGTCCTGTTGCGAACAGGGCACGGCGGGCAGCTCCCGGTCGAGATCGGTTTCGATTTCCGCGGCGTACTTCCATTCGTTTGTGGCGACGATGATCGTATTGTCGATCATCTGGTTGAGGTCGACCGATTCCCAGGTGCCGCCGCCCGGATGCGAGAACTCCTTCATGGCGCGGACAATCTTCGTGATACGCGATACGCCATCAATGGACTGCTCGATGGCCATCGGGATCTCCTCGCCCAGGTATTCCGGGTCGGCTTCCTCTACGGCCGCCTCGACCTGCCCAACGATTTCCGGCGTCATGGGCCCGTTTTTTGCCGCATCGAAGAACGCCGCGTAGGACTGGTTCAACGCAAGCATGTCCTGGTAGGCGTCTTTCAGAAATTTCAGGTTGTCACCGACAAATTGCCCCGGCGTGTTGATTTCGTGCGCCATCCCGGCTGCCAGCGTGCCTATCGCCTCGAGTTTCTGGCCACGAGCCTGCTCGTCCTGGGCCCGCCTCACTTCGGTAATGTCGTGATGTACGCCGAAGACCTTGGAAACACCGTCGTCTTCATATTCCAGCTCACCTGTGCTTCGAAACCATTTCGTATTACCCGTCGCGTCGGTGACCTTGATTTCGTGGTCCCAGGGCTGCTTCCCCTCGATGACCTCGGTTATGACTTCTCGTAGTTCATGCCGGGACAGTCCTTCCAGCGCCGCGTTGCTCGACAGGTCGTCCAGGCTGAACTGCTCGAGTACGCCGGCGAAGCCGACCGTGTGATGCACGATCCTCGTCTGCGGGCAAAACCACCAGCCACCCAGCTTGCCGATCTTCTGCAGCTTGGCCTGCAGTTGCATGCTGTTCAGGTGCTCGACGACGAGGCTGGAGAGCATCTCGTTTGCCTCCTGGGCGTCCACCTGCAGTTCCCTGTACTGCTTCCGAACGCTTTCGGCCGACCTGCGAGAGATCGTCAGGACCACGAATGCGACGATGCATGAAAGGACGGAGACACGGGCGAGTTTCCACGTGAATTGCTCGTCGCTGGGCGAAATCGGGAATTGCCAGCCCGAAGCTTGAAGCCACAATCCGAAGAGCGCGATCATGACGCAGACGACGGTGGTCAGTGCGGCGAAACGCAGATTGGAGACCGTCGTGGCGATTACCACAATGAGACACACGACGACGTATGAGGCGCCTGACTTGCCGCCGGTCAAGGCAAGTGCCGCGGTTGCAGCCAGGCACAAACCGAGCACCGTCACTTTCGCCGCCGCATCGATATTGCCGCGGAAAACCAGGAGCCAGCCGCTGACCAGCATGAGACCGAACAACGCACTCATAATGGCCGCGACGAGCAGCTGGCCGTTGCGAAAATCCTGGATCGCCAGGAGGGCGCTTGCGACGGCCAATACGGCCACGGCGCCGGCCACGACCCACGACCGGATGTCGTCTTCGAGGTTTCCGGTCTGGAGTGACGTGCGGATAGCATCCACACTTGCGGCGATTGAGTCGGTCGGTGACATCTCTACGGCTACACGGAGTTATTGCCATGGATATCGGCGATTTCCGGCTGATCTTTAGGCGGGCAAAGGCGTGGCGTTGTGCGTGCAGCGGCACCTTCACCAGCTATGGAAAAATGTCAGTAGAACTGTTGCCGTAGGCTCTGGCTCATCGTTACCTTGAAGAGGAACGATGATGACAATGAAGAAAGACAACGCCGAGAAGGCGATACGAGACATACGGCGGGCGACGCGCCGACGGTATTGTACGTCAGGCCACCACGAGCGAAGTCACGGATTTGCGGCGTGAAGCTCGGGATCTCAAAGAGGTGGTTGCCGAGCAGACCCTGGAATTGCGGCTATCTTGAAAAATCTCCTGCGCAAGCTACGCGCCAAGCTTACTGCCTGAAGGCAAATGCAGTATGATGGTCCGTAAGCGGTATGGATACTGGAATCGGTTATCCGAGCCTACTTCTCAAGACCCTGGGCCTGTCACTCATTCTGGCCTTTACGCAGGGTTGCGCTGTCAGCGTCCACTCAACGCACGAGCCAATGCACCCGGCTGCAGGAGACATCGTCTACCTGGGCGCAATGGCGAACGGCAGCGTGGACAAGATCGAAATCTGGGCTGAGGTCTCCGAAGTTACCGTCTGTGGGCCCGAGGGTGCCGAACAAGAGGTTGTCCAGGATTTTCGTCGGATAGCGAGGTGCAACCCATTCGGCTGGCGACGCTCATTGACGTGCTGGGGAAGCATGCGTGGCAACAGTCTGCCGGATCACTCGATAGTGAGATATCACGCAGTCGCCGCCAGCCCGTTGGGAGAGAGGTCAGTCGACGAATACAGTTTCGCCGCCGGCGATTACCCATGCATTAATCGGCCGGTGCCCATACGTGCCGTTACAGATGACACGTCAGCGGCGATCGACGTCGTAGTGGTCCGGGACCCCGACATCGATGAAGATCTGTTTGACGGATATCTCGATGACCTGATCGACTTCAAGTTCTTCAAGTTCGACGTTTTTCGCGACGCGCGGCATTTGTACAACTTTTGGTACTCGCGCGAACCTGGCGAATTTCGAATGGAAGGCGATGATTGCGTTTTTGATCATCCAGACACCGCCGACTATGCTTGGAATGCACTCTCAGACGAGGCGAATGTCGCTGACGCTGTCGTCTTCCTGCACGCCACGTACAAGGACGACTGCGCGCTGGGCGTCAGTTTATCGTCGGAGTTTTGGTCGGAGCTGACATTGGTCCACGAAGCAGGACATGCGATTTTCGGCCTTCGGGACGAGTACAACAGGTCGGACTCGACAGTCTACGGTCAACAGGAAGAAGGCCCGCCCAATCTCTGGGAAGACAGAGACGCGTGTATGCACGAAGCATCGGAGCTTGGATTCGACGCCGATGATTGCAGAACCCGAAGTCCCGCCGGTTTACAGGCGATCATCGACTTGCAGGGTCTTTCGGGTTGCATCATGGGCCAGCAGTTGCGGAGCTCCTATTACGGTCCGGCTTGCCGATTGCGCGTGAAGTGGAAACATGGGTTATGTGACGCAGGCAATTGCAGGCCACAACCGGAGACTGAAACAAACTGAGGCCAGGTATGCACTTTCCATCGAAACACACTGTGCCGCTGCTTTCGTTGTTTCCCGCGCTTCTGCTGGCATGCGGCGATACCGCTTTGACGCCGGTTACCCCCCAGCCGAAAAGCGGTTTCTCGGTCGCGCGCCTGATGACAGAGCAGTACCTGGTCGTCAAGATCAGCGTAACTGCGGACGATATCCAGACGGGTGCTGTAGCTCTTACTCGTGGACCGAAGAAAACGAACAGCACGATCGCCGATCTCATGGTCATTCCCACTGCCGGCGAACAAGAGATCGGCGTTTACGCGATGCCGGACCCGAGATTCCAACGCCTGGAAAGTGCCGGCTGGCGCATCGCCGACTCCGCCGATACTTTCATTTTCGTGCCGCTGTCGGCGGACATCGACCTGGTCACTATCCGGCCAGTCCGCGGCCGGGAACACGTGGCATCAAAGGGTGGCAACTTCAACCCATTTAGACTCGCAGCACAGGCGTGTTCCAGAAACGGTACAGGCTACTCCGGATGCGACGAAATATTGGAGAAGTTACGCTCGTGGTCGGTAGAACCTGACTGATAACCGCCGCGTCTAGGTAGCGCTATCGGATACACACTCGCGCTCACCGCCTACTCCGCCTTCGCCCTCTGCGTTCGATGGTATGTGGTCTTTGTTGATCTTCCGAACGGTTCCGGGACCGCACACGGTCTCCCAATCGGGAACACATTCGAACCTGTCTCCCTGTTTTACTTTCATCGTTTCCGGGCCGCATTTGGTCCGGACCTCATCGCAAAACGTGCAACAACCTGACAGCACTGCGAGCGAAATCAGCAGTGTGCTATTCACTATAACTCGCTTCATGTTCATTACCTTGACCTCCCTTCGTTACTAGTGCTGCTGTTGCGCTACCAGCACCAGCTTCTTATAACGGTCGGTGTTTCTTATCGCCCGAAAATCCGGGTCGGATGCGATTGCCTTGGCCGGGTATCCCAACTCGGCCGCATTCTCCAGGTATTCGAAAACATCCGACTCGTTGCCCAACGCGACATGAGTAATCGCCGCGAAGAAATGTACGTGCGGATCGCGGGGCCCTAACCGAAGGGCCTCGTCCAGATTTGATAGCGCGAGTTCGGCGTCGCCCGTATTCGCCTGGTAAGCGGCAAGATAAGCCAGTGCCCGCCAGTCGTTGGGGTTGACTCCGAGTGCATCTCCGGCCAGTTCTATGGCCGTCGAAAAACTTTGCTCAGCCTCCTGTTCCTGCTCAGGCACAAGACGTTGCGCGAACGCTAGGCGGCCCCAGCAGCGATAATCATGCGGCCGGAGGTCCACAGCCTGCCGAAACATGTTGACGGCTTGTCCGAACCGGGAGGTGTTGTAGTAAACACTGCCCATGTTCGAGTAAGCGAATTCTGTCGGGCCCACCTCGATGGAGCGCAGGTAGGCGGCCTCGCCTGCTTCCAGCTGACCGGAGTTGTAGAGTGCAGCACCGAGATTGTTGTATCCCATCGCATATTCCGGATTAAGTTCGGTAACGCGATGAAAGTAAGGGACGGCCTGGGTCGGTTGGCCGAACTCCAGGTAGTAGTTGCCGAGAGCAAGGTGGGTACCCCAGTAACCGGGCTCGAGATCGACAGCGTAGCGGAATATGTCTTCGGCCTCGGTGAGCCGGTCCTGTGCCTTGTACGTCATCCCGAGTCCGTAGAACGCCGGTTCGAGCTTCGGGTTCATGACGATCGCGCGTTGAAATGCGAGCTCAGCCGTTTCGATTCTGCCCAGGTGTCGGTATAGGTTACCCAGCGCGAGGTGTACCTCCGCGATATCGGGCTCGATCGCCAGGGCGTTGCTGCAGGATTGCTCGGCTGGCTCGACGTGCTCGGTGCGTCGATCCAGCCGGAACTTACCGAGATACACATCGCAGAGTCCGGCAAACGCGAGGGCGTACTCGGGGTCCAGGTCGAGAGCTCTACGGAACAATCCCTCGGCATTATCGAGCGTCTGCTGAGAACGCGGACGACGCAGATAGCTCAGTGCCTGAAGGTAGTAGTCGTATGCGTCGGCATTGTTCGTCGGGCGCTCGAGGATCTTGTTTTTCGACTCGAGCGACAGGACCACCTTCAGGGAATCCACGACTGCTTGCGCGATCTCGTCGCGGACCGCCAGCATGTCTGTATTTCGTCGAGCGAAGGTATCCGACCAGACGTGGTAACCATCGTGCGAGTCGATCAGCTGAGCCGAGATGCGCAGATCGTCGAGCACACCCTGGATCGAGCCTTCAAGGACGTTGCGAACTCTGAGGCGCTGCGCAATTTCCTCCAGCCCAATGTCTTTGCCATGAAAATAGAACGACGACGTTCGCGAGGGTACTTTCAGCTCTCGAATCCTGGCGAGGAGATTCAACACCTCTTCGGCCAGGCCCATACCAAGGTAATCGATCCGTGGATCGTCGCCGAGGTTTACGAATGGCAGTACCGCGATTGACTTCGGATCGACCGAATCCGGGTCCAACCTTGGCAGCGTGTACGCACCGCCCTCCGTTGCGATCGTCACCGGCACCGCTCGCTCGGGCGCTCGCTCGTACACGAGATAGCCGACGATCAGTCCGAGGACTGCGATGATGGCGAAGTCAGTCGCCCGCCCGGGTGAGGCGAGCACACGGGCCCGAAGTGGACGGTCGCCTTCGAAGACGATGCCTTTGTCGGTGATCTGCAAGGCCCAGGTGAGAGCGGCGACGACCGGAAACCCCAGCCCGGCAACCCAGACCACGAACGTCAGTGCCCAGTCCGGGATCCCCAATGGCGGAAACACGGTGGCCGAAACCTCGACGACTACCCACGCCAGGATCGCGTAGGCGCCCACAACCCGAAAGACACGGCGCCGGCGCAATTCATTGAGAAGACCGATCACACCACTCTGACCGGCATGCTCTGGCTCGTCCTGTGTGGCTACCGCGGTCGGTTCGGAACCCATTCGTATTGAAGCAAGCAGCTGGTATCCACGCTTCGGAATGGTACGAATGAATGTCGGGTCTTCGAGATCGTCGCCAAGCGCGTGCCGCAACTCACTGACACAGTGAGTCAGGCCGTCGCGACCGCTGTTCGATGCTCCCCAGATCTCACGGATGATCCGGTCGCGCCCTACAACAACCCCTTGCCTCTGTGCCAGAAGCAGCAGCACGTCTATAGCCTTTGGCGTAACGTGGATTTTGCCGCCCGGCCCAGTGATCTCACCGGTGCGAGGGTTGATATGTCTGTCACCCAACAAAAATCCACGTCGCAGGATAGTATCCATCTCGACCCGCAGTTTTTGTTATAGGCCAATAAATTATAGCGCTTTTGCGTGCAGTACGCGTAGTGGGAAGGTCGCGGCTGGAAGCCGCTCCTGCGGTCTTGCTATCCAATTCCGGGTGCCGGGCATGCAAAGGTCAATGGTGGCGGCATTCAGAGAGGGCTCGGCGTCCACACAAGCGGAGTTACACGAGGCGATTTCCAACCGTTCGGATGACTGGTTTTCCGCGTGCCTCCGGATCACCCGAAAACGCGATCTTGCCTTTCTTGAACCGCCCCGGGTTTCTCGGAGACTCAATTCTTTGAGAGGATTGGGTCATGAATACAAGAAAACGATATTCCCCGGAAGTCCGGGATCGGGCGGTAGCCGGTATCGAGCCTTCAGTGGGCAGCGTGGGTGACTCGTACGACAACGCCCTGGCGGAAACGATCATTGGTCTTTACAAGACCGAGCTGATCCGCCAACAGGGTCCATGGCGCAACATCGAAGACGTTGAGTGTGCAACCCTGGAATGGGTCGACTGGTTCAATCATCAGCGATTGTTCCAGTCGATCGGCGACCTGCCACCGGCTGAATTTGAAATCGCGTATTATCGACAACACGAAGAGTCAGCTATGGCAGCTTGACTCAAACAAAAGAGTCTCCGGAATACCCGGGGCGATTCAAGAATTTGATTGCGCGAACGTGTTGTGAAGAGAGGGCTTGAGAGTCTGTCGAGGATTGGATGTCATTCTTGACCATATTTATTCTCGCAGGCGCCAGTTCTGTTGGATTGCTGGCGGTTCTCGTCCTGGTGAGCCTGTGGTGGGATGGCTATTGGTGGAAAAAGAGAATCTCGAAGGCAATAGCTGAGAGGGACATCACCTCTCTAGAGAAACAGCTGGCAAGACATGGCCCCGACTTCTGGGATGATAGAGGACCAGTCTATCCTCGTATACTGGACGAAGCAGTGCTGAGCGAATGGGCAGACGGTACCCGACACATCCTGCAAACTGGTGCTAGGACCAACGGGGCGTTTATTCAGGCAATGCGAAAAGATTCTTCGGAAATGGTGCGAGTTTTCCTGGATGCCGGCGTGGACCCGGACAGCGGAATTTTGTGGGCGGTCCGTTACGAGAAGGCAGAGATGGTGCAGCTATTACTGGAAGCCGGTGCAAATCCAGAGCTAGAAGTTTCAGAACAAGATTCGCCCAATTTGAGCTTGCCTCGACTTCCCTTTCTACAAGAACCCAGAGCGGTTTCTCTCGCGATTGCAAACGGGGACCTTGCGATTGTGCAATTATTGCTTAGAGCCGGAAGCTCCATATCAGATGCGCTGTCCTCGGCGCTTGCGCTTGGTGCGGATCGGGACATGTTCTGTCTCCTGCTGAGCCAGTATGATGACAAGTCACATTTTCGGACTCTGGCACTAAAGGCAGGTCGGGTCGACGTAGTTCAGTGGATAGATAATGGTCGAGACGGGCCGGTTAACCTTCAGGATCTGGAAGAACAGTTAGCGATTTGCCTTTCCGCGTGCATTCAGCAACAGAGAGCGGCGAGAGAGATCGCGATTACTGATAGTCCCAGGTCTCGCGCTTGGATGGGGGTGTGGGAGAACCTGCAAGAGATCGTCGAGATCCTGGATCTTGTAGAGATGGTCTACAGTAACCTGGTTCTAAGTCTGGAGCAGCTCGCAAGTCCAGATGTGAAATCCAGAATCAAGTCCTTGCCGCGAATATCCCGTCGTATTGGAATGGTATCGACTGCTTGGGGCAGCCCCATTGGGGGCGGCTCGAACGATGCGTTTCATTCTCAGCAGCAAAGAGATGTCTATGAGGATCTAAATGAGGTGGGGGCGACTATCGCAGATGCTGCTCGCGAGCTTGCAGAAATCCTCGTCGCCGCCAGATCATCTCAGTAAATGAACTTGCGCTCACTGTCACCCGGCGCGTTCATATACTTCGGGGATTCACGACTTCAGGCTACGTTATGATCGGTAAAATAATCCTCAGCGGTATCGGCTGGGTCAGGCGAGGACTTTGGAACACCAGTCGTTTGCACAACCTGCGTAACCATCCGAACAGGTCTCGCGGGCTCCATCAAAGTGCAGACCAGAACCTGGCCGACACAATTTCTCTACCGTCAAGTTGGTGGCTCGGAGTGTTGGACAGCAGTAGAATCGGTGGCCTACAGGGTATTAGCGGGTGTAGTTCAATGGTAGAACATCAGCTTCCCAAGCTGAGAATGAGGGTTCGATTCCCTTCACCCGCTCCAGGATTGACTGCAAGGAACTCCGGCCGCCTTGCTCTGGTCGTTATACTCAGCAAACCAGCCGGTCGGGGGATGATCGCGTGAAACGTACAGGACTACTCATAATTGCCCTCGGATTGGCCTGTGGATGCGCGGCCGAGTCGCCGAATCGATCGCCGGCCGATCTGCTCGCGGACCTGGACGAGGTCGAAGCGACGACCGTCATGGATGCGCCGAGTTCCGTCCCGGGAACTTACGCCCCCGAAAACCGCGACCTCGTAGAGCGCGGCGAGTACATGGTCGAACTCCTCGGCTGCGGAGCATGCCACACCAACGGGGCGCTGGTTGGCGACCCCGACATGGAACGGTCGCTGGCCGGCTCGGATACCGGCATCGCCTATACAAGCCCCATGGGCGACGGGCACCCCGGTGTCGTGTATCCGCCCAATATTACTCCGGACCCGGAAACCGGCATCGGCGACTGGTCCGACCGCCAGATCGCAAACGCCATCAGGGCAGGCATCGGACGCCACGGCAGTCGGCGCATTACGACTATGCCGTGGCAGGGTTATGCGAGACTCTCGGACGATGACGTGGATGCAATCGTTAGATACCTGCGCAGCGTTCGACCGGTTGTGCACAGGGTTCCAGACGCCGTCGTACCCGGCACCAGGGCGCAGGCTCCGTTCGTCTATTTCGGTGTCTATCGCAGCAAGAACTAGGGTTTGCCGACTATGCGCCGGACCGATTGGCAAGCCCAGGCCGAGAAGGGCGTCGCTCTGCTGCAGCAAGGCCAGCACAAACAAGCATTGATACATTTACAACGAGCTTCCCGCCGTGCACCGAGAGAGCGATACGTCAGGTACTGGCTGGCCAATGCCTACCGAATGACCGGTGACACAGGGCGCGCGCGAAAGATATTCGGCAAGTTGCTGGCAGAGATGCCCGGAGACTTTGAAATCTCATTTGCCCTTGCGTTTCTGTTGCGTGATGCGGGCCTGCCCGGTGATGCCGCGGACGCATTGCTGGAGGCGGCCGGGCAGAACGGCCTGGCCCTGCAACAGCTCCTGCAAATCGCGGGTTTCCTGCGTGACAGCAATCAGTACGACGCCGCAATTACGGTTTGCGAGAAGGCGCTGGAATTGAGTCCCGACCAGGTGGACCTGCATTTCAAGTTAGGGCGGCTGTACCAGGCCACCGGCCGGTTCGACGACGCACTGCGGGCGCTGCGAAAAACCCTCGACCTGCAGCCGTCGACCGGGCCGGCATGGACCGTCCTTGCGCAACAGAAGCGATTCGATTCGACCGAGGATCCGGACTACAAGCGGATGGAGGAGGCCACGGGCCAATCGTACGGTCCCGAAGCCGACATGTGTATCGCGTTCGCGATCGGCAAGGCCCTGGACGACCTGCAACAATGGCCGCGAGCATGGGAACAGTACCGGATCGGCAACCGCCTGGCGTCGAGCACCAGGCCATGGAGCCCGGCCAGGTGGAAGAAGTTCGTCGAGAGGTCGATCTCGAACGCGGCGACGGCAGCGAAGCCTGCTTCAGCGCCGGCGAGAAATGCCGTGTTTATCGTCGGCATGCCGCGCTCGGGTACCACGCTGTTGGAACAAATGCTCGACCGGCACCCGAACATCACCGGGCGTGGCGAGTTGAATGTCCTCTCGCATTTCGCCGCGCAAAGCCCGGCGCCAGGCACGCTCGACGAGGCGCAGCGGCAGGAGATGGCCGACGCCTTGTGGACGCAGATGCGACTCGACGGGCCTGAAAGCGATTTCTACATCGACAAGAACCCGCTCAACTTCCGCTACGTCGATGTGATGATGGAGCTCCTGCCGACTGCAAAGGTTCTGCACGTAACCCGGGACGGACGCGATACGTGTACGTCCTGTTTCTTCCAGTTGTTCGAACATGAAGACAGCGCCTTCAGCAACAATCTCGATCACCTGGTCGACTTTTACGCCGGATACCGTCGCCTGCTGTCGCACTGGCAGTCGGTATATGCCGACCGGGTTTTCGAGGTTCGGTATGCTGAACTGGTACAGTTCGGGCACGACGTACTTGCCGGAGCCCTGGACTTTCTCGGCGCGGACTGGAGCGACGCTGTCATACAGGTGGCCGATCAGGAACGTGTGATCCGGACAGCGAGCGTCTGGCAGGCGAGACAGCCGGTGTATTCGCGATCCGTCGATCGCTGGCGGAATTACTACGACCAGGCACCCGGGTTTTACGATCGGCTGGCGGCGATCGACTCGGATTTCGAAACAAGGGAAGGCGATGACTGACGAAGCGAACAAACCATCCACCGATGACGCCATAGCGTGGGCGAACGACTGCATGCACCAGGCGCTGGCCGAAGTTACGGAGACGGGGATCTTTCAAGGTCTGACGGTCGAGTCGAAAGTCGCCTGGGCGCTGCCCAACAAGATCATGATAGGGCGTGTGCGCGACACGGGCGGCGACCACCGCGAATTCTGGCTGATCGCGGGTGAGTTACCAACGGACTGCATCGATGCCAGCACCTGCCCGACCGCGCGTGATGCAGCAAGGCACTTTGCGCTCAAATGGCAGCTCGGCGCCAAACAGCTTCTCGACCTGAACGCACGGGATGACGTCGAACAAAAGCCGGGACAGGACCTGGAGAAAGCCGGCAACGAGCTCGCCGGCATTGCGGAAGAGCTGTACGCCATTGCCAACGAGGATCTTGCCTGGGCCGATTCGGTTTAATCGTTGCCTCGATCTGGAATCCTGCAATTTGGCCTGCTGTATACTGAGACCTGATACCCGAGATTGCGGGAGAGGACGCTGCGCATGACTACCAATGAGATCGTCAAGAAGTACATCGATGCGTGGAATCAGCGAAATGTAACGAGCCTTCTCGAGTTGATGCATGCAGGTGCCGCTTACTACGACGCTTTCTGGATGGAGACCTGCGTTGGGCGAGATCTCGAGCAATATTTTCAGGACGCGGTGAATGAGGAGCCGTACTGGTACGAGCAGGTGGGTAGCGTGATAAACACCGGTAATGGCGTTGTTTTTCGTTACAGCGCCCATGAACGAAAGGGTAGGACAATTGGTGACCCTATCCACTTTGGAGCCGAAATACTCGCCCTTCGAGACGACAAGATCGTCAACGTCACCGACATATACTGCAGTACCGATCAGGCTTCCCTGGAGGAGATCGCCGAAATAGCGGCAGGCCGACACGGCTTGCCGGCCCACGCGAACCGCGGCCTGGGTGCACTGAAGGCGGCGCGCATCAAGGAGAGCCTGTCAGCGCGGATTGGCAAAGATCGAGTCTTTTTGGATCCGGATATAACGGTGAGCGAACTGGCAGATAAGATCGGTTGCACACTGGATCAGTTGTCAGCTGTCCTTGAAAAGCAATTCGGAACAACTCCCAGGGCCTTTTTCGACACCCAGAGAATCGAGTACGCAAAGGAGCTGTTGGAGAGCAATCCGGACGATCCGGATATTCTCGAGAAGGTGGCGAATACGGCAGGATTCAGGTCCATCGGCGAATTCGAACGAAAATTCACCGATACCGTTGGTGTTACACCGAATAGTTTTTGGCTCCGGCGGAAGCAGAACAAGTCGCCTGAGAACGACTCCTATTCGCACTGATGATTCGATCATTGCCGCCTGACAGACGCAGCCAATAGCTTCCGCTTCCTCAGTCATAGGAGCGGCTTCCAGCCGCGATTGCGTTGCATGATCGCGGTTGGAAGCCGCGCCTACGAAGCCGACTCCAGCGCTTCACTCGCTTCCAGCCAGTCCCACTCGAGGCTTTCAATCTCCGACTTGACCGTGGCCTGGTCGCGAACCAGTTGACCCAGTTCGGCTTGGCGCTCCTGATCTGCGTATAGCGTCTCGTCGGCAAGGCTTTCGTCCAGGGTTTGCAGCTTCGAGCGCCTGTCCGCGAGTTGCCGTTCGATTTCGCGGACCTTGTCGAGCATTGGCTTCAGACGCTGGCGGCGCTGCGCCTGCTCCTGGCGCTGTTGTTTCTTGTTGAGCTGGCGCTTCGGTTCCGTAACGTACCCTGATTCGCTGTTGTTCTGCTCCAGTTCCCGCTCCTTCAACCAGGCCGGGTATTCGTCAAGGCTGCGCTTGAAACGGTCGACGATGCCATCGTGCACGATAAGAAGCTCGTCGCAGACGCTTCTGAGCAGGTGGCGGTCGTGCGAAATGACAACCAGCGCGCCGGTGTACTCGATGAGCGCCACGCTCAGGGCCTGGCGCATTTCGAGATCCAGGTGATTGGTGGGCTCATCGAGGAGCAGCAGGTTGGGCTGTTGCCGGATCATCAGTGCGAGTACCAGGCGCGCCTTCTCGCCGCCGGAAAACGGTGCAACCGGATCGAAGATGCGTTCGCCGCTGAACCCGAACCGGCCCAGGTAGTTGCGATGGTCCTGTTCGCGATCCGCGGGCGCATACACGCGCAGGTGATCGATCGGACTCTGTTCCGGCCGCAGCAATTCCAGTTGATGCTGTGCGAAATAACCGATCTTCGTGTCCTTGCTGAGCACGCGCTCGCCGGAAAGCAATGTGCTGCCGCTCGCAAGACATTTCACGAGCGTCGACTTGCCGGCGCCGTTGACGCCGAGCAAACCTACGCGGTCACCGGCGGACAGGTTCAGGACGACCTTCTCGAGAACCGGAGCGCTGCCCTCGTAGCCCAGCACGGCATCCGTGAGGCCCAGCAGATGCTGCGGCTGTTTCTTCGGCTCGAGGAAGTGGAACCGGAATGGCGAATCGACGTGCGCGGGCGCGATTTTCTGCATGCGTTCGAGCATCTTCAAGCGGCTCTGCGCCTGGCGCGCCTTCGATGCTTTGTACCGGAACCGGTCGACGTAGGTTTGAATGTGCTTGATGTCCTTTTGCTGGCGCAGGAACATGGCCTGTTGCTGTGCGAGTTGTTCGGCCCGTTGCGCCTCGAACTGGCTGTAATTGCCACTGAACAGGCGTACCTCCTGGTGCTCGATATGAGCGATCCGCGTACAGACCTGGTCCAGGAAATCCCGATCGTGGGATATGACCAGCAATATCCCCTCGTAGCGTTTCAACCAGCGCTCGAGCCAGAGGATCGCCGGCAGGTCGAGGTGATTGGTCGGTTCGTCCAGCAACAACATGTCGGACCGGCACATCAACGCCCGGGCGAGATTGAGCCGCATTCGCCAGCCGCCGGAGAATGCATCGACAGGCCTGGCCGTGTCCGCGTCGGCGAATCCCAGGCCATGCAGAAGGCGTGCGGCGCGTGCTTCGGCGCTGAACCCGTCAATGTTCTCCATGCGCTCGTACAGCGCATGCGGTACCGCGCTGCCGCCCTGCGCCTCGCTGGCGGCGATGTCCGCCTGCGCGCTGCGCAATTCGGCGTCACCGTCCATGACGTAGTCGATCGACGGGCTGCTGCCGTGCGGGCTTTCCTGGGCCACGTGGGCGATTACGTAGCCGGCATTCAGCGCGAGGTCGCCGTCATCGACCTCGAGTTCGCCGAGCAGCATGGCGAATAATGACGATTTGCCGCTGCCGTTCGCGCCTATGACGCCCAGGCGCTGCCCAGCATGGACCTGCAAGCTGACGTTTTCGAACAGGACCTTGCGTCCGCGACGCAGTCTGATTCCGGACAGGCTCAACACGTCAGGGCGCTACCGGTCCCTGGGCCGGAAGGCTGGACTGCTCGAGGTTTCTGACGGTTGCTGGCATGGCGAAAAGTCTATCAGGCCCGGTCTGCTCTTGGCGCCTCTGTTGCTGTACAATTCGCCGGTCTTTTCACCAATCAACCAATATCGGGAACTACTGTGAGCTTCGAACAACAACTGGAAAAAGTCAGAAATCAGCAAGGATTCATCGCGGCCCTTGACCAGAGCGGTGGCAGTACGCCAAAGGCGCTGGGTCTTTACGGCGTCACGCCGGACGCCTGGTCGAATGACGACGAGATGTTCGGGGTCGTCCATGAAATGCGCACCCGCATCATGACGAGCCCAGCGTTCACGGGTGAGCGCATTCTCGGCGCCATCCTCTTCGAAAACACCATGGACCGGCAGGTCGAAGGGCAGCCGACAGCGTCCTACCTCTGGAATGTCAAGAACGTGGCTCCCTTCCTGAAGGTCGATCAGGGCCTGGCTGACGAAGAGAACGGCGTGCAGTTGATGAAGCCGATACCCGATCTCGACGCGCTGCTCGCGAGGGCGAAGGCGAATGACGTCTTCGGCACGAAAATGCGCTCGGTCATCAAACAGGCTGATGCGGCCGGAATCGCCGCAATCGTCGCACAGCAGTTCGAAATTGGCCGGCGGATCGTCGCAGCCGGACTCGTTCCGATTATCGAGCCGGAAGTCGACATCCATTGCCCGGACAAGGCGGAAGCCGAGGACATGCTGCACAGCGAGATCATGAATCAGCTGAACGCGCTGGGTTCCGACGAACTCGTCATGCTCAAGCTGACCTTGCCCGAGAAAGACGGCCTGTACGCCGATTGCATCGCGCACGCGAATATTGTGCGTGTCGTCGCATTGTCGGGTGGTTACTCGCGCGATGAAGCCAATGAACGCCTTGCCCGTCAGAGCGGCATGGTGGCAAGTTTCTCGCGGGCGCTGTCCGAGGGCCTCACTGCGCAGCAGAGCGACGATGAATTCAATGCCACGCTCGACGCGTCGATACAGAGCATTTACGAGGCGTCCGGCACCTGAACCCGTTCCTGCTCGAGCCGTAGCACCGCCTCATAGAGCGCGTCGGCAAGTTTGCCAGTAGCGGCGTTGTCGCTGTTGGCTTGCACGACGACGGCGATGCCCGCGTCGATATCGAGTAGCAAGTGCGATCGATGCGCGGCGAACCAGCCGTCGTGCCGCGCCACCGTGTGGCCGGTACGACGCTGAAGTCGCAAGCCAAGCCCCCAGCCGGACGCCTGCCTCTCGTGCATACGCGTACGTATTTCCGATGACAGCACGGTGTCGCCACCGTGGCCGAGCAGGAACATGGCGAGGCGGCCGAGGTCGCGTGCGCTGGTGTGTGCCCCGAAAGCCGGGCTCATCGCCCGTGCGTTGTGGTACATGCGCACATGCCTGTCTCCGACGCGCCGGCCGACGCCCGCAAACGGCCGACGCTGACTGGGAAGAATGCGTCCCGCAGGCGTGTATCCGGTTGCAACAGTTTCGCCCGACGCGGAGACGCCCGTTTTGCTCATACCGAGGGGTTCCAGCACACGTGCGCGCAACGCTTCGCCAAAGCATTGCTGGCTCGCTTGCTCGATAGCCAGGCCCAGAGCGCCGTAACCGACATTCGAATAGTGCAGGCTGTCGCCCGGGTTCGATCGAAGCGTCGTATCCGCCAGGTACTCCCTTAGTGCCGCCGCATCGGGAAAGTCGCCGCTGAACCAGTAGCCGAAGTCGCCCTCGCGTTCGAGTCCGGCGGAATGCGTCAGCAGGTGCGCGACGCGAACAACCGGTGCTTCACGCTGCCCATTCACCGCGATACCGGGCACCGCGTCGTCGAGGCCCAGGCGGCCGTCCTCGACCAGTTTCAGAGCCAGGATGGCAGTCAGCACCTTGGTCACTGAGCCCATGTACAGAACCGTATCCACAGTCATCGGGCTGGCCGATTCCAGGTCGGCAACACCGCTGCCACCGGCGAATACGACCTCGTCCTCACGAATCACCACTGCGCTGGCCCCTGGCACGTCCTGAGACTCCCGGGCCGAGTCGAGCACGGCCTGCAGCTCCGAAGGGCCGGAAGCGGCGAGAGCAACGAATAGCAGGGCAGCGTTCACTTTTGAATCATAAAGTAATAAAGGGCGCGTGTTGGCGGTCTGTCTGGGTAGAGCAATCGACTCCGAGTGAATCCTGCCTATGCGAATTCCCCTGATCATCAGTACCCTTGGCGCGCTCCTCCTGTCTGCGGCGCCAGCCAGTGCTGCCGAGCTTGCACCAAACTGGAGTCTCGAATCGGCCGAAGGCGAGATGGTTCGTCTCAGCGAGGAAGTCCGGCGACAGCCGGTGATTGTCCTCTTCTGGGCGACGTGGTGTCCTTATTGCAAGGCCTTGATGCCGCATTTGCAGAGCATCCGCACCGAGTACGGCGACCAGATCGAGGTACTTGCCGTCAATTTCCGAGAGGAGGGCGATCCCGTCGGCGTCATCAGGGAGGCCGGTTACGATTTCACGGTGTTACCCGACGGCGATGACGTTGCTGCAGCCTATGGCATATGGGGGACGCCGGGCGTGATTGTTGTCGATGGAAACCGCGAAATACGGTTCGACTTACGGACATTGCCGAAGAAAGACCCGCCCGCCGCAGGCAAACCCCCGAGCCACAGGCAAAAGGCCGCGTATCGTGCGCCGTACTGGGCTGCCGAAATCCGCAAGGCGGTCGACGAGGTGCTCGCAGAAAGGGCGCAATAAACCGGGGACAGCCTGTTGCCTAGCTTTCCCGCAGTATCAATTCGGTCTTGATCAAAGCTGACCGCGGCGTCTCCCCATCGATAATTCGCATCAGTTTTGCAGCCAGAACGCGGCCAGCCTGGTGCGTGTCCTGGCGAATCGTCGTAATCGGCGGACTGAAGTACTCAGCCGAGGGTATGTCGTTGTAACCCACCACCGATACGTCGCCGGGGACGTCGATGCCCGCGTCCCGAAACGCCGAGATAAACGCCATGGCCGACGTGTCGTTGTAGCTGAAAACGGCGTCCGGATTGGTCTCGATGACGTCGAGATAATGGCTCGCCGCATCATAGGCCGAGTCATAGCCAAAGCTGTGCAGCTCTATGTCATCGATCACGATACCGTCATCGGCCTCGTCGCAGACATTCTGCAAGCCTTCGCGGCGCTGACGAAATTCCCGGAACGAGGTATCGCCGACAAATAGCCAGCGGCGGCGACCCTTATCGCAGAAATAACGTCCGGCCAATTGACCGCCAAGATAGTTGTCGCTTCCCACCACGCAGTAGTTTGCATCCTCGTCGGCGGCTCCCCAGACGACCACTGGCGCGCCGGTGGCGGCAAATTCATGGAGCATGTCCTCCCGGTGGCCCTGACCGAGGATAATAAAACCGTCGGCGCCGCGGGAATTCAGTATTTGATTGAAGGCCACGCCATCATTGTGATTGGGCGCGCACAGCAGCAGGTCCTGGTTGCGATCCCCCAGTGCCTCGGAAACGCCGGCAAGCAGGTCGAACATGAATGGATCGGAAATGTGATTCTGCCGGTGCGAGTGAAAATCGAGTGACACGGCGACTGTGTTCGTTCTCTTGTGGCGCAGCTTTTGTGCATTGCGGTTTACGGCGTAGCCGTGGGCATTTGCGACCGAGAGTACGTGATTCCGAGTGGCCCGGTTGACCAACGGGCTGTTGCTCAGCGCACGGGATACGGTCGGTTTTGACACATTCGCCAATTTCGCGATATCGGCCATCGTGACGGCGCGTTTTTCTGCTTTGCTCAAGAATTGACCCCGATTTGAGTACCGAATATAGCCTCATATGAAACCGATTTCAAAATTATTGAAATGCATTTCACAAAGGAGTAGTGTACCCACGAAACCAAAAAGTCGGGAGGGGGGAATTTCCGATTTCATGCGCTCGTCCCTCGTCCCGCGCCAATCGTGACTGTTTGAAATCAAATGCAGGGGGCGAACAAATGACTATTGACTCATCGAAGCGGCGTTACCATGTGTTGGCGTCATCATTAATTGCGGCTGTATCGTTGGTTACCTCGGGGTCGGTCCTGGCACAGGACGACGAGGAAGTGATCGAGGAAATCATCACGATCGGTACGCCCGGTGGCGGCGGCATTGAGAAACGAGACGTCTCATTTGCGGTTAGCGTTCTTGATTCGGGCGAAATCGAGAGATTTTCGCCGAAGAGCACGGCTGATTTGCTCAAGGCCATTCCCGGTGTTTGGGTAGAAAGTTCCGGCGGCGTCGCCGGCGCGAATATCGATGTCCGCGGCCTTCCCGGCGGCTCGGATGCGCCCTTTGTCACCATGACTTTGAACGGCACACCGCTTTACGGTACGGAGATGTTGTCTTTCTTCGAGCAATCCACAATTTTTCGGGTGGATGAAACGATCGCAAGTACCGAAGGATTGCGTGGCGGCCCCGGCGCCGTTTTTGGAAAAGGCGAGCCTGGCCTGACCGTGAACTTCAATCTGAAACGCGGCAGGGAAGACACCGAGGGACGGATCAAATACTCAACTTCGGATTACGAACTCCAGCGCTTGGACGGAGTGCTGAGCGGCAAGCTCGCGGAGGACCTGTATTACATGATCGGGGGCTACGTCCAGTCGTCCCCGGGAATTCGTGACGCCCAATTCACATCCGAAGAGGGTCATCAGTTCACTGTCAACCTGACGAAGGAATTCGACCAGGGCAAGATCAACTTCTTTACGCGAATAACGGATGACCACGGTCAGTGGTACCTGCCGCAGTGTTTGAATTGCGGTCACGATGACGGCAACTTCTCTCAGTTAGGCACAGCAACCCGGGGCCGTATCATTCAAATCAGCCCCGGTGGCGATACCGAAGTCTATGACTTTGCCGATGGTCGTGGCTGGGATGGCAGTGTGACGGGCGCCAATATCGAGTTCGACTTTGGTGATGGTTGGGTTTTCCGTGACAACGTCGGTTTGACCACCGGCGATGCCAATACATTTGGCTTCGTACCGTCCGGAACGGCCGTTCCGGCAGCCGATCTTAGCGCAGTCATCGGCGGGCCCGTCGTGACGGAAAGCGGCTTGACCCTGGGCGCCGGAGACTTTGTCCAGACTTACGGACACTGGGTTGTGCTCAAGGACCTGCGGTCTTTCTCCAACGACCTGAGCATCAACAAGGTATTCGGCGGCGGCCACGATGTGACTATCGGTGTTTATCAATCGAGTTTTTCAGCCGACGATTTCTGGAGCCTGGGGAATCCGATTCCGGTGCACAATACGGCCAACGGCGATTTTCTTGATTCCGCTATTACGCCTGCAGACATCGCTGCCGCGGGTGGCGATGCCGGGTTCATGTTCGGGCTGGCCTCTGCGGGTGATGCGCGCACGACGGCGTTCTACATCGCTGACTCGTGGCAGATAAACGACTCGTTCCGCCTCGATGCCGGTGTTCGGCAGGAAAGTATCGAGATCGAATATATCCTCGATACCGGGCCGGGATTTCCCGACGGTACTCGTGATCTGGCGACGAGCCTGGACGATGACCAGACGGCGTACACCCTGGGCGTGAACTGGGATTTCAACGACGACCTTGGGTTCTTCGGTCGTTATGCCAAAGGTTACCTGTTTCCGCATTTCGACAACGTGCGTGAGAATCAGCTCGAGGTCAATGACGTCGATCAGACCGAATTCGGCGTAAAATACACGACCGATAACTACGACGTCTTCGCCACCGCGTTTTTCAACACTAACGACTCGTTCGATAGCGTGGTTGGCGGTACAGTCCCTGCTTCCGCATTTGAAACCGAAGCAATGGGTGTCGAGATTGACGCGACCGCAATGTTTGGACAGTTGACTATCGGCGTGAGCGGAGTCTTTCAGGACACGGAGATCACGGATTCGTCCACTGTTGCCGATATTGGCAATACGGTCTTGCGGCAGCCCGATTTCCAATTTCGCATCTCGCCCAGTTTCGACTTCGAGTTCGGCGAGTGGATCGGAACCGTGTATGGCGCTCTTACCCTGGTGGACGATCGGTTCAGCGGTAATTCCAATACGGTTGTTCTTCCCAGCTACGAGAAAATCGATCTTGGCGTCATTCTTTCGTCAGAATCCGGGTTCTTCGTTCAGTTGCATGGGGACAACGTAGGTGATTCGGACGGCATAACCGAGGGTGACCCGCGTAGCCCCACGTCTCCCAACGGACGTCCAATACTGGGATCATCGTTCAAGTTCAGCATCGGTTATGACTTCTACTAGCTGAACGCCCTGGTTCAGTTGTAACTCGGACCGGGCAGATCGATTCGTCGAAGTCTGCCCGGTCTTGACCGAAAAAATTAGAATTCAATATTGCCGAGTCGGGGTCCGTCCATGAAGCACTGGCCAATCAAGGTCTCGCTGTTCATCAACTATTTCGTGTTTGCGATTTTGTTGAACAGCGTCGGCACCGTAATCCTGCAGGTACAGAACAGTTACGGTGTGGCCGAGTCGTCGGCCGCGGTGCTCGAGGCATTCAAAGATCTTTCGATCGCATTGACCTCATTCCTGATAGCGTCATTCATAGTCCGGGTCGGCTTCAAACGTACGATGCTCGCTGCGCTCGCTTTTATTGGCATAGTTTGCCTGGCGATGCCGCAATTACCGGCGTTCTGGATGACCAAACTGATGTTTGCAGCAACGGGTGTCGGTTTTGCCCTGGTCAAAGTGTCCTGCTACGCGACACTTGGGCTGGTCACCAAAGACAGCAAAGAACACGTCAGCATCATGAATTTCCTGGAATCGTTTTTCATGGTTGGTGTGTTGTCGGGCTATTTTGTCTTCAGCGCATTTGTCGACGATACCGACCCGGGATCGACAAGCTGGCTAACCGTCTATTACGTACTGGCCGTTTTATCCTTCCTCGCTTTTGCACTACTAATGTTTGCCAGTCTCGATGAGTCCGCCGCCAAGAACACTGCGCCCAAGCCACTGTTGCAGGAATTCTTCGACATGATCATGCTGTGCATCAAGCCACTGGTATTGATCTTCGTCATTAGCGCCTTTCTGTACGTTCTTATCGAACAGAGCATCATGTCGTGGCTGCCGACGTTCAACAGCCGGATTCTTAATCTCTCAACGTCGTTGAGCATCCAGATGGCCAGCATTCTTGCAGCCGCAACAGCGTTGGGCCGATTCACTGCCGGGTTCGTGCTGCAGAAATTCGACTGGTACAAGGTGCTGACGATCGGGCTTCTGTTCGCCGCATTACTTGTGATAGTCGCATTGCCCATGGCGAGCTCGATCAGTGGTGAGCAAGTCACGAGCTGGGGCGCGGCGCCGATCGCGGCGTTTCTCTTTCCGATGATCGGTTTTTGCATTGCACCGATCTACCCGGCGATCAACTCGGTCATCCTCTCCGCACTGCCGACGCATCAGCACGGTTCAATGGCTGGGCTGATCGTTGTGTTTTCGGCGCTTGGCGGCACGACCGGATCAATCATCACCGGTTTCCTGTTTGAGATAGTGGGCGGGGAAACAGCCTTTTATTTCTCGTTAGTACCGATATCCGCCATTCTGTTCAGTCTCTTCCTGTTCAAGCGAAAAGCCAAAGCGCTCGGACACGCATGAATTCCCGTGCTCCTATCGAGTGGCTGAAAAGCCGTTCCATGCTGGCCCGGCATGACTCCATAGCTCGAGCCTACTCGGGCCGGTCAACGCAATGGCAACACGCCTTTGGGAGATCCCGGCCACAAGACGTACTTGATAAAAGCTCCGTCTGGTTCGCGGCTTATCCGGATTCCCTCGTGGGCGGCCCAGGTGCCAAGGCGCTGGATATTCTCGGGTCACCTCAACTGCATGCTGCGCTGTCAGAAATAGGAATACAGGCCATCCACACCGGGCCGATGAAGACGTCAGGGAGCGTTACCGGAACGGAGTACGGACCCAGTATCGATGGCCATTTCGATCGCATCGAAAGCGCGGTCGATCCGGACTACGGCAGTGAAACCCAGTATCAGGACATGGTGCACGCCGCCTCGCGCTGCGGGATTATAATTATCGGGGACCTGGTGCCGGGCCACACCGGCAAGGGTCCCGATTTTCGACTGGCCACACTCAACGAACCCGGCTTTCCGGGACTGTACACAATGCTCGAAATCGACCCGGAAGACTGGTCTGTTCTTCCCTCGGTGCCGCACGGACAAGATAGTGCGAATCTTCCGCAGTCGGTTACTCAAACTCTCAGGAACCGTGGCTATGATCCAGTCGGACCTCTCGACGTGGAAGTGTTTGCGCGCCCGGGAATCAAGGAAAGCTGCTGGAGCGCAACCGATGTTGTCTGCGGCGTAGACGGCCGGGACCGTCGCTGGGTTTATTTGCACATCTTCAAAGAGGGCCAACCGTCGCTCAACTGGTCCGATCCGAGTTATGCCGCTCATCGATTGATCACGGCTGACATGTTGCATTCTCTGACGGTACTCGGCGCCAGGGGCTTACGCCTCGACGCCACTATGTTCCTGGGTCTTGAGAAACGTACGCATGGGGAAAAAGGCTGGCTCGGGGGTCACCCGCTGTCGACTCAGGTTACCGACCTACTCGGTACAATGATCCGCAAATTCGGCGGGTTTAGCTTTCAAGAGCTCAACACGGACCTGGACGTACTTCGTAAATCACTGGCATCCGGATCGGAATTCAATTACGACTTCTGCACTCGTCCCGGGTACCTGTACGCGCTGGTTCTCGGAGACGGGGGTCCGCTGAGGTTGATGTTGCGCCAAATGCTGGACTACGGCATTCAGCCGAGGAGGTTTGTACACGGGTTGCAGAACCATGACGAACTAATGCTGGAAACGACTCACCTGAGTGTAAACGGCGGCCAGACATTCGAATACGAAGGGACTCGGGAAAGTGGCGATCGCCTGTTTCAACGTATACACGAAGACGTGATCGCAGCAACGTCAGGGCCTCAGGCCCCGTATAACCAGGCTTTCGCGATGAGTCCGGGTGTGTGCTCCACGCTGCCTGGCCTCATCGCGGCCTCATTGGGCGTTCAGGACATCGGTCAAATATCTCCGCAACAAAAAGATCAGATAATGCAGGTTCACCTGATGGCTGTCGCCTTCAACGCGTTGCAAGGTGGCGTGTTCTTGCTTTCCGGGTGGGACCTCGTTGGCGCGTTGCCAATCCCCGCTTCGTCGGTTGAGGAACTGGTTGCGGACAACGACTATCGATGGATCAATCGAGGAGGCTACGATCTGCTGGGAACGGCGGACAGCACGGACTGCTCCGTTCAGGGCTTGCCCAAAGCGCAATCGCTGTACGGCAGCCTGGCCGACCAAATCGAGGACAAGGGGTCTTTTGCGTCGCGGCTGAAGTCCATGCTCAAATTGCGAGACGCCCTTGGTATTGCCCACAGTGAACTTGTTTCAGTGCCCAAGGTTGATCACGAGGGTGTCGTTGTCATGGTGAACAAGCTTCAGGGGCAGCGTCCATCCTGGCAAATAACTGCACT
>CALZMQ010000010.1 GCA_945788625.1 uncultured Woeseiaceae bacterium
GAAATCAGCGCCGCCGATGTCATCGACGCGCTCGAGGGTCCGGTGTCTATCACCGAGTGCAGCGGCGCCGACAGCCACTGCGAGCACGAAGGCGTGTGCAGCGTCGGCAGTTCCTGGCAACGTATCAACGTCGCCATACGCAGGGCCCTCAACGACATCACCCTGAGTGACCTGCTGCGGACCAACAGCCCGGTACCGCAGTTCCAATTCGGCGGCACGCCAATCATTGTTGAAGGATCGAACTGACTCAATGGCAACAGAATCCGAAAACCTCGAAAGCCTGGTCAACCGGCGCTACGAACACGGCTTCGTCACCGACATCGCCACCGAGAGCCTGCCGCCCGGCCTTGACGAAGACGTCATCCGAGCAATCTCCGCGCGCAAGAACGAGCCTGAATTCATGCTCGAATGGCGCCTGCAGGCCTACCGACAGTGGCTGGAGATGCGCGAACCCGACTGGGCGCACGTGCACTACCCCAAGATCGATTACAACGAGATTTCCTATTTCTCGGCGCCGAAGTCCGACGAGGACCGGCCCAAGAGCCTGGACGAAGTCGATCCGAAGTTGCTGGAGACCTACGACAAACTCGGCATCCCGCTGCACGAGCGTGCGCGCCTCGCCGGCGTGGCCGTAGACGCCGTGTTCGACAGCGTCTCGGTCGCGACCACGTTCAAGGAAAAACTGGCCGACGTCGGCGTCATCTTCTGCTCGTTCTCCGAGGCGGTGCAGGAGCATCCCGCGCTTGTGCGGAAATACCTCGGCACCGTCGTACCCAGGCGTGACAATTTCTTCGCTGCGCTGAACGCCGCGGTATTCAGTGACGGCTCGTTCGTCTACATACCGAAAGGCGTACGTTGCCCGATGGAGTTGTCGACCTACTTCCGCATCAATGCCGCCAATACGGGTCAGTTCGAACGCACGCTGATCATTGCGGACGAAGGCAGCCATGTCAGCTATCTCGAAGGCTGCACGGCGCCCATGCGCGATGAAAACCAGTTGCACGCGGCCGTGGTCGAACTCGTGGCGCTCAAGGACGCCGAGATCAAGTACTCGACGGTACAAAACTGGTACCCGGGCGACGAAAACGGCGTTGGCGGCATTTACAATTTCGTCACCAAGCGTGGTGACTGCCGCGGCGCCAACTCAAAGATCTCCTGGACCCAGGTGGAAACCGGCTCGGCGATCACCTGGAAATACCCGAGCTGCCTGCTGCGCGGCGAAAACTCGGTCGGCGAGTTCTACTCCGTTGCCGTCGCGAACAACATGCAACAGGCCGATACGGGCACCAAGATGATCCACATCGGCCGCAATACCTCGAGCACCATTGTCTCGAAAGGCATATCGGCCGGACGCGCCGAAAACGCCTACCGTGGACTGGTACGCGTCATGCCGCAGGCACACGGTGCGCGCAATCACACACAATGCGATTCGCTGCTCATCGGCAAGCAATGTGGTGCACACACGTTCCCGTACATGGAAATCAAGAACCCGACGGCCAGGGTCGAACACGAGGCCACAACGTCGAAAATCTCCGCCGACCAGTTGTTTTACTGCCGGCAACGCGGCATCTCAGAAGAAGATGCCGTCAATATGATCGTCAACGGCTTCTGCAAGGAAGTCTTCAAAGAACTGCCCATGGAATTCGCGGTCGAGGCTCAGGCGCTCCTGAACGTCAGTCTCGAAGGCGCCGTCGGATAGCAACAAGGAACACGATTTATCATGCTGGAAATCAACAACCTCAAGAGCCGCATCGGCGATTCGGAGATTTTGCGTGGCGTTTCGCTGTCGGTGAAAACCGGCGAGGTTCACGCCATCATGGGGCCGAACGGCTCCGGAAAAAGCACGTTGGCGCAGGTCGTCGCCGGGCACGAAGATTACGAGGTCTCCGGCGGCAGCGTTACCTACGACGGTAAGGACCTGCTCGAACTCGAACCCGAGGAGCGTGCACGCGAGGGCATTTTCTTAGGCTTCCAGTACCCGGTGGAGATACCGGGCGTCAACAACGCCTATCTTCTGAAAGCCGCCGTCAACGCCAAGCGCAAGCACCAGGGTCTCGGCGAAGTCGACGCATTCGAATTCCTGAAGCTCGCCCGTGAAAAGATGGCGATGCTCGGCATGGACCCCAAGTTCCTGAATCGCGGCGTTAACGAGGGTTTTTCGGGCGGCGAGAAAAAGCGCAACGAGATCCTGCAGATGGCGATGCTGGAACCGAGGCTCGCCATACTCGATGAAACCGACTCGGGCCTCGACATCGACGCGCTGAAAGCCGTCGCCGAAGGCGTCAACACCTTACGCAGCCCGGATCGGGCGATCGTACTCGTCACGCACTATCAGCGACTGCTCGATTACATCCAGCCCGACTTCGTGCATGTCTTGTCCGAGGGCCGCATCGTGCGCTCGGGCGACAAGTCGCTGGCGCTGGAACTCGAGGAAAAAGGCTACGACTGGCTGCGTGAGGCGGCGACCGCATGAAGCAGGCATCCCTGTCCATTGAAGGACTCAGGAGCGTTGTTGAGGCCTTGCCGCCCGACAACCTGACACCGGCGCGCGAGGCCGCGCTGGCGCACCTCGGCGAGCATGGGATACCCACGCTGCGCGACGAGGACTGGAAATACACGGACCTGTCACCTGTCGTCGACATCAGCAATCGCTGGCTGACCGCGGGCGGGGGCCGCCAGTCGCCCGATACCCTGCTCGCCCGGATCGACGAAATCACCGGATCGATAGACGCCAACTGGCTGGTGGTCGCCAACGGCGTCGTCCTCGACCCCACTTTCCCGGCAGACGGCGGCAACGGCGTGCAGGTCGCGAAATTCAGCGATGCGCCTGCGCCGCTGGTCTTTGAGCGTCCGCTGGCCGACTTCAATGCTGCGTTGCTGCAGGACGGCCTGCGCGTCAGGATCTCGGGGACGGTCGGCAAGCCGGTCGGCATCCTCCTCATCGACCAGTCGGACGGCGATGCCAGTGTCTCGCAGGCCTGGGCGGAGATCGATGTCGACGCGAACAGTGCTGTGGAACTGATCGAGTACCACGTGTCGCAGGGTAACGCCGACCACTACGCCAACTCGGTGCTGACGCTCAACGTCGGCGCAAACGCCGATGTCAGGCACGTGCGCATTCAGAATCGCAGCACGCGCCACGTGCAGACCGGTCGCACGTCCGTCTCGCTCGGACGCGACAGCCGCCTCGACATGGCGAGTTACGATCTCGGCGGCGGACTCATTCGCAATGACATCGACGTCGATCTCAGTCAGCCCGGTGCCGATATCACGTTCAACGGACTGTACCTCGCCGGCGAAGGACAACACATCGACAATCACACCCGGGTCGACCATCGCGTCGGTCCGGCGACCTCGGCGCAGGAATACCGCGGCATCCTCAACGGCAATTGCCGTTGCGTGTGGAACGGCAAAGCCATCGTGCACGAAGGCGCCGACGGTACCGATGCCAGGCAGGCGAATCACAACCTCCTGTTATCGGAAAAAGCAGAAATCGATGCCAAACCCGAGCTGGAAATCTACGCAGACGACGTGAAATGCGCACACGGCACGACCGTCGGCCAGCTCGATGAGCGTTCGCTCTTTTACCTGCGCACGCGCGGCCTGGACAAGCGCCATGCCCGCCAGGTGCTGACACATGCGTTTGCTGCCGATCTCGTGTCCAGGGCCCCGGTGGATGCCGCAAGGAGTACCGTCAGCGCGATTGTCGACGCGCGCCTTGCCGACCTGATCGAGGCAGAATTTGCCGAGGAACTCGTGTCATGAGCCAGCCGCAACCACGCACAGCCTCGTCCGTTGCCGACTGCCGCGCCGACTTCCCGATCCTGGAGCAGTGCATCAGCGGCGCCCCGCTCGTGTACCTCGACAGCGCCGCATCGGCACAGCAACCCGCTGCAGTCATCGATGCCGTTGCACGCTACCAGCGTGAAGACCACGCCAACGTGCACCGTGGCGTTCACACCCTGAGCCATCGTGCGACGGAGGCCTACGAGGGCGCGCGTGACAAGCTGCGAGATTTCATCAACGCGGCCAGCCGCCGCGAGATCGTTTTTACCAGTGGCACGACCGAGTCGATCAACCTCGTCGCGCAAAGCTACTGCCGCCCGCGAATCGGCGCCGGCGACAAGATATTGATTACGCACCTGGAGCATCACGCCAACATCGTGCCCTGGCAAATACTGTGCGAACAAACCGGCGCCGAGTTGCTGGTCGCGCCTATCGACGACGCCGGCCAGGTCGAACTGGACGCCTTGCTCGCCATGATGACGGACGACGTTTTCATACTCGCAATCAGTCACGTGTCGAATGCGCTGGGCACCATCAGTCCGATCGCCGACATCATAGCGACCGCGAAGGAACGCGGCATACCGGTTCTGGTCGACGGGGCGCAGGGCGTGCCGCATCTCGCCATTGACGTGCGTGCACTCGACTGCGATTTCTACGCCTTCTCCGGGCACAAGATGTTCGGCCCGACCGGAACCGGCGTCTTGTACGGGCGGGAATCCCTGCTCGATGCCATGCCGCCTTACCAGGGCGGCGGGGACATGATTCTCGAAGTCAGCTTCGAAGCGACCGTTTACAACGAACTGCCGTACAAGTTCGAAGCCGGCACGCCGAATATCTCAGGATGCGTCGGCCTCGGCGCCGCCGTCGATTACCTGCAGTCCGTCGGCATGCAGCGCATCGCCGACTATGAGCATGAATTGCACGACTACATGGTGGCGGAGCTCAAGGCGATCGACGGCATTCGGCTTATCGGCCAGGCAACGGAGAAGGCGAGCGTGCAGTCATTCCTGCTCGACGATATCCACTCACACGACCTGGGCACGATTCTCGACCACCAGGGTGTGGCGATCCGTACGGGGCACCACTGCGCGATGCCGGTTATGCAGCACTTCGGAATCTCGGGGACGGCGCGCGCATCGCTGGCGCTTTATAACAACGAAGATGACGTGAATCGCCTTACCGAGGCGGTGCTGAAAGCAAAGCAGGTATTCGCATGACCGAATCCCCGGCCAGCACAGAGGAGTTGCAGGATCTCTACCGCGAATTAATCCTCGACCACGCGCGCAGTCCACGCCGCTTCGGCCGGCTCGAGAACGCGACCCACACAGCGGACGGTATCAACCCGCTCTGTGGGGACAAGCTGAAACTCTACCTGCAGGTCGATGCCGATCGCCGCATCCAAGACCTGAGTTTCGAGGGGTCCGGTTGCGCCATTTCGGTCGCATCTGCTTCCTTGCTGACGGACACCGTGGTGGGCCTTCCGGTCGACGAGGCCGAAGCGTTCTTCGACGTCATCACGCGTCGTCTGACCGAGGGCCGGGTAACCGATGTCGAGGGCATCGATATCGACAAACTGAAGGCGCTCGACGGTGTGCGGGAATTCCCGGCGCGTGTAAAATGCGCGACCCTCGCCTGGCATGCGCTGCATTCAGCATTGAACCGGCAATCGCAGCCGGCTACCACGGAGTAAGACGCACGATGTTTGGTCACACCAATGAACCATTCGCCCTGTCACGAGACGTTTCCGCCATTATCATTCCAGCGGGCGAACAACTCACGCTTCGGGCTGGCACGGACGGTTTCATCACACAGGCGCTGGGTGGCAGTTTCACTGTTTATGTCGAGGGCAACCTGTTTCGCATCAGTGGCTCCGATGCGGATGCGCTCGGCAAGGAACCCGTGCCGCCACCGAAGGTTCCCGACAATGCCACCGACCAGGACATCGAGGCCGTCATCTGGGATCAGCTCAAGACCTGCTACGACCCCGAAATACCGGTCGACATCGTCAACCTGGGCCTGATCTACCGATGCGAGATTTCGCCACTTGGGAACGGCGAGCGTTCCGTCAGCGTCGATATGACCCTGACGGCGCCCGGCTGCGGAATGGGCGATGTCCTGGTGCAGGATGCACGCGAGAAGATCGCGATAATTCCGACGATCTCCGATGTTACCGTCGAACTGGTCTTTGATCCGCCCTGGAATGTTGGCATGATGACCGACGAAGCCCGTCTGCAAACGGGGCTCATGTAAACGAGGCGCGCGGCCGCTATGAAGACGCTGACCCTGGTACGTCATGCAAAGTCCAGCTGGGAACACAGGGATCTCAGCGACCGGGAGCGTCCGCTCAACAAACGCGGCGAGCGTGACGCGCCGAAAATGGGCAAGCGAATTGCCGCTCACGGCATTCGGCCATCTCTCATCGTCAGCAGCCCTGCAAAGCGAGCATGGAAGACAGCCAAAATCATCGCGAAAGAAATCGGCTACCCGCTCGAGTTTCTGCAACGCGAGGACGGTCTGTATCTCGCCTCCGTCAGTGAAATACTCGATATCATCGTCGCGCAGGAAGTCGGCTTCAACAGCCTGATGATCGTCGGCCACAACCCGGGAATGACCGAATTCGCCAACTTCCTGTCACCGGGGCTGACAAACAACCTGCCAACCGCCGGCGTCGTGTCGGTGGACATCGACCAGGACGACTGGAGCCTGTACGAGCGCCCGCCAACGGAGTTGAAGGTCCACGATTACCCGAAGTTGCGGAGCTAGACAAAAACCGGGGTCGCTGTCAGGTACTTCTCACGGGAGGCTCGGAAGTGCATCGACGAAACACGAAATCGCTGTCTCTTGCGTCGTGCACATGCCTGTGCTTCGTCGCCCTACTGGCGCTGACGGGTTGCCAGGAGCGATCGACGGGATCTGTCGACGATGGGGCCGACAGGAAGGCGCCATTCGGAGGTAATTCAAAACACGGCTCCGCTGTCACACTGACCGACCCCGCAACCGGGGACAGCAGGACTTTCAATTGCGACCAGATTATTCGTGACTCGTGGTCGGAAATCCGGCCCGGCCTATCAGAATTCCGCAAGCCGAAACTCGATCCCTCAGAGCTTCGATTCATACTGCCGAACCTCGATGCGATCAATGCGCGGGCGCTGGAGGCCGGCGGGATTACATCAGCTCGGTACTTCGACAGCAGCACCGACTCTATGCGACGCGGGAATTTAAACTCCGTGGCTGCCTACGCGTTGATGTTCGAATGTCGTCACCCGCACTTTTTCGATCGCTGAGTGCATCGGAGCAATCGCATTGCGAATGAAACGGGTTTCGATGCTACGGGGACCTTGAGTTCGTAAGGTAACAGACTGCAGATTTCACCTTAACTAATTACAATATATTATTGTTTTTTATTACTTTTTTATTGTACTTAGCATTCAGGAACGTTGACTGCGAGACCGCCCTGCGAGGTTTCCTTGTACTGTGACGACATGTCCAGGCCGGTCTGGCGCATCGTCTCTATCACCTGGTCCAGTGTGACGATGTGCGTGCCGTCGCCGTGCATGGCGAGCTTCGCTGCGTTGATCGCTTTTACCGCGCCCATGGCATTGCGCTCGATACACGGGATCTGCACCAGCCCGCCGATCGGATCGCAGGTCAGGCCGAGGTTATGCTCCATGCCGATCTCGGCAGCCTCCTCGATATGGTCGTTCGAGCCACCCAGCGCGGCGGCCAGTCCCGCTGCCGCCATCGAGCAGGCTACGCCGACTTCTCCCTGGCAACCCATTTCCGCACCGGATATCGACGCGTTGACCTTGTAGAGAATGCCTATCGCCCCCGCAGTAAGCATGAACGTGCGGATGCCCTCGCGGCTCGAACCGGGGACGAAGCGGTCGTAGTACATCAATACCGCCGGGATGATTCCGGCGGCGCCATTCGTCGGCGACGTGACCACGCGGCCGCCTGCCGCGTTTTCCTCGTTGACAGCAATCGCGAATGCATTGACCCACTCCAAAGCATCGAGCGCGCCGGGCTCGCTACGTTTTTCCAGGCTGCGGCGCAACTTGGGGGCGCGCCGCAAAACGGACATCTTACCGGGCAGGACGCCGTCCGTCCTCAAGCCGCGTTCAACACAGTCGCGCATCGCCTGCCAGAGGTCGTCAATTCGCCGATCGACCTCCTCCGCCCCGTGCCAGTACACTTCATTACCGAGCACGAGTTCGGCAATGGTCAGGTCGTTGTCCGCTGCCGCTGCAAGCAGCGACTCGCTGCTGACGAACGGCAACGGCGGATCGCCCTCCTGGGCGAGCGGCTCCGGTTCGTCGTCGCGCGCGATGAATCCGCCACCCAGCGAGAAGTAATTGACGTCTCGCAGGATCTCGCCGCCGGCGCCGACGGCGACAAAATGCATGCCGTTGGTGTGGCGCTCGAGCTCCCGTTCGTAGTCGAAGACCAGATCGGAGTCCGGATCGAAACGGAGTGGTCCGACGCCTGGTACGACAATCGTACAGTCGGCGCGAATGTCACTCAGCAGGCCGTCGACGGCATCCGGATCGATCGTCTCGGGCAACAAGCCGGACAGCCCCAGCAGAATCGCCGAGTCGGTGCCGTGTCCCTTGCCCGTCCAGGCAAGCGAGCCGTGCAGTGTTACCTTCAGGCCGGCGACATTGCCAGACACGTCCTGAAGCGCCGTAGCGAACGCATGCGCGGCCTTCATGGGCCCGACCGTGTGCGAGCTCGACGGCCCTATGCCGATCTTGAAAATATCGAATATGCTGATCGTGGCCATCAATCGGAGGCGAGCGTCAGCAAACTGGCGTTGCCGCCAACGGCGGAGATGTTGTTGCTGACCGTGTACTCACTGCCGAAGCGCTGCAGGTAGTGCGGCCCTCCCGCCTTCGGTCCGGTGCCGGACAAGCCGCGGCCACCGAACGGCTGCACGCCGACAACGGCGCCGATCATGTTGCGGTTGATGTAGATGTTACCGGCGCCGGACGCCTTTACGAGACCCGTCGCTCGCGAGTCGATGCGACTGTGCAGGCCCATCGTCAGGCCGTACCCGGTCGCGTTGACTGCCTCGACCGTCTTGTCGAGGTCTTTGCCCTTGAATTTCATCACATGCAATACCGGGCCAAAGACTTCTTCCGTCAATACGCCGATATCGTCGATTTCGACGAGCGTAGGTGCGAAATACGTTCCGCCCCTGGTGTCGTCGGGCAAAGTGCAGCGATGCACGATGCGCGCCTCCCTGGCCATTCTCTCGACGTGAGCGTCCAGTATCGACCTGGACGGTTCGTCGATCGCCGGTCCTACGTCGGTCGACAAATGCCGCGGATCGCCGATGTCGAGTTCCTCCATGTAACCCTTCAGCAATTCGAGCGTGCGCGGTTCGATGTCTTCCTGCACGCACAGGAGCCGCAACGCCGAGCATCGCTGCCCGGCACTGTTGAAGGCGGAGTAGATGCTGTCGTGGACCACCTGCTCGGGCAAGGCCGAGCTATCGACGAACATGGCGTTTTGCCCACCGGTCTCCGCTATCAGCGTACCGATCGGGCCGTTCTTGTGCGCGAGCGTCTGGTTGATGGTCTGGGCAACGCCCGTCGAACCGGTAAATACGACGCCGGTGACGCGAGGATCGGCCACGGCGCGGCCGCCAATGAGAGAGCCGGAGCCGGGAACGAAATGCAGCACCTCGCCTGGTACACCCGCCTCGTGCATCAGCTGCACCGCGCGATAGCCTATCAGCGGCGTTGGCCCCGCCGGTTTCGCAAGCACTGCGTTGCCGGCGGCCAGAGCAGCAGACACCTGGCCCGTGAAGATCGCCAGTGGAAAATTCCACGGGCTGATGGCCACGAACACGCCGCGGCCGCGCAGGCCATAGGTGTTACGCTCACCCGTCGGCCCGGGCATGATCTGCGGCTCGCCGAAATGGCGTTGCGCCTGCGCACCGTAGTAGCGCAGGAAGTCCACGGCCTCGCGCAGCTCGGAAATCGAATCCGGTATGGTTCTGCCGCCTTCCGTCACGCACAGGGAAATCAACTCCGCGTGGTGCGTCTCGAACAGATCCGCCGCCTTGTTCAGTATCGCGGCGCGTTCGTCGGCCGGCGTCAGGTCCCAGGCGACCTGCCCTGCTACGGCGAGGTCCAATGCCCGGTCGACGTCCTCTGCTGCCGCCAGGTGACAGATACCGACCACCTCCGCGGTGTTCGCGGGATTGACCGATGGCGCCTCTGTTCCCGTCACTTCTTTGCCGCCGATGATCGGTTTGCCGGTAATCTCCTTGTCGCTCGCCAACTCGAGATCGTGCAGCAGCTGCCTGCTGACGTTGCGGTCGGCGAGATTGAAACCGTGCGAGTTGTCGCGTTCGGGCTGAAAGATATCGAGCGGTCCGGGAATCTGCGCGTGCGGCAGGCATTCGTGGCCACGCGTCAAGCTCAACGGGTCTGCGACGATGTCCTCGACTTCAATGGACTCATCGATGATCTTGTTGACGAACGAGGTATTCGAGCCGTTTTCGAGCAGGCGCCTTACCAGGTAGGGCAGCAGGTCCTCGTGATTGCCGACCGGCGCATAGACGCGGCAGGGCCGGTCGTGCTTTTCTGGATCGACGACTTCCGCATACAACTCCTCACCCATGCCGTGCAGGCGCTGGAATTCGTAGTCGCGTCGTGAACCGGCAAAGTGCATCACACTGGCAAGCGTGTGTGCATTGTGCGTCGCGAACTGTGCATACAGCTTGTCGCCGGCGGCCAGCGCCTGGCGCGCACAGGCCAGGTAGGACACGTCGGAATGCGCTTTGCGCGTAAACACCGGGTAGCTTGTAAGACCCTGCTCCTGTGCCCACTTGATCTCACTGTCCCAATAGGCGCCCTTGACGAGTCGTACCGGTATACGGCGGCCGACTTCGCCGGCGAGTTCCTCGATGAAACGCATGGTGTCGCGGCCGCGGCGCAGGTAGGTCTGCACGGCGAGGCCGAATCCATCCCAGCCGTCGAGCGCCGAATCGCGATACACCTTCTCGAATATATTCAGCCACATTTCCAGCCGATTCGCTTCTTCGGAATCGATCGTCAGGCCGATGCCGACGTCCTTCGCGTGCAGTGCAAGCTCCGTAATGGCCGGCACGAGTTCCGCCATGACCCTTTCCTCGTGCGAGAACTCGTAGCGTGGATGTAACGCCGACAATTTCACCGAAATGCCTGGCGCCGAAAACACGTCGGGCGCATCGATCTGCGGTCCACTGCCGATGCTGTCGATGCCTTCGTGGTAGTTGTCGAGGTAACGTTTTGCGTCAGCCGCCGTCAGCGCCGATTCGCCCAGCATGTCGAACGAATAACGGTATGGCAGCTTCTCTTTTTTGATCGAGCGCCTCAACGCCTCGCCGATGGTGCGCCCCATGACGAACTGGTGGCCCATGATCTTCATGGCCTGGCGCATGGCGGTGCGCACAAGCGGCTCGCCGACACGACTGACGAGCTTGCCCAGCGTCTGTCCGGGATTAGTCGTTGCGATCTCGTCCAGGGTCAGTATCTGGCCGGTCAGCATCAGGCCCCAGGTCGATGCATTGACGAACAGGGAATCGCTCACGCCCAGGTGGTCTTTCCAATGCGCCGAGGCGATTTTGTCTGCGATAAGCCTGTCGGCAGTGTCGGCGTCCGGAATCCTCAACAGCGCCTCGGCGATGCACATGAGCAGCACGCCCTCATCCGAGGACAGGTCGTATTGCTGCAGGAAGGCTTCGATACCACCGTCATTCGCCGTACTCTTGCGTACGGCGCGTACCAGTTGCGCAGCCGTTCCCTGGATCTTCTCGCGCACAGAACGGCCGGGGTCAGCCGCCTCGACCAGCTCCCGCACGAGTTTTTCCTCATCGGCGAGGTACAGGTCGTTGATATAGGGAATACTGCCATCACGGGCAGCAGGCTGATCGACGAAACTCATGCTACTACTCCAACAATCCACGCTGGTCGTGGCATCGATAAGGAACACACGGCCGGCGATTATAGGTGATTAACAGCGCAACGGGCATCGGTATTATCACTAGCGGTTGCGGAGCTTGCGGCGTGTGTGTTTGTCAGGCTTACCCCGCGTCGTCGGCATCTGCAGGCGGTCACTTCGCAGTTCGGCAAGCGTCCGCTCCCTGTCCGAAATACTCTCCGGCGATTCCTCGTAGCATGCCCTCGCTTCACTCGCCGGGCCGCGCCGCGACGGTAGTGCGACGACGGTCAATTCGTAAGTCAACTGCTGCCGCACGAGCCGGATCCGGTCGCCCACGAGCACACGCATCGAGGCGCGCGCCCGCTCGCCGTTCAGCCGTACGTGCCCGCCCTGCACGGCCGCGCTGGCCGCAGTGCGCGTCTTGTAGAAGCGCGTAAACCAGAGCCAGCGATCGAGTCTCAGCGAAGGATTTGCCACGATAGAACTCCGTTGTGCTACTGATATACTTTGCGTCCTTCCAACGCAGAGAGCAATCCCGTGTCACGAACCTTTCTCGACTCGCTTGCCGGGCAAACCGAGGCGCTGAAATCCGAGGGCCTCTTCAAGACCGAAAGACTGATTGCCGGACCGCAACAAGCTGCCATCGACGTGCGCACAAACGGCGCCACCGACCACGTCCTGAACCTGTGCGCCAACAACTACCTGGGACTTGCCAACCATCCGGAGGTCATCGCCGCTGCGCACAAGGCCCTGGACGAGTATGGCTACGGCATGGCGTCGGTACGTTTCATTTGCGGTACCCAGACGGTGCACAAGGCACTCGAAGAGCGAATCAGCGCATTTCTCGGCACGGAGGACACCATTCTCTACCCGTCCTGTTTCGACGCCAATGGCGGTCTTTTCGAGACGCTGCTGGGGCCTTCCGATGCCGTCATCAGCGACGCGCTCAACCACGCCAGCATCATCGACGGCATTCGACTGTGCAAGGCGGGCCGCTACCGTTATGCCAACAACGACATGCAGGATCTCAAGATCCAACTGCAGGCGGCAGCCGAAGCCGATACGCGCCTGATCGTCACCGACGGCGTTTTCTCGATGGACGGAACGATTGCCGATCTCGGTGCAATCTGCGACCTGGCCGATGAATTCGATGCCCTCACCATGATCGACGACTGCCACGCCGCGGGCTTCCTCGGCGCTGGCGGACGCGGCACGCACGAATACCGTGACGTAATGGGCCGCATTGACATCATCACCGGAACACTCGGCAAGGCGCTCGGCGGCGCGTCCGGCGGCTACACCTCCGGGCGCAAGGAAATAGTCGGGTGGCTGCGGCAGCGGTCGCGCCCGTACCTGTTTTCGAATTCGGTTGCACCGATGATCGCAGCGTCGTCCATCGCCGTCCTCGACCTGCTGGAACGCGACAACTCCCTGCAGCAAAAGCTGCACGAGAATGCAGCATACTTCCGTGGCAGGATGACGGAACTCGGCTTCGAACTGAAACCGGGTGAGCACCCGATTATTCCGGTAATGCTCGGCGACGCGAAACTCGCCACTACGATGGCGGACAAGCTGCTCGAGCGCGGCATTTATGTCATCGGCTTTTCCTTCCCGGTGGTACCGAAAGGACAGGCCAGGATTCGCACACAGATGTCGGCGGGGTTGACGCGCGAACAACTGGACAAGGCGATCGATGCCTTCGCGGACGTGGGCCGCGAGCTGGGCATTATCAACTGACGGTATTCAACGAGAGCGGTCCGATGAAAGCACTGGTAAAAGCCAAAGCCGAACGCGGCATCTGGATGGAAGACATCGCGGTACCCGAAGTCGGCCATAACGACGTCCTGATCAAGATCAAGCGCACGGCCATCTGCGGGACCGACATACACATTTTCAAATGGGACGACTGGGCGCAAGCGACCATCCCGGTTCCCATGGCCGTCGGTCACGAATTCAGTGGCGAGGTTGTGGATCTCGGCATCGAAGTGCGTGGCCTCGAAGTGGGCGACAGGGTGTCCGCCGAGGGTCACGTTACCTGTGGCGTATGCCGAAACTGCCGCGCCGGGCGCCGCCATTTGTGCATGAATGCGATCGGCGTTGGTGTCAACCGGGCCGGCGCGTTCGCGGAGTACCTGTCGGTGCCCGCGTTCAATGTCTTCAAGTTGCCCGACGCAATCAGCGACGACATGGCATCGATACTCGACCCGCTGGGCAATGCGACGCACACGGCCCTGTCGTTCGATCTCGTTGGCGAGGACGTGCTGATTACCGGTGCCGGCCCGATCGGTGTCATGGCGGCTGCCATTGCGCGCTACGCCGGCGCACGGCACATCGTCATTACCGACGTGAACGATTACCGGCTGGGACTGGCCCGCAAGATGGGCGCGTCACGCGCCATCAACGTGACGCGCGAGTCCATCAACGACACGATGCGCGAACTCGGCATGGTCGAAGGCTTCGACGTCGGCATGGAGATGTCGGGTAATCCAGACGCCTTCCGCAACCTGCTGCACACGATGCATCACGGCGGCAAGGTGGCGATTCTCGGCATACCCCCGAACAACATGGCCGTCGACTGGGGCGACGTCATCTTCAAGGGCCTGGTGCTCAAGGGCATTTACGGCCGCGAGATGTTCGAGACCTGGTACAAGATGTCCAGCATGCTGCAAAGCGGCCTCGACATGGAGCCCATCATCACGCACCACTTCGATATCGATGAATTCCAGCCCGCGTTCGAACTGATGGAGTCCGGACAAACGGGCAAGGTCATTCTGCACTGGAATTGAGCGATGGCAGCGGCTACAGCTTGATATGACTCTGACAACTGTGGCACTCGTACCAGCGTGACTCGTAGCCGGGTGCGGTCTCCTCCCGGAATTGCAGCCGGATCGCCCTGCCTTCCGCATCCACGCAGCGCTGACAGTAGGGTCCCTCCCGGTCGTCACCCTCACCGCGCCAATACACCTTGCCGTCGAACACCATGTCGTCCACAAGATTGATGTGGTTCTGCAACTCATCGATCCGCTGGCGCAGTTTGTAGTTTTCGTCCTGTAACTCCAGGGCTATGCTCTGCAGCTCCAGGACCAGCTGATTCGCAGCAACGTTATCGGACTCCTGAATCGCCTGGATGACCTTCTTGCCGGTATCGATAATTTTCATCCCGCCATCCTATCACCAGCGATCTGTAAGAGCGCCTTCCAGGCGGGAAAAGGTGTCAGGTTTATTTTCGTATTTTCCTTGGCTAAGGAAAATACGAAAATAAACCTGACACCTTTTCCCCCTTGGCCAAGGAAAATACGAAAATAAACCTGACACCTTTTCCCCCAAAATAAACCTGACACCTTTTTCCGCGAAAATAAACCTGACACCTTTTCCCTACTAATTGACGACGGTCATCTCATCGAGCAAGTGATCCGCACCGTACACTTTGTCGAGCGCCTCGAGCATGACCTCCGGATGTACCGCGACCGAGCGGTTGAGTTTCTCATCGAACCAGTAGGAGCCGGAGATCGAGTGGATGTTGCCGTCGAATATCAGGCCCGCCAGCTTGCCGTCCTTGTCAATCACGGGGCTGCCCGAGTTACCGCCAATGATGTCGGTCGTACCGACGAAGTTGAACTTCGTACCTTCGGGCAACTCGCTCCCGGCATTGATCCAGCTCGCCGGCAGCCGAAACGGCTCCTCCCCGGTAACCCGCGGGAACAGCTCCGATACGGTGGTCCAGGGACGTACGTCGGCACCCTTTTCGATCCAGCCCTCGTGCGCGCCATACGTGACTCTGAGCGTGAAGGTTGCGTCCGGGTAGGCATCGGTACCGTGAATCGCGAACAGCGCCCTGGCGATTCTCTCGTAAGCCAGATCCGAGGGCGCCTCGACTTCGTCTTCGTAGCGCTTGCGCAACGCGCGGGCATCGTCATCGATGGCGAGCGCCAGCTGTATCATTGGATCTTCAGACGCCTCGATCGTCGCCAGGTCGGCATTCCAGAGTTCGGTGCGCACTGCGGCGTCGGCCAGGCTCGTCCCTGCAACGAGTTCAGCGGCCAGGTCCGCCGGCGATTTCTTACCCAGGATCTGATGCACGAACGGCGAATCGGGCCCCAGGAATTCGCGCATCTTGTCCAGCGAGAACGACAGCTGCAGCGTTTCGAGTTCGGGATAGTTCGGGCGATCGGCAAGCGTGAGCTGCCGCGTGCGTGGCAAATCCGCCTCGGTGTAGCCCTCCAGTCTCTCCTGGTTCGGCTTCTCGCGTTCGGCGGCGGCGCGAATCAAAGAACGCGCGTAAGAGAACAGCCTGCCATAGAAAGCGGCCTCCTCTTCGATGAAGAGATGCTCGTCCCGGAACGTCAGGTAGGTCTTGTTCGCCTGGTCGATGTCGTCCCAGGCCGACCCGACGTCCGCTGCGAGTTCCGGATCAGCGGCCACCGCCGCTTTCAATTCCTGTTCGGCCGCTGTCTTCTGCGCAAACAACGCGTCGTCATGCAATGCGTCGAGCCGCTTACGCTGCACCTTGATGCCGTTCTCTATTCTCTGTAACGCAGCCTGCGACGTCCTGTAAGCCTCGCCTCCGGCGCTGCCGTACTGAATGTAGCGCCCGCGAAGCTCGACGTTCCGCAGCAGCCAATGCGGCAGCGAAACGTCGCGCAGGTACTTGAGGTCCGAGACGGTAAGCAACCGCTGTGTCCTGCCCGGCCTGCCCGCAACGAACATTGCCTCGCCCGGTTCGAGACCATCCTTGCGCCATTCAAGGAAATCGGGTGTCGAAGCCGGCTTGCCGTCCTCGTAAACGCGCAGAACCGCCATGTCCAGGCACCAGCGGGGGAAATTGAAGTTGTCGGGATCGCCACCGAACGCGGCAATGTCGCTTTCCGGCGCAAACACCAGCTTCACGTCGTCGAAACGCTTGTATTTGTACAGCCAGTGCTGCCCACCCTGGTAGAGCGATACCGACTCGCACTTCAGTCCCGAGGACTCTTCGCACATCTGCACGATCCGTTTCAGCGACCGGCGCCGGGCCTCGCCGGCTTCCTTGCCGCTCTTGCCGGCGGTCGCCTCGGCGACCTGCTCCGTAATCTCCTCAGTCTCTTTCAGGACCGACAGGCGATCGGTCGGGCAGGCAATCTCCTCCTCCGGATTCGCCGCGAGAAAACCGTCTGCTTCCAGGTCGTTGTCAGCCGACGAGTTCTGCGAGATGCAGGAGAGCGCGCAATGGTGATTGGTCAAAACCAGGCCGTTGGGAGAAACAAACGACGCGCTGCAGCCACTGTCCATCCTGGCGACGGAACTCTGCACCGTATCCAGCCACTCGTCACTGATTCTTACGCCGTATTTTTCCTCAACTGCTGCAGCGGGAAAGTTGTCCAGGGTCCACATACCTTCGTCGGCCAAGGCGGCCACGGGCAAACACAAGACGAGCAAGCTCTGAATGACTCTGTTCACTTTTTCCTCCCAGTAAAAATTGCAGCGGTCGCGTAAGGGTCCTGCCGCCGTCAATTGATGTCGCAGAAACAGTGCGAGTAAACACCTTTTGGATCGTTGAAGCGCGTGACGTTCGCTATTAGTTTTTGCAGTTGACCGGCAAACGTCTCAATTGGCGTCGGCGCAGTGACGAGCCGGTCGATATCGATGCCGACGCGTTTCGTAATCGTGAGGAAATCGAGCACCATCTGCTCGGTCGGTGACAGCCGCGCTTCGATTTTTTTCTGGCCGTATTCCCCCTCATCGAGACTCGCGAGTTCTGCCGCAATGGCAATCGCATCGTCCAGCCCGCCGAGCGAGTCGATCAGCCCGTTTTCGAGCGCGTCGACACCGGTCCATACCTGGCCTTGCCCGATGCTGTCCACGGTCTCCTTATCCATGTCCCTGTGTTCGGCGACGCCCGAGATGAAATCGTCGTAGCCTTCCTCGATGACCATCTGGAACAGCTGCCGAGTGTGCTCGGACATCTCACGGTCCGGTCGCAGCTCGCCGGCCCAGGGCGTCGTACTGACACCGTCCGTCGCAATGCCCACGGTCGCGAGCGTTCTCTGGAAGGTCGGGAACATGCCGAAGATGCCGATCGAGCCAGTCACGGTGGCCGGACTTGCGACAACCTGGTCCGCGACGACCGATATCCAGTAGCCGCCTGACGCCGCCACGCTGCTCATCGAGGCAACAACGGGCTTACCGGCCACTTGCAGCGCCTCGACTTCATTGGCAATGACTTCCGAGGCGAAAACGCTGCCACCGGGACTGTCGACGCGCAGCACAACGGCCTTTACCGACTCATCGTTCAGCGCCTGTCGCAGCAAGGCCGCCGTCGAGTCGCCGCCAATCGTGCCCGGCGACTGCGATCCATTCAGTATTTCGCCGACCGCGACGACAACGGCAACGTTTTCGGCCTCCGACTTGTCGCTATGCAGAAGTCGCATCTGCCCGAGATACTCATTCATCGACACCGCTGAGTAATTCGACTCGTCTTCGGAATCAGCGCCGGCGTGCACCTTGAGCAGGTCGCGCAACTCGCCTCGGCTCATCAATCCATCAAGCAGACCGCTTTCGAGGGCGGCAAATGCGATGTCGCCGCCGGCATCGCTGACGCGCTGCACGAGGTTTTGCGTGTAGTCGTGAATCGCGTTTCCCGGCAGCTCGCGCGCCGCAACAACGTCCTGTTGGTACATCGTCCAGAACTGCTCGATAAGGCGCGATCTCGATTCCCGGTCTTCGGGCGACATATCCATGCGCGTGTACGGTTCGACGTAAGACTTGTGCGTGCCCACGCGGAATACGTTCCAGTCCACGCGCAGAAGATCTATCGCGTCCTTGAAATAGTTCCGGAATGAGCCGTAGCCCTGCAGAAACAGTAGCCCTTCAGGGTGCATGTAAACTTCGTCGGCATGGGCGGCCAGGTAGTAGCCTTGCTGCGCGTAGTAGTCGGCGCTGGCGATGACCGGTTTGCCGGACTCCCTGAAGGACTCGATCGCCGCGGCAATGCGTTGCAGCTTCGCGAGCCCCGCGAAGGTCAACGCGCTCAGCTCGAGGTGAACGGCCGTAATACGATCATCGGTCCGTGCATGATCGAGCGCATCGACGATGTCCTGCACAAGCGTTTGTTGCTGTGTTTCGCCGAGCAACTGCGACAGCGCTCGATCGTAAGGGTCACCTTCCAGCTGTTCGACCAGCGCGCCGACAGGCTTGATAACCAGCGCCGCCTGTTGCGGCAACAATGGTGGCGTTCCCGAAATCGCGCCGAAGAATACGAGGAAAATGAACAGCAACAGCACCAGGTGCAATACCTTTCGCAATCCGTTTGCACCTCGCCACAACGAGATCATCATGCGTACGAATAAATTGCGCTCACTCATTGCTTTTCAGTCCCCTGGCGCTCCGGCCCATGGTAAGAGATACGGTACACCTTGTTGGAAAAATCATCGCTGACCAGCATGGATCCGTCTTCGAGCACGATGAGGTCGACCGGTCGGCCTGAAACCGCCTCATTCTGCAACCAGCCTTGTGCGAATGGTTCGTACGATACCGGTTTTCCGTCCTGCAGTCGCACCAGCGTTATCCGGTATCCTGCCTTCTTCGAGCGGTTCCACGAGCCGTGTTCGGCAATGAATACCTGCCCCCGGTACTCGGCCGGAAACATGTCCCCCGAATAGAATTTGACCCCCAGCGGTGCAACGTGCGCATCGAGTTTTTGCGCGGGTGCCACGTAATCCGAACAGTTCTTGCCGTCACCGAACTTCGGGTCGAGCAGGCCACCCCCATGACAATACGGGAAGCCGAAATGCAGGCCGGCTCGTGGAGCCTGATTCAATTCGCAGGCGGGCAAGTCGTCGCCCAGCATATCCCGTCCATTGTCCGTAAACCAGAGTTCGGCCGTCTGCGGATGCCATGTGAATCCCACGGAATTGCGAATCCCCGACGCGAAAGTTTCGCGCTCCGACCCGTCCGGGTTCATTCTGACGATCTCCGCGTAACCACTCTTGTCGCAAACGTTGCAGGGAGCGCCAATACTGATGTAGAGCTTGTCGTCGGGACCGAATCCGATATAGCGCCAGCCGTGGTGGCGCTCCGACGGCAGATCGATTGCAAGCGGCTCGCCCTCAGGCACCTCGTCGAGGTGATTTTCGATATCGGCATAGCGTGTGACGCGGTCGATCTCGGCAACGTAAAGGTCGCCGTCGTGAAACGCAATTCCGTTGGGCGAGTTCATTTTTTTGGTCAGCTGGATGGTCCTTGTGCCGTCGCCGTCGGCAACGACAGCATAAACCGATCGGCCTTTGCGATTCGATACGAACAAGGTGCCCTGGTCGCCGAGCGCGAGTGACCTGGCATTGGGAACGTCGGCGTATTCCTCAATCGCAAATCCCGCCGGCAATTCGATGTCGTCGAGTCCGAATGCCGCGATCGGCGCGAGCGCCGCGAAAAAGAAAGCGATTAATCGACTCATCACATCACACCTCGCGCGGCCGTGGGCCGCGCACTAAGCATTCGACAGGAACAGTAAAGACAGTTCCGGCCAGAAAGTAATTATTACAACAGACAGCATCAAGATTATCAGGAACGGGAACGTCGCTGAGTACACATGCATGATCGGCTTTTCGAAGCGGTAACTCGCGATGAACAGATTCAGCCCTACGGGCGGTGTCAGGTATCCCAGCTGCATCGCCGCAAGAAACACGATTCCCAGGTGTACCTCGTGAACCCCGTAGCCGGCGGCGATGGGGAGTATCAGCGGCACAACCAGGACAATCGCCGAGAAAATGTCCAGGATCGCGCCGAGGACGAGGAGGAACAGCAGCAAAAGCAGAAGGAAAGACGTCTGGCTGCTGACAAGGCTCGAGACCAGTTCGAAAAGGCGCTGCGGAACGTCCGCGTCGATCATGTAGCTGGTTGATGCGACGGACGCGGAGAGAATAATGAGGATACCTCCAACCAGGACCATTGACGCGCGCATGATGCGCGGCAACTCGCGCAGGGGAATTTCCCGCAGTATGACGACTTCCACCAGCAGCACGTACAACGCAGTAACTGCCGCCGCCTCGGAAACGGCAAAAAAGCCGGAATAGATCCCTCCCAGCACGACCACGGGGAGCGGCAGCTCCCATATGGCCTCGCGCAGCGCACCGCCGACTTCGCGGAAGGAGAACGAACTGAGCGGCCGGCGGATCTTGCGATTGACCCAGAGGCTCCAGCCCGAGAGCATCAGCAGCATCAGCAACCCGGGCATGATGCCGGCCAGGAACAGGTTGTCGATCGATACCTCGGCGATGACGCCGTAGAGGATCAATGGCAACGACGGCGCGAACAGCAGTCCAAGACTACCGGCGGAAGTAACCAGCCCCAGGTTGAACTTGTCGCCGTATCCATCCTGTTTCAATGCAGGATACAGGATGGCGCCGAGCGCGATAATCGTGACGCCGGACGCTCCCGTGAACGCAGTGAAAAAAGCACAGGCCGCAAGGCAAACCAGCGCCAGCCCACCCGGCATCCACCCGAGCATTGCGCCGGTGAGTTTAACGAGCCGTTTGGGCGCGTTGCTTTCGCTCAGCAGGTATCCGGCAAACGTGAACATCGGGATCGCCGACAGGAAGGGCATGCTGGCGATGCTCTGGATTTCCAGGGCCATGATCATCAGATCGGTTTCTTCCTTCTGGAAACCGATCATCGCGCTCGCCGCTATGACAGCGAACAACGGCGCGCCGAACACGGCCAGCACGACCAACAGTACGCTGAGAAGGATCACTCGACCGGTTCCTCGTCGGAACCGGCGACGATCTCACCGATTTGTTTCACGACCAGCACGCCGAAGCGGAAACTGATCAGCATGAACGCGATCGGCAACACGATGTGAGCGATCCACGCCGGTGTATTGACCAGGACCGTATCCCCGTATTCGATTTCTAACTGCAGGTAACGCCATGCCTGCCACGCAATCACGCCCGAAATGAAGGCCGCAAAAATATCGACGACGACGCGCGTCAGTTTGACGGCAAGATCCGGGAGGATATGAGAAAGCGCGTCGATACGTATGTGTCGGTTCTCGCGGCACGCCGCGATCGATCCGACCATCGCCAGCCAGAGCACCATGAGTTTGACCAGCTCGTCGGCCCATACGAATCCAGTGCCGAATAACTCGCGGAGGACGATCTGTCCGACGGCGAGCAGCATCATTGCGCTCAGAAGCGTCACGACTGCCGCTGTTTCGAGAAAACGGCCCGTTTTCTCCAGCCGTTCGATGACCGGCATAATTCTTTGCAGCACGACTACCCGCCGTCGGCCACGCTCTGCTCGCTGCGATACTCTTCCACGTAGCGTATTATTTCGTCGTACAGCTCCAGCGTGAATTCGCCCTGCTCACCGAGTTTCCGGTTGCTTGCCAGCAACAACTCGCGGGTCTTCTCGAATTCCTCACGGTCGAACTCGACGGGCTCTATACCGCTGTTGACCAGCGCCTCGTATGCGCCCTCATTGTCGAGCAGGTTCACGTCGTTGAAGTTGCGATACGTGTTGTCCATGACTTCGCGCACCACGGCCTGGTCAGCCAGGCTGATTTTCTCGAAGGTCTTTTTGTCGACGGCCATGAAGCCGTAGGTATATACCAGGGGGACGCGCGTGACGTATTTGACCTTGGTGTGCCACTGCATAATGAGCGCTACCACCGGAGGGATGAGGACTATGTCGATAAGGCCGGTCTGCAGCCCGGTGAGTACGTCAGTCAGCGGCAGGGTTACGGGAGACAGCGACAGGGCCTGCATCGATGCGTAACTGATGCTGTCACCCTCGGGCACCCATACGCGTTTGCCTTTCAGGTCTTCAAGCGATCGGACCGGCGTGCCGGACATGATGTTGGCAAAACCACCTGCCGCAAATCCGAAGTTGACGAAACCGGCATCCTCAAGCCCCTGCCGCAGGCGCTCATCGAGCCGGCTGCGCACGTACGCCGCTTCGTCGTCCGAATTGAATATCAGCGGCATGCCGTACAAATTGAGATCGGAATATTGGGAAGACAGTGCCGATGGCGTGAATGCGCCACCCTGAAGCTGCCGGATCCTGATCTGGCCCAGCACCTTCTTGTCGTCGCCCTTGATACCACCACCGTAGTACTTGATTGTTACACGGCCCTCGGTGCGCTCCTTGATCTCCTTTGCGCTCGATCGCATGTCCTTCATCCACTGCGATCCTTCGGGCGTAACGGTCGCAATCTTCAGCGTCACGGCGTGTGCCGGCAGGCTGAAAATAAGCGCAAGAATTATCGGAATAAGTTTTCTCATCATTGATCCACTCAGAAATAATCATCCGCTTCGGCAAGCAGCAGAGCCGCGTCTTCCTGTGCGAGCACGTTGCTCAGCGTAAACCCGTCCTGGTACGGGTCCGCCTTGACAACCTCGGTCAGAAGCCGGTCATGCAACTCCCGTTCGTACAGCAACTTGGCGTATCCCCTGGCGAACTCGACCTTGGCGCCCAGGTCCTTGCCATCCGTCACCGCGATGGCCTTTTCGAAGAACTCCCGTGCCTTTTCCGGTTCACCACCCAGCGCCGGCGGCCGTAATGTCAGCAATATACCCATATATGTGTAGACGCTACCGTTAACTTCGTCACCACTTATGTTCAGATAGTGACTAAACAGGGCCTCGATCTGCGGCAACTCGGCCAGCGAGTTCCAGTCCGAACTGTGCGCCCGCAGGAACGCCAGCGATGCGAACCCATAGCTGTACAGGTACTCGGCTTTTTTGGGGCCGATGCCGTCGAGGGTCGCAACGAATTCGTCGTAGGTGGCATCCGGCCAGCCGCACGCCGGCTCGTAGGTCTCGCACATGGCTTTGAGCGCGTAGCGGCGCGCGCGTGTCGTAAGTCGCGATGAGCGTTGTTCGTCCTCTGCGAATACCGCACCGTAGGTGGCATACAGCGTTGCACCCGCCGACAGGATGTCCGGATCGTCGGGGCTGCCTTCGACGAGACTATCGAGAAAAAGCAAAAACGAGGGCGCGCCGAGACGCACGATCTCCGGGTCGTCCTGGTTCAGGATCGCGACCGAGAGATTGTCCGTGAGGCCGGTTGCGGCGGACGACACCAGTGACGCACAGCCGCCAAGCCCCAGGCTTGCGGACAGGAGCAGCACGGTCCAGAGCCGCTGAATGGGTAAAACTGTTCTCATGACACGAGGGACCCCGCTCGCGGGAATTGGTTCAAGCGCAGTGCCCGCATTATGTGGACAAACGACCGAATATGGAACTTCGGGCTGAACTCGCGGCACGCGAAACATCCGGCTGCGGGCGCGGCCGGAGTTTCGGATAACAATCAGGAAACTAGATTTTTTCCTTGATTCGAGCCGCTTTGCCGGTGCGGCCGCGAAGGTAATAAAGCTTGGCGCGACGCACATCTCCGCGGCGTTTCACGGCGACCGAATCGACGACCGGGCTGTAGGTCTGGAATACGCGCTCCACCCCTTCACCGTGCGAGATTTTGCGGACGGTAAAAGACGAGTTCAGGCCACGATTGCGTTTCGCGATGACGACACCTTCAAACGCCTGCAGGCGCTCGCGGGCTCCTTCCTTTACCTTGACCTGGACGACAATCGTATCGCCCGGAGCAAAATCGGGAACTTGCTTGCCCATTTGCTCGTTTTCGATCGCTTCAATAATTTTGCTCATTGTCTTTGCTCTTTCAAAAATTCGTCGAGCAACGCTTGCTGCTCATCGGTTAACTCCAGCTTTCCCAGCAATTCCGGTCGCCGCAAATGACTTCGACCCAATGCCTGCTTCATTCTCCACCGTGCAATTTCCGCATGGTCTCCCGACGTAAGCACGCCAGGTACCGTCCTGCCATCCACGACCTCCGGTCGCGTGTAATGCGGGCAATCCAGCAAACCCTCCATGAAGGAGTCCTGCATTGCCGACTCGTCGTCGCCCAAAACCCCGGGCAGCAAGCGAACCACCGCATCGATCACCGCCATCGCAGCGATTTCGCCGCCTGACAACACGAAATCGCCAAGTGACAGCTCTTCGTCGACCTGCGACTCGACAATCCGCTCGTCGATTCCCTCATAGCGTCCAGCCAGGAGGATCAAACCAGGCAAATCAGCCAGTCGCCTGGCGGCCGCCTGGTCGAACACCCGGCCCTGCGGCGACAGATACACGACCGGACTGCCCTCGGGCATCCTCGCTCGCGTCGCCTGCACGGCGCCGGCCAGCGGTTCGAACTTCATTACCATGCCGGGACCACCGCCATACGGCCTGTCATCCACCGTACGATGCGCATCGTCGGTGTGATCCCGGGGATTCTCGATCTCCAGCGAAATCAGTTTGCGACGCAGCGCGCGGCCCACGACGCCGTACTCGGCAATCGTCGACACCATTTCCGGAAACAGGCTGACAACGCCAATCTGCATCGCCTCAGTCCCATTCCCAGTCGACGTTGATCACGCCCGCGGCCAAATCAACGCTCGTAACAACTTTGTTCATGACGAACGGAATCAACCTCTCCGACTCGCCCTCGATCACCATCACATCGTTGGCGCCGGTTTCGAGCAGGTAGGCCACCCTGCCCAGTTCCGCGCCATCCAGGCTCACGACCCGCAAGCCCTCCAGATCAGACCAGTAATACTGGCCGTCTTCGGTCTCCGGCAGCACCTCACGCGGTACACCGATCTCGGTGCCGATGAGCGTCGCCGCCTGGTCGCGATCCTCGAATCCATCGATTCTGACGATGACCGTTTTTCCATGCCGCTGACCTTCAGCGACTCTTGCCGATCGCCAGTCACCCTCGTGACCCAGCAACCAGCTCGAATACTCCAAAACCGCTTCACGCGGCTCAGTGTAAGAAAACACCTTGACCCATCCCCGGACACCGAACAGGCCGGAGATACGTCCCAGCACTACCGGTTCGGGCGCCAAAATACTAGTTGCTTGCGACGGCCTTGCGGTGCTTCTTCAAGAGCGATGCAACCCTGTCCGAGGGCTGCGCTCCCTGGCCGACCCAATAATCGACGCGCTCGAGATCGATCCGGAGATTCTCCTCGTGCGGCTGTCCTACAGGGTTGAAGTAGCCAATTCGCTCGATATACCGGCCGTCCCGACGATTGCGATTGTCGGTGACCACCAGGTGGTAAAAAGGACGCTTCTTCGCGCCAGCGCGCGAAAGTCGAATACTAACCATTACATTTCCGTGTTTGTGCAAAGAGAGGCAGACATGCCTTGACTCGGGCCGACCCGAGTAGACGGCGCATTGTACGGGTTTTGCGCCAAATGTGAAGCGTTTTGGCGGCGAAAATACCTAAGAATTTCCGTACCTTACAGTACGGCCACCGAAATCTCGCCGGGCGTGCCGGATTTCAACGCCCAAAATCGCCGAAAATCACCGAAAACCCGGTGGCATGCCGCCGCCCGGCATGCCCCGCATGAACTTCTTCATGCCGCCCCTGGACACTTTTTTCATCATGCGCTCCATCTGCAGGTGCTGCTTCAAGAGCCGATTCACGTCCTGGATCTGCTGCCCGGAGCCATTCGCAATGCGCTTTTTGCGAGAGCCATTGATGGTCTTGGGAAAGCGTCTCTCGGACGGCGTCATCGAGTTGATGATCGCGATCTGGCGGCGGATCTTCTGCTCGTTGGCGCTGTCCGCAAGTGCCGCCGGGTTGACGTTGCCGGGCATCGGCAGCTTGTCGAGCATGGTGGCGAGCCCGCCCATGTTCATCATTTGCTCGAGCTGATCGCGCAGGTCGGACAGGTCGAAACCCCGTCCTTTCTTGAGTTTCTTCGCGAGTTTCTCGGTTTTTTCCTTGCTGACTGTGTGCTCGATCTCCTCGACCAGTGACAATACGTCACCCATGCCGAGTATGCGCGAGGCCATACGGTCGGGGTGGAAAGCCTCCAGCGCGTCGATCTTCTCGCCAATGCCCATGAAGCGGATGGGTTTGCCCGTCACTTCGACGACCGACAACGCGACGCCGCCCTTGGCGTCGCCGTCCGCCTTGGTCAATACGGTGCCGGTGAGCGACAGGCTTTCGTTGAACGCCGTCGCTGCATTGACCGCATCCTGGCCGGCCATGCTGTCCACGACGAACAGGGTTTCGAGCGGCTGCGCCGCTTCGTGGACCTCGACAACTTCCTGCATCATGCCGCTATCGATGTGCAACCTGCCCGCCGTGTCGACGATCAACACGTCCGCGTGCGAACGGCGCGCCTCATCCAGGGCACGATCGACAATACGCGTTGGCTTTTCGCCGGCATCGCTCGCACAGTGTAGCGCCCCGACCTCGCCTGCCAGTGTTTGCAGCTGCAGAATGGCTGCCGGCCTGTGCACATCGACGCTGACCAGCATGACTTTCTTTTTCTCACGATCGATCAGGCGCTTCGCAAGTTTCGCCGCCGTCGTCGTCTTACCGGCGCCCTGCAGGCCGGCGAGCAGAATGACGACCGGCGGCTGCGCCCGCAGATCCAGCGGTGCCGATTCGCTGCCCAGAATCTGCACAAGTTCGTCATGGATGATCCGCACCAGCGCCTGGCCGGGCGTCAGGCTCTTGCCGACCTCTTCGCCAAGCGCGCGCACGCGGATGCGCTCGATGAAGGTCTTGACGACAGGCAGCGCCACGTCGGCTTCCAGGAGAGCCAGCCGGACCTGCCGCAAGGTGTCTTTGATGTTGGATTCGGTGAGCCGGCCCTTGCCAGTCAACTGGCGGGCGGCGTCCGATAAACGGCCGCTTAGATTGTCAAACATGCGCGCATTCTAAACGGTCAGAACGGTTCCGCGCGATAGCATTTGAATGTTTTTGTCGGGGGCCGCCTTGAGCACCTGCTCGTAAATCTTGCTCTCTTCACCGGGTTTCATGCCCGTGAGCCAGATTTCCGGTTCGTGCTGGAGACGCTGTAAATCGTCAGTCAGTGTCTTCGGTGTGTAGTGACCCGAGTCGGCCGCAAGATTCCCCATTTCGTCGGGGAACGACACCTCGATGACGAGCACTTTGAGATCGTGACAGGAATTCAGTACCGGCCAGAGAGTCTCGTTGGTTTTCGTGTCGCCGCTGACAGCGAAGACGCCACCGGAATTCTGCACGGTGAAACCCAGCGACGGTACGGAGTGCATGACGTCGACCGCATAGAAGTTGCGGTGGCCGATCGTGATCGTGTCGCCCGGGCTGCATACGTGGTAGCGCAACATCGGGCGTGCTGCCGACGGCAGTTTCGCGAAATCGGGCCAGATTACGCCGTTGAACAGGTGATCCTTGATGGCGCGTAAGGTCTCTTCGCGAGCGTACACGGTGAGCGGCGTCTCGAAGTTTTCGTCGAAAATACGATCCGCGAGCATTGGCAAACCGGCGATGTGATCGAGATGCGCATGGGTCAGGAAAACGTGGCGAATCGAGTCGAGATCCGACAGGCCGAGGTCGCCGATACCCGTACCGGCATCGATCAATACGTCATCATCGATGAGCATCGCGGAGGTCCGCGATCCCGCGCCGATGCCGCCGCTGCAACCGAGTATGCGAATTCGCATAAGGAGGGTTCTCTTGATCTACGCCATATGGGATGATCAGAACTTAGGTCAACGCCTTCCGGGTTTCTGTGTCTCAAATCACAATTCCAATTCTTTTGCTGTATCTGTTGGCAGCCGCGGCCTTCACGATGAGTCGACTGCCCAGGTTTGCCGAGCAATCGCGCCCCTATCTGCTCGTCGCACGCATCCTTGCGGCAGTCGGCATCCTGCTGCATGCGCAGGGCCTTTTCGGATTCGTTTTGCCCCCCGGCGGTTTCGATCTTTCGACGGGCAACGCCGCGTCGATGATCGGGCTGGAACTCGCGATCATCGCATTGATCGCCGCCATAGAGCCTTCGTTACGCGGCATGAGCGCCGGCCTGTTGGCACTGTCGGCCGCGACGGCGCTGGTGATGGGAGCATCCGTCGATCCCGGCGTGGAACTACCCTGGCAGATCCGCGCGCATATCCTGCTGGCGTTGTTGTCCTACGGTCTCCTGACGGTCGGCGCAATCGTGGCCGTTTACGCCCTGGTGCAGGAACGGCGGCTGCAATCTGCGCGGATCTCCTCGGTCAACCAGCTGTTCGCGCCACTGGAAACCACTGAGAAGCTGCTGTTCGGCGTCGCCAGCGCAGGTTTTGCCGGCCTTACACTCGCTATTGCATCAGGCTTGTCGTTCGTGAACAACCTGGTCGAACAACACCTTGCCCACAAGTTCTCGCTGTCGCTGCTTGCATGGCTGGTGTTCGGCATTCTGCTTGCCGGCCGTCACTTCGCCGGCTGGCGCGGCAAACGCGCCGTCAAACTTTACCTTTGGGGGTTCGCGACCCTTTGCCTGGCCTATTTCGGCAGCCGCCTGATTCTGGAAGAGGTTTTCAACAGAAGCTGGGGTTGAGACCGGCGTTCTTGACAGCCCGGAGGCGGGCTGTTGAACTGGTCGGGTATTGACTGATCTGGAGGTGCCCTTCTTTTGGGCGATGACGTTCCTTTAGCAGGCTTGCTGAGCCTGCTTGCATTACTACTGGTCCTTTCCGCGTTTTTCTCCGGCTCGGAAACGGCCCTCATGAGCCTCAACCGCTACCAGCTGCGCCATAAAGCCCGCCAGGGCCACCGGGGCGCGGGGCTTGCGGAAAAACTGCTGAAACGTCCCGATCGTGTTATCGGGCTCATCCTGCTCGGCAATAACCTCGTCAATTTTCTTGCTGCTTCCATTGTCGGCGTCACTGCATTCAAGATTGGCGGAGAGCCGGCCGCCGCGCTTGGCGCCGTTGTGCTGACGCTCCTGGTGCTTATCTTTTCTGAAACTGCCCCGAAAACGCTCGCGGCACTGCACCCGGAACGCGTTGCGTTTCCCGCGGCGATCATCTTCTACCCGCTGCTCAAGATCGCTTACCCGTTTGTTTGGCTAACGAACGTTGCAGCGAACGGAGTCTTGTTTCTGTTCGGTGTGCGAGCGAATGATACCGAGCTCCAGGCGCTGACTCGCGAGGAGCTGCGCACTGTGGTGTTTGAAGCCGGGGCACGAATATCCACCCTGTACAGGAAGATGCTCATCAGCATCCTTGATCTCGAGAAAGTAACCGTTGACGACGTGATGGTGCCGCACAACGAAATTGTCGGTATCGACCTGGACGATGAAGACTGCGACATCGAGACCGTAATCGCCGACAGCCAGCACACGCGCCTGCCGGTTTATCGTGACAACATTGACGAGGTCGTCGGCATATTGCACATGCGCAAACTGGCGAATCTCACAAAGCAGGAACTCACGAAAGACACGTTACGGCGATTGCTCGTGGAACCGTACTTCGTACCGGAGGGTACGCCGCTCAGCACCCAACTCGTGCAATTCCAGCGCCGCAGAGAACGCATCGCACTCGTCGTCGACGAGTATGGCGACATTCAAGGCATCGTCACTCTCGAGGACATACTCGAGGAAATCGTCGGAGAATTCACAACTGATCCGGGCGACGACGTGGATGACGTCGTCAGCGAAGGAGCCGACACTTTCCTTGTCGACGCGACGGCAAACGTTCGTGAACTCAATCGCTCGCAAAACTGGGAGTTGCCGACCGACGGCCCGAAGACGCTCAATGGTTTGATCGTCGAATTGCTCGAGACGATTCCGGAGCCGAATGCCTGCCTCAAGATCGCCGGTTATCCTATCGAGATTGTCGAGACCGACGATAACCGCGTCCGCACGGTCAGGATCGGGGAACGCCTGCCCGAAACGGAAGCCGCGAACTGAATTCACCAGGCCGCGTCGAGCGCCTCGCTCAATCGCCGCACGCCGATCACATTCAGCCCCTCGGGCGCTCGTTTTGGCACGTTTCCGACTGGCACTATGGCCTGTGTGAAACCCTGCTTTGCCGCGGCCGCGATGCGTTCCGTACCGAAACGAACCGGGCGTATCTCCCCGGCCAGGCCTATTTCACCGAAACAGACGAGCCGCTCGGGGCAGGCGCGATCGCGAAAACTCGAGGCGATCGCCAGCAATGTCGGCAAGTCAACCGCCGTTTCGGCGATTCGAAGACCGCCGACGACGTTCACGAACACGTCTTCGTCAGCAACTGCGAGATCGCCGTGCCGCTGCAGCACGGCGAGCAGCAAAGCCAGGCGATTCTGGTCGACGCCATGCGCGAGACGCTTGGGATAATTACTGTTGCCATCGGCCACGAGTGCCTGGATCTCTACCAGTAAACTCCGGCTGCCTTCCCAGGCGACAGAGACGACACTGCCCGGTTCGTTGACCGAGTCGCGCGACAGGAAAATAGCGGACGGGTTGCTGACTTCACGAAAGCCGTTTTGCGTCATCGCGAATACGCCCATCTCGCCGCTCGCACCAAAGCGGTTTTTAACAGAACGAATCAACGTGTAACGGCTGGCCGGATCGCTCTCGAAGTACAGCACGGTATCCACCATGTGCTCGACGACGCGGGGACCTGCGATGGCACCTTCCTTGGTTACATGGCCAATCACGAACACCGACACGTCTTGCTGCTTCGCGAACTGCACGATGCGACCGACGCTCTCGCGAAGCTGCGCCACGGAACCCGGCGCCGATGGCAAATGCTCGCTGGTCATCGTCTGAATGGAATCGATGACCAGTACCTTCGCCTTGCATCGGGAGGCCTGCTCCAGCACGTTTTCGATCGACGTGTCGGCCAGCAGGTTCATCGCCGCCGCATCGAGCCCGAGTCGCAGCGAGCGTTGCCCGATCTGGCGCAGCGACTCCTCCCCGGTCGCATAGCAGACCGGCAGGTCCTTCATGAGGCCGGCAGAAACCTGCTGCAGCAAGGTCGATTTACCGACGCCGGGATCGCCGCCGAGCAACACGACGGCACCGGGCACCAGACCGCCACCGAGCACCCGGTCGAATTCGCCGAAGGCGGTGGCATAACGTTGCTCGACGTCGTCCGGTAACTCGTCCAGCCGGTGCGTGGATATCTCGGGCCGACTCGACGCGACCGGCGTCGAAAACGTGGTCGCCTCGAGCGTGTTCCAGGCCGAGCAATCCGGGCACTGGCCGGCCCATTTGACGCTGTGAGCACCGCATTCAATGCAAACGTAGGCCTTTTTCGCCTTTGCCACGGCTTTTTTCCCTTGAAATGGAGATTGTGCAGGCGGATGACGCGACTCTCGCCCGGATTATTGTTAAATTCGCCCTGAACGGCGAGACGCCAATGATAGCACCGCATCCAGAGCCGGTATTACATAAAAATGCCAACCCTATCTCATAACGGTCAATCGCAATTACCTATAATTTCGCCCTTAAATCAGGAACATGACCCATCTTGAAGAAGGCGAACGTTCGAAAACGTAACCGATTGATCGCGCTGAGCTTTGTCAGCGTGCTGCTGCTGCTCGTCTACGGGCCGCTGGCACAGTGGTTCGTCGCGGCAGATCGCCTGATCTACGACCAGCTCGCCGGCAAACTGCCGACCAGGCCGCTCAGTGATGCCTACATCATCAGCATCGACCCGCAGCGAACAAAACCGGACGAGGTCCTGGACCAGTACGGTGCACTCATCGAGAAGCTTCAGGCCAGTCGCGTCGGCCGCATCATCCTGCCGGAACCGCCGGAGGTGCCGGCTGCGGAAGAACTGCCCGGGTGGGCGATGCTGATGGCGTCGGGAAGCCCGGTTTTCGTGCCGTCACGGCACCGCTTCGCTGAAGTCTCGCCTCACAGCGGTTTCGTCAATATCAGCGCGGACAGCGACGGCGTGCTGCGGCGCTCGAGTCTCTGGCATCTGAATGGCGGCGTCATGTCCCCGTCACTGCCGTTGGCGGTTGCGCTGTACGAATCGGCCACGGCTACGGCGCCGAGAATGTCGAGCACCGACGATGCCATCTTCTTCTCCAATTACACCGATGTGCAACGGCTGGAGGTTACGGATGTACTCGGCCTTTCCATGAGCGTGGCGCTCAACGGGGCCACGGTGTTCATCGACTCGGATCCCGCGCTGGTCGGTGCGGCAGCCGTGTTGCCGTCCGGTCAATTCGTCACGAACTCCGAGCTTACGGCAGCGATACTTGCCGACATTGAAAACGACCGCATGGTCATCTCGCCCGCATGGGTCAAGGCAATGGAGTGGTTGGCGCCGGTCCTGCTCGCCATCGTCTCCGTCTTGTTCATGCCGGATCGCGATCGACGCGAGATCGCCGTGTTGACGATGGGCGGCGTGTTGTCGCTGCTGCTGATCGAGATCTTGCTGCTGCTGGTACTGCACGTGCGTATCGATCTCGGCCGGCCGATCATAGGCCTTCAAGAAAGGCACGGATTTTCTCTCGGCCGGTCGACTGGAACCCGCGTTTGCGGAATTCCGGCGCTGCGACCCGTCGGAAACGGTCGCCGCGGTTATGTACAAACTCTCGCTGGCGTTCGAGCAGCAAGCGAAACCCGAACGCGCCGAAGCGGTACTCGAATGGATGAAGCGAACCCATGGCCCTCATGCCGACGGCAATATGTTGCCATCCAAACTCAGCGGCGCACCTCAGCGACTCGGTCGCTACGTCATTGAGCGCCGCATCGGTCAGGGCGCGATGGGTGCCGTGTACCTTGCCAAGGATCCGCGCATCAATCGTCCCGTCGCCGTCAAGGCAATCCCGATCGAGAAAGAGTTCGAGGATGAGGAACTCAAGGAGGCGCGACTGCGCTTCTACCGGGAAGCGGAATCCGCGGGCCGCTTGACGCATCCGAACATCATCACGGTATTCGACGCCGGCGAAGACAAAGGGCTCGCCTACATCGCCATGGAATACGTGCCGGGAATTGCACTCAAGGACTTCACCGACCGCAACCGGCTGCTGGCCCCGAAGCGTGCACTTGAATTGTGTGCTGCAACCGCTGAAGCGCTCGACTATGCCCACAACCAGGGCGTAATCCATCGCGATATCAAGCCGGCGAACCTCCTCTACAACCCGAAAGACGGTTCGCTGAAGATCAGCGACTTCGGGGTCGCGAGGATCACGGACAATAATCGCACTAAGACCGGTATTGTGCTCGGCACACCCATGTACATGTCGCCGGAACAACTCGGCGCCGAAAACCTCACGGGGCTATCGGACTTGTTTTCACTTGGTGTTACCCTATACGAGCTTTTGGTAGGCGAGGTACCGTTCAGAGCATCGAACATCGCTGTATTGATGACGAAAATAACGACTGAAGATCCGTCCCCGGTTTCCAACCGCCGAGCCGGCGTTCCTCCCAGCGTCGATGCCGTGCTTGCCAAGGCTCTGGCGAAACGCCCACAAGATCGCTTCTCCTGCGGGGCCGAAATGGCCATCGCACTGCGAAACTGTGCGCAGTTCTCCTGAGCCTGAATGAGCGATAAAGAACGACAAGTATGAATCTGCGCGGAAAAATAGACTTCGCCGAATTGACCGACACGGGGCGTGTGCGAGAGCACAACGAAGACGCCATCGGGTCCAATCCGGACATCGGCCTGATGGTGCTCGCGGACGGCATGGGCGGCTACAACGCGGGCGAAGTTGCCAGCGGTATCGCAGTGCAGATCGTCACGGAACTGGCCGCCGTGGGCGCAAATCGCGAGGCACGTGATGATATCGATCCTCACAGCGGGCTCATGCGGCAATCGATCGTACTCAGGGACGCTGTCTACCGGGCCAACAAAATCATCTTCCAGACCGCGCAGAGCCAGACGCACTGCGAAGGCATGGGTACGACGATCGTTGCCTGCATGTTTTACGACGACAAAGTGTCGATCGCCCACGTCGGTGACTCGCGAGCCTACCGACTCCGGGGCGGCGGCCTCGACCAGATGACGCTCGATCATTCACTGCTGCAGGAACTCGTCGATCGGGGTTTCTACTCCGAGGAAGAGGCACAGCGATCGACCAACCGCAACTACGTCACCCGTGCCCTGGGTGTCGAACCGACCGTGGAGGTCGAAGTTCATGAGCACGACGTGTTGCCGGATGACGTTTATCTGCTCTGTTCGGACGGCTTGCCGGACATGGTCGAAGATGACGATATTCACTTAACTATCAGTACTTTTAATGCTAGTCTTGAGGTGGTTGGTCAACAGCTCGTTGACTTGGCCAACGACCACGGTGGGCGAGACAACATCTCGGTAATGCTTGCACAGGTAAACGAACCTTTCCCTGCGAAGAAGAGTTTATTTGCGAGAATTGCCGGCTGGTTTCGCTGATTAGGGATGCATCGGTCTTAAGAGCGAGAAAACATGGCACGGTTAATTCTAAGCCTGGACAATCAGGTTCTGGCTGAGTACAACATGACCAAAGAGCGCTACACGATTGGGCGCCTACCGGACAACGATGTACGGATAGATAATCCAGCGGTCAGCGGGCATCACTCGCTAATCATCAACATCCTCAACGATTCCTTCCTCGAGGACCTGAACAGCACCAACGGCACATATGTCAACGGTAAGCTGATCAAGAAACACGCATTGCAGCATGGCGACGTCATTACGATCGGCCACCATCAGTTACGTTTTTCCGACCAGCAGACGAACGAATCCGAACAGGATGAATTCGAAAAGACCATGGTCATTCCGACCGGCCAGCAAAACGCCGAACAACTCGCCAAGGCCGAACGGGCCGCCGAAGCGGCGGCAGCGGCAGCGGTGGCAAGTGATCCTGTCGAGGACGCGGCGGCAGCCGTGAGGCTCGACCCTGAAGAGGCGGCGGCGCTGGACGACACACCCGCAGCGGCTCCGGAACCAGCGCCGGAGCCGAAGAAAGTGGAGCCGGTGGCTCACCTGCAGACACAGACGGGTATTGACCCTGCCTCAGCGCCGAGCGCTCTGCCGCTCGCCAAGTTACAGGTACTGAGCGGCGCATTCGCCGGGCGTGAGCTGGAGTTGACCAAGGCACTGACGACACTCGGCCGACCGGGCGTGCAGGTCGCGGCAATTACACGGCGAGCCGAAGGCTACTATATCGTCCACGTGGAATCCGGCGAAGAAGGCGACTACCCGTTGGTAAACGGCCAGCCTATTGGCGCCCAGGCGAGAAAGCTCACCGACAACGACGTCGTGCAACTTGCTGGCGTCAAGATGGGTTTCTTCGCGTCCTGAGATTAATCGCGGCAAGATGCCGCGATTGTCACTCCACGACTTCGCTGTCCTCGCGATTCATCACGCCGCAAACCAGCTCGTAAGGAATGGCGTCGGCCCACGGTGCAACCTCCTCGACGGGCAGGCCATTGCCCCAGAGTGTTGCGATGTCGCCGACCGCGTCCGTTGCATTGGCACCCAGGTCGACGGCAATCATGTCCATGGAAACATTACCGATCAACGGGACCCTGCGCCGGTTTATAAGCACCGGCGTGCCGCTTCTGAAGTGCCGCGAATAGCCGTCGCCATAGCCGGCCGAGATTATGCCGAGCTGCGTATCGGTGTTGCTCACATAGTTGCCTTTATAGCCGACCTTCGCGCCCGCGTGCAGGGGCTTTACGGAAATCAGTCGAGCTTCAAATTGCATCACGGGCTTGAGCCCGAGATCGGCACCCGCCTGATCCGGAAAAGGTGAGACACCGAACAAGGCAATGCCCGGGCGAATCCAGTTGTCGCCGGTAAATCCGAATTCCCTGCGTGCATTGGCAATCTCGGGCCAGCCGAGTGTGGCGGGTGTATTGGCGATGCTGACCGAGCCCTCGAATCCTTCGGCGACCAAGCGAAAGCGCTGCAACTGATCGGCGGTTGTCGCCGACTTCAACTCATCGGCGCTCGAAAGGTGCGTCATGAGCCGCACCTCGCCGACGGCTGAGGCGGAGGCAAGTCGGGCAATGACCTTCGCCGCGTCGCCCGGCGAAAATCCGAGCCGGTTCATGCCGGTGTCGAATTTCAACCATATTCCGACTTTGCCCGACCCGACGGACTGCAGTAGCTCGATCTGCTCGTGGCAATGCACGACGGGCTCGAATCCCCATTCGATGGCCGCCTGCATTTCGGCGACGTTCATCACGCCGGCGAGAAGGACGATCGGCGCCTCGATGCCGTTCTCCCTGAGTTCCACCGCCTCCGGCACCCGCGCAACCGCGAATGCATCGACGTCCGTCAGGTGCTGCGCCACGGTGACCATACCGTGACCGTAGGCATTAGCCTTGATCACGGCCATGACTTTGGAATCAGGTGCGGCCCTGCGGATGACCTCGAGATTATGTTTCAGCGCGCCGAGCCGAATAAGTGCCCGTGCTCCGAAACTCACGGATACGCCTCCTCCGCGTAGGCATCGGGTACCCAGTTTTCAAACTTGGTGTAACGCCCGACGAACGTTAGCGGAAAGTCGCCGATGGGCCCGTTGCGCTGTTTCGCGATGGCGATATCGGCGATACCCTTGCGTGGCGTGTCCTGATTGTAGACCTCTTCACGGTAGATGAAGACGATCAGGTCGGCGTCCTGTTCGATGGCTCCCGATTCACGCAGATCGGACATCACGGGGCGCTTGTCGGTGCGCTGCTCGACGCTTCGATTGAGCTGCGACAAAGCGATGACCGGCAACTCGAGTTCCTTGGCAAGCGCTTTCAGCGATCTCGATATTTCCGAGATCTCCGTGGCCCGGTTTTCCTTGCTGCCTTCGACCTGCATGAGCTGCAGATAATCGATGACGATCAATCCGAGGCCATGCTCACGATGCAGGCGGCGCGCCCTCGCACGGATTTCGGTCGGCGACAAACTCGGCGTATCGTCGATGTAAATCGGCGCCTCTGACATCAGTTGCACCGCAGTGTTGATGCGCGACCAGTCTTCGTCTGGGAAATTGCCGGTTCGCAGGTGCGTCTGGTCGACTCGGCCCAGCGAAGAAATCATCCTGAACGCCAGTTGTTGCGAGGGCATTTCCATCGAGAAAATAGCCGTCGGTACCCTGGAGCCAATCGCCGCGTTTTCCGCGATATTGACGGCGAGCGTGGTCTTGCCCATCGATGGACGTCCAGCAATGATGACCAGGTCGCCGGCTTGCAGGCCCGCCGTCATCTTGTCGAACTCGTTGTAACCGCTGGGTATTCCGGTAATGCTGCCATCTGACTGATGCAGCAGGTCGATTCGATCCACGGCCTCCGGGAGAATCTGCTTCAGTGACTTGAAACCCCTGCGGCCGCGACTCCCCTTCTCGGCGATCTCGAATACCATGCGCTCGGCATCGTCGAGGACCTGAGAGGCGGTGCGCCCGTCCGTCGCGAACGCATTGCCGCTGATTTCGTTGCCCGCATTGATCAGAGCCCGAAGTGTGGATCGTTCGCGGAGAATTTTTGCGTATGCGCGGGCGTTTGCCGCTCCTGCGGTCTCGTTGGCAAGCGTTGCCAGGTACTCGAGTCCACCCGCCTGCTCCAGCTCGCCGCGGCTGTCCAGGCTCTCGGAGACCGTAACGACGTCGCAAGGGCTGCCGCCTTCCACCAGGTCGGCAATGGCGGCGAATATCAGCCGATGGTCCTTGCGGTAAAAGTCTTCGGCGATGACTACGTCGGCGACCTTGTCCCAGGCCTGTGCGTTGAGCATAAGGCCACCGATCAGGGCTTGCTCGGCTTCGATGGAGTTGGGTGGCACCTTGAGGCGCTGCTCGGCGCCCCCGTCTGCAAAGCCATCGTCCAGAGCTCGGACCATATTGTGAGTTCCCCTGCCGGTCAGTGTCGGTAACAATCCCGACTTAAAGGTAACACAGCCGGCCGTTACTCGGCAGCAACTACCCTGACTGTGACCGCGGCGTTGACTTCACTGTGCAGGTGAACGCCGACCGTAAAATCACCGAGTTCGTGGATGGGGCCATCCGGCATGCGCACTTCGGCACGTTCAACCTCGACCTGCACGTTTGCGAAGGCTTCGGCAATATCAATTGGCCCGACGGAACCGAACAGTTTGCCTTCGCTGCCCGCGTTGGCCTGGATGACGAGTTCGAGCCCGTCGATCGATTTGGCGCGCTCCTGTGCCTTGGCAACTTCTTCGGCAGCGGCTTTCTCGAGCTCTGAACGGCGTGCTTCGATAGCCTTGATGTTCTTGGCAGTAGCGAGCGCAGCCTTGCCTTGCGGCAGGAGGTAGTTGCGGCCGTAGCCCGGCTTGACCTTCACCATGTCGCCAATGCCGCCGAGGTTTTCCACATTTTCCAACAAGATAACGTTCATTCTTCGAACCTTTTAAGCTTTTTTCATACGGCGCCGAAAATCGAACCAGGCGTCCGTGTAACCAAATACCGCCAATGCCGTCATGAGCAATATGTTCAGCAACGGCAACAACGCATAAACCGCGACCAGCGCTGCCAGCGGCAACCGCCCTTCGCCGTGCAACCAGTGCACGATAGCCAGGCCCTGTAGCCAGAACAACACGAACATGACGAACGCGAGATTCTGCAGCCAGCTTGCGCCTGTCACAAATGCCAACATCGACATCAGCGCCATAGTGAACGCAATGACCTTGCCAAAATTCAAATCCCGAAACCGGCCAAACTCGCCGGTTTCACGCGGCAAACGCTTATAAAGCGCGTACCCCAACAGCAGCCCCGCGACGTACAGCAACCAAAACGCCAAAACGGCGAATACCGTCATCACCTCGGCGGGCGGCAATTCTGCCTTCAGCGGCAGGTTGTTTTGCCGCACGATCTCCGCCATCGCCGTGAGCTGCGTCTGCCAAAAAGCAACCGGGTCGGACACGACGACGTAAAAGCCGATCATGGCCAATACGGCAATGATCACCGACACCTGTAGCGTCAATGTCAGCGACCGTGCATTCAACAACAACATGGCCAATACCACCGCCGGCCCCCAGGCAAGCACGATCACCGCCACTACCGCTGCGATCGACTCGCCGAAAATCAGCGATACCGTCAACAGCACCGCGGCAGCTATTGCGGCTAAGATCCCGGCCCGCCTCGGCCCCTCCGCCAGTACCAGCAGCACCATGATGGCAATACTGACCAGTTGTAACGCCGCCAGCAATAAAGTGGCGACCAATCCCAGTACGGCGTTTTGCGGACGGGCAACCAGCCACGAGGCAAACGCCTGCACGAGACCCCCTGCGACTTTTAGTGCCGGTCGGTATACGGCAACAGCGCGAGATAACGAGCGCGCTTCACTGCCGTTGCCAGCTGCCGCTGGTAGTGTGCTTTGGTGCCTGTAATTCGGCTCGGAACGATCTTGCCCGTCTCGGTAACGTAGGCTTTTAGCAGATTGAGATCCTTGTAGTCGATCTCTTTGATGCCTTCGGCTGTGAAACGGCAATACTTACGCCTGCGTGAATAACGACTCATCAAAATTCTCCTCAGGCGCTCTTCGCGGCCGCTTCGTCAGTTGCGGGGGCTTCGGCTTCAGCTGGCACTTCGGCTTCAGCCGGCACTTCGGCTTCAGCTAGCACTTCGGCTTCAGCTGGCACTTCGGCTTCAGCCGGCACTTCGGCTTCAGCCGGTGCTGCCTCGGCAGTTTCGGCAGCCTCATCCTTCGCCGGAGTGTCTTCTGACGCTTTCGTGGCAGCGTCTTCACCTGCCTTGTCCGCCTGCTTTTCTTCGGCAGACTCGGTCCGCATCGCAGATTCCGCGGCGGCTTTCGCTTCGCGACGCTGTTGTGCTTCCTTTTCCTTGGCCTTTTCTTCGGCCACGGCGACGGCCATCGGTGACGCCTCGGTCACCGCTTCGTCGCGGGAAAGCACCAGGTGGCGCAACACGGCATCGTTGAACTTGAATGCGCTCTTGATTTCCTTGATGACGGGAAATTCGCACTCCACGTTCAGCAGGGCGTAATGTGCTTTGTGGATTTTGTTGATCGGGTGAGCCAGTTGGCGCCGTCCCCAATCTTCGCTGCGGTTAATTGTGCCGCCGGATTCGGTCACCATGCCCTGGTAACGCTCAACCATGGCAGGAACCTGCTCGCTCTGGTCCGGATGGACCAGAAACACTATTTCGTAATGTCTCATTGTCGTCCCTTTTGGATGAAATCCCGTCCGGGAGGCTGACCGCATTCTTCAGACAACCCTTGGGATTACAGCCACCCGGCTATTCCGGTGTGGCAAGAGGTAAAAAAACCGCCCTATTGAGCGGGGAGGCGCATCCTACCCAACCGACGGCCTCGACGCAAGGCATAAAGTGCGCAATATCAAGGATCTGGCCGTTCGCCCGTCAGCGCCGCCGGCGGCCGATTTCGTACAGGCAGATACCGGTGGCCACGGAAACGTTGAGGCTCGAGACCGCGCCGCGCATGGGCAGGTTCACGAGAGTGCTGCAGCGGCCGGCAATGCCCTTGCTGAGCCCCGTGTGCTCGCGGCCCATCACCAGGACGATTGGACCCGTGAGATCGGCGTCGTAGAGGCTGAGCTGCGCCTGGTCGCTGGTACCGACACAGCGCACGCCGTAGTCGCCAAGCCAGGCCAACACGCGGCCGAGATTGCCGACCGGCACGAAAGGCAGTTGCTCGGCGGCGCCCGCCGCGACCTTGCTGACGGTGGCTCCAAGTCGGGCGGCCCCGTGGCGCGGCACGATGACGGCATCGACGCCGGCTGCATCGGCCGTGCGCAGGCAGGCCCCAAGGTTGTGTGGGTCCTGCAGCCCGTCGAGAGCCAGCAGTAATAGCGGCCGGCCATCCTCTTCCTGCAGGCGCTCCTCGACCATCGTCCTCAGTGCCGCCTCGTCGAGCACGGTGCTGCGGCGGATTTCGGCAACGACGCCCTGGTGGCGCGACTCACCGCTGATCTGCGCCAGCCGCGCGCGGTTGGCGGCCTGGATGTCGATTCCCGCCTGCCGCGCCGTCGCGATGATGGACTCGACCCGGGGATTGGCGGTCTGGTACTCGGCATAGATGCAACGGACCTCGGCCGACCCCGAGGCCAGCAACTGTTCGACCGACCGCAAGCCCGTGATGTACTGCGGTTTGCTCACCGCCGCCGCCGCCCGGTACGGGCGGAACGGGCTTTGCGCCGGTCCGCGTGCTCGCTTTCGACCGGCCTGAAGTCGATTTTTCGAGTCTCCATGTCAACCCTTTGCACGCGCACGCGCATAGGTTCGCCGAGGCTGAACGTATTGCCGCTGCGCTCGCCGACCAGTCGTTGCGAGCCCGCATCGTAATGGTAGTAGTCGTTTGCGAGGCTGGTCACGTGGACCAGGCCATCCGTCAACAGCTCGGTGATCTGCACGAACAGCCCGAAATTGGTGACGCCGGTAATGACGCCGTCGAATTCGTCGCCGAGGTGGCCCTCCATGTACTGGCACTTGAGCCACGCCTCTACATCGCGGGTCGCCTCCTCGGCGCGCTTCTCATGCGCCGACGTAATGGCGCCGAGGCGTTCCATCTCGCGGCCGCTGTAGTCGAAACGCGCCGGCTTGCCGCCGCGCACGATGTGCCGGATGGCGCGATGCACGAGCAGGTCGGGATAACGGCGGATCGGCGACGTGAAATGGGCGTACGACTCGAGGGCCAGGCCGAAGTGGCCGACGTTTTTTGGCGAATACTCGGCATGCGTCAGGGATCGCAGCATGGCCATCGTAATCGCCGCACTGTCCGGCCGCCCTTCGATCTGCCGAATCAACTGCGTGAAATGACGTGGCTCGACATGATCGGGATGCGCGACTTTCAGTCCCAGCGAGACGAGGTACAAGCGCAGGTCACTGAATCGATCCGGGTCCGGCCTGGGGTGTACGCGGTAGAGTCCAGGAATCCGGTGACGTTTGAGGAAATTCGCCGCCTGAACGTTGGCCGCGATCATGCATTCCTCGATTAGCCGGTGGGCGTCGTTGCGCGGCACAACCTCGATCCGGTCGATCTCCCCGTCGTCGTTGAGCTTGAACTTTGTCTGCGGCAAGTCTATTTCGATGGCGCCGCGCCGTTCCCGCGCTTTGGCGAGCGCCCGGTACAGCGCATGCAACTCCTTGACACCCGGCTGCAGCGCTTTGGGCACCGACTGCTTCGATCTGCCGTCCAGGAATGCCCAGACCTGGCTGTAGGTCAGTCTAGCTTTCGAGCGCATCACACCTTCGAAGAACGTCGAGCGCGTGACCTTGCCGTCCTTGCTGACGAGCATTTCGCAGACCATGCAAAGCCGATCGACCTTCGGGTTCAGTGAGCACAGCCCGTTGGACAGCACCTCGGGAAGCATTGGCACGACCCTGTCGGGAAAGTACACCGACGTGCCGCGCCGCGTCGCCTCTTTATCCAGTTCCGTGTTGACGGCGACGTAGTGGGAGACATCGGCGATCGCTACCAGCAGCCGCCATCCGGATCCCGACCGCTCGCAAAACACGGCATCGTCGAAGTCGCGCGCATCGGCGCCGTCAATGGTCATGAGGTTGACGTCGCGCAGGTCGGTCCTGCCGCGCTTCGCGGACGTCGGCACACTACTGCCGTATTTCTCGATCTCACCGGTAACGGCACGCGGCCACTGATAGGGTATGCCGTGCGAGTGAATCGCGATGTCGGTGGCTATGCCCTTATCGCCCGGTGCGCCGATCACCGTCACGATGCGGCCGGTGGCCTGCTCGACGTGCGAGGGATAGTCCAGTATTTCGACGACGACCATGTCGCCGGCACTTGCCTTGCCTGTTTCACCTTTCGGAATCAGGATGCGATGCGAGATCCTGGAGTTGTCCGGCACGACGAGTCCAATGCCCCGTTCGCGAATGAACTGGCCGGCGATCTCGCGCGTGCCGCGCGCCAGGACATCGACCAGCTCGCCCTCGGCCCGGCCGCGGCGGTCCGTGCCGATGATCCGGATAGCCACTCGATCGCCATCGAAGAGCGGGCGCATTTGCCGCGCCGACAGGTATACGTCGTCCGGATCGCCGTCGTCGCGGACCACGAAGCCGAAGCCGTCCCGGTGACCGCTCACCGTTCCGGTTACGAGATCGAGCTTTGCCGTGAGGCAGTACTCACCACGCCGGTTTTCGAGGATCTGCCCGGCTCGCACCATGGTATTGAGGCGATCCACCAGCAACGAGTGCATGCGCTGGCCCTTGAGCCCGAATTCACTCAGTAAATCTCTGACTTTCAGAGGCTTGCCAGCCTCATTTAGAAAGTCAATGAGCTTATTTGGGCTCGGGATCGGGTGCTTGTAAGGCTTGCGTTTGGGAGAGGTTTTGGTTTTCTTCGATTTGCGTGGCAAGTGTATGGATTCCGGTCTGGTGGCTGGCAAAAATCACGATTGACAGGTTGCGCTTACTTTGAGTACAGTGCGCCACCCCGTCAGAGCTGCGATTGTACGCTGTTCTCGACCTGCCCAGGTGGCGGAATTGGTAGACGCGCGGCGTTCAGGTCGCCGTGTCCTTACGGATGTGCGAGTTCGAGTCTCGCCCTGGGCACCAATCAACTATATGCCCAGAGGTGCTTCTTCCCGCTATCAGGCACCGCCGAGACAGCTATCCATGTGTGAAACCAGTCTGTTGATGCTGACCGGTTTCTCCATAAAGATCGTGTCTCGAAGCTCCTGCGCCCATCGTCGATGGCTGAGGTCAGTGCTCGAAGTCAGTACGACGATTGGGAACGTTCTGTCGGGAAACTTCTTTTCGATTTCCAGGCACAATTCCTCGCCCGTCATGCGCGGCATTTCGACGTCAGTAACCATGAAATCGGGTTGCCGTTCGCAAAGCTTCTCAAGTGCGTTGGATCCGTCACAGGCGGTTGTTACGGCATAGCCGGCGCGCTCTATGCCGAATTTCAGAACACGGAGAATTGCAGCACTGTCGTCAATTACCAATACACGCTTCATATCAACTCATGTATCGGCGCAAGTTGAGGGACCTTTAATTTATTCATCATCGGGTACCCGCTGTGATCCTGGCGTCGAATTAACCACGGCATAATGCTCGTTACACGTCCATTTGCGACTGGACCGTGAAAGAGACCAATTATGATATTTCCCTGATAAGTTCGGTACATTGCCGGGCTAATCCTCAAAGTACGGACTTTCTCAGACGCTGCCAGCGCGACGTGCTGCCGGGCTCGGTTCACTTTTCTCGAGCCCGGTTTCTCTTAGCTTTTCTTGTAGAGAAAAGGTGTCAGGTTTATTTTTTCGGCGAGAAGGTTAGAAAAGGTGTCAGGTTTATTTTTTCGGTCTCTGCGCACTACCACGGGCAACCCCACATCCAAAAATAAACCTGACACCTTTTCTTTTTCTCGACACCTTTTCTCAGATCCTACGTTTCTGCGGAGGGGCTCGCTGCGGACTATGACGTTGAGATTCATGTGTTCACAGTCCTCTCTAGCGCAAACCACTCCTTGCCAGATACGCCGGGCGCCGTTTCGTGCTCATCGGCGATAGCTGCGATCAAGACCCCGAGGTCTACACCCGAAACTTCCAAGAACGTCCTGGGCAGATCGAACGCATCTACATACGCAACATCACTAACGCCACCCGGCAAGACAGCCGCTTCGCAGGAGTATTCTCGGGATTGCCGGCCGAACGTTGGATGTTGTTCGCTGATCCATCAGGCCTCGAACTGCCGTAAAAATATGAACCGCTTAGGCCGCCGGCCGCAGCCCTAACAAAACATCGTTTCCGTTACTACGTGATCGCGGAGTCGCCGGCACGCCAGGGTCTGCTCCAAGTAAATCAGCGGTTATACCAGTCAGGCACGATGATTCGCGCGTTATTGGGTGGCACATACTTACTGTACGACGCACCAAGGCGGTTCTGGTAGTTGACCGTCGGGTCCTGCGCCCACGCATTCGAGAGACTGACATGAAAACCTTCGTGATCACAGAAGCTGATGAAGGCTTTGAAGTCGATGATGGTCTCAATGCCCACGAAATTTCCCCGTGGCGTTACAGCCATGACGGGTAGATCCACGTCATCGAGGAACGGTCTGGCCGACTCGTCGCTGTGCCACAGTACGTGTCTTCCAACGATTGAGTTGATCAACTGGGAGACCATGTAAATACGTGGCGTGATATTTCCGAGCTTGGTTCCTTGTCCGCTCACCGTGAAGTTCCGTTCAAGATAGTCCACGTTTTGCCGCTCGGCGTCGCCGACCGATCCTTTTACCGTTCCCAACGGGCGATGGTCATCGCCATAGGGATTCGGATTGTAGTCCCCTGAGAAAGGCCAGATGGCGAACAGATCATAGTCACCTGTGACCGCGTTTTTGTAATTCTCGCTCTCGGACAGGCGGTGACCGGGCGGATTGGTCATCGCCAGCATTGGCTCGTACGAACGACCGTACTTGCGATGGTAATTAACCACCGCCCCGCCTTTTTCCTGTATCCACTTCTGGCCATGCCGTGTGTTGTCGAAATAGACGCCGTAAAGTCCGTGAGCATCCCTGATGAGGCTGTAATGGAACGAAATGCCCGAAGGGTGCACGGCTTGCCCGTCCAGACGGTCGTTGCCTTTCCGTTGAACCCTGATTAACCCTCTCGCCGTCAGCCAGTCCACCCGTTTTTGTGAGATCTTCAGCGGGGTGCAGGAAGCCTTCCAGCCCTGTCCTTCATAGTCGAGATCGACGGCCTCTGTGTGTTTCCTTCTATTGAAGCCTGCTTTGATGTTGCCGTACTTATTCAATCGCGGGTCTCGCAAGACAAAGCCTGCCATCGGCCCCCAATTACATGACTTCCCATGAATGCGATACCCTTTAGTATCGTAGCCTTCCTCCAGCAGACCATGACAGGTCGGGCCGGTGGCTCGAATGATAATCACGCACCGTTGGTCCCGGGCAACTGTAATGAAAGCCTGCTTGTGCGCAATCGGCATCCCAATCGTATTTTCGAGAAACTTCAGATCGTTATATTTCAAGACCCCTTCCACTCCTTGCCGTGCGTATCAATAAGCATAGTTAAAATGGGCTGGCTTCACCACGGGATACGGAGCTTCCGGTGCTAGAGGGGCATAGCCCTGTGGAAGTACAAGTCCTCTTCTCGGCACATTACCGATCTGGGTTCAAATCCTCTTCTCGGCACCAAACACTGACCCCCCCCCGCTGGGACACTTTGTGTTTGTGGGACGAGACAGAAAAACCGGTGTCGAACCGAGGTTCTTAGAAAAACTTCGGTTCGACCCCGGTTTTTGTTAGTTTTTCTTGCGCGCCAGCAGGAAACCCAGGAACAGGCCAATCAACAACGCCAGTCCGATCGGAATCGGATCGAACGGCTGAACATCATCCGGTACGTATGCCGGTCCAAACGTCTGGTGCTGGTCCTCGATGATAATGACAGGGTCGAGGTCCTGGTGGTCGTCGGCTGTTACCATGTATTCGAATTGCCCCTTGTAGGTCGGCACGCACTCAGTCGTCGTGTTTGCGGGCAATGGCAGATTGTCTTTGCCCTTGCCGCAGAAATTTTTGATCAGCACGCCGTCTTTGTCGGCCAGCTCAAAAAACGTCACTTCCGCGTCGACGTGGTTATTCTCGAACTTCAACTTGTTTTGAAAATTCAGGTTATGCAGCCCTTTCTTGACTTTTAGTACGGGATTGTCAACTTCGATGTAATACGTGTCGCCGCACTTGAGGGTCGTCAGTGTTGCCTTGTTGATCGCCATTTCCAGTCTCCCTTTCTGCTTATTCGTTATTGAGCCGCGTATTCGCGAGTTCGGGTGTCGCCTCGATTATCGCCCGGGGAAATCCCAGGGACTCGGCCAGGGTGATCGCCTGCTCGGCGCCGGCCGGTTCGCCGAGCAAGGTGTAGACGAGCGCCGCCATGTACTGCGGCTCGGCTTCGGACGATGCCAGTGACTGCGCCGAAGCCAGCGATGCCCTAGCAGCATCGAGATCGCCCAGGTTTGCGTGGTACCAGGCGATATTCGTCAGTGTATCCGCGTCGTTCGCATTGACTTCGAGTTGCAGGTTCGCGAGTTCGATCGCCTTTCGGTACGACGCCCTTCCCTTGTCCGACCTCGCATCGTCAAAACGCTGCGCATCCGCCAGGTTGCCCCACAGGCGATAATCGGTCGCCGCCTCTTCGGCCGCCTTTCGGAACAGCTCGGCGGCTTGCGCGTAGTCGCCCGCAAAGTAGTACATGGTGCCCGTATTGGAGTACGCGGCCCTGCCGGGCGCGAGTTCGAGCGAACGGCGATAACTTTCCGCCGCTTTTCCGAAGTCACCCTGGTAATAGTAAATGACACCCAGGTTGTTGTAGCCGTGCGCATTGTCCGGCGCCAGTGCGATGGCACGCTGGTAGTTGGCGATTGACTCGTCGTAGCGGCCCTGTTTCAAGAGGAACCGCGCGTACTTGTTGTAGCCGAGCCAATTCGCGGGCAACTGGTGTATGGCCTCTTTGTAGTTGGACTCGGCCACACCGAACATGCCCTGTTCCGTATAGACGTCGCCCAGCCCGGCAAATGCGTCCACGGCCCGAGGATCGATTTCGATTGCATCCTCGAACGACCGCTCGGCCTCACCGAGCTTTCCGACCAACAGGTAAGACTCCCCGAGCGCCGTATGAACTTCACTCAGACCGACGTCCAGCGCCAGCGCCGCATTGCAATTGCTCTGCGCCTGCTCGACCAGCGCCGTATTGCCGCTCTTTTGGTACATAGCGACGTACGTCTGGCACAGTCCCGAGTAGCCGAGTGCAAACGCCGGGTCCTGCGCGATCGCCTCCCGAAATAACAGTGCCGCCTGTTCCAGGTTCTCCGAGTTGCGCGGCCGGTCATAATAATTGCGTGCCTGCAGATACAGGTCGTAGGCAACAGGATCGTCTGTCGCTTTCTCAGCAAGGACCTCGCGCAATTCCTTCGTCAGCAAAACTTTCAATTCGCTGGCCACCACCAGGGAGATCTTGTTCTGCAGACCCAGCACGTTGTCAGTGCTCGTGTCGTACGTCTTGGTCCAGCGGTTGAAGCCGGTTTCGACATCCACCAACTGGACATTGAGCCGGATGCGATCGCCGATACGGCGCAACGTGCCCTCCAGTACGTGCTCGACCCCAAGCCGCTCGCCAATCGAGGGGATGTCGAAGCCACGACCGGACAGGGATCGGGAAGATGTTCGGGCGGCGACGAGGAATTGCGGCACTTCGTACAGGCGGGAGCGAATGTCGTCCGCAATGCCCTCACTCAGATAAACGTCGTCCGTATTGTTACTCAGGTTCTCGAAGGGCAAGACGGCGACCCTGACCTCTTCGTCAGGGCGTAATTCGGGAAATACGCGGCCGAAAGACAGAAACAGCACGACAACCAGCAATACAGCGATAATCAGGAGGTCGAAATAGTGAATAAGGCGTGTGCGGTCGATGGGCACACCGGCGGGACGGCCGTCGTCTCCGCCGACAACGCCTGCCGGCGTTAGCTGGAATACCCATGCAAGAAAAGTTACCAGGGGAAATCCGCAGGCGAGAAGCACTGCTGTCGCAGTAAGGGTCACGTCGGGTACCGGTAGCGCTCCGGACAAGACGTCGACTATTTGCAATATCAGCCAGGCTACGACTGCGTAGGCGCCTATCGCGCGAAACACGCGCCGGCGTTTCAGCTCCGCGAGCCAGTTCATCGAGCGCAGACTCTTGCCTTCAGGTACGGGCTGCAACACCACCGGCCCGGTGGTCGTCTGCAACACGAACTCACCGCTGTTGCTGCCCTCGAGAGCCTGCACACGAATCGGGCCGGAATCGGTTTCGAAGACATAATCGTGCAGCGGCGTGGCCGGTACCAGCAGCCGGTGGCCCTGCGATTCATCGACCTCGATGAAACGCGACGCGCTCTCCGAATCATTCAGGCAACGACGGAGTTCCCTGACGCAGCCTGCAATCGATTCATGATTGTCTCCTGAGCCGTGGGACACGGCCTGCGTCATTTCATGGTGACTGACGTAGTCGTTCCCACGATCGGCCAGGAGCACCAGCAACGCCATTGCACCGGGTCGCACGACTCTCTTGCCGTCCGGACCGGAAATGGTGTTTTCCGATGGGATGACTTCGAACTCCTGAAGTCGGAAACCGTTTCGCTTTGGAAGAGCCATTTTTGTTCTTCTGCCACCGCGCAAACATCGGTATGTGCCTGAATCATAGACTATTCGGGCGATTTATGTGCCGGACCGCCTATGGCTCAGGTGTCACCCGGCTTAAGCGGCTCCAGTACGAGGTAGAGGGCAGCGGAAATACCCGATACCCCGAACAGCATGGACATGACGACGATCTGGTACTTGGCTGCGACAAGCGGGGAGATGCCCGAGAGGATCTGGCCGGTCATCATGCCCGGTAGCGACACCAGGCCGACAGCCAGCAGTGAGTTGATCATCGGGATCAGCGATGCCTGCAACGCGACGCGACGCGCGTCCCGATACGCGGCGCCCCCGCCCGTCTCGGCCTGGAAGCGCTCGGCGGCGAGACTGACCGTGTTCATCGCACCGGCAAAGATCATCCCGGCAAGCGGGACGACGTAGCGCGGGCTGAACCAGGGCTGGACACTGATGACGACCTGGCTGACCAGCGCGAGCGTGAGCAAACTGGCAACCGAAATAGCCACTAGCGCGTTGACGTACACGCGTGGCCCTTTGTTGTCGACCGGGCGGATCGCGATCCAGCTCGCAACGAGCAACATGACCAGCAGCACCACGATGATGATTCCCGGCTCGTCCGCGGTGAATATGTAGACCAGCACGTAACCAATGAGCAGCAGCTGCAGCAGCATGCGTACGGTTGCGTAAATTGCGGTGCGGGCGCCCGCCGTCCAACGATACATGATGCCAATGACAATGGCGGCGGGCAGGAACGCCAGCGCCAGTCCGACGGTCGTTATTGCTTTGACGCCCGGTTCCACGTCGGCACCTATTGCAAAAAGGTGTCAGGTTTATTTTTCAAAGGGAGGTCGCCCAGGGCGCTACGGGGAGATTCGAAAAATAAACCTGACACCTTTTTGAAAAATAAACCTGACACCTTTTTGGACACTTTTTGTTGCGCAGTCTATGCGGCGCGTTCCTTGCGCCTCTCCTGGATCTGTTCCTGTACCTCCTTGAACAAGCCGTCCCGGAGTCCGAGGATCTTGAACAGTTCGACAACCGTGAAAAACGGCGCGGCGAGGTTTGCCTGGACGGGGTGTTTGACCAGTACGGGCATGGATTTCTCAACAGCATGCCCGATGAACTGCGCCGCGTATCCCCCAAAAAACGCCGCCGCAGCAATAATCCACCCGGTGCTTCCGGGATAGGCTCCGAGTTTGCTGGCAAGCATCTCGAGAAAGTATCCCGCAACCAGGAATACGACGGCGAACAAGACATCGAGCGTGAGGTAGAAAACGAAGAACGCGAGCACCAGCACATGCGCAAGACTGAAATAGACTTCGTTGATGGCGAACGTCACCCAGGTCAGGGGAATCATGACGCCGAGCAAAATGGTTGGTATGCCGATCATGTGAACGAATACGTTGACCGGATGCTGATGCGATGCCGCATACCCGGTAAGCATATCCATCAGTCTTCCTTCGGTCGCCATGTGCTTCTCCTTCATTTTCGCCCCGGTAACTTACCATGAATCGGTATACTCGCTGCCATCGATAGCATTTCCGGAGACACTGGATCATGGCCTTGCTTGTATCGGGGATCCTGCTTTTCGCCGCCGCGCATTTATTTCCGGCCGTGCTGCCCCGCCAGCGCGACCGCTTGTCGGAAAAGCTCGGCAAGCAACCGTATCGCGGCCTGTTATCCGTGCTCGTCATCGCCGCACTGATACTGATTGTGTTCGGCTGGAAGTCCGCGATTCCGCGGCCTGTGTACGCCCCGCCTCTTGCGCCGTCGCTGGCCCTTTCACTGCTGGTGCTGGCGGGATTCGTACTCTTCGTCGCCTCGCAGGCGCCCGGAAATATCAAGCGCTTCATACGCCACCCGCAGATGGCCGGCACGATACTGTGGGGAGTCGCGCACCTGCTGACCAATGGCGACAGCCGATCGCTTACCTTGTTTGGCGGCTTGACGGCATGGGCTGTAATAGAGGTGCTCGCGATCAACCGGCGCGAAGGCGAATGGAAGAAACCAGCGCCCGCGTCTCTGCGTGTCGATTTTGTCACGGTGCTTATCGGCGTAGTTGCGTTTTTCGCGATGCTGTATTTTCACGCCGCCCTTTTCGGCGTCGCGCCAACCGCGACGCAGGGCTGACCTGCCTGCGGTAATCCACGGCTAATTCTACGGCCTATACATGCTATAAAGGTTGCCCGGCGCTATGAATAAGCGCCCCTCACCGATGCGGACGGGAGGCTCTATTGCAGGAAAAACTCCTGGTAGTTGCACTGCTGCTGTCCATCGTGTGGCTGGTTGTGCGCATTCGTCGCAACAAAGCCGAAACCAACCGACCGCCCAGGCCGAGACCGCTCGACGAGACGACCGTCTATCACGCGGTGTCGATCAAGTACTCGAGTAATGCCTGCGATGCGGCGAAGGAAATGACTGGGCGTCGATTCCTGTCCAGCGCGGCGCCACGCCTGCCGTTACCCGATTGCGATTCGCTCGAGTGCCGCTGCCAGTTCTCGCATCACGCCGATCGCAGGACAGGGAAGGATCGCCGCAGCCCGTTCAATCCTGGCGCCGTCCCTCCGGGAACCGGCAAGTACCAGGTAGAACGCCGGCAGCAAATGGATCGGCGCAATAGCGCCGATCACACCGACACGTAATCATAATGTCATCGCGGCTGGAATACCCCAAGGGCACGTAGGCCGCTCCCAGGAAAGCCGCTCCTACGGTAAACGCGATTGACCGCGGGTCAGGCTGAACCTAGTAACCGTAATCGGCTACCGAAACCTGGTAGTGGTCGAGTTCCACCTGGTAGCGAGCGCGTTCCTCGTAGAGTTCCCTGATCTGGGCTTCGAGTTGCCCGGTTCTTTCCGACAGGTCCTTGAGGTCCGCAAGCAGCACAATGCGCTGCTCCATCGTCGTTTCTTCGGCGATGAGCGACAGTTCGCTTTGCCGGATCTTATCCTCGATGCGCTCGAGCTCGTGTTCTTTCGAGTGAATCCTGGAATTCGCCCGGTTCACGTTCGACCTCAGCGTATAGAGGTGGTACCCGGCATTGTAGGCGTCCAGGAAGTCGGCCTCGAGATTGACGCTACAAACGCCGTTGTACCTGCCCCCGCTGGAGCCAATGTCGAAACCGCGGCCCGGCTGGCAGTACTCCACCAGGCCCTGTTCCCTGCCGGACTGGTACGCCCCGAAATCCGGTGTAACGCCGTGCTTGGCGCAAGCCTTGCGATGCTGCCCGAAACGCTCGGTAGTGAAGCCGCGGGCGCCGTCCTCATAGCCGATAGCGGACCAATCGGTAGTCATGCACTCATCGCCGCTCATTGTCGCGCACCCGCCGAGGCCGGCAACGACGAGCACCATCCAGATCAGGTTCCAACTGCGTTTCATGACATGCTCCATCAGTGTATTCTGTATAAAAGTTCTTCCCGACGCTACTCTCACGCCGCGGCGGTTGCCGTGATGACATTCACAGATACATCGTCGCCGCTGAATGGAAGCTGAAAATTGGGAAGCAACGAGCACTGGAAGCGACCTCAGTGTGACCTGTGTCACAGTGCCGGCCGTCCCCGGCAGCTACGCTAATCGAACGACAAGGCATTCAAAGAGAGCTGCCGGATGGATATCGAGGCAATTAGCGGTGCGGCGACTGTCGCGCTCACGAGCACGATCGTATTTCTCCTGATTGCCAAGTTCTGGAGTGCGCTGTCACGCAGTGTCGGATCCGGTCCGAATTTCGCAGAGAGCATCATGCACGAAGCCGCGCAGCGCTTTCGTGACGAACTGGACCGGCTTTCTGCATCGCAGTCGATCTACCTCGGTGGCGCCCTGGTCTTCGGCGTGCTTTTTTCCGCCGCGTACGTGCTTCAGGCCCAGGAACTGTTCGCCGGATACCCCGACTGGCAACTGTACCTTCAACTCGCCTTCCTGTTTCTCACTGCCGCGTTTGCGGTTTACCAACTGAGTAACACAATCATCGCGAGGCGCCAGGTCAAATTCCTGCGTGACGCGAATGTTGCGATCGGCCATCAGCTGCAACAGATATCGAGCGGAGTGACGCGCGTGTTTCACGATGTCGAGACGAGCGCGGGAGTGGTCGACCACGTGGTCATCGGACAGACCGGCATCTATGCGATCAACGTCGTCGCCAAACGCGCCGGACGCAGCGGTAGCGTGCGTGTGGAAGGCAATGAACTGCTATTCTCGAACGCCAGCGACGGCGAGTCCATCGTCGACATCTGCGCCCGCACCACGCGCCTGCAAAAGGAATTCCAGGCACTGCTCGGGCACAACGTGCGCGTACGATCGGTCATAGCCGCACCTGGCTGGGAGATCGACGAGCAATCCAGCGACCGTCACCTGCTGGTCAATGAACGTAATGTCGCGATGCTCAAAGGCTGGCGCGACAATTCGGATCACCTGATGAACGAGGACGTCGAAGCGCTGCAGAAGGAACTGACGGCCAAGTGCCTGCGTTCGCCCGCCGCGGCGAGCAGCTGACCGGGTCTATCCCTGCGCCGCTTCGCTTAGCTGCCTCTGCGCTTCGACAAATTGCGTAGCGGCCTTTTCCAGGTAGGTTGCCGCTTCCTCGTCGTAGCCATCCGCTGACGCTGACCACACCCGGTTGATGTAGCGCTCACCGGCAGCGAAGCTGCTCATGATGTCGGCGTAGGTCTGCAAACCGAACAAATGCACCATGCTTTCGCGAGCATCGGCGAAACGCCTGAGATCGTTTCGCAATTTGAGGTCGATCGCCTCCCGCAGCTCTGCGCCTTGTGTCTCCGTACCGCTCGAGATTTCACCGAGGTCCCGAACGACATTTTGGATTGATTCGCGCAACTCGCCGCGATTCACTTCAAGCACCGTATCCGAACGGGCGAGCGCCGATGCCTGGCGCTTGAAGATCACGAGCCCTGTAATGGCTGCAAGTGCAGCGACGACGAACAGTTGCCAGTTGACGTTTTGCACATCGAGCGACGTCGCGTAAGCGCCAGCCAGAAAACCGCATGCAAGCAATAGATAACCAAGTTTTTTCATCGCATATCCCCTACGACGTCAACACGATGCGCAACGCGTCGCCCACACCGACGAGCGCCTCACCGACGATAAGACCCGCGGCAACCGGTATCCCGATCTCCTCGCTCCAGGTCTTGCCTTTGAATCGATCGGTCAGTTCACGACCGAGTGTGCCCAGCGAATAGGTCAGAACGATATTGAACGGCAGGTAGAACCCGAGGCCGACCGTAATACCCAGCCCGCCCATGACGGCCGACAATATGCCGCCGAGCACTGCGCCCGCCGCGTATTTCTGCGTCGGCACGTCGCCGCCCATGATGCCGTCGATCGTGCTGGCGAGGGCCTGGGCTTGCGGCGCCGGAAGTTTGTCGCTGCCCAGGCCGTGCGATTCGTTGAGTATGAAGATAACGCCGATGACCACGATCGGGCCCAGCCACGCTCCGGCGAACTGACCGATCTGCTGCATACGCGGCGTCGCGCCCACGAGGTAACCCGTCTTGAGGTCCAGCATCAGGTCGGTCGCCTGCGACATCGCGACGCAGGTCGCTGCGCCAACCATGAGCGCAGCGATGATCGAATCGTCACGCCCCATGCCGAAAGCCTGCGTCATTACGATCAACAATGTGATACCGACGAGCGTCATGCCCGAGAGCGGAGACCAATTCGTGCGGCCGATGGCCTCGGACAATATGATGCCGGCCATCCAGATCCACAGCGTGCCAAGCAACGCCATGCCGATACCGCGGCCGAGACCGACCGATTCCACCGACGTCACAGCCATGATGCACAGCAAGATCACGGCGCCGACAATCGCGAAGTACAGCAATCTTATCGGCATTTCGTCGTTGGAAGCCTCCGACGAGACACTTGCAGCTTTTTGCATCGACTTGATTGCACTCACGATCAGCGGCGACGCCAGGATGACGCCCATGATGGCGCCTCCGATGAGCATGCCGATGCCAAGCGGCCGGTACAGGAGCAGCCGCAGCGGGCCGGGTTGATTAATCGTGTCCCCGGCCGCATCGAGCGGAAACGCCCCCATTGCCGACAACATCGGCGACAGGAACCAGTAAGCAACAAAGCCGCCGATGATGAACGCGATACCACCCCGCCCGGCGATGAAGCCCACACCGATGGTCATCAGGGACAGGTACCAGGTCCCGTTCATATACTCGGGCAAGCCGATCAGAGCACCCAGGTTCCAGTTCGATACACCCGTTTCGATCGTCCCGAAGTGCACGCCGGCACTGACCAGCGCGGCAGCCAGCAGGATGATCGCCTTGCGCACACCCGCACCCGGCGACTTCAGAATCGTCGCAACGGCGACGCCGCCCGGATAGGTCAGGCGCTCGTAGTCGATCATGTGCTTGCGCAACGGAATGATGAACGCGATACCGAGAAACGCACCGGCGATACAGCCAGCAGGAAAATCGCGGGCACCGAGAACATCATGCCCGAGGACGCGCCGTTCACGCCGGACGCGATCGTCTGCACGATGTTGTTTTCGATGATGCTCTTGCGTCTCAGGATGCCTCGCAGCACGCCGAAACCAAGGATCGCGGCGAGCTCCGAGCCCTCGATCGAGAAGCCGAGGATCAGTGCCGCGTAACCGATTGCGACTGCGATGATGACGCCGATAAACCAGCCGGTAACCAGTGCGACCCAGGTGAGCTCCGGATACGGCCGGGCCGGTATCGATGGTGACTGCTCCACCGTCTATCCCCCGTTGTTGTTTGGCAGTGAGACTACCACAGCGGTTGCAGGCGCGCCCCCAGCTGGTCGCGCTGGATGACGTCGTTAAACTCGTCGGCAAGTTCGGTACAGGCGGCGACACAATTCCGCCAGGCGCGTTCGCGTTCTTGCGGCGAATAGTTCACGAAGTCGCTGCGATCCGGGATCTTGCCGTTCGGCAGTTTCGACACGAATTCTGCCGAAGGGCTGACGAGAATCGTTCGATCTACATTACCGGCGCTCGGCCTGCGCCACTTCAGTTTCTTGTCGAACCAGCCCGGCACGATGCGATCGTAGAAGTGCGGAAACAGGGTGAGCCTCTCGTGCGAGCTGTGCGGCAGGTCCAGGTGATAATCGATGACACCGCCGTCGCGATAAACTCCGGGCGCCGCGCCATGAATATCGCGCACACCGGACAACACCAGCGGAATCGACCCGGTGGCGACAACTGCGTCGCGCAGATTGTCGGCCGTGAGTTCGATCCGTTGCAGCGGAAATCCGTCAAGCTCGAAAAACGGCGGCACATCGCGTTTGTCATAAAACAGCGCGCGTTCGAAAAATGCGCCCAGTGTTTTACGACTGATGGCGTTCAGCAGTGCCGCACTGATCAGGCCGGCCGCCAGCAGGAAGCGGTTTTCGGTCGCCATGACGTGGCGGCTGCGAACGGCCATGACATGCGTGCGGAACAGCGGGTTCGAGAGGATTTCATCGACCCCGTGCTCGCCCAGCACGACGCCCAGGATCTCGCGGCTCTTGGCGGTGATCTCGTGGATATCGGGTTTTTCGCTGTATTTCTGGCCCAGGTACGCGGCCTCCAAGCGCTCGATCGCCGCCACGGGGTCGTTCTGCCCGTAGCAGGCGAAGCGCCACGAACCGATCGACGAGCCGATCAGGTGCACGGGCGACGTAAACTGCGGAACCAGGTTCGACAGTATCGCGCGATCCAACTGGCTCAGGACCAGCCATTTGGCGCCTCCGGAGGCGCCGGCGATCGTGCCGACGGTGGAAATATCGAACCCGTGCGTCCGCACGGATTGGAGGGCACCAGCGCCTGCTTTGAATGTCAAAGAGAACGGTTTCACAAATTGAAGATATTGGGGGGTGGAAATCGTGACGAGCGGCTATTATAGGGACTTCTCTGCGCCTGCGGTCCCCATTATGTCTCGAATACTCCTGTCCGCGTTGCTTGCCACGTTGTCTGTCGGATACACCGGCATTGCAATCGCTGATGGCGACGAAGCCCCACTTTACGTCGCCGCGTCGGGTAGCGACCTTGGCGACTGCCAGGATGCCGCCTCGCCGTGCCGGACCATTGGCTACGCATTGCAGCGTGTTGGCAAGAACGGTCAAATCCGGGTTGCCGGCGGATCCTATCAACTGGCCGATGTCGAGGACGTCGTCTATCTCACGAGCGGCGCCATTGACGTGCGCGGCGGCTACAGTGTCGTGGATCGATTCGCGACCCGTTCCGGCGCCAAGGTCACGCTGACGGGCGTGCCTCAGGAATACGCCAGCGAATTGTCGCGGCGTGGCTTCAGCGTAATCGTGGACACCAAGGGAATGACTCGCGAGTTCGCGCGCAAGGCTGAGCGTCTCGTGAGCACGCAGCAGAGCCTGCAGTCGAACGCGGCCGCCACCGCCTGCGTCGCGGGATTGGCAGGCGCGTTCCCGTGCAACAACATCGACCTGCTCGCGCACGTTGCCGATCGTACGCCGGGAGCAAGAGGCGCCGACATCTGGGGCTTCCTGGACCTCAATACGAACCGCGAATACGCCATTGTCGGATATAGCATCGGCACAGCCGTTTTCGATATTACAGACCCTGAAAACCCGCGCGAGGTCGGTTTCATCGACGGCCAGTCAACGGTCTGGCGTGACATCAAGGTTTACCAGTATTGGAATGCTGCGGACGGTCGTTGGAATGCTTACGCCTATATAACAGCAGACGATGCCTCGGACGGCCTGTTCATCGTCGACCTGAGCCGTCTGCCGCACGAGGTCGCACGAGTCAGCTACCCCAGCGATTTCGGCTCGGCGCACAATGTCTACCTGGCGAACATCGATTTCGGGACCGGCGTTTCGCTTACAGGTGACACGCCGACGCTCATCATCGCCGGGCCCGACCGAAGCGACGGGCGGTTTCGCAGCTACTCATTGATCAATCCGGCTGCACCATCGTTCATCGGCTCGCCCGCCACGCCGGCAGGACAGCCTGTCAACGATCGTCTCTACATGCACGACGCTGCCTCGATGATCGTTACCGACGCCCGCAAGAATTCGCAATGCGTAAACGCGGCAAGCTCCGCTTATTGCCAGATATTGTTCGATTTCAACGAGTCGACCGTCGACATCTGGGACATCACCAATCCGGGGGACCCGGTTCGCCTCAGCCGGACGCCCTATGCCAATGCCGACTACGTGCACTCCGGCTGGTGGTCGGAGGACAAGCAGTACATGTTCGTGCAGGACGAAACCGACGAACGCGATCGCGGCCTGCAGACGACGCTACGGGCGTTTTCGATTTCCGACCTGACCGCGCCGACGCTGGCCGGCTCATGGAGCGGACCCACCACGGCCATCGACCACAACGGTTTCGTGCGTGGCAATCGCTACTACATGTCCAATTACACGCGCGGACTGACGGTACTCGACATCACGTCGCCGGCGAGCCCGTCGAGCGTTGGACGATTTGACACCTACCCCGCGTCGGACAACCTCGGTTTCCCGGGGGCGTGGGGCACCTACCCCTTCCTGCCCAGCGGCAACATCGTAATCAGCGACATCGACAGCGGCTTCTACGTGGTCGAGGACCGGACTCTCGACGTACCACAGGGGTCGCTCACATTTGCGGCCGGCTCCTTCGGTGCCGACGAAACGCAGGCGGCCACTCTGACTGTGCAGCGCAATGGCGGATCGACCGGCGCCGCGAGCGTCAACTGGGAGCTTATCGGCGCGACCGGTTCCACGGACGACGTGACCGTCACGAGCGGCACGCTGAACTGGGGTCCGGGTGACGCCGGCGATCGTACGATCAACCTCGGACTTGTAAACGACGGTGCACCGGAGGGGCTCGAACGCGTGTTGGTCAAACTCACGTCACCGACCGGTGGCGCGACGCTGTCATCGCCGAGTATCGCCAGCGTTTACATCGGCGACCCACTGGACACCAGCGTGGTCGAGTTCTCCGCCGCGAACCTAGCGATCTCCGAAAGAGGCTTCGGCGCGGCCATCGCAGTGGTGCAGCGCACCGGCAGTGCCGTCGGCGCGCTATCGGTCGATTACGCCGTGGCTGCCGGCGATGCTTCGAATGGCTCGGACTATTCGGGACCCGCTACCGGCACACTCGCCTGGGCGGACGGAGATGCCCTCCCCAAATGGATCGAATACACGATCAGCGACGATGGCAGCGGCGAGCCCGACGAATTCTTCGAGATCAGTCTCAGCAACGCGAGCGGCGGCGGCATCGGCGCACGCAGTCAGCTCCGCATCGACATTCTCGATGGCGCCGGCTCCAACAGCGCACCCAATGCGGTTGCCGGCGCTAGCCAGTCGGTCAGCTCCGGCGCCCTGGTAACGCTGAACGGCAACGGATCCAATGACCCGGACGGCGACGCGCTGAGCTATGCGTGGACGCAAACGCTGGGGCCATCCGTTACGCTGAGCAACGCGAACGCGGCCACTACGTCCTTCAACGCGCCCAGTGTCACCTCCGATACCTTGCTGCGTTTCCAGCTTACCGTCAGCGATCCCGGCGGCCAGAGCGACACGTCGATCGTGTCGGTCACGGTGTCCGCCGCAACGACAGCCTCCGGTGGCGGCGGGAGCGGCGGTGGCGCGCTGACCCTGTGGCTGCTTGCCGCACTGCTTGGTGTTTGCCTGGCGCGGGCGGCGACTACTCGAACGGATGTGTCCTGATGATCGTCTGTTCGCGATCGGGCCCGGTTGAAATGATATCGACCGGGACACCCGCGAGTTCCTCAATACGCGCGAGATAAGCGCGTGCTTTCTCCGGCAGCTTGTCGAACTCGGTAACGCCGACCGTGGATTCCTGCCAGCCTGCCCACTCTTCGTAGATCGGTTTGCATTCAGCGAAACGATCGACGACGACCGGCAATCCCGTAATAGGCTCACCGTCGATCGTGTAGCCAACGCAGATCTGTATGGTCTCCAACTCGTCGAGAACATCGAGCTTGGTCACACACAGGCCCGAAACGCTGCTGTTGACAATCGAGCGTCGCAGCGCGACCGCATCGAACCAGCCGCAGCGGCGGGGACGGCCGGTTGTCGCACCGAACTCCGCACCGACTTTCGCGAGGTGGGCGCCCTGGTCGTCGAACAACTCGGTCGGAAACGGCCCGGCGCCGACACGCGTCGTGTACGCCTTGACGATGCCGAGAATGTAATCGAGATTGCGCGGGCCAATGCCGGTACCGATACTTGCGGCAGCGGCCACGGTGTTGGACGAAGTGACGAACGGATAGGTGCCATGATCGATGTCGAGGAAACTGCCTTGTGCGCCTTCGAACAGGATGTTCTTGTCCGATGCGGCGAGGTCCACGAGTATTTGCGTCACGTCCGCTGTTATCGGTGCGACGATCTCGGCATAGCCCAGCGCCGCGTCCAGCGTCTCAGCGAAATCGACCGTGCTCGCGCGGAAATAGTGCTTTAGCAAAAAGTTGTGATAGTCGAGGATCTCGCCGAGCTTGGCCGCAAAGTTCTCGCGCACGAACAGGTCCGACACTCTCAGGGCACGCCTCGAGACCTTGTCTTCATAGGCGGGACCGATACCGCGGCCGGTCGTACCGATTGCACTCGAACCGCGCGCTTTTTCCCTCGCTGCGTCGAGCGCCACGTGCGACGGCAGAATCAGGGGGCAACCCGGGCTGACTTTGAGGCGCTCGTAGACCGGCACGCCGCTCTCGATCAGAGCGTTGGCCTCATTGACCAGGGCGTCGAGCGCGAGCACCACGCCGTTGCCGATGAGGCAACTGACACCGTCACGGAGTATGCCGGACGGGATGAGATGAAGAACGGTCTTCTGGCCATCGATGACGAGCGTGTGGCCGGCATTGTGGCCACCCTGGAAGCGGGCGACTGCTGCCGCACGATCCGTCAGCATATCGACAATCTTTCCCTTGCCCTCGTCGCCCCACTGGGTGCCGATGACAACCACGTTTTTTCTCATGATTTCACTGCTCGTTCTTCTGTCCGGGGTGTCGAATCAGCCACGCACGAAATACAGCAACAACAGTCCGGCGAACATCACCACCAGGCCGAGATTGCGGATGTAATTGTCACTGAGCCGCGTAATCTCCATTACCATGCGGCGGTAGCTCATCGGTGAAATAAACGGCAGCATGCCCTCGATTACCAGGACGAGCGCGAGTGCCGTCAGTATTTCGCTCCAGGACATGCCGCTTGACCAACCGCTACCCGTATTTACTCGGTACCGTCCGATTGATTCAGGTAACGGAAAAACTCGTTATCCGGATCGAGAACCAGCACGTCACCCGGTTTGCCCATCGAATTTCGGTAGGCCTGGATGCTACGGTGGAACGCGTAGAACTCAGGATCCTTGTTATAAGCGTCGGCATAGATTTCCGCGGAGCGCGCGTCGCCCTCACCGCGAATCTTCTGCCCGTCGCGGTACGCATCGGCCAGGATGATCGTACGGTCCTTGTCGGCCGTGGATCTTATGAGCTCGGCGGCCTCGCGGCCTTCGGCTCGCGTCTCGGCAGCAACCCTCGCACGTTCCTCACGCATCTGGTTGTAGACGGAATTGCGCACTTCGGCCACGAACTCGACCTGCTTCACGCGGAAGTCCACGAGTTCCACGCCGAGTCCCTGCGCGGTCAGCTTCGCGGTCGTCAGCATGTCGCGCATCAATTCTGCGCGCTCGACCGAGATCGCCTCCGAGACAGAGCGTTTACCGAACTCCGTTACGATCGAGTTCTTTATGATCTCGCGAAGTCGCGACATCGCGATATCTTGCGAGCCGCCGGTCGACGTGTAGAAGGGTACTTCGTCGACGATTCGCCACTTGACGAAGTAGTCGACGGTCATCGCCGTGCGTTCGAGTGTGAATACGCGTTGCGGCGCGTCGTCGATATTCAGGATACGGCTGGGAAACTTGCGCACGGTTTGCAGTACGGGAACTTTGAAATGCAATCCGGGTTCATAGTTCGCCTCGACGACCTCGCCGACCTGCAGCTTGATAGCAAGCTCACGCTCGTTAACGGTAAAAGCCGATAAGCCGACAACGACGAAAACCAGTCCGACAATAACGACGCCTACGAATCTGCTGTTGTTCATTCGCGGACCCTCCTCTCGCGGCCGTCGTCGGTTCGCTCATAGGCCAGCGAATCGGACGTCGTGCCCGGCGAGCCAGACGAGCGACTCGAGCTGTTGCCCTGGCTGGTCGGAAGCGAGCGCTTCATAAGTTGATCGAGAGGCAGGTACATCAGGTTGCCGCTGCCATCCGAATCCAGAATGACCTTGTTCGAGCGGCCGTAGACGTCTTCGATCGCTTCAATATAGAGCCGGTCACGAGTCACCCGCGGCGCCTTCTGATACTCCGCCAGCAATGCCTCGAAACGAGCCGCCTCACCTTCCGAGTCGGCGATCGCCTTGTCGCGATACGCCTCGGCGTCCTGCAGGACACGCTGTGCCGCGCCTCGCGCACGCGGGATGATGTCATTGGCATACGTGGTCGCTTCGAGCTCGAAGCGGTCGCGATCGTTGCGCGCCTTCTGCGTGTCGTCCACCGCTTCCTGCACCGACTTTGGATAGTCGACGACATTGAGGTTTATCGACGTCACCGTCAGACCTGAGCCGTAGTCGCCGAGCGTCTGTTGCAGCTCTTCCATCGTGCGCGCCGGTATTTGCTCACGCCGCTCACCGATCAGCAATTCCATCGAACTGGTGCCGACGACGCCACGCAATGCGCTCTCCGTCACGTTGTTCAGCGTCAAATCCGGGTCGTCGACCTCGAAGCTGTAGCGCACGGGGTCCGTGCGTCGATACTGCACGACGATGTCGATGAAGACGTACTGCTCATCGGCCGTCAGCATCTCGCCGCTGAAGTTGTAATCGTTGACTTCCTCGACATTGACGATGTCGACTGTCTCTATGGGAAAAGGCAGGTGCCAGCGCAGGCCGGGCTCAGACGTTTCGGTATGCGCGCCGAAGCGCTGCACGACGCCCCGTTCTGCTTCGTCCACCCTGTAAAAACCCGTTAGGCCCCACGCGATCAGCAGCATGACCAGCAGGACAAAGCCACCCGTGCCGCCACCTCTGCCACCACCGCCCAGGATTCTGCCGAAGCGCCGTTGCCAGTCCTGCACGATCTGATCGAGATCGTTAGGCTCTTCCCCGTCGCGTTTCCACGGGTCCTTGCCATTTCCTGAATCGTTCCAAGCCATAGTTTTACTGCTTCTCACTCATTTGCCGCCGTCGCCGATGGCTTCATCGGCAACGGTTCCAGTTGTTCTGCCGCGAGATTTTCACGCTTTAGGAATCGCCGCAAGTCCTTTTCCGTCATTTTCAGCTCGAGCATCCAGCCACCCTCCTCGAGGACCTGCTCCTTAAGGACCGCTCCCAGCTCGAATAGTATGGCCCTTTGCTTTCCCTGTGCGGGCAAAAGATGAATCACACGGTGCAGGGTTTCCTGCTGAAGCCGCTTCGCGATTGCGTCTTTCAGCATCGACAAGCCCTCGCCTGTCGTCGCTGACAGCCAGACGGCGCGGCCCTCTCCTGCGCGATTATTCGTGATTCGAGGTTTCCGATCCAGCTTGTCGATCTTATTGTACACGCGGATCTGTGGAACCTGCTCGGCGTCGAGCTGTTTTAACACCGAATTGACCTGGCGGACGCGTTGCCAGCGATTGGGATCGCTGGCATCGATGAGGTGCAGGATCAGGTCGGCCTCGCGCGCCTCTTGCAGCGTCGACTTGAATGCGGCGATCAACTCGTGCGGCAAATCGCGCACAAATCCGACCGTATCGGCCAGCACGACGTGCCGCCCCTCGGGCAGGTCCAGGCGGCGCACGGTTGGGTCGAGCGTCGCAAACAGCTGGTCCTGAACATAAACGTCAGCATCGGTCAGTGCATTGAACAATGTCGACTTGCCTGCGTTCGTATAGCCGACCAGGGCAACCGTCGGAATCTCCGCCTTGACCCGATTGCGCCGGTTCATCGTGCGGCGCGTGTCGACGTGCTCCAGGCGCTCGTTAAGCTGTCGAATACGGTGCCCAATGAGACGCCGGTCGGTTTCAAGCTGGGTCTCACCCGGCCCGCGCAGCCCGATGCCGCCTTTCTGCCGCTCGAGGTGGGTCCAGCCGCGAACGAGGCGTGTCGACAAGTGCTTCAGTTGCGCAAGTTCAACCTGCAACTTGCCTTCGAAGCTGCGGGCCCGCTGCGCAAAGATGTCGAGAATCAACCCGGCACGGTCGAGCACTCGGCACCGCAGTTCGCGTTCGAGGTTGCGCTCCTGGCTCGGACTCAGCGCGGCGGAACAAATGACGAGTTCGGCGTCGTTGGAAGCGATGAGTTGCCGAAGCTCGTCCAGCTTGCCCTTGCCGATGAAATAACGTGGGTCCGGACGGCGGCGGGAGCTGACGAGCTCTGCGGCAATCAATGCGCCTGCGGAGCGTGCCAGTTCGGCAAACTCCTCGCGTTCGGAATCGTCGGGTAATCCATCGGGACTCGCTTGGACAAGCACTGCTCGCTCGCCGCTTTGCGGTCTTTCAAACAAACACGGCCTCCTGACGGATCGGCGTACTCGTATGCTTAGCCGTCGTCGTCTCCCGATTCGTCATCGGGCAGCGGCAGGCGGACATTGCGTGCTGGAACGACCGTCGATATCGCATGCTTGTAGACCATCTGGTTGACGCTGTTCTTGAGCAGGACCACGAACTGGTCGAATGAATCCACCTGTCCCTGCAACTTGATGCCGTTAACCAGGTAAATGGATACAGGAACTTTTTCCTTTCGTAAAATATTCAGGAAGGGGTCTTGCAACGTCTGCCCTTTAGCCATTTTGGGTCTCCTTATTCTTCATTTTTCTTCTTGAAACCCGAGTCCCTATGGCGTCGGGGTGCCCACATTGCGGATTTCAGCCTAAGCGCGTGAAAATTCTACCACAGGCGAAAACTGGGAAATACGTCGAAACCTGCGCATTTCAGCCCAGTTCTCGCACCAGATACGCCGATATAGTGTCGATGCAGTCCGGTTCAAGGGGATTCACGAAATGCACCGACTTTTCGGAGCGTAGCCAGGTGAGCTGCCGTTTGGCCAGCTGCCGCGTCGCGAACAGGGCGCGATCTCTTGCCTCGGTCAGCGAGTACTCGCCATCGAGGCATTTCCAGAACTGGCGATAACCGACCGAACGCATGGCCGGGCTGTCGCCGCTGACGCCACCTCGATCGCGCAGCGCCTCGAGTTCCGCGATAAAACCGTTGTCGATCATCTGATCGAGCCGTAAGGCGATGCGCTCATGCAGCAAGCTGCGCGGCTCGAACTGCAACGCGATTTTTAGGTAGGCCACGTTACCCGCGGGCGGTCGTGTCTCGTTCTGCCACTCGGTGATCGACCTGCCGCTCGCCCGGTAAACTTCCACCGCGCGTTGAATGCGCTGGCTGTCATTCGGATTAATACGAGCAGCGGCAACGGGATCGACCGTTGCGAGTTCTGCATGCAATGCGGGCCAACCGTGTTCACGTGCCTCGTCGTCTATTGCCTGCCGAATCGCCTCATCCGCGGGCGGTAAATCGGCGATGCCTTCGGTCAGCGCGCGAAAGTACATCATCGTGCCGCCGGTCAGCAGCGGGATACGTCCACGGCCGAAAATGTCATCCATGGCGGTATTCGCGTCGCGCACGAAGTCGCCCGCCGAGTAACTCTCGCCGGGATCGCGAATGTCGATGAGGCGATGTGGCGTACGCCGCAGCGTTTCCGCATCGGGTTTCGCCGTGCCGATGTCCATGCCGCGATACACCATCGCCGAATCGACGCTGATGATGTCGCAGGGAAAACGCTTGCACAGGCTGATCGCAATATCGGTCTTACCCGACGCAGTCGGCCCCATCAACAGAACGGCAGTGCGTTTCACGTTGCCGGCCTAGCCCGGACATTGCACAGTTGGTGCAAGAGATCGGTTAAGGATTTGAACGCCTGAGGGATTTTCCGAGCGAGCGGAATAACGGTGTCTATTGCCGAGTGAGAAAAATTCCTCAGGCGTTCAAAGACTAAGCGAGAGCGCAGCATACTGGTGCAATATCCGGGCTATCGCCCGCGCAGGAACAGGCGATCCAGTTCCGACATCGTGATGGTGGTCCAGGTCGGACGACCGTGGTTGCACTGGTCGGCGCGTTCGGTGTTTTCCATCTCGCGCAGCAGGGCGTTCATTTCATCTATTGTCAGCTGCCGGTTCGCGCGCACGGAATGATGGCACGCCATGGTTGCCAGGTAATCGTCGCCGGCGTCCTCAACGCGATTGCTCTGCCCTGATTCGGACAGGTCCGACAGAACGTCGCGCAGCATGGATCCCACTTCGGCGTCTTTCAGCAGCGCCGGCACTTCGCGAACGGTGAGACTGGTGGGCCCCGAGCGATCGACGACCAGCCCGAGATGCTCGAGCAGGTGCCCGGACTGCTCGACGAGGTTGGCCTCGTTTTCCGACACCGAGATGGTCTCGGGCACCAGCAAGGGCTGGCGAACGAGGCCGCGGTCGTCGTAACCGCGTTTGAGCTTTTCGTAGACGATTCGCTCATGCGCCGCGTGCATGTCGACGACGACGAGCCCGTCCTTGTTTTCGGCAAGTATGTAGACGCCCGCCAGCTGCGCCACCGCGAATCCCAGCGGCGGGACGTCGGCATCCTGTTGCGGCGACTCGACGAACGAAGGCGCTGTCGCCATTGCGTTGTACGCCGACAGGGTCTCCCGCACCCCGTAACTCGAGGGCCTCGACGGCAGCGGCATGGATCCCTGGTTGAAGACGGCATCGCGAGTCATTGGAATGGGTGCGATATTGTGACCACCGGGGCGCGTGTCTTTCAGCGCGGTTTCGACCGCTTGCGAAACGACGCCGTGCACGCGTCGCCCGTCGCGGAATCGAACCTCGTGTTTGGCCGGGTGCGCATTCGCGTCGACACTTGACGGGTCCATCGTCAGGTTCAGGACGTAGGCGGGGTAACGGCCATGAAAAAGGACATCCCGGTAGGCGTGCCGCACGGCATGCGCCAGCGTCTTGTCAGAAATACTGCGGCCGTTGACGAACCAGAACTGCATATCGGGCTGGCTGCGATTGAACGTCGGCAGTCCGATCCAGCCCGACAATGCGATGCCGTCCGTTTCACGTTCCAGGTATACGCATTGATCGGCAAACGCCTCGCCGCAAATGCTCGCGATGCGTTGCCTCTGTGTTTCCTCGCTGGCTGCGGCGGCGAGATTCAGCACGGTCCTGCGGTTGTGCGTCAGGGAAAACGCACAGTACGGCCGCGACAGCGCCAGCCGGCGCACCCATTTCTCGATATGGCCGAACTCGGTGCGTTCGGTGCGCAGGAAGCGGCGCCGCGCGGGCGTGTTGTAAAACAGGTCGTGCACCTCGACGGTCGTCCCCTGCGGATGAGCGGCAGGCGCAGGTGCACTGATCCGGCCACCGTCCGCCTCGACCTGCCATGCAGCGTCTGCGTCGCTGGAGCGCGAGCACAGCGTCAGTCGCGCAACCGACGCGATACTGGGCAATGCCTCACCGCGAAATCCCAGGGACGCGACCGCCTCGAGATCGTCAAGACTGGATATCTTGCTGGTCGCATGCCGGGAAAGCGCGAGTTCGAGTTCCTGCTTGTCGATGCCCTTGCCGTCGTCCCGGACTCGAATCAGCTTCTGCCCGCCCGAGACGATGTCAATTTGCACCGCTTGCGCGCCGGCGTCGAGGCAGTTCTCAACCAGTTCCTTGACCACGGACGCCGGGCGCTCGACAACTTCGCCGGCGGCGATCTGGTTGATCAGGTGACTGGGCAGTTGCTGGATGGGCATCGCGATGGACGGTTGCGGACAGGCCGGCCATTTTTTCAAATTGCCGCAGAAAAGTCTCGTTTACTATTTGCGGTCACGGAATCTCGGCTGGAATACCCCAAGGGCACGTAAGACCTCTTACGATGCCCTCCTGCGAAGCCGCTGCTACCCGCCGGAGAAAATCGGGATGCTGAGGGTCTGCCCGACGCGAATGTTGTCGGTCGACAGCTTGTTGGCCGCTCGGATGGCCGCCGTGCTGACGTTATAGCGCTCGGCGATCTCCGAAAGCGTGTCACCACTGGATATGACATGGCGCACCTGGCGCGTGGGCTGGCGGCGAAGATCCGCCGCGATTCGCGTGTCGGGCGGCGGATTGACGTAGAAGTAGGTGCGGACGCCGGCCAGGATAGCGCTGGCCAGACGGTCGCGGTAGCCCTTGTCGCGGAGATGCTTCTCGTCGGACGGGTTCGTCAGGAAGCCCGTCTCGACGAGTATCGAGGGCATCTCAGCCGACGTCAGGACCGCGAGACTCTTCTCCCTGACCTTGTTGCTGTGCATCTTCGCGACTCGGCTGAGTTCCCGGCTGACGTGGGTTCCGACCTCGATGCTAGCGCTCATCGCGGCGCTTTGCGACAAGTCGTAAAGAACCGACGCCAACACCGGGTCCTTGTCGTTCAGTGATACATCGCCGACTTTTACCTCCTGCTTGTGGCGCCGCGACAGCGTTTCCCTGGCTTCGCGGTTGGCGCGATCGAGATTGAGCGCGAAAACCGAAGCGCCGTTGGCACGCTTGTCGCCGAACCCGTCGGCGTGCACCGAGATGAACAGATCGGCGTCGCGCCTGTGCGCTGTCTCGACGCGGTCTTTGTGCGGGACGAATACGTCGCGGTTCCTGATCAGAAGCGCGCGCATGCCCGGCTCAGCGTTGATCCTGTCCGCCAGTGCCTTGCTTATTGCGAGAACGATGTCCTTTTCGCGGGAACGACGACCTGACGTACCCGGATCCTTGCCACCGTGGCCCGGATCGATGGCGATGACGACATCGCGCCCTGGACGATACCGCTCGGAGGCCCGCTTGACGGGCGCCAGACGGCCGGCGCTTTGCAGGTCGATTACCAGCCGGTCGCCGTATTTCGCGTTCGGGCCGGTCGTGAAACTGCGTGAGCGGATACCGGATTGGAGGTCGAGAACCACCCGCAGGGCCCCGTCGGCACGAATAGCACTGCGAATGGAGCGCACCGCGCCGGTGCCTTGCGGCATGGCGGTCAGCGATCGTGCCATCCGCCCGTCCTTGAGATCGATGACCAGCCGGTCCGGCCCTCGCAGGGTGAAGATGTTGTGCGTGACCGACTGGCTCAGGTCCAGCACGACACGAGTTTTATCATTTTCAGCCCATATACGGACATTCTCGACGGTTGCCGCAGCGCTGGCCGCCGACGTAAGCGTCAGCAACAGCGCGATAGTGAGCAATCGAAGTCGAACCATCGGGGGAATCAGCAGGCCAGATTTATGGATTATGTCGGGTGAGTATACAAACCTGCGCGTAAAAACCAAGAGTTTTCTCTGCAATATTATGCAGATACCACGCTTAGTTAATCTTCTGAATCAGCAGCGGCCAGTGCATCGACGACCGCAACTGCCCGCTCGCTGAGCGCCTCGAGCGAGATTCGCCGGCCGCCGCCCTCGTAGGCCAGCGTCACGGCGAGGTCGGCCTGGCTGCGCAGGCCGGGCGCGCGGTCGGGCCATTCAACCAGGCGAAATCCGTCATCGAGCTCGTGCCAACCCAGGTACCTGAGCTCTTCTTCGTCAGAAACTCTATATAAATCAATGTGATATATATTCCCGGACGACAGCTTGTATGGCTCGACGAGCGTGTACGTGGGGCTTGGTACCGGTCCGTCGTGCCCGGCGGCGACGATCAGGGCGCGCGCGAGCGTCGATTTTCCCGCACCGAGTTCGCCGGCCAACAACAGGGTCCAGCCCGCGCGATCAGCGGGTAGTGCAAGCAGCATTTCGCCGGCGAACGCAATCGTGGCCGCCTCGTCGGGAAGGTAACGATTCACGGGATGGGATTCACGGATTGATGACGGCGCGCAATTGCAGCATCAGGTCCCCTGCCATCAACCCACGCTGTCCATCGCGCGCCGCACGGTCACCGGCACGCGCGTGAACTTCCACGCCTGTCAGTGCGGCATCGGTCAGTGGCAGGCCTTGCGCCAGCAGACCGGCGATGACACCCGTGAGCACGTCGCCCATGCCTGGCGCTGCCATTCCGGGATTGCCGGATGTGCACAGCGATGGCGTGCCGTTGGCCGCGGATATCAACGAACCCGCACCTTTCAGAACTGCGACGCCGCCGTAGCGCTCCTGCAGCGCCTGCAATGCCGCGGGACGGTCGGACTGGACTTCTGCCGTCGATAAACCGAGCAAGGTTCCCGCCTCGCCCGGATGTGGCGTGATGATACGGCTGCTCATCGACGCCGGGCTCTCGGCAAGCAGGTTCAGGGCATCGGCATCCCATACCGACGGCCGCTCGCCGGCGGCAACGAGTTCGTACAGCGCCCTCGCCCAGTCGGACAGTCCCAGTCCGGGACCGAACGCGATGACGTCGGCTTTTTCGAGCAGCGGCGCAAGATCCGAGGCCTCGGCGATGCCGTGCGACATGAGTTCCGGCCGCGTAGCCACCAGGATCGCGGCGTGCGACGGATCCGTGGCGATACTGACCCTGCCCGCCCCGGCCCGCAGCGCGGCTTCGCCGCACAGGCGCACCGCGCCGGGCATGCCAGCGCCTCCGCCGACGACGAGCACATGCCCGAAATCGCCCTTGTGTGCCGCGCGCCGCCTCGGCGGCAGCGCGTATCGCAGCTGCGCATCGTCGATACGGCGAAAATCGGGCCGCACTTTCGCGCTGACGTCCTCGGGAACCTGCAGCCCGTCGAATTGCAGCTCACCGCGGTAATTCGGGGCCTGGTCCAGAAACAGCCCCAGTTTCAGGCCGACGAAGGTCATCGTCAGATCGGCGCGCACGGCGCAGCCAAGTACCTCGCCGGAGTCGCCGCTGATGCCGGTTGGAATGTCGAGCGCCATCACCTGGGCCGGGTGTTCGTTGATCGCTGCCACTGCATCGGCGAATTTGCCACCGACCTCGCGTTCCAGGCCGCTGCCCAGTAGCGCATCGACCAGCAATTGCGCCTCGCCGTCGAGTTCGCCTGCCCACGGCATGACCACGCCGCCCTCCGCCGCGAAGTCGCCGTAGGCTGCCGCAGCATCCCCCTTGAGAGACTCCGGATCCACGAGCGTCACGACCGACACCACGATGCCGTCGTTGGCGGCGAGACGAGCGACGACATAGCCGTCGCCGGCGTTGTTCCCGGCGCCGCAGATCACCTGCCAGCGTTTCGCATCGGGAAAACGCTTGCGCGCGGCCCGCACGGCAGCGGCCCCGGCACGGGTCATCAACTTGTAACCGGCAATGCCGTGATCCTCGATGGCCGTGCGATCGATCTCGCGAACGGAGGCAACGGAGTAAATGTTGGCGGGTAGTGTCTGCATGGTGGCGATTATACTGTCACACTCACAGGAACCTACATTGACGATAAGCACGGACCAATACGGCAATACCGATATGGCGGCCCTCAAGGCCGAGATCGTCGGCTGGGGTGAGGAACTCGGTTTTCAGCAGGTGGGTGTCAGCGACATCAATCTCGCACAAGCGGAGCAGCGACTGCAGCAATGGCTGGCTGCCCGGTTTCACGGCACCATGGACTACATGCAGCGGCACGGCAGCAAGCGCAGCCGGCCTGAAGAACTCGTCCCCGGTACGGCTCGCGTGATTTCCGTGCGCATGGATTACCTGCCGGAATCGCAGCAGTCTGCGAAGCGCTTGCTCGACGACGACTCGCGCGCTTACGTGTCGCGCTACGCGCTGGGTCGCGACTATCACAAAGTAATGCGCGGGCGACTGCGCGCGCTCGCGCGTCGAATCGAGGAGCACATCGGCGAATTCGGCTACCGGGTGTTCGTCGACAGCGCACCCGTACTGGAGAAAGCGCTGGCCGAGAAAGCCGGTATCGGCTGGGTGGGCAAGCACACGAACGTCATCAACCGTGACCACGGTTCGTGGTTTTTTCTCGGCGAGCTCTACACCGACCTGCCATTGCCGATCGATGTGGCGGAGACCTCGCACTGCGGAAGCTGTGTCGCCTGCATGGACGTTTGCCCCACCGACGCCATCGTGGCGCCCTACCAGCTCGATGCGCGGCGATGCATTTCATACCTCACGATAGAGTCGAAAGACGCCATCCCGGTCGAGTTTCGCAAGGCCATCGGTAACCGGATTTACGGTTGCGATGACTGCCAGCTGTTCTGTCCCTGGAACAAGTTCGCACAGCCGAGCGGCGAACCGGATTTCGCACCCCGACACGGACTGGACACGGCAGAATTGTGCGAGCTGTTCGCTTGGTCGGAAGAGACCTGGCTGACGAAAACCGAAGGCAGTGCCATCCGGCGAATCGGCTACGAACACTGGCTACGCAATGTCGCAGTGGCACTTGGCAACGCAAAAACCTCGCCCGAGGTTGTCGCGGCACTAAAGGGCAGGCAGCATGCAGTATCCGAAATGCTTGCGGAACATGTAGGCTGGGCACTGTCGCAGCACGACACTGGCAAGCAAGGCGCATTGGAGACCGATCATGTTTGAGGCCCCTGAGTCGAAATACCTCGTACCTTTCGACGGGAGTTTCGAGGTTGCAAAGGCCAGCACGACGCCGCAGACCGATGGCGCCCGTCACCGCGGCAAGCATCGGCGGGAACGCACGGAAGACCTGAACAAACTGCAGCGCGTTCTCGCGGCGGGCGACCGTCACGCCGTGTTGCTCGTCTTCCAGGCAATGGACGCCGCCGGTAAGGACAGCACGATTCGATCCGTCATGCAGGGCGTGGACCCGTCAGGTTGCCAGGTGTTTAGTTTCAAGAAACCCTCAAGCCTCGAACTCGATCACGATTTCCTGTGGCGCACCACGTGTCGCCTGCCGGAGCGCGGCCGCATAGGCATCTTCAACCGCAGCCAGTACGAAGAGGTGCTGGTCGTGCGCGTGCATCCCGAGATTCTCGGCTACCAGAAATTACCGGGCGAGCTGAACCTGGAGTCGATCTGGGACGAACGACTGACGTCGATTCGGCAGCAGGAGGAGCACCTCGCGCGTAATGGCACCGTGATCCTGAAGTTCTGGCTTAACGTGTCGCGAGACGAGCAAAAGCGCCGCTTCCTCGCCCGCCTGGACGACCCGGACAAGAACTGGAAATTCGAGCCACGCGACGTCGTCGAGCGGCGCTGCTGGGACGACTACATGAACGCCTACCAGGCGGCCCTCAATGCAACGTCCCGATCGTGGGCACCGTGGTACGCGATACCCGCCGACGACAAGCCCTATACGCGCGCGCGGGTCGCCGACATTATCATCGATGCGCTGCAGAGCATCGGGCTGCGCTATCCCGAGCCCTCCGAGGATAACCGCGCGGAGTTTGCCGAAGCGCGTGCCGAGCTGGAAGGCGGCAACGGCTGAACGCCATATGTGACGTGGGTCACAGGGTTTATTTAACCAATAGTGTGGCACAGTCGATATTACGCAGGTGCCGTTTAACGTAACAATCCCCGTACTGACAAATTCGCAGCCGAATGCGACGTATGTCGCATCGGATAGGGTACGGGCAAAGCAATTGCAAGAATCACTGGCCATCAATTCTGACTACCGGCGCCTGCTGCTCGAAGGTCTCGAGCTCTTCAAGGGTGTATCACCCGACGATATCCATGAACTGCTGCAGCGCTGCGACCGCCGCGACCTTGCGACCGGCGAACTGTTGCTGTCGCCGGGCGCGAAGAATGAGTACGTTTTCGTGGTGCTGTCGGGCAGCCTGAATATTCACGTCGGGGCGCCCGAGGCGCCGCCGCTGACGACGATGGAAATGGGCGCCTGCGTCGGCGAAATGTCCATCATCGAGGATCGCGACCCGTCGGCCTACGTCATCGCCGCCGAAGATACGCACATGCTCGTGATTCACCAGTCGATATTATGGAAAATGGTCGACTCATCGCACGAGTTCGCGAAAAATCTGCTGGTCGTGCTGTCCGAGCGCGTACGCAGCCACAATCGCGTCATCGCCGACAGCTACGGTGAGATGCGGAAATTCGAACGCCACGCCACGACAGATGCACTGACGGGTCTCGCGAACCGTCACGCCATGCAGGACTCGTTTCCCGACGTGATCACCACCTGCATCGAGCAGGATGACCCAGTCGCATTGATCATGATCGATGTGGACAACTTCAAACAGTTCAATGACATGTTCGGACACATTGCCGGCGACCGCGCGCTATGCGCCGTTTCCAAGGTGCTGCGTAACCAGTTCCGCCCAAACGACGAACTGGTGCGCTACGGGGGTGACGAGTTTGCCGTGTTGTTGCCTGGCGTCGACACAGAAAAAGCGCTGGTCGTCGCGGACCGCGTGCGCGAAGCCGTCTGCGGCACGACCGGCGACGGCAGTGATTCGCTGATTAAGATCCCGATAAAAATATCCATGGGCGTCGCCGACCTTTGCGCCCAGGGCTCTCTGGACACTCTGATTCGAAATGCGGACGCAGCCCTCTACCGGGCGAAGCATGCGGGCCGAAACGCCGTTTCGAGTTAAGTGCGGCTCTCGCCCTAGACCGTAACGACCACGTTGTCGATCAGGCGTGCCTCTCCCATGCGCGCCGCCGCCAGCACGACGAGATCATCGCAGTCACGGTCCGGCACCTCGAGATTCAAGGCGCGCCGAATGGCGAAATACTCGACGTCGAAGCCGGCATCGGCCAGGCGCTGTGTCGCCGCCGCCTCGATCTCGGCGAAATTTCGCCGGCCGTCTTGCAGTTCATTGCCCACGGATTCCAGGACACGGTACAACTCCGGCGCCTGCGCGCGTTGCTCGTCCGACAGGTAGCTGTTGCGCGAACTGAGCGCGAGCCCATCGTCGTCCCGAATCGTGTTGCCCGTGATGATGGTGATCGGCAAGTTCATGTCCTCCGCCATGTGGCGAATGACGAGTTGTTGCTGGTAGTCCTTCTGCCCGAATACAGCAACATCCGGCTGTACCAGCGCGAACAGGCGCGCGACGACTGTGGTGACGCCGTCGAAGTGGCCCGGTCGCGATGCGCCGCAGAAATTCTCGGTGATCCTGGGCACGGAAACGGTGGTCGCGTTCTCGACGCCGAAGGGATACATGGTCTCTACGTCCGGCGCAAAAATCAGGTCGGCGGAAACGGTTTTCAAACGGCGCGCGTCGCGCTCCAGCGTGCGTGGATACTCGTCATAGTCCTCGTCCTCGCCGAATTGTGTCGGGTTGACGAAGATACTGACGACGACGCGCTCTGCATGTTCGCGCGCAAGCTCGACCAGGGCGACGTGCCCGGCGTGCAGGTTACCCATCGTCGGTACGAGCGCAACGTGTTCGTCGTTGTGGCGCCACTCGGCGATGTGTTCGGCGAGTTCCTGTTTGTTTTGTACAACTAGCACTGGTTGTCCTGCCCTGCTGCGATATTAGGAAAAGCAATGTTCCGGAGCGGGATAGCTACGATCCTTGACTGCGCCCACGTAGGCCTGCAACGCGGCGAGCGGCGACGTATGGTCGGCCTGGAAATTCCTGACGAATCGCGGCGTCCGTCCCTGCGTGATGTCGAGGATGTCGTAGAGAACGAGAATCTGGCCGTCGACGTCCGGTCCCGCACCAATGCCGATGACAGGCACGTCGAGCGCCTCCGTGATCGTCTTGCCGGCTTCGTTGGGAATGCACTCGAGCAACACGATATCGGCGCCGGCGTCCTGCAGGCGCTTTGCAGAGGCCAGCATTTCTTTCGCCTTGTCAGGCTCCCGGCCCTGCACCTTGAAGCCACCGATCTTGTGCACGGACTGGGGCTTCAGGCCGAGGTGTGCACAGACGGGGATGTCGTGACGCGCGAGATGCTCCACGATCTCGACCTGGTCATCGCCGCCTTCCAGCTTGACCATCATTGCCCCGCCTTCCTGCATGAGGCGCACGGCGTTGTCGAGTGCCTGCCCCGGTTTCGTGTAACTCATGAACGGCATGTCGGCGACCAGGAACGCGCGCCGAAGTCCGCGCGCGACGGTGCGTGAGTGATACACGATGTCATCGACCGTAACCGGCACCGTGGTGTCGTGCCCCTGGATGACCATGCCGAGCGAATCGCCAACGAGCACAAGATCGGTTCGTGCCGCATCGACGAGCACCGCGAAACTCGCGTCATACGCGGTAAGGCAGGCGATCGGCTCGCCTTCCTGTTTCATTTTGCGCAAGGTCGAGACATTGACCGGAGGCTCCGGCATGCCGCGCTGTTCGAGCTGGGTATACATGGTGTTGTGACCTTCTATGCCAGCGCCGCAGCAACCGGATTGAAGAAATGGCGACCGCCGGTCGTGCGTTCTATTTGCTGGAACAACTGTTCGTAGTCGGCGTCATTATTAACCGGATCGATCTGTGATGCATTGACTATCAACAGCGGTCCGTCGTCGTAGGCATGGAAAAACCGGGCGTAGGCATCGGTGAGTTTTTCCAGGTAGTTGCGGTCGACGAAGCGGTCATACGCTGAATTGCGGCGCGTGAGACGCTGCACCAGGGCATCGACCGACGCCTGCAGGTAGATCACGAGATTGGGCACGGGTGCGTCTACGGCGAGGTTGTCGGCAATCTGGTCGTAAAGTTTCAGTTCGTCCGCATCGAGGTTGAGTTCCGCGAACAGGCGGTCTCGCGTGAACAGGTAATCGGAAATCCGCACGCTGGAGAAAAGGTCCGATTGCCGCAGGTCCTCGATTTGCCGCGCACGCGAAAACAGGAAGAACATCTGCGCGGGTAGCGCCGCCGACCGGCCATCGCGATAGAAACGATCGAGAAACGGATTCTCCTCGACTTCCTCGAGCACCAGGTGCGCGGACAGGCTGTCGGCGAGCCGCCGCGCAAGCGCGGTCTTGCCGACGCCGATCGGGCCTTCGATTGCAATGTATCGTGACGAACTCTCAGATGATTTCAACGGACTGACCGACACTGACTTCCTTTATACGATGCGCGATATACGCGGTTCATCCATGTTGACCGGGATGCGGGATATGTGACCCAGCCCCGGTATCTGGAGTTCCGGTGCGACCTCTCTCAACGGCAACAATACAAAATTTCTCTCGGCGATGCCCGGGTGCGGCACGGTCAGACCGGATTCTTCGACCTGCTGGTTGCCGAAGACCAGCAAATCGAGATCGAGGATGCGTGGTCCCCAGCGCAGCGCGTCGCGTTCCCGGCCGCGTTCCGTTTCTATCTGCAACAGGCGCGCAAGCAATTCCTGCGCGCTGAGCCGTGTCAAGAGCGATGCAGCGGCGTTGACAAAGTCGGGTTGCTCGACGCCGCCGAACGGTGCTGACCGGTAGAGGGACGAAGTCCCGACCAGGCGTGTTTTCGGAATTGCGGCAAGCAGGTCCATCGCATCGGCGAGCTGTCGCGCCGGACTGTCCAGGTTACTGCCGAGTCCGACATAGGCAGGACGCCAGTGGGTGCGATCGGCGGTAGACATGAGCGACCGTCAGCTCTTCAGGATTCTTGCGGCTGCTTGCGACGACCACCCCGCCTTGAGCGGCGACGCTTACCCGGCTGGGCATTCATCTGGAAACTGGCCGCGCGTTCGGCGGCCGACTGCGATTGCACCTCGGTCCAGAATTTCTCGGTGGCGGCATCGACCTGTCCGACCTCGGCCAACAGTGCCATGAAATCGTAGGCCGCCCGGAAGCGCCGATGATCCAGCAGCTTGATGCCCCGCTTGCCGCGCATGACGGCGAAGCGCGGCTGCAACGACAGCATTTCGCGCATGGGCACGGTGAAGCGGCGCGGAATCGAGATGCGCCGCTGCTGCTGGGCGACGATCTCGTAGGATGCGAGACTGAGGGCCTGCGATTCGGACATTTTTTCCTCGGAACGGATCCTCTCGGCAAGCTCTCGAACCGGTACCCAGAAGAAGACACCCAGCAGGAACATCGGCGTCACCGATTTGCCGGCGGCGACGCGGCGGTCGGTATTTTGCAACGCGGCGGCGACGAAATGGGCGAAGTCGTTGTCCTGTGCCAGTTCCTGCTCGGTGGCCGGGAACATCTCGGCGAACAGGCCGTGCTCGCGCAACAGGTTGAAAGTGCGCTCGGCATGCCCGGCCTGAAACATCTTCAGAAACTCGTCGAACAGACGCGCCGCGGGCACGTTGGAAAGCAGGCGTGCGTGATGATGTATAGCATCGACGACCGGCGGATCGATCGTGAAGTCCAGCTTCGCCGCAAATCGCACGGCCCGCAGCATGCGCACGGGATCTTCCCGCAGGCGCTGCTCCGGATCGCCGATGAGGACCAGTCGCTTTTGCTTGACGTGTTCTACGCCGCCGACATAGTCCCAGACGCTGAAGTCGGCAATGTTGTAATAGAGCGCATTACACGTGAAGTCACGGCGCCAGACGTCCTCGTCGATGGTGCCGTAGACGTTGTCACGAATGATGCGGCCTTCGTGATCGTGCTGGCCATCGTCGTGGGCGTGGATCGCGGCCGCGCGGAAAGTGGCGACCTCGATGATTTCCCGGCCGAACCGCACGTGCGCGAGCCGAAAGCGGCGCCCGATGAGCCGGCAATTGCCGAACAGTGCGCGCACCTCCTCGGGGGTCGCGTTGGTGGCAACGTCAAAGTCCTTGGGATGCAGCACGAGCATGGCATCGCGCACGCAGCCACCCACCAGGAATGCCTGGTAGCCTGCTTTGTGCAATCGATACAAGACCTTGAGAGCACTCTTGGAAAACTCGTCCCGGGAGACGTTGTGCTCGGCGCGAGGGATGATCTTCGGCGCGTCAGGGCTTGGGGTCCTGCTGTTGTTCAAATGTGAGTCCGCGTGGCGAGTGAATTTGCGGCTGTATCATAGCAGCACGGCGGGGCAGGAACGCCAGCGAGATAGTAAATACGGTGGAATCCTGCTTGAGCTATTCGAAACCGGTCGTATAATAGCGGCCCCGTTCTCAAGGACGGGCACTACTCCGCTCCCTTCGTCTAGCGGTTAGGACTCCGCCCTCTCACGGCGGCAACAGGGGTTCGAGTCCCCTAGGGAGTACCAGACAAATGAAAAGGGGCCCTTGTGGCCCCTTTTTGTTTGTCAGGTAATTCCTGTGGAGGACTTGAAGCACTGGTTCGACAAACTCGCGAAAGCGAGTTTGGACGCCGAAGGCGCCCGAAGGGTCAAAACAGCCCTATGGCTGTTTTGATCAATCCCCTAGGGAGTGCCAGATGAACGAAAAAGGGCTCACGCAGTGGGCCCTTTTTTGTTTGTCTGGCTCTCCCTTTGGAGGAATCGGATTTCTGGTTCGACAAAACGCGCAAGCGTTTTGGACGCCGAAGGCGCCCGAAGGGTCAAAACAGCCCTGAGGCTGTTTTGATCAATCCCCTGGGGAGTGCCAGACAAAGGTAGCGAACAGCCGCCCTGCCAATTCTCCTGGTGGTGTGACGAGAAAAGCGACCGGCCGCAGGATAGGAACAGTTGGTCGAAGGCGCTCCTTATTGCCGCGCAGTTGATGACTGATCCGGCTCCGGATCCGACCGGCGGCGCGTTGTTCTACCACAATACGAGCATTGGCATACCGTCGACGCGAAAGCGCGTCCGCACCGCCCGTATCGGGAATCACATTTTTTATCGGTCGCACTGGGTTAGCTACGTGTGATCGTAAACAGCGCGCAGACATGTACCCAATCTTTTGCACTGACGCCAATCAGAGACACCTTGTTAGTTCGAAAAACTCGAAGTAATACAGATGCCTGTATGCGTCGTGGCGCGTGAGCAACAGACAGCGTATTCACGATTGGACTCTCTGCGCGGAGCGGCGCTAGGATGCGCCCGGTTCTACGAGTCGCCACCGTCCGGAGGCGGCGCTTGGGCAGTAGACAGGAGATAATCTGATGAAGAAGACACTAGTGGTTGTTACCGCATTCCTTATTCAGGGAACAGCAGTAGCACAAACGAATCAGCAACCGTCGCAACCCGATCTCAGCTACTCGTATGCTGAGCTTCGTTTTGTCGATGTCGATACCAGTGGTGGCGACGGCTTTCGACTGGCGGGGTCGTATGAGCTTGACCAAAACTGGTTGATTGTCGGCGCATTCACTGCGCTGGACTATAACTTCAACGTCGATACGTCGCTGCTGGAGATCGGCGGTGGCTACGTTTGGCAATACACGCCGGAATTCGATCTGCTCGGCTCAGTACGGCTTGTGCGCGCCGAAGTTGATACACCGGGCGGTGATGCGGACGACACGGGCTTCGCGGTTTCTGCCGGTACGCGCGGTCTTTTGACACCGCAATTCGAGGTTCGCGGCTTTGTAAACCACATCAATCTGGATAACAGCGACACGTATCTCGAACTTGCCGGCGACTATTACTTTACCGAGCAATTCTCAGCTGGTTTGAGCCTGGATTTCGCCGGTGACACCGATACGTTTAGCATCGGAGCACGGTGGTATTTCAAGTAGTCTTTTTCCAGCGGTTTGAAGAAGCGTGAAATTACGGCTCGAACCGAGGTTACGATAACCTCGGTTCGACCCCTATTACTTAGGCGAAAATCAGTCAATCATCAGGTGATCCTCGACCGCTCATCAGGTGTGTAAGCACCGGTTTTAACACAATCTCCTCGAAACCAGGCCGTCACGACGGCGCAAATCGAGGAACCGGACCATGCACTTCAAACACCAGGCAATCACCGTTCTTTCACGTATGACAGTATGCACCTTGCTGGCCACATTGGCGGCCTGCGGTGGGAGTTCGAAACAACATGACTCCTGCGAGCTCGCTGCAAACCTGGTGTTTCCGATCATCAATGGCCTCGCCTGTCACTTCGGGACTTCTGATGCCGGTTCCGGCAAGCCGGTGTCGGGCGGCGTTGCCGGTTTCTCGCCAAGCGCAAACATCTCTGCAGTTGCCTCGTTCGACGAATACGAACCGAACAGCACTCTCGACAATGCCAACCCGCTTCCCGTCGACGGTGATGCAGTTATCGGCCTCGCAGTCGACGGCCGGATCGCAAGTTCCGGCGACGGAGCAGACCATTTCGTCTTCACGCCAGTCAAAAGTGGCGTATATGAAATCTATCTGTGCAATGCAACCTGCGACCAGGTTTTGGAATCTGAAGCACTGACGTTGATGATCCTCGACCAGTCGCAATCGACCATTGCCGGCACCCCGATCGGCACCCGCGTGCCACACGGCGTGCTGGCCGACCTCGACGCAGGCCTCGCGTACTACGTCCAGGTCGGCGGTTACGGTGACATCGCCGCCCCCCTCGATTACCGGCTAGTAATCGTCCATCGCGCCGACGGACCGCAGCGCCAGGCCCATGCGGAGCTTTAGCTCGTCGTCACGAAATCGCACCTCGTCACTGCTGAACGGGTTCGACATTGCACGCATGACCGATTGGGATACGACCGACCAGGACCTCTGCACCAGTAAGGTGTCGGCGTCGCCGTTGACGGAGAATCCGTCGCCGCGGTTCGGATAGCATTGCGAGAGAAAACCGCTCCAGCAAAAGTCACCGCTGTCGCTCGACTGCGGGCCCCAGCTAACCTCGACGCCGGCACTGCGCATCGCGGACGTGAACGCTCTGGACACGGTTCGTGCCGCGGTCGTACAGACCGCGATGTCGGCCTGCTGCGGATCGATCAGCCAGGGGCCCGAGTTGCGCGGACCGTGGAGTGCAGCGGCCGATACCTCTTCGTACACCGCCCTGGCCAGCAACGCGCAGCCATCGACCTCGTAGTTGATTTTCTGCGCACGTACGTCGCCCGCAAGCAACACCAGTACCGCTACGCCAACTGTCGCGGCAAAAATCCATTTCGCCATGATTCCTCTCCTTGTTCGGGTTCAGGGAGAGCATCGAATTTGCGTGCCACTTTTTACAGTGGCAAATCTCGGCGATTTGTACCGAAGCGGGACGCCCGGACGACACGCATGATGTCGTTACCCGGTCAGAGCATCGCCTTTACGGCCGCGACCAGCGCCCACACCAGCATTACGGCGGTAGGAATGAACGACAGCGTAAACCCGGTCGAACGAGTCGCGGGATCTTTCAGATACGAGGCGCGGTAGATGAACCGGCCCACGATATACACGAGCCCTATGCCGGCTCCCCAGAGCGGCTTGACGAAATAGGCGAATATCCACAGCGCCGGCAGAAATGCGACGAGCTGCTCCATCGTGTTCTGCTGTATCCGGAACATGCGTTCGAACTCGGGATGCCCCGAGATGGCAGGCGCCTTAATGCCATGCTTGGCCCGCATCGACCCGACCTGAATCGAAAAGAGAACGTACTGGCCCAACGCCAATACTGTGACAATCACGACTGCTTCCATGGTTTTTCTTCCCCTCTGAGACTTTTGTTGGTTTTTCTGTGACTATTGGCGCCTCGGCTCTACTATGATCGACGCAATGGCCGCCACCCCCGCTGACAAGTCTCGCACAAATCTGTCCTACACGGTGCTCGGCCTCGAACGCCGTGAATACATTGCAGTGGCCTGGTCGTTCGCCTATTTCTTCTTTGTTCTATCGTCGTACTACATCCTGCGGCCCGTGCGCGAAGAGATGGCTGTGGGCAGTGGTCCGAACACCATACCGTATCTCTTCGTCGGCACCTTCGTAACGATGATATTCGCAACCTCCCTTTTTGGCTGGGTTGCATCGCGCTATACGCGTCGCGCTTTCCTTCCCTGGGTCTACCTGTTCTTCATATCGAACATGCTCATATTCTGGCTCGTCTTTTCGCAGTTGCGGGGCACCGGCGAGGACTACGTCTGGCTCGGTCGCATCTTCTTCGTGTGGCTCAGCGTATTCAACCTTTTCGTCGTGTCGGTATTCTGGAGTTTCATGGCCGACATCTACACGCGCGAACAGGGGCGCCGCCTGTTTGGCCTCATCACCTCCGGCGGTAGTATTGGCGCGCTGATAGGCGGCGTCATGACGAGCGCATTGGTCCAGACAATTGGATTCGAGGATTTGATGGGCCTGGCCGCAGCCGTGCTGCTGGCCGCCGTACTCTGCATTGGCCGGCTGAAAGACTGGGTGCACCACGAACATGCGGACGATATCGAACAGACGGTCGAGAGCGACAAGCCGCTGGGCGGCAACCCCTTTGCCGGTATCTCCCACCTGTTTTCGTCGAGGTACTTTCTCGCCATCGCGCTGATGTCACTCGTTGCCAGCCTGCTCGGTACCGCCCTGTATATGTTTCGCGCCGAGCTCATCGAAACCGCGATACTGAGCCCCGATGCCCGCACGCAGTTCTTTTCGAACATGAACGTCGCGCAGAACGCGTTGGCACTTGTCGCACAGATGTTCCTCGTGCGGCAAGTTGTCAGCCGCTTCGGCATCGGTCGCTCCCTGTTCCTGTTTCCGCTAGCATCGATCATCGGGTTTGCCATACTCGCGATGGAACCAACGCTTATCGCGGTCGCAGTACTCGACGTGATTCGCCGTGGCCTCGGGTTCGGCTTCGCCAAACCGTCGACAGACATGCTTTATTCGGTCGTTACGCCCGAGGAAAAGTACAAGACCAAGAACGCGATCGACACGGCGATCTACCGCGGCGGCGACGTCGTCGGAACCTGGGCCATTAAACTCCTGTCAATTGTCGGCATGGGGATGGCGGCAATCTCGGTCGTTATGCTGCCGTTTGCGCTCGTTTCAGCGATCGTCGCGCTGTGGCTCGGTCGCGACTACAAGCGACGTGCCAAGGCCTTAAAGCAAAGAGGTGTGCAATGAAAGAATGGAATCGACGAGAAGTCATCGCGGCCGCGTCTGCGCTCGGCATGCTGCCTGCAGGCGCATTGGGGATGGAAAAAAGAATGCTGTCGAAGCCGATACCGGCCGACGGCGAGCAATTGCCTGTCATCGGTCTCGGCACTTACAGCGTATTCGACGTCGAGAGCACGCCGGCGGACATCGGCAAACGCCGCAAGATTGTCGAGTCGCTCGTCGAGAGCGGCGGCAGTGTCATCGATACTTCGCCTATGTACAACCGCTCCGAAAAAGTCATTGGCGACGTCATCGACGCGGGCGTCGACCGCAAGGATCTCTTTCTCGCCACCAAGGTCTGGACGGACGGCCGGGCCGCGGGCGCCGCGCAAATGCAGCGTTCTGCGGATCTCATGAATACCGAGGTGATCGACCTGATGCAGGTTCACAATTTACGCGACACTGCTCGGCACATGAAAACCATTCGCGACTGGCAGGACGAAGGCCGTATTCGCTATAACGGCCTCACACATTACACGGCGAGCGCGTATGCAGCATTGATGGGCGAGATGAAGACACACAAGCCGCAATTCATACAGATCAACTACTCGCTCGGCGAACTCGAAGCAGAGGACCGCGTATTGCCGATGGCGAAGGACATGGGTATTGCCGTGCTGATCAACCGACCGTTCCAGTCCGGACGCCTGTTCGGAAAGGTCAAAGGTCACAGCCTGCCCGAATGGGCGACGGATTATGCAGACAGCTGGGGGCAGTTCTTCCTCAAGTTCATCATCAGCCACCCTGCTGTTACCTGTGTCATTCCGGCGACCAGCAAGGCGCATCATATGATCGACAACCTCGGCGCAGGATTCAGCCCGCTTCCCAATGCCGCCATGCGCAAACGCATGACGGCCTTTTTCGCGAACCTCTGACCGTGCAAAACACCGGGCTGCTGCGTCGAATCGCAGCCATTCTGTACGACACGCTGCTGGTCGCGGCGCTGGTCGTACTCGTTACCATCGTGTTCATCATTATTCGCGGCGGCGAAAACGTGCTCACCGGCGGCCCGGTATTCGTCTTCGCCTACAACGTGTGCCGCTCGCTCATCGTTATCGCGTTTTTCGTCGGGTTCTGGAGCACCAAGGGCCGCACCCTCGGCATGCAGTCCTGGGGGCTGCAACTCGAAACGGAAAACGGAGAGGTGCCGTCTGCCTGGCGCGCCGGCCTGCGGTTTTTCGCCGCGCTGATTTCCTGGGCGCCGCTCGGCCTCGGCTTCCTGTGGCAATTGTGGGACCCGCAACGGCTCGCATGGCACGACAGAATCAGTAAAACGCGACTCGTGTACTACCCACGAAAACGAAAGGCCGCAGCCGACTGAACGACGCTAGCGGATTCTCGCGAGCGCGATGGCCGTGATCAGGACGAGCACCATCGACGGCAGCCAGTTCACCAGCGCCGGGTTGAGGTTGAAAACCTGGCCCGAATTCGCCAGTGTTTCGCTCGCCAGGTAGTAGGCGAGCCCGACGACCACGCCGATCATCAGCCGGCCACCGGCGCCGCCGGTGCGCAACGAGCCGAACACGAAAGCCAGTGACAGTATCGGCATGATCATCACGGTCAGCGTGCGCGACGCCCGGTACCACAATTCCGACTCGTACTGCGATGCGTCGAGGTTGTTGCGCTTCAGGTAGTCGATGTACACGAGCAGGCCCCTCGCCGACAGGCTGAGCGGCTTCGCGAGCGAGCTGCCGAGCAGTTCCGCGTTGACTTCGAACGACTCGACCGCCACGGAGGTTTCGGCCACCTGGACGCCGTCGCCGGCGAAGCGCGTTTCACGGAGATTCTCGAGTATCCAGTTGTCGTCTTCATCGATGCCGGAATTTTCCGCCTTTGCTATCGAGGCCAGCCTGTTCTCTTCATCGAAGCGGAACAGGAAAATGCTGCCGAACTCGAATTCCGTGTTGACCCGCTCGAGGTGCAAATAGACGGGCCCATCTTTGACCCAAGTCTCGTTTCCCAGGCGATCGTCGTCTTTCTGGTAACGCGCCTCCATGCGCATGTCGCGCGCGTACAGATCGAGGGGCGGCCCGATGAACTCGCCGATCAGACCGGTGATGACCAGCAGCACGAATCCGGATATCGCGACCATGCCGGAGAGCCTCACGACCGACAGTCCGGCCGAGCGCATGACGATGATCTCGCTGTGGCCGGCGAGCGCGCCGAGCCCGAGCAAGGACCCGATGAGCGCCGCAACCGGCAGCATCTCGAAGGCGAGATTCGGCAGGCGCAACGCGGCGTACAGTATGGCCTGCGGCGTCTGGTAATCGCCCCGCGTGTCGTCGAGTTCGGCGATGAACTCAAACAGGCCCGCCAGCGCCAGCAGCACGACGAGCACCAGCGCGGTGGTGGTCAGGATGGTCCGCATCATGTACTGGCTGAGGATGCCGTTCATCGCCACAGCCTCCTGTGCCAGCCGTTCTGTATCGCCAGCAGGCCGAGCGTAAACAACATCACGGAACCATGTACCCACCACAAGCCCAGCGACGGGGATATCGTCGCCTGTTCGATCCACGCTTTCGCCGCACTCAGCATGTTCAGGTAGATGATGAACACCAGCAGGCCGATCGCAATACGGCCATAACGCCCGGCGCGCGGCTGGCTGCGGCTGAGCGGCACGGCGAGCATCGCCAGTATGATCGTCGACAAGGGAATACCGAGGCGCCACTGCGTTTCGGCAATATGCTCCAGCTCGCTCGAGGTCACCAGCTCCGAAAACGCCATGGCGCGCGGCCTGGGATCGGGCGTATCCAGGCTCGGCAGCTGATAGGGAATGCCGTGCTCGGCGAATTCGACGACGCGGAACCTCGTCGTGCCCGGCACGCCTTCGTAGCGCCGCCCGTCGTGCAACACCAGCAAGCGCGTATCCGTGTCCTCCGAATCAACCTGCTCGCCTCGCGCAGCAATAACGACCTCGATGAGACCGCTCTCGACCTGGCGCTGCATGAACACGTTCTCCATTTCGCCTTCCGGCGTGACGCGTTCGCCGTAGACCACGGCCTGGTCGGGCCCGAAGGTCGTGAATCGGCCGGGCTCGATACTCGTAAGGTCCGCTTCGCGTCTCGCCTCTGCGCCGATTCGATCGACCGCCGTCAGCGCACGTGGCGCTCCCTCGATGGACAACCACGCCACACCCAGCGCCAGCGGCAAGAGCAGCCACATGAGCGGCCGGTAAATGCCCGAGGGACCGACGCGACACGCCATCATAGCCGGCATCTCACTGTCGCGGTAAAGGCGTCCGAGGGCCAGCATAATGGACAGAAAAAGGCCGATCGGGACTACTACGGTAAGGTACTGTGCGGCCGACAGGCCTATAACGTCAAATGCCGCGTCCTTCGGCAATTTGCCCTTGGCCACATCGCCGAGCACCCTGGCAAACTGGTTTGTCAGCAGGATCAGTAACAGCACCATCGTGACCCCGAACCAGGTCATGGTGATCTCTCGAAAAATGTACCGATCAAGAATGCGAGTCATCGGCTTCCGGGAATGCGTAGCTGCTTGCAGCTGAAACAGTTAGACTACCGCTTTTATTTGTCCGTGACAGCCCCGATCAAACAAGAAGGCGAACAGGATCTATGGAATATTTCACCACTACGAGCAAACCGTCTCGTCGTGCCGTCGATTGCGTCATCGTCGGCGTTTACAACCGCGGCAAGCTGGGTGCCGGTGCGATCGACATCGACAAAGCGAGCAAGGGCGAAATCCGACGGCTGATCAAGAGCGGCGATGTCTCCTCGCAGGCCGGTCGTTGTGCCATGCTGACCGGGCTCCCAGGCGTCAAGTCCAGCCGGGTTGCGGTCGTGGGACTCGGCAAGAGCGGGGCTTTTGACGCCAAACAATTTCGCCGGGCCGTCGCCACAGCGACGCAGGCGATATCCCGGACCAAGGCGAAACAGGTTTTGAACAGCCTGACGCTCGAACCCGTTTCCGGCGCCAGCCCGTACTACCTTGCACGCCACTCCGTGGAAGCGACAGGCGAGGTACTTTATCGCTTCACGAAAATGAAGAGCGGCCGCAAGAAAGCGGCCAGCCCGCTGAATAAGATCGGCCTGTCGATCCTCAAGAAGGGAGACGCTGCCAGGTCGATGCTCGGTGCGACACACGGTGACGGTATTGTCGCCGGTGCCTCGCTTGCCAGGGATCTTGGCAATCTCCCAGCTAACGTCTGCACGCCGGCCTACCTCGCACGAACGGCGAAGAATCTCGCAATGGGCAACGGCAAGCTGTCCACCAGGGTCTTGAACGAAACCGAGATGAAGCGCCTTGGTATGGGGTCGCTGCTGTCGGTAACGGCGGGTACCAGGGAGCCGGCCAAATTGATCGTCATGCAGTACAAGGGTGCCGGCAGCGACAAGCCGGTCGTGCTCGTCGGCAAGGGCGTTACTTTCGACGCGGGTGGTATTTCGCTCAAGCCCGGTCTGGGCATGGACGAGATGAAGTTCGACATGTGTGGCGCGGCAAGCGTGATCGGGACCATGGCCGCCGTAGCCAGGATGAAGCTGCCGATCAACCTGAACGTCGTGGTGCCGGCCGTCGAGAACCTGCCGAGCGGTACTGCGACCAAACCCGGCGACATCGTCAAGAGCATGTCCGGCCAGACCATTGAAGTACTCAATACCGATGCCGAGGGTCGCCTGATTCTGTGCGATGCCCTGACCTATTCGCGGCGCTTCAAACCGGCTGCAATCATCGACGTCGCAACACTGACCGGCGCATGTGTCATCGCGCTCGGCGCACACCGGACGGCGGTCATGAGTAACGACGATGCACTGCGCAGCGAATTGCTCACTGCCGGCGACAACGCTGAAGATCGCGCCTGGCCGATGCCGCTCGGTGACGATTACGCCGAGCAACTCAAAAGTAACTTCGCCGATATGGCCAATATTGGCGGACCCGGCGCGGGCGCTGTAACCGCGGCCTGTTTCCTGGGCAAATTCACGGACGGAATGAAATGGGCGCACATGGATATCGCCGGCACGGCCTGGAAGAGTGGCGCCAAGAAAGGCGCCTCGGGACGGCCGGTACCGCTGCTGACGGAGATGCTTCTTGCGCGCTCAGGCGCCCTGCCCTAGCACGCGATCTGCCCGATGGCCAGAGTTGACTTTTACGTTCTCGAGCGCGCCGACGAACGCTCGCGGCAAACGCTGGCATGCAAGCTTGCGGAAAAGGCCTGGCGTCTCGACAACACCGTGTACATCCACACCAACAGCCGCGCCGATGCCGAGCGTCTCGATGACCTGTTGTGGACCTTCCGCGACGGCAGTTTCGTTCCGCACGGGCTGGCCGTCGCGAATGACGGTACTGAAATGTCGGCCGTCGTGATCGGTAGCGAGCCCCACGGCGTCGAGTCACGGGATCTTCTCATCAATCTCGGCGACGAGATTCCACCCTTTGCCAAAGGTTTCCCCCGTGTCGCGGAGCTTGTAAGCTCCGACGAAAACTGCCGACGACTGAGTCGCAAGCGCTACAGCGAGTACCGCGACCAGGGCCATACGATCAACACACACAATCTCTAGATGGACAAGTCCTACCAGCCCCAAGACATCGAGCAGCGCATCTACGAGCGCTGGGAAGCTGCCGGCTATTTCGCCCCGGCCGGTGATGGCGAGCCCTATTGCATCATGATTCCGCCGCCCAACGTCACGGGCACATTGCACATGGGTCATGCGTTCCAGGACACGATTATGGATGCGCTGACGCGATATCACCGCATGCGCGGCGATCGCGCATTGTGGCAGCCGGGAATGGACCATGCCGGCATCGCAACGCAAATGGTCGTCGAGCGGATACTCAACAACGAGGGCAAGTCGAAGCACGACCTGGGACGCGAGAAATTCGTCGAGCGCGTCTGGAAATGGAAAGAAGAGTCCGGCGGGCAGATCGAGCAACAGACACGACGCCTGGGCGCGTCCGTCGACTGGAGTCGCGACCGCTTCACGATGGACGACGGCCTGTCCGCGGCCGTACACAGGGTGTTCGTGGATCTTTACGACGATGGCCTGATCTATCGCGGCAAACGTCTCGTCAACTGGGATCCCGTGTTGCACACGGCGTTGTCAGATCTCGAAGTCCTGTCGACGGACGAGACCGGCAATCTGTGGCATTTTCGCTATCCGCTCGCCTCCGGCGACGGCCACCTTGTCGTTGCCACGACACGGCCCGAGACCATGTTGGGCGACAGCGCCGTTGCAGTGCATCCCGGCGACAAACGCTACAAGTCCCTTGTCGGCCAGGACGTCATTTTGCCGATCGTGGGTCGCCGCATACCCATCATCGCGGACGATTACGTCGATCCCGAATTCGGCACGGGCTGCGTCAAGATAACCCCGGCCCACGACTTCAACGACTACGACATCGGCAAACGGCACGACCTGGCGATGCACAACATCCTGACGGACGACGCGTCGCTCAACGACGAGGTCCCGGAGCCTTATCGCGGGCTCGATCGCTTCGTCGCGCGCGACAAGGTAGTGGAGGAATTCAAGAGCCTCGGGCTTCTCGAGAAGATCGACGACTACGTGGTCAAGATCCCGCGCGGCGATCGCTCGCACGCGGTGGTCGAGCCCTACCTGACCGATCAGTGGTATGTGAAGATCGAGCCGCTGGCGAAACCCGCCATCGAGGCAGTCGAGACCGGCAGAATTCGTTTCGTGCCCGACAACTGGTCGAAAACGTACTTCGAGTGGATGTACAACATTCAGGACTGGTGCATCAGCAGGCAACTCTGGTGGGGGCACAGGATCCCGGCCTGGTACGACGACGACGGCAATGTCTTCGTCGGATATTCGGAAGAAGATGTCCGCGACAAGCACGGCATCGCGGCGGGGATCGAACTGCGCCGCGACGACGATGTACTGGACACCTGGTTTTCGTCAGCACTGTGGCCGTTCAGCACATTGGGCTGGCCGGAAAAAACCGACGCGCTCGACCAGTTCTACCCTGGCAACGTGCTGGTCACGGGCTTCGATATCATTTTCTTCTGGGTCGCGCGCATGATCATGATGGGCCTCAGGTTCATGGGTGACGTACCGTTCCATGAGGTCTACATCCACGGCCTGATCCGCGACCAGGACGGCCAGAAGATGTCGAAGTCGAAGGGCAACGTACTCGATCCACTCGATCTAATCGACGGCATCGACCTCGAATCGCTCGTCGCCAAGAACACTGCAGGAATGATGCAGACGCACCTCGTACCGAGAATCGAGGAAGCGACCCGCAGGCACTACCCGAATGGTATCGACGCCTACGGCTGCGATGCGCTGCGCATGACGTTCGGCTCGTTAGCGACCACCGGGCGTGACATACGATTCGACGTCGGGCGCATCGAGGGCTACAAGAATTTCTGCAACAAGCTGTGGAACGCGGCGCGCTACGTGCTGATGAAGACCGAGACACTCGATGACGGCGATGTCGAATTCACCGCCGCGGATGGCTGGATACGCGCCCGAATGGACCAGACTACGCGTCAGATGCACCAGCATTTCGCGACCTACCGGCTCGACCTGGCCGTGCAGGCAATCTACGACTTTACGTGGCGAGAATTCTGCGACTGGTACCTCGAACTATCGAAGCCGATACTGGAATCCGATGAACTGCATGCCGAACTGAAACGAGGAACGCGCAGGACATTGATCGATACTCTCGAGACAATTCTGCGACTGCTTCACCCCCTCATGCCGTTTGTGACCGAGGAAATCTGGGGCCAGGTGGCGGAACGCACAGGTATCGAGGGCGACACGATAATGCTGCGCCCATACCCGGCACCCGACGACGAAGCAGGAAATGACCAGGCGATCGCCGACATCGAATGGGTCAAGCAGTTCATTCTCGGAATCCGCCAGATCCGTGGAGAAATGGACATTTCCCCGGGCAAGGCGCTTCCCGTAATCTTACAGCACGCTACCGACACCGACCGGCAGCGCGCGGACAAGCACGCTCTGCTGTTGCACCGTGTCGGTCGCGTCGAGTCGATCGACATACTGGCCGAAGACGCCGAGCCGCCGGCAGCGGCCACAGCCTTACTCGGCGACATGCGCCTGCTGGTTCCAATGAAGGGAATCATCGATGTCGACGCGGAGCGCACGCGCCTCAACAAGCAGTTGGACAAGGTCCGGACCGACCTCCAACGTTCGCTTGGCAAGCTCGGTAACGAGAAATTTGTGAACAATGCGCCCGCGGACGTGGTCACACAGGAACGAGAGCGTGTGGCCGAATTCGAGAAGACCGCTGCACAACTGGTCGAGCAGCTCGAAAAGCTGGACGAGCTCGCCTGAGCTTGCTCATATTCTGAGTACTGCATCACACTCTGATCGGTGTGCCAGTGCAATAAGCCCGGGCTTGGGCGAACATGGCTTATGTCGTCACGGCATTAGGCAGCGTGGCTGAATCGGGGCTTTCCCCGGCTATCCGAGGACCATGGAACATGCAGCGCGGAAACACAATCGAAGCACTGCGCACGAACCGGGACGAACAGCGCCTTGCTATCGAGCGTGCGCGCAAGGCTCTGGGCAGCATCATTCTCGGCAAAGACGACCAGATATCGCTGGCACTTGCCTGCCTGCTTGCCCGAGGGCACTTGCTGATCGAGGATCTCCCGGGACTCGGCAAGACCATGCTGGCCCAGGCGCTGGCTCGTGTGCTCGGCCTCAGCTTCAGGCGCATCCAGTTCACCAGCGACCTGTTGCCGGCGGACATCATCGGTGTGTCAATCTTCAGGCAGGACAGCGGCGAGTTCGAATTCCAGCCCGGACCCGTGTTCTCCCAGCTCATTCTCGCGGACGAGGTCAATCGCGCGACGCCGAAAGCGCAGAGCGCGCTGCTCGAAGCGATGGAGGAACACCAGGTTTCCGTCGACGGCGAGACGCTAAAGTTACCGGACCCGTTCTTCGTCGTCGCGACCCAGAATCCCGGCGACCAGATCGGCACTTTTCCGTTGCCTGAATCGCAGCTCGATCGTTTCCTGATGCGTGTCGAACTCGGTTATCCGAACGAAGAAAGCGAACGCGAATTGATTGCCGGAGAGGACCGCCGTTCCATGCTACGGGATATAGAAGCCGCGACGAATCCCGAAATGCTCATGGCGCTGCAGGAGTCCGTCACGACGGTTCATGTCAGCGATGCGCTCGTCGACTATATCCAGGCGCTGGTTCGCCATACGCGCGAATCGGCGGAAATCGAAATCGGACTGTCGCCGCGCGGCGCGCAAGCGCTTGTTGCGGCCGCCAGGGCCCGCGCATTCGTCGAGAATCACTCCGGCGCCTACCCCGACGATATTCAGGCCGTATTCGCGGCAATAGCCGGACATCGACTCAAACCCGCAGGCGGTACGCGCTTCCGCAGCCCCGCCGAACTGTGCCAGCATGTCCTCGATTCCGTGGCCATTCCCTAGCCCCCGGGGGCTATTCCGTTCCCTGAGGGCCGGCGCGGGCACGCGCGTGTTGCGCTGGGCGCGCAAACGCCAGGGTACGGACAAGACGACCACAAGGTTGCGGCCGGGGCGCGTTTACATCCTGCCGACCGGCGTCGGGCTGGTGTTCGGCATCATGACGTTTGCGATGTTGTTGGGTTCGATGAACTACAACAACAACCTGTCGTTCGTCCTGACCTTCATCCTCATCGGCATCGGTTTCGTGTCGATGCACCAATGCCAGCGCAACCTCGTAGGACTCGAGCTGACCTTCGCCGGCACGGAACCTGTTTTCGCCGGCCAAACCATGCGCATCGGTGTCGCGGTGACCAATCACTCGAAGAGCGCGCGTTATGGCATCCGGCTCTACGGCGACGGCATACAGAGCGATATCGAGGATTTGCAGCCGGGTGAGAGCAAGGTCCTGATACTGCCCATCTCAACCGACCGGCGCGGCTGGATCACTCTTGATCGATTCGGCATTCGAACGCTCTTCCCGTTCGAGCTATTCCGTTCATGGGCATGGTTGCACATGGATATTCGCGGGCTCGTTTACCCGCGGCCCGCCGATCGCCCACCGGAACCGCCGCCGACAATGGTCGCGCACGGTCATCGGCAGCACGATGCGCGGGGCGAGGAAGACTTTGCCGGCTTGCGCAAATACCACGAAGGCGATTCGCCGCGGCACGTCGCCTGGAAGGCGTACGCGCGAACCGGGCAGATGCTGTCCAAGCAATTCGCCGGCGCCGATACCAGCAGCCAATGGTTCGATTTCGACGAGATTGCGAGCGACGACATCGAGGAGCGGCTTTCCGTGCTCACCCGCTGGATCGTGGACGCCGATCGCAAGCTCGAAGATTACGGCCTGCGTATCGCGGGCAGCGAATTCAATCCGGCACACGGGGAGAATCACCGGCGCGAGTGCCTGCAAACGCTGGCGTTGTTCGAAAAGGGGCCGGCATGAAAACCCGGCCGCGCGGAACCGACGGTTCGTTGCTGTCCAGCCTGCCGTGGACCCTCGGTGCGCTGGCGCTGTCGCTCGTTCCGCACTTGCCGTACCTGCCGATCTGGATCACGGTTGCGTTTTTCGGTTGCGCCGCATGGCGTTACATCATCGAAAAACAGCGCCGCATGCTGCCGTCGAGTTGGTTCAGGGCCCTGCTCGCACTGATATGTTTTCTCGGCGTGTTCGGAACCTATTCGTCGATCAGCGGCGTCGGTCCGGGCTCCGCGTTACTCGCCATTATGGCGTCGCTGAAGCTGCTCGAAACCCGCAAGCGGCGCGACCAGTTCGTGTTGCTGTTCATCTCCATATTCCTCGTAATGTCCTCGCTGCTGCGGGAACAGTACCTGTGGTCGCTGCCCTACATGCTTGCCGCTGTCACGGTCATCATGACGGCATGGCTGCGCATGTCCGCCGGCCACCGTGAAACGGCAAAGCAGAGTTTCAGAACGGGTGGACGCTTGCTCTTGTACGCAGCACCGCTCGCCATTGCGATGTGGGTTTTCTTTCCACGACTGGCGTCGCCGTTCTGGGCCGTGCCCGTGGACACCAGCCGCGCGACTTCCGGACTGAGCGAAACGATGAGCCCCGGCGACATCAGCTCACTGTCGATGTCCAACGAGGTGGCGTTCCGCGTCTCGTTCGAGGGCACAGTTCCGGAACCGCGCGACCGGTACTGGAGGGGACTCGTGCTCACGCAGTTCAACGGCCGCACCTGGAGTGGCCGGGAAGCGAGCATGAGCGCCAGGGCGCACGACCAGATCGCCGTATCCGGCAACGCAATCTCGTACGAGGTGACGCTCGAGCCGACCCGGCAGCAGTGGGTCTTTGCGCTGGACATGCCGGTAACGTGGTCCTTGCCACAGACCTTTATGGGGCCGCAGCAACAACTCGCACGGTCGGTACCCATCGACCAGCGTGTCGCTTACCGCGCGGTTTCTTATCCCGACTACCGCGTCGAGGCCGAACTTGCCGCCGTGTTTCGTGACTGGTATTCGCGCGTCCCGGAAGGCAGCAATCGGCGAACAGCGGCACTGGCGCGCGAGATGCGTGCCGCCGCGGATTCCGACCAGGCCTACATCGAGTCGGTATTACAGAAGTTCCACGAGGAAGAGTTCTTTTATACGCTGGAGCCACCGCCGCTGGGCAGCGATCCGGTCGACCGCTTCCTGTTCGAAACGCGGCGCGGTTTCTGCGAACACTATGCATCGGCGTTTTCGGTATTGATGCGCGGCGCGGGCATTCCGACTCGCGTGGTACTCGGATACCAGGGCGGCGAAATAAACCCGCTGGGTGGCCACCTGATCGTCCGTCAGTCCGACGCACATGCGTGGACCGAAGTGTGGCTGCAAGGCGTCGGCTGGTACCGCGTGGATCCCACGGCAGCCGTCGCACCGGATCGCATCGACTACGGTGCGCAGGACGCTGCGTTCGAGGGTCTCGGAGAGGCATGGGGCCTGTCTGCGCCTTCGGCGTTGCTGCACAAGTTGTCGCTGACCTTCGATGCGATCAATGCCAAGTGGAACGACTGGATCCTGGGCTACGGCCCGGACACGCAAAACAGCTTCATGGAATGGCTCGGGATGAAAGACCCCGACTGGCGCAAGATGATGCTGACACTGATCGCCGTGGTCGTCGCCCTGGTCATGGTCATCAGCCTGATGCTCATGCTGCGCTACCGCGCTCCGGCCAGGGACCGTGCCAGCGTCATGTACCGGCGCTTCGTGAAAAAGACCGGCCTCGAACTGCAAACCGGGGAAACAGCCGAGCACTTCGGGCAACGTGTGAGCGCACATGGCACATTGCCGCAATCCGCGATCGACGCAATAACGGCTGCCTATCTCGATTCGCGTTACGGCCCCGACGCGGAAGCATCGTTCGTGCGCCTGAAAACGGCAGTTGGCGCTATCGCCTAGTGGCTTCCGCCGGCCTCAGGCGCACGATAGTCAGAAGAAATCCGCCCGCGAGAAACAACGGCATAAGTGCCAGCAGTACCCATTTCGGATCGTCGGAAAGAGTCGCCGCGACAGCGACCATTGCAGGTCCCAGTACGTGCGCAAACTTCGTGACCATGTTGTAAAAGCCGAAAAATTCGCCCGGTAGTTCCGGCGGAATGAGCGTCGCATACAGGGAGCGGCTCAATCCCTGCACGCCGCCCTGCACCGTGCCTATGACGATGGCCATGATGTAGAACTGCCGAACATCGCGCATGAATATGGCCCAGGCGGACATACCGATATACACGAGCAAAGCGAAATAGATTCCCGACTTCGGGCCGAACCGATGTGCGACGAAGCCGTACAGCAACGTCGCAGGGAAGCCGATAAAGTTGGTGATGAGCAATGCCATCACGAGATCCTTGTCGTCGAATCCGAGTCTCTGGCCGTAGTTCACGGCCATGAAAATAACCGTAAACACGCCGCCGATGTACAGCCAGTATGCGCTGAGGAAGATGACGACATTGCGGTACTGTCCGACCTTGAGCATCGTTGCCTTGAGTTCGGCGTAGGCCGCTCGTATTGCGCCGCTGCTCACTTCCAGCGGACTGTGGCGCTCGGGCACGAAGAACAGCAGCGGCAATAGAAATATCAGCCACCAGATGCCCACCGAGATAAACGCGAAACTGAAAACTTCAGTTGTGTTGGCGAAGCCGAACGTTGCAGGACTCGACAACATCCACACATGCAGCGCAAGCAGGACGGCGCCACCGAGGTAGCCCAGCGAGAAACCGAGCGACGACACAAAACTGAAGTAACGCGGTTCGCAGACATCGATCAGTAATGAGTCGTAGAACACCACCGAACTGTAATAGCCGACCGAGGCGATCATGTAGACGCCCAGTGCAAGGGGCCAGTTGCCCGAACCGATCAGCCCGAGCGCCGCGGTCATCGTGGCGCCGATGAGCGCGAGCACGAACAGGAATCGCTTCCGGTATCCGCCGGCGTCGGCGATGGTGCCGAACAGCGGTGCCGTTATACAGACAATGACACTGGCGGCAAAGGTCACCCATCCCAGCCGTGCGGTAACCGACGCACCCTCGTCGCCGACACTCCAGAAGTTGCCGAGTACCAGCGGAAATAGAACGGCGAGGACACTGAGCGCAAATGCCGAATTCGCCCAGTCATAGAGCGCCCAGCCGATGACTCTTCTATTGAGAACGGGGACTATCGACAAATGCCAGACTCAGTACCGGGGGGCGGCGATCAGTGTTCACGCGTCTTGCGGAAATCTATCTCAGGCCAGCGCTCCTCGGTCAGGTTAAGGTTGACCCGGGTAGGTGCAATGTAGACCAGACTGCCGCTATGATCCAGCGCAAGATTGTCATGCGCCTTGCGTTCGAAATCGTCGAGCATCTTTTCGTCGTCGCAATCCACCCACCTGGCCGTGGCCACGTTGACCGCTTCGAATTGACACTCGACGTTGTATTCATCGCGCAGCCGATGAGCGACTACGTCGAATTGCAGCGGGCCGACCGCCCCCAGGATCAGGTCGTTATTGCGCAATGGCTTGAACAACTGCGTCGCGCCTTCTTCGCAGAGTTGTGCGAGCCCTTTTTTCAGCGCCTTCAATCGCAGCGGGTCCTTGAGCACGGCGCGGCGAAAGATTTCGGGGGCGAAGTTGGGAATACCCGTGAAGCGGATCTCCTCGCCCTGCGTAAAGCTGTCGCCGATATTGATCGTGCCGTGATTATGAATGCCGATGATGTCGCCGGCGTAAGCAGTATCCGCGTGCTGCCGATCCGCCGCCATGAACGTAATGGCATCGGGAATCTTGACTTCCTTGCCCGACCGCACATGCAGTGCGCGAATGCCCTTGCGATACTCTCCGGAGCAGATGCGCATGAACGCGATACGGTCGCGATGGCCCGGGTCCATATTGGCCTGGATCTTGAAAACAAAGCCCGTCAACTTGCCCTCGCCCGGTTTGACGTCGCGTTGCTCGCTTTCCCGGGCGAGCGGTGCCGGCGCGGTAGCAACGAATTCGTCAAGCAGTTCCCTGACGCCGAAGTTCGCGATTGCGGAGCCGAAGAACACCGGCGTTTGCCTGGCCGCCAGGTAATCCTCCACCGATAGCTCGGCACAGGCACCCTTGACGAGTTCGATTTCCTCACGAAAGTCGTCCGCAATATCGCCAAGTAAGGCACTTGCCTCGTCCGTGTGCAGGCCGTCCACGCGTCGAATTTCGGCCGCCCTTTCCCGGCCGACGCGGTCGTACAGATAGATGCTGTCCTGGATGAGGTGATACACGCCTTTCAGGGAACGGCCCATGCCGATGGGCCACGTGACCGGGGCGCACTGAATCTCGAGCACCGACTCGATTTCGTCGAGCAGATCAATCGGCTCCTGGCCGTCACGGTCCAGTTTGTTGATGAAGGTCATGATGGGGGTGTCGCGCAGGCGGCAAACCTCCATCAGCTTTATCGTGCGCTGCTCAACGCCTTTCGCACAATCGATCACCATGAGCGCCGAATCGACCGCCGTTAGCGTCCGGTAGGTGTCCTCGGAAAAGTCCTCGTGTCCCGGTGTATCGAGCAGGTTGACGATATGGTCGTTGTAGGGAAACTGCATGACCGACGAGGTCACCGAGATGCCACGCTGTTGTTCCAGCGCCATCCAGTCGGAGGTCGCGTGGCGACTCGCCTTGCGGCCCTTTACCGTACCCGCGAGCTTAATGGCTCCGCCGTATAGCAGCAGCTTTTCAGTCAGCGTCGTCTTGCCCGCGTCGGGATGTGAAATTATCGCGAACGTACGTCGTCTGTTGAACTGTTTCTCGATCTCGGACATTGAAGTCGTCTGGGTGGAAAGGCGGCGCAGTCTACCCGAATTCAATCTTCCATGACGAGCTTTTTGGCCAGAACGGCCGCGTCCTCGCGGCCGTGATTGGCCTGGTAGTAGGCCGGGCGATTGGCGACCTGGTAGAAGCCCTTCTTCTTGTACAGCGCCAGCGCCGCTTCATTGGACGGACGCACCTCGAGAAAAATCTCGCGAACCGAGGAGGCGCGCGCCCGAAACAACATCTCGTCGAGGAGGCGTTCGCCGTAACCGTAGGAGCGAAGCTCCGGCTCGATACACAGATTCAGAATATGTGCCTCGCCGGCCGCGACCGAGAGTATGCCGTAGCCAGCGACGCGGTTCTCGCGTATCAGCACGATGCTCTGATAACCGGCCAGCAGACAATCGCGGAATACCCCGTGGCTCCATGGGAACTCGTAACTGCGTCGTTCGATGTCCGACACCATCGACAAATCGTCGTGCCCCATGTCACGGATCGTGGTCGGCGGTTCGGCCATCGGTGTAATCATTCGCTGAATTCCGCAGCCAACCGGCCAGCAAGACAGAGGTCGCTCCAGGATTTTCGCTTTTGCGACGGGCTGCGCAACAGGTAGGCCGGGTGGTAAGTCACAACCAATGGTATGCCTCCGAGTTGATGGGGGCGGGCACGCATTCGACCGACCGGGTCGTCGCAACCCAGGAGGTTCTGTGCCGCAATCTTGCCCACCGCAAGGATAATCCTCGGTTGTATCAGTTCGATCTGGCGTTCGAGATACTGGCGGCATGCTGCGGCCTCATCGGCCTTCGGATCGCGATTATTGGGAGGCCGGCATTTCAGAATATTGGCGATGAATACGCTGTCGCGACTTTGTCCTATCGCACGCAGCATCTCATCGAGCAGCTTCCCTGCCCTGCCTACAAACGGCTCACCGCGCCGATCCTCCTCGGCGCCGGGCGCCTCGCCGATGATCAGCCAGTCCGCATTCGGATTGCCGACGCCGAACACCGTTTGCGTTCGCGTCTCGGCCAGCTCGCAGCGGGTGCAACTGGCAACGCAGTCGCGCAGCTCGTTCCAGTCCATGCCGCCGGCCGACGTTTGTGCCGTGACCTCCTCCGTGACCTCGGCCAGTTCCGGACCGGACTCGTCACGCGGCAACCAGATGTCAATTCCCATTGCCTGCAGGTAGGCACGTCGTTGATGCTCGGAAGGGATCATTGCGGTTTGCGCTGCTTTCGGCCTGGGAAAAAACAGCGCTTAGTTTGCCACGGCGGTACCCGTTTTTCACGGCAGCACGGCCAAAGGAACTTCTGACTAATTGCTCAGAGGTTTCCTAGTGCTTCGGCACGGTCCCGATAAGGTCGCAGCCAGCCTTGACACTCTGGCCGGGCTCGACCACGACCTTGCCGTTGATCGGCATGTAGACTTCCGCGAATTGCGTTAGCCGCAGGTACGCGCAGCGATGCCCCTGGCCGACACGTTCGCCGAATTGAACGAACGATTTCGGAGCGAGACCGAAACGGTAGCCGTAAAAATGCAATACGACGCTGTCGCCCTCGTCGGTCTGCACCCAGAGCGCATTCGCCGGGCATTCGGCCCCAACACCCTCGATGCTGGAACGCAAGTCCATGACTTTGCCCTCGATAGGGCTGCGTGCCGTGTAGGTACCCAGGCAGTTCACGCGTATTCTGACAACATGCGCCTCGCCCTGGACGACGCACCTGTCGGTGGTCTCGACGGCGACGACTTCGCCGTCGGCCGGGCTCACGACCCCCAATGCCACGGACTGTATCTCCCGTGCGGGATCGCGAAACAGCAGGTACATGAGAATAAGGGCCACGGCCGGCAGCAGCGCCAACCAGGGATCGAAATAGCGGACCACGAAGACGCCGGCCACGACGACCAACACCATGGGCAATACGCCCTCTTGGGCGACAAATGGATTGCGTCTGCCGTGCACCGTTACGGGTCCCTTGCCGAATTCGATGACGGACCATCCCTTGGATTGATGCCGGAGTCAATACGGTAAGCCCCGGACCGTCACATACGCGTGAAAATACGGTTAGAATGCGCGGCTGGCAAACTGAAGGTCTTTTCATCAATGCGTTTTTCGGAATTCGGGCTGACGACACTCAAGGAAGGCCCTGCTGATGCAGAAATCGTCAGCCACAAGCTCATGTTGCGGGCCGGTCTCATCCGCCGTCTCGCCTCCGGCCTTTTCACCTGGATGCCACTGGGCCTGCGCGTCCTGCGCAAGGTCGAAGCCGTCGTACGCGAGGAAATGGACCGCGCGGGCGCGCTCGAACTCCTGATGCCGGCCGTGCAACCGTCGGAACTGTGGCAGGAATCCGGCCGCTGGGATCAATACGGTCCGTTGTTGCTTCGCATGCAGGACCGCCATCAGCGGGATTTTTGCTTCGGGCCGACACACGAGGAAGTCATCACGGACATCGCACGACGGGAACTGCGCAGCTACAAGCAGCTGCCGGTGAACTTCTACCAGATACAGACCAAGTTTCGCGACGAGATCCGGCCGCGTTTCGGCGTGATGCGATCGCGGGAATTCATCATGAAAGATGCCTACTCGTTCGACATCGACCAGGCCGGGCTGGAAGAGTCGTACCAACGCATGCACGCCGCCTATTCGGCAATTTTCGAGCGCCTCGGTTTGCGCTTCCGCATCGTGGACGCCGACAGCGGCGAAATCGGCGGCAGCCGCTCGCAGGAGTTCCACGTGCTCGCCGACTCCGGCGAAGATGCAATCGCATACTGCGATGCCGACAACTACGCTTCGAATGTCGAGACTGCGGCGACGATGCCGGTGGACGAACCGCGCCCCGCGCCGGCCCGGGATCTCGAGAAAATCGCAACGCCGGGCGTACGCACGATAGACGACTTGTGCCGAATGCTCGATATCTCCGCATCGCAGACCGTGAAGACACTGATCGTCGAGGGCACCGACGGCCCCGTTGCGCTGATTCTGCGTGGCGATCACGAACTCAACGCCGTGAAAGCTCAGAAACTCGACGGCGTTGCGGAACCGCTTACGATGGCCGATGAAAAGACGATCCGGGAAGCAACCGGAAGCGCCCCCGGCTCACTCGGTCCGGTGGGGCTGGAGCTGCCCCTCTATGTCGATCATGCAGTCGGCAACCTGGCCGATTTCAGCTGCGGAGCAAACGAGGTCGAGTTTCATTACACGGGTGTCAATTTTGGCCGCGACCTCGCCGAGCCCGAAACGGTGGACCTGCGCAATGTCATCGCGGGAGATCCGACCCCGGGCGGCAAAGGAACACTGAGTATCGCGCGGGGCATCGAGGTCGGCCATATCTTCCAGCTCGGCGACAAGTACAGCCAGGCCATGAGCGCGACGGTGCAGGACACCGACGGCAAGAACCGCGTCATGTCGATGGGCTGCTACGGCATCGGAATTACCCGCATCGTCGGTGCGGCCATCGAGCAGAATCACGACGAGAACGGCATCATCTGGCCAGACCCGCTCGCACCGTTCGACGTTGTGTTGGTTCCGATCAACATGCACCGCTCTGCCGAAGTCCGCGACGCGGCGGAGGCGCTGTACGCGGAACTCAGCGGCCAGGGGCTCGAGGTGCTGTTCGATGATCGGGATGCCCGACCGGGCGTCAAGTTCGCCGATGCCGAACTCCTCGGCATTCCGCACCGGCTCGTGATCAGTGACCGCAACCTGGCGGCTGGCGAACTCGAATACCGACACCGGCGCGAACCCGAATCGCGCAATATGAAACGTGAAGAGGCTCTCAAACTATTGCGGTAATCCCCGGTAAGCTGGTGATTCCAGTCGTTTTTACATTATGTAATATACTCCGCCTATGACGCGTCGAGCCCTAACCGTTGTCTTTGCCCTGGTGGCCGCCTGCCTGGCCGGCGGCACGGCCGTGGCGCAGGAAACGCCGGATCCGGAGCTGCGCGAGGCCCTGCGCAAGGCCGCCAGCGAGAGTCCCAGTTTTACCGATCGTTTCGACGCAGAAGTCTGGCTGACCGACATGTCGCGGCGGCTGGCCCGACAGGTCAAAGACCCGCAGGAACGCATACAAGTACTGACCCTGGTTCACCTGGAGGCGTCTCGTGTCGAGTTGCCCCCCGAGCTGATACTCGCCGTGATCGAGGTGGAGAGCAATTTCGACCGCTACGCTGTATCCGTCGCCGGCGCGCTTGGATTGATGCAGATCATGCCGTTCTGGCTCGACGAGATCGGCCGGCCCGACGATAACCTGCTGCATACGGATACGAATCTGCGCTACGGCTGCACCATCCTGCGTTTTTACCTGGACAAGGAAAACGGCGATCTGCGACGCGCGCTCGGCCGCTACAACGGCAGCCTCGGCAAACGAAAGTACCCGAACAAGGTCATCGACAAGCTCAGCAAGAAGTGGTTCCAGGCCTGAAGGGACGCATCGCGGCTGGAATACCCCAGGGGCACGTGGGCTGTTCCTGCGGCTTCATTGGCACATCTATATCGCGGCTGGAAGCCGCGATTGAAGCTGCTCACCCGATCGTGAATCCCGGCAGCGTCCTGTAATCGACCCGAGTTTCCGCGACGGCGTCGACTTTCGCCATTGGCGGGCCCTGCCGGAGCCAGTCCCGGAGCGCATCCAGCGCACCGGATTCCCCACAGGCCAGCACCTCCACTTCTCCGGACTGGAGATTGACTGCATACCCGGTGATGCCCAGTGACTGCGCTTCGCGACGCGTGCTGTCTCGAAACCAGACGCCCTGAACGCGGCCGCTGACAACGAACCGGCGCGCTTCGGTCGTCATGGCGCCGGCTAGCGGGGGTCTTCCGTGCTTGAATCCGGATGTGCTTCGCTGGCCTTGAGGGCGTCGAGCGCCTTCATCTTCGCCTGCTTGGCGTTATACCGGGCTTGCGAATACTGGTGATCGCTGAGCTTTTGCTCCGCGCTGGCCAGGTACACCTCCGCCGCCCGGAGATGAATCGCCGCTTTTTCGGCCGCGCCTGCTTCTTTCGCTACAGCTATTGCCTGCCTGGCATCGCTCATTTCCTGCACGGGCGGTGCGGTCTCGCACGCAGCGACCACCATCAGCGCAATGAGCAGGAGGCTTTGGAAGAGCGATTTTGGTCCGGATGTTTGCACGTCTTATTCTAATTATCGGAAACCGGTCAACGCTACCAACTGGTGGCACGTGGCGTCAAGCACGAGCGACCTCGCTGACGCGCCGCGAAGAGCCTGCTAGAGTCCGCACTTGGCCCCAGACCCGTGTATATGAGGACCGCATGGCAATTACCATTTATCACAATCCTCGCTGCTCCAAGTCGCGGAAAACATTGGAAATAATCAACGATGCCGGTGTTCAGCCGAACGTCGTCCTGTACTTGCAGGACACGCCCGATGCGGCCCGGATTCAGGCTGTCGCCGGCATGCTGGGCGTGCCGGTTGCCGGGCTCCTGAGACGCGGCGAAAGCGAATTCGGCGAGGCCACCGACCTGCCGGACCTGGACGATGACGCGGCCCTGGCTGCATGGATCGAGGCACATCCGATCGTCTTGCAACGGCCTGTCGTCGTTGATGACGCTGCGCAGAGGGCAATTGTCGGCAGGCCGCCGGAGAACGTGCAGGAGCTGTTGCCCTGATGGCCGAAATCCTGGTTCTCTATTATTCGCGCAACGGCGCAACCGAAGCGCTCGCGCGCGAAGTCTGCAATGGCGTCGATTCGGTCACCGGCATGGCGGCGCGCCTGCGCACGGTGCCCGAGGTGTCGGCGACCAGCGAAGCTGTCACTAACGACGTGCCCGATAGCGGCCCGCCCTACGCGATGCCCTCGGACCTGGCGGAGTGCGCCGGGCTGGTCATGGGTAGCCCGACGAATTTCGGCAACATGTCTGCGTCGCTCAAGCACTTCCTCGACGGCACCGTGGGTGAGTGGTTCAAGGGAGTTGCGGTGGACAAGCCGGCCGGGGTTTTCGCCTCGACGTCGTCGTTGCACGGCGGGCAGGAATCCACCTTGCTGTCGATGGCGTTACCGCTGCTGCACCACGGCATGATCATTGTCGGGCTGCCTTACACCGAAGAAGCCCTGTCGACTACGACGACCGGCGGGACACCCTACGGCGCGACACACGTGAGCTGGAATCGCAAACCCGACGCGCTGTCTGAGGAAGAAAAACTGCTCGCCCGGGCGCTCGGAAAACGTGTCGCTAGCTTTGCAAAACGTCTCGAACGAAAGGAATCGTAAGGCGCCTTTGCGCGCGCAGCGCCTCGCGGTCCAGCCTGTCCAGCAGCGTGTACAGACTGGCCATATCGCGGCGGCTGCGCTTCAACAGGTACCGGGCCGTCTCACCCGGTAGTTCGAGGCCGCGATGCCGCGCTCGCAGCTTCAACGCAGCGACGCGTTGCTCGTCGTCGAGCGCCTGCACGTGAAATACAGGCAGTAGCGCCAGGCGACTGGCGAGGTCGGCCAGTCCGATCGCAGACTCTCTTGGCGCCGTATCGGCGGACACCACGAGTTGCCCGCCGCTATCGAGAACCTGGTTGCAAAGGTCGAAGAGCGCGGTTTCCCACGCGGCATCGCCGGCAACCAGGCCGATGTCGTCGAGGCACACGAGATGCCGGCTGGCCAGGCCGTCCAGAATGCCGGGCCCGGCGTCCGCGAACATGGACAATGGCACATACGCGGAGCGATCACCCGCGCTCTCGCAGACAGCCTGCAGCAGATGCGTCTTGCCGGTCGATGCCGCACCCCATAACCAGCAACCGTGACCCTCCCCCTGCGCCGCCAACGCGCTGAGCGTGGCGACCAGTGCCTCGTTGCCCTGTTCGTAAAAACTGGCGAACACGGCATGATCGGCAAGTTGCAGCGGCAGGACGAGTTGGCTCATTCGACCACGATGTTGACTGCGGCTTCGGGATGTTCCGTCAGGTACCGGTAATACGCGAAGCGCACCAATACGGAAAGTACCGCTGCCGCCGGAAGGGCGAGCAGGATGCCGAAGAACCCGAATAACTGGCCTCCTGCTGCGACTGCGAGAATGATGATAACCGGATGCAAGCCGATGCGATCGCCGACCAGTTTCGGCGTCAGCACGGAGCCTTCGATGAACTGCGCCACGGTAAACGTGGCGACGACGCCGACGAGATGCCAAAACGGATTGGGCTCGAGGGCGACCGTGAGGCCTGCAAGCGCGATGCCGAACACGAAACCGAGATACGGTACGAAACTCACGAGGCCGGAGACCACGCCAATGGCTATCGCGAACTTGATCCCGACCAGGCTCAGTCCCAGCGAGTAGATCACTGCCAGCGCCAGCATGACGAGAATTTGCCCGCGCAGGAACGCACCCAGAACGTCATCGGTCTCGCGCGCCAGCTGCGTGACCATTTCCCGCTGTCCTTCCGGTATCAGGGCGCCGAGGTGCGCCACGATCATGTCCCAGTCTCGCAACATGTAGAAAGTGAGGATAGGAATCAGGAACAGGCTGAGTACCGCCGCCGCCAGCGCGCCGCCGGACTTGCTGACAGAAAGCAGTACCTTGCCGCTCCAGCTGCCGACCATGTCGCTGTATCGTGCAAGAAAGGCGCCGATGCCCACATCGTCGCCGGCTTCGATATCAAACCAGTCCGACAGCGTCGGCAGCCATACCTGCTCGGCCTGGCGCGCGATGTCCGGCAGCGCCTGGAACAGCGCCCCGACCTGCGACTTGATAAGCGGTCCTACCAGCAGTATCAGCAGAGCCAGCACCAGGAAGGTCAGCAGGAAAACGGCCACTACGGCGACAGTGCGCGGCAATTTCAGTTTCTGCAGGCGATCTGCCAGGGGATCGCCCATGTAGGCCAGCAGCCCGGCGGCAATGAACGGCGTCAGGACCGGGGCCAGCAGGTAAAACAACCAGCCCGTCAGGGCAATTGCGATGAGCCAGTTGAGTCGCAGATCGGTTTGCATGGTTATTCCCCTTTGCGGGCACGGTTCGCCCAGGACCAGACATAGTCTATGCCACTGATCACGACCGTGATGAGAATGGACGCACCGAGCACGGTGATCGTGATCTTGTCGGGCCAGCCGAAGCCGGCACGACTGATGACGAACAACAGGAACAGGAGCTGCAGCGCGGTGTTCAGCTTGCTGATTCTCGTCGGCTCGCCCTGCACGGGTTCCACAATGAAATTGTACGCCGTAGCGCCACCAATGATGATGACGTCACGCAGGATGACGATGGCAACCAGCCATACGGGAATATGCTGCGTGTAGGCCAGCGTTATGAAGGTTCCGGCGACCAGCAGCTTGTCGGCAACAGGGTCCAGCAGTGCGCCGAGGCGCGTATGCCAGTCGAAACGCTTTGCGAGATAACCGTCGATACCGTCCGAGAAACCGGCGACGAAGAACAGTGCCAGCGCCCAAACGTAGCCACCATTCAGTATCAGCAGCAATATCGGCGCGACAAGCACGATGCGCATCAACGAAATAGCGTTGGGTAACCAGCTCAATGACATGGGGAGTAGGCCTCAGGGGCGATAATAGAACTCGAGTGAGGCATCCGCCTGGATTTCGTCCGGCCGAATTCCGGACAATGGCGCCATCAGGTCCTGCTCGACGAGGCCGTTGAAACGCAGCGTCCGGCCCAACCGGTCGGCTCCGCCCCGCACGTCGACACGATAACTCACCCTGTCGCCCGCGACGCCCGTGATGATGAAATTCTCGATCAGTGCGACGTCCGCGAGCAGGCTCTGCACGTATCCGTAGGCTTCGACCGATACGATGCCCGACACATGCAGGGCAACGGACTCGACGGGGGCATCGCCGCCGACCGCGAATTCGCCGGCGAGCAAATCCGCCACGCGCGCGATGACGGCCTCCGGCGGCCCGTTCCAGCTGCGCTGTTCGCCGCCGAAGTAGTAGCTCCAGTTCTCTCGGCGGCTGGATGACGGCCGGATGCGGCCGATCAGGATCGAATGCGCGTCGTAGCGCTCCGAAGCATCGATAATGCGCTCGTCGAATCCACCCCAGATATCGCTAAAGGTGACACCTTGCAGATCCGTGGTATCGAGCAGGGGAAACAACAGCGGCAGGCCTCGCCGTTCGGCTATCTCCAGCATGCGCTCCCTCAGCAGCCTGTTTCGATCGATGGAACGCGATTGCCGCTGGCTGCGCTCCGGATCGTCGGCCGAGATCATCTCCCGTTCCCCCTGACCCCAATCGACCGCGAGCCAGACCAGGGTCAAAGGCCGGTCCGCACCCCATACGGTCTGGCCGGCATCACGCAGCACCTGCTCGATTGCCTCGCCGTCGAACGACACCCAGAGCGTGTCATTGGCGCCCGGCCGATATTGCATGACGTAAGACGCGGCGTCGGGGAACAGTTCGCTGATGGCGTCAACATTGGTGCTCAGCTCCGACCCGGAGACACGCATCAGCACCTCCGCGAGCGCCGCATCATAGGCGTCTTTGCGCGGATCATCGGCATTCTGGTCGAATGCAACCTCGGCCGTGTATAGAGTTGGCACGTCGACCGCCACGGCTTCCGGCAGCAACCCGACGCACAGCAACATGGCTGCCAGTGCACCGAATAGCGTTTGCCGCGGGTCACCGGCGTGTCGGGATAATCGAGTTTTCAGCAAGGGTGGTTTCCCCATTCAATTGCAAGCACTATTATATCGCCCTCGCAGAGTATGCCACTCCAAAATGACCAATAAACCCCTCACCTACAAAGATGCCGGCGTCGACATCGATGCCGGCAACGAACTCGTCGAACGAATAAAACCACTCGTCGGACGCACTCGGAGGCCGGAGGTACTGGCCGGTATCGGTGGCTTCGGAGGCTTGTTCGCATTGCCGCCAGGCCGTTATCGAGAACCCGTACTCGTGTCGGGCACGGACGGCGTCGGCACCAAGCTCATGCTGGCGCAACAGTTGGACTGTCATGACACGATCGGCATCGACCTTGTCGCAATGTGCGTGAACGACGTCCTGGTCCAGGGCGCGGAGCCCTTGTTCTTCCTGGATTATTTCGCTTGCGGCAGGCTGGACACCGAGGTCGCGGCGGCTGTCATTACGGGCATCGCCGAAGGCTGCTCACAGGCCGGCGCCGCGCTTATCGGCGGAGAAACGGCGGAAATGCCGGGCATGTACGCAGACGGCGAATACGACCTGGCCGGCTTCACCGTCGGCGCCGTGGAGCGCGCCGGCATAATCGACGGCAGCGCCATTGCCGTCGGCGACGCAATCATCGGCATCGCGTCCAGCGGACCGCACTCCAATGGCTATTCGCTGATACGGAAAGTGCTCGAACGTGCCGGGGGTTCGCTCATTGACGGCGACGCCGCGAGCAAACGACTGCTCGCGCCGACGCGAATCTACGTCAAGCCGATTCTCGCGTTGCTCGAGTCGATGACCGTCAAGGGACTCGCGCACATCACCGGCGGCGGCATCACCGAAAACGTGCCTCGTATCTTGCACGGCGCGCTCGATGCCGAAATCGATACCGCAAGCTGGCAGCAGGGTCCCGTATTCGACTGGCTTGCGGAACACGGCAATATCGGAACCGGCGAAATGCGCCGCACGTTCAATTGCGGCGTGGGCATGATTGTCGTCGTTGACGAGAACCTGGTCGACGACGCAATCGGCTTGCTGCAAGCACAGGGCGAGACCGCCTGGCGCATCGGAAGTATCGTGGCGGGCAACCGGGAAACCCGGTACGCCTGATGACGAGACGCTGCAAAACCGCAATCCTGATCTCGGGGTCGGGCACCAACCTGCAGGCGTTCATCGATCGCGTCCGCAGCGGCGAGCTCGGCCTGGAGCTGTCAGTCGTCTTCTCCAACAAACCCGATGCCTACGGTCTCGTACGCGCCATCGACGCCGGCATTCCGACCGCTTGTATCGAACACGGGCAGTTTCCCGACCGCGAGTCTTTCGACCGTGCGGTGGCGTCGAAGCTCGATACCTGGCAACCCGAACTCCTCGTGCTTGCAGGGTTCATGCGCATACTCAGTGCTGCGTTTGTTGCGCACTACGCCGGGAAGATACTGAACATCCACCCGGCGTTGTTGCCCAGGTTCCCCGGGCTCGACACGCACCAGCGAGTGCTTGATGCCGGGGACGAGTGGCATGGCAGCACCGTCCACTTCGTCACCGAGGAACTCGACGGCGGACCGCGCATACTGCAGGGTCGCCTGCCGATCATCGGCGGCGAGACGGCGGAGCAACTTGCCGCCCGCGTGCAGCGAGTCGAACACCAGATATACCCGGAAGCTGCCGGCTGGGTCGGCGAAGGCCGCGTCGAGTTTCGCGACGGTCTGGCCTGGATCGACGGTGCGCCCGCCGATGAACCGATCGTGCAGACCTACGATCACGACGGCGTTCTGACGTAGGAGCGCCATGATGGCCAGGAGTCCGAATGTCGCGGAGGCCATGGATGGCCGGGAGCGACCCTGGCGCGATCCCTCCACGATCTTTTCACGGCTGGAAGCCGCTCCCACGAGCCGCTCCTACGGGTCGCTCCCACGGGCAGCTCCTGCATCTTTGTCGGGCTTTGGGAGACGTTTTCCGAGTATGCCGTCAGGCTTTCGGCAACGTTACGCCGGTTTGGCCCTGGTACTTTCCGCCGCGGTCCTTGTAGGACGTTTCGCAGGCCTCATCCGACTCGAGAAACAACATTTGCGCAACGCCTTCGTTGGCGTAGATCTTCGCTGGTAGCGGCGTCGTGTTCGAGAATTCCAGGGTCACGTGCCCTTCCCACTCGGGCTCGAGCGGCGTCACGTTGACGATGATGCCGCAACGTGCGTAGGTCGACTTCCCGAGGCAAATGGTCAGCACGGTACGTGGAATACGGAAGAACTCGACCGTGCGAGCGAGCGCGAACGAGTTGGGTGGAATGACGCAGACATCGTTCTTGATACCGACAAAACTGCTCTCATCGAATGCTTTCGGGTCGACGATGGCAGAGTTGATATTGGTAAATATCTTGAATTCGTCCGCACAGCGCACGTCGTAGCCGTAGCTCGACGTGCCGTAGGACACGATACGCCCGTCGTCGTTATTCCGGACCTGGCCGGGCTCGAACGGTTCGATCATGCCATGCTCTTCTGCCATCTGGCGTATCCAGCGGTCAGGCCTGATGCTCATTTGCTCCCCTCGACGACAATGTTGCCGAACTTCGAGCTGTGGTCGGTTCGTTGCGAGGCCTGTGCGGCGCCGACTTGCCACGCAGTGCGCAGGTATGCGGCGGCAACGGAGGACTCCGGCTCGGCAACGACGGTTGGCCTGCCCGCATCGGTTTGTTCCCGAATGCGCGAATCGAGCGGAATCTGGCCCAGCAAGCGAACGTCAAAATCGCTGACTATCTGATCTGCACCGCCGGAACCGAATATCGCTTCCTCGTGGCCGCATGCCGAGCAGATGTGCGTGCTCATGTTCTCGATGACCCCGAATACCGGAATCGATACCTTGCGAAACATCGCAAGGCCCTTGCGTGCGTCCAGCGTCGCGATGTTCTGTGGTGTCGTAACGATAACGGAGCCGGACACGGGAACCTGCTGTGCCAGCGTCAACTGGATGTCGCCCGTACCTGGCGGCATGTCCACAATAAGGTAGTCGAGGTCGTCCCATACCGTCTGGTGGGTAAGTTGGCTCAGCGCCGACGTGACCATCGGGCCGCGCCAGACCATCGGCTGGTCCGGGTCGATCAGCGCGCCGATCGACATGACCTGCAGGCCGTGCGCGCGCAGAGGCAACATCGTCTTGCCGTCTTCGCTGACGGGCTGCTCGCCGACGATGCCCATCATGTGCGGCTGGCTTGGGCCGTAGATATCGGCGTCCAGGATACCCACCGAGGCGCCCTCGCGGGACAGTGCCAGCGCAACATTCGCCGCCACGGTAGACTTGCCCACACCGCCTTTGCCCGATGCGATCGCAATGAGGTTCTTCACGCCATCTATCGGTTTGAGATTGCGCTGCACGCCGTGACGCACGATTTTCGTCTGCAGGTCGATTTCGACGTTTTTCGCCCCGGTTTCGGCCTGCAAAGCCTCACTGATTTGCGCCCTGATCAATTCGTGCGCCGAATTACAGGGAAAACCCAGCTCGATGCGAGTTCGCAGGGTGTCACCACTCACTTCGGTGTCACTGACCCGGCCAACCTCGCCCAATTTGCGCTCCACCAGCAATAATTCGATGGAATTTAGGAACTTGCTCACATCTGATTCTGTTGACACCGTCACACTTCGCACGCCTGCATTAGGTAAAATTTGATTTCGAACTACCGGCTGGCGCCGGTGTATCGGTGGCACATTGTAACGAAGGCGGGCCAGGAACCAAGACACTTCTTGCCGTATTTCTCAGATCGCTGAAAATTGCTGAAAGCCAGCGCTGGCGGGCAATGTGCATGGGCCGATGTGGCATAATGCCGCGTCGGGAGGTAGCGGGTGTGGCAACCCGGTGTGCCGGACCAGGCATCCGACGTCCCGTATTGCTTGGGCAAGAGCGACAAACGAATTGGCGTTACGTAAAGAAATATCGAGTATTGTGTGGAGCGCAGGGATGCCGGTATATGGCCGTATGCGCTTGCGACGTTATTGCCGCGCCGCGAAAGGCTGCGTCGAACGATGAGTTTCCTCGCCTCGTTTCGCTCAGACCAGGTTCTCTCCCAGCTCATCGCCGAGCCCGACCCGGCGTCCCCTTCTGCGCGTAAACTCGTCGACAAGCTCAAAAAAGGCGGCAACAGGGTCGTTCCCAAGATTATTGACGCCCTCGCTCTTTCAGACAAGACCCATACGATGGTGCTCGTCGACATTCTCGGCGACCTCGTCAACGACAAGAATCTCGACATGTATCGCGAGGGCCTCGCCGACGGCAATGAACGCGTTGTTTCGGGTACCGCCTGGGCTTTGTCCAGCAGCACCGTGTACAACCCGAACAGCCTGCTCGATTTTTTCGATGACGACGAAGTGTCGAAACACGCGCTGATAGAGGTTCTTCGGGTCCACAAGCAGGACCTCAGCGTGCACGAACTGCTGCGCCGCGCCTACGAATGCGAGACCAAGGAAAAAGCGGCAATCTTCAAGATCATCGAAGAGACGATCAAACCGGACATGGTCCCGGACCTGATTGCCCGGATGGGCGGCAAGGACCCGTTCATCAAGATACACCTGATCAACCTGCTGGCGAGATTCGACAAGCCGGAGATCAATCACGCGCTGGAAATGCAGCTGAAAGACCCGAACAAGATGGTGCGCGCCGCAGCGCTGTCCGCCCTCGGGTCGCGCAGCGGCGACATCAATATCGAGAAGGTCGCAAGCGTGTTGACCGATCCGGATCTCGACGTGCAGAACAAGGCCGTCGACGTACTGGTCAAGATTGACCATCCGGACACGATCCGTTACCTGGTCGGGGCGCTCAAGGACGAGTCCGAATACGCCCGTCGCGCCGCTGTAGAAGTCCTGAATGAAATCGGCAACGTCGACTCGGTCAAGGACCTTCTGGAAGCGATCAAGGACGACGACTGGTGGGTACGCTCGCGCGCCGGCGATGCACTGGCGGAAATAGGAGGCCCGATAGTCGTGGACTCCGTCGTCACGCTGATCAACGACGAAGACGAGGACATTCGCCGCACTGCGATCGAGATACTGAACGCCACCAAGGACGAGCGCGCCGTAGACCATTTGCTCAAGGCGACCGACGACTCCGACTGGTGGGTGCGCGAGCGCGCCGTGGATGCTCTTTCGAAGATCGGAGACCCGAAGGCGCTGCCAAAACTCGAGTCGATGCTCGGCAATGACGCAAAGACCGACACCGTCGTGATTCGCGCGCTGGCCAAGATGGGCAATCACAAGCACATCGGCAAGATAGTGCCGCTGCTGCAGCGTCCTGAGCGCGAAGTACAGCTCGAGGCCATCAAGGCTCTGTCGGCACTCACCGACGACACCCACGCGGATACGATCCGCACCCTCTTGAAGAAGATTACGAAGTCGGAAGACTCGACGATCATGAACGTCGCCGACAAGGCGCTCAAGGATCTCGACGCGCGTTATTCCGATACCGTGCTCGAGGAGAACGTGCGTGCTGAGAAGATCGCCGCACACACGAAGACGCTGCTGCTCGAGGACGACGACCTCGACAAATTGCTCGGTGCTCAGGCTGCGCAAATCGCAGAAGCGGCAAAACCGGAAGAGCCGGAAGCCGCCGAAGCAGCAATGGCGCCGCAATTTCTCGATATCTCGAAACTCGATCCCGGCGACATCATTGACGGCCGCTACAAGTACATCGAAAAAATCGGCAAAGGCGCATTCGGTACCGTGCTACTCATGCAGGACCAGGTGGTCGACGAGCAACTCATTCTCAAGTTTTTGAATCCCAATGTCTCCTCTGACGAGGAGATGATGAAGCGGTTCGTGCACGAACTCCGCTACTCACGAAAAATCACGCACAAGAACGTCATTCGCATATACGACTTTCTTCACCTGCAGGGCTCCTACGCCATTTCGATGGAGTATTTCCCCTCTCACACCTTGTCCGGCGAGATCCCTGACAACAAACCCATGCCCATCGACAAGGTGTTGCGCTATTCGAGGGATATCGCGACCGGCATGACGGTCGCGCACCAGGCCGGCGTCATTCACCGCGATCTGAAACCCGCCAACATCCTCGTGAATGAAGACGGCCTCCTGAAGATCGTGGATTTCGGCGTCGCGGCCGCCGCCAGCAGCGGCGACACTCAGCTGACGAAAACCGGCTACGTGATCGGCTCGCCGAAATACATGGCGCCGGAGCAGATTCTCGGTAAGAAAGTCGACGAAACGGCGGACATTTACAGTGTCGGCGTCATCATGTATGAAATGGCGACCGGCATACCGCCGTACAGCCGCGGCGACCACATGTCGGTGATGTACCAGCACGTACAGGGCAAGGCCAAACACTGCCAGGAGGTCAATGCAGACATCACCGACGAATTCGCCGCAATCATCATCAAGGCGATGTCGGTCGACAAGACCAAGCGCTACCAGTCGATGGAAGAACTGACTGAAGCGCTCGATTCCATCGTGATTTGAGACCCGCCATGGCCCGTATTGACGCATTCCTGAAACTCGGACTCGCGCAAGGTTGCTCGGACGTGCACCTTGCAGTCGGCGTGCCGCCGATGTTGCGCATGAACGGCGACCTGTTGCCCATCAAGTTTCGCCAGCTCTCCGATACCGAACTCGAGACTTACGTCATCGAGGTGCTCACGACCAAGCAAAAAGACCGATTGGCACAAGGTCATGACCTCGACTTTTCCTACGTCGGTGACGAAGGCGGCCGCTTTCGTGTAAACGTTTTCCGAAAGGAAACCGGCATCGGCGCGGTGTTCCGGCACATTCCAGGCGAAGTTCCGAAACTCGATCAACTGGGTATGCCGCCGATATTGAAGAAATTCTGCGACTACCACCAGGGCATGGTGCTGGTTACCGGTTCTACCGGCACCGGCAAGTCAACGACGCTCGCTGCGATGATCGATCACCTCAACGAAACGCGAAACCTGAATGTCATCAGCCTCGAGGACCCGATCGAGTTTGTGCACCCCAGCAAGAACTGCCAGGTCATCCAGCGCGAACTCGGGACGCACGTAAAAAGCTTTGCGGACGGCGTGCGATCGGCGATGCGTGAAGACCCGGACGTAATTCTCGTCGGCGAGCTGCGCGACGCCGAGACGATTTCGATGGCGATGACCGCCGCGGAAACCGGCCACCTCGTGCTCGGTACGCTGCACACGACCGGCGCTGTCAAGACCATTGACCGCGTCATTGACGCGTTACCCGGCGAATTACGCGAGCAGACCAAGGGCTTCCTGTCGATGAGCCTGAAAGCGGTGGTCACACAGAACCTCATCAAGACGCCCGATGGCCGCGGCCGGCGCGCGATTCTGGAAATCCTTGTCAACAATCGGGCTATATCGAAACTCATCATGTCCGACCAGACTCACCAGATCGGCTCTCAGCTGCAGACCGGCAAGGCCGAAGGCATGCAGGTCATGGACCAGGCATTGCTGGACGCAATCCAGGCGAAGGAAATCGACCCGGACGATGCCATACGCTATGCCACCGACAAGAAGAAATTTCAGCGCTTTGTCACCGATACCGACATGGTGCCGACACTGGATGTCGTCGGGGAGTAACACCGCTCATGGCACTGATAGACGAATACCTCAAGACGGCCTTGAAACAGAATGCCTCGGACCTGCATTTCGTTTCCGGCGACCCCGTGCGTGCCCGCATACATGGCAACCTGACAGTCCTCATCGAGGAGACGATCAGCACCGAACACGTCGAGAAGGCCGTCTTCGACATCATGGACGGCATGTCGAAAAGATCATTCGAGGAAAACGATGCCGTGGATTTCGCCTATGAGATTCCGGACGTATCGCGTTTTCGTGTCAATGCGTTTCGACACCTGAATGGCATTGGCGCAATTTTCCGCGCTATTCCGTCCACGGCATTGACACTGGAAGACCTGAACATGCCCAGGGTCATCCATGACCTGTGCAAATACACGCAGGGCATGATCCTGGTCACCGGCAAGACCGGCTCCGGCAAATCGACGACCCTTGCCGCGATGATCGATGCGATGAACAAGCGGCTCAAGGGCCATATCCTGACCATTGAGGATCCGATCGAATTCGTTCACAAGGCCCAGGGCTGCCTGATCAGCCAGCGCGAAGTCGGCGTGCACAGCCCGAGTTTCGCGGAAGCCCTGCATTCGGCCATGCGAGAAGACCCGGACGTCGTCCTGGTCGGCGAAATGCGCGACCTCGAGACCATCAGTATTGCCGTAACCGCCGCGGAAATGGGCATCCTCGTCATGGGAACGCTGCACACCAACGGCGCGGGACAGACGGTCGACAGGATCATCAACTCGTTTCCGGCCGACAAGCAAAGCCATATTCGCACGATGATATCGACCTCGTTACGCGGCGTCGTATCGCAGCAGCTCCTGCCGACCTGCCACAAACCCGGCCGGGCGGCGGCACTGGAAATCATGATCAACACGCCTGCTGTCGCCAACCTGATTCGCCAGGGCAAGCTCGATCAGCTCGAAACAGCCATCCAGAGCGGCGGCAACATGGGCATGAAGACCATGGACAGCGCGCTCATGGAACTCGTCGACAAGGGCTGGGTCTCGGGTAAAGAGGCTTACCGGCAGGCGAACAACAAGTCGAAGTTCGAGAAAGTCAAAGACATCGAATAATGTCGCCATCGCAAGCGTGGCTAATTGGCCAGGAAGGCGCTCCTTCGGATAGCCGCTGCCTGTCGCAATTGGATCCGACCCCTTTTGAGCCGGTATGCGTGGCATAATCCCGCCTTTTGACGCCACTGTATTTCCGCATGACCGACGCAACGCGAAAAATCCTCGTTACGAGTGCCCTGCCCTATGCGAATGGCTCGATTCACATGGGGCACCTGATCGAGTACATCCAGACGGACATCTGGGTGCGCTTTCAGAAATTGCGCGGCCACAATTGCACCTACGTGTGCGCGTCAGACGCACACGGCACACCGATCATGCTCAAGGCCCGCGAACTCGGGATCTCTCCGGAACAACTCACGGAACAGGTCTCCCGGGAGTTCGTCAGGGACTTCTGCGATTTCGGCGTCGACTTCGACAACTATCACACCACGCACTCCCCCGAAAACGAAGCCATCGTCGGCCAGATGTTCAAAACGCTGACCGAGAGCGGCGACATCTATACGCGGACCATCGAACAGGCCTACGACGAAAAGGAAGGCATGTTCCTGCCGGACCGATTCGTGCGCGGTACCTGTCCGCGCTGCAAGAGCGACGACCAGTACGGCGATGCCTGCGAAGTCTGTGGTGCGACCTACACACCGGCGGACCTGCTCGACCCGGTGTCGGTACTGTCCGGCACTACTCCGGTCAAACGCGATTCCGAGCATTACTTCTTCAGGCTCGGCGAATACGAACAGCATCTTCGAAGCTGGCTGCAATCCGCCGCGCTCGACAAGAGTGTCGCCGCCAAGCTGGAAGAGTGGTTCGACGCCGGCCTCCGAGACTGGGATATCTCACGGGATGCACCCTACTTCGGTTTCAAGATCCCGGGTACTGACGACAAGTACTTCTACGTCTGGCTCGACGCCCCGGTCGGTTACATGGCGAGTTTCAGGAACCTGTGCGATCGTCGCGACGACCTGGATTTCGACGACTACTGGAAAGCCGACAGCGACGCAGAGTTGTACCACTTCATCGGCAAGGACATCATGTACTTCCATACGCTGTTCTGGCCGGCTGTCCTGCAGGGATCGGGCTTCCGGACGCCGACGAGCGTGTTTTCGCACGGCTTCCTGACGGTCAACGGTCACAAGATGTCCAAGTCGCGCGGTACGTTCATCCAGGCCCGCACGTACCTCGACAATCTCGACCCGAGTTTCCTGCGTTATTACTACGCGGCCAAGCTCGGCCCGACGATCGAGGATATCGATCTCAACCTCGAGGACTTCATCGCGCGCGTCAATTCCGACCTGGTCGGAAAGCTCATCAACATTGCCAGCCGCTGCGCCGGTTTCATCAGCAAGCGCTTCGATGGCCGGCTCGCCGAAAGCCTGCCCGACAGCGGTCTTGTCGCAGAATTCGGTAACGCTTCGGAAACGATCGCCGGGCACTATGAACGGCGCGAGTATTCGAAAGCAATGCGCGAGATTATGCGCCTGGCGGACAAGGCCAATCGCTACATCGACGACAAGAAGCCCTGGGTCATGATCAAGGACGAAGACAGCCTGGCCGATGTGCAACTGGTATGTTCGCAGGGCCTCAATATGTTCCGCAGCCTGATGATCTACCTGTCGCCCGTCATTCCCGCCGTGGCCGACGATGCGCGCAAATTCCTGAGCGAAGAGCGCTGGCACTGGCGGGACGCAGCGAAGCCATTGCTTGGTGCAACGCTGCCGAAATTCAAACCGTTACTGACGCGAGTCGAAAAGGACCAGGTTCAGCGCATGGTCGAGCAATCCCGGGACAGCACGCCGGCGCCCGAGGCGCCGGCAGAAGACGACACGATCAGCATTGACGATTTCATGAAAGTCGATTTGCGTATCGCACGCATCGACAAAGCAGAGCCGGTGGACGGCGCCGACAAGCTGCTTGCGTTGACGCTCGATCTGGGCGACTCCATTCGCAAGGTGTTTGCCGGTATCAAAGAGGCATACGATGCCGACAGCCTGGTGGGCCGCCAGGTCATCGTGGTCGCCAATCTCGCGCCGCGAAAAATGCGTTTCGGAGTGTCCGAGGGCATGGTGCTCGCCGCAGGGCCCGGCGGGGAAGATATATTCCTGCTGTCCCCCGACGACGGCGCAAAAGCGGGCATGCGCGTCAAGTAATCCTTACAATACGCGAATGGCTGAACTCGTCGTCATTCTTGTCAGCACCGTACTGGTCAATAACTTCGTTCTGGTCCGGTTTCTCGGGCTGTGCCCGTTTCTCGGCGTCTCCCGCAATCTCGAGGCAGCGACCGGCATGTCACTGGCTACTGCGTTCGTTCTAACGCTTTCCTCTGCCAGCGCCTATCTCCTGCACGCCTATGTACTGGTGCCGCTCGATCTCGAGTATTTGCGGACGCTCACCTTCATCCTGGTCATCGCGGCGAGCGTGCAGTTCACCGAGATCATGGTGCGCCGCCTGAGCCCTCTGCTCGACCAGGTTCTCGGCATTTACATTCCACTGATCGCGACCAACTGCGCCGTACTGGGCGTCGCATTGCTCAACGTTCAGGAATCGAAGGGCTTCGTACAGTCGGTTTTCTACGGTTTCGGCGCCTCGATGGGATTCGCGCTTGTCCTGGTCATGTTTGCCGCCGCCCGCGAGCGTCTCGAGGTGGCCGACGTCCCGGCGCCGTTCCGCGGTACCGCCATAGCATTGATGACCGCCGGCATCATGTCGCTCGCATTCATGGGGTTCTCGGGCATGGCCCGTCCCTGATAACGACCCATGTTAATTGCCGTTCTCACTGTCGCCATCATAGCCCTAATTGCGGGCATCGCCTTGAGCTTCGCTGCGAAGCGCCTGCCGTCGGACGCAGGCTTTCTCGTGGAGCAGGTGAATGAGCTGCTGCCACAAACGCAATGCGCACAATGCGGCTACCCCGGGTGCCGCCCGTACGCAGCCGCGGTCGTCGACGGCACGGCAGCGATCAACCTGTGCCCGCCGGGCGGCGACGAGACTGCACGCCGGCTCGCAGGGTTGCTTGGCAGGGAAGTACTGCCGGTACTCGAGCAATCCAGTCCCGCAGTCGCCGTTATCGACGAAGCCTTGTGCATCGGCTGCGTGCATTGCCGCAATGCCTGTCCCGTCGATGCCATCATCGGCGCACATCACCTCATGCACACCGTCATCGAAAGCGAGTGCACCGGTTGCGAGCTCTGTGTTGCACCCTGTCCCGTGGACTGCATTTCGATGAAGCCCCTGGTGCCTGCCGAAGCCTGCCAGGTCGCCGCGACGGGAGGCCAGTAGCATGAGCGCGCCTACCTATGATCTGGGCAAGCTGCACGGTGGCTTGCGGCTGCCGGGCCACAAAGAGAAGTCGACCACCGGGCCGATCCAAAACGTGCCCATCCCGTCGCAGCTTATTCTGCCGATAACCCAGCACGTCGGTGATCCCGCCCAGCCAGTGGTGGGCATCGGCGAACACGTATTAAAAGGACAACTGGTCGCGAAGCCCGAAGGCGCGCTGGGCGCGCCGGTGCACGCGTCATCGTCGGGTACCGTGGTTGCAATCGAACCCTGGCCGGTGTCGAGACGTTTCGGCGAGAAAGGACCGTGCGTGGTCATCGAGTGCGATGGCGAAGACCGGCCGCTCGAATTTGAACAGGCTGCCGAAGACTACGCGTCATTGCCACCGGAGACGCTGTTGGCACGTATACTCGAAGGCGGCATTGTCGGGCTCGGTGGCGCCGTGTTCCCGACCGCGCAGAAGCTCATGCAGGCACGAACCTGCGAGATCGACTACCTGATTCTCAATGGTGTCGAGTGCGAGCCATATATCAGCTGCGACGACCTCCTCATGCGCGAACGGCCCGCCGCGATTCTGAGCGGCGCACAGGTTCTCATGCACGCACTGCAAATTGATGCGTGCTACATCGTCGTCGAGAGCGACAAGCCGGAGGCCTTGAACCTCCTCGGTGTCGCACTCGCTGAACTCGACGACGATCGGCTGGTACTGAAACAGGTACCGACCATCTATCCATCCGGGGGCGAAGACCAACTGGTGCAGCTTGTCACGAATCGTGAGGTACCGAGCGGCGGACTTCCGTCCGACGTCGGCTGCCTGGTGCAGAACGTCGGCACCGCCGCCGCCATTCACGACTGGATTATCAACCGCGAACCGCTGATTTCGCGCGTTACCACCGTGACGGGCGATGGGATTTCTAACCCGATGAATGTTCGGGCGCGCATTGGCACTACCATTGCGGACGTGGTCGAATTCACCGGCGGCTACTCGGAACGCGCCGAACACCTGATAATCGGCGGACCGTTGACCGGCAAGTCGGTCACGACCGACCGGGTGCCGCTGGTCAAGGCGACAAATTCCATTCTCGTCGTGTTCAAGTCGTCATTTCAGGGCGACGAACTGGCGTGCATCCGCTGTGGCGATTGCGCGTCGGTTTGTCCGATTCAGTTGTTGCCGCAACAGCTGTTCTGGTACGCCTGCGCGGACAACGAGGACAAACTCCGGCAATTCGGCCTGCTCGACTGCATCGAGTGCGGATGCTGCGACCTCGTTTGTCCCAGCCACATACCGCTGACCGCCGATTTCCGCATTGCCAAGGGCCGCATACGAGAACTCGCCGACGAAAAGGCCCGGGCGGAGCGTGCGCGACACAGATTCGAGGCGCGCAATGAACGGCTGGAACGAGAACGCGAAGATCGCGACGCGGAGCTTGCAAGGCAGAAGGAATCCGCCAAAAAGGCCGGCCCGGCGGAGATCGCCGAAATACTGAAACGCAAGCAGCAACAGAGCGAGGACGACTGAGCGTGGAATTTGCACGGCGTGAGTCACCGTACTGGTCGGCAAGGGTTGCCGTGCCATCGCTGATGTTGCAGGTGCTAGCGGCGCTGGCGCCTGCCGCCCTCGCGCATGTCTGGTTTTTCGGACCCGGCTTCATCTTCAATTTGCTGGTCGCATCGCTGTTCGCGGTGGCCGGGGAAGCGATGATGGTGCATCTCCGCAAACGGCCGCTGGAGGTGGCATTGACCGACTACAGCGCGCTGGTGACGGCCGCCCTGCTCGCATTCGCGCTGCCGTCATTGACGCCGTGGTGGGTCACGGCAACCGGTGCCCTGTTCGCAGTCGTAGTCGCGAAACATCTATACGGCGGCCTCGGCTTCAATATCTTCAATCCCGCCATGGCAGGTTACGTCGTAATACTCGTCGCATTTCCGATGCACCTCAATCTCTGGATAGCGCCGCGAATCGGCGACATCGACTACCAGTACCTGACCGTCCTGCAAACGCTGAAATTCACGCTGACGGGCTCGCTGCCGGAGGCCCTCGGATTCGATGCCGTGAGTCGCGCGACACCGCTCGACGTCATGAAGACCGGTTTGAGCAATGCGCGTACGGTGAGCGAGATACGTGCCAATCCGATCATGGGTGATTTCGGCGGGCGCGGCTGGGAGTGGATCGGCAACTTCCTCGCTATCGGCGGCTTCTGGCTGCTGATCAAGAAGATCATACGCTGGCACATTCCGGCGGCTGTCGGGGCCGGACTGTTGATCCCTGCCACGATCATGTACCTGGTCGAGCCAGGCACGAATCCGAGTCCCGGCTTTCACATGTTCGGCGGCGCGGCGATACTGTGTGCTTTCTTCATCGCAACCGACCCTGTTTCCGCCGCAACCAGCCCAAAGGGAAGGTTAATTTTCGGATTCGGCGTCGGACTGCTGATTTACTGCATCCGCACCTGGGGCAGCTACGCCGACGGCGTCGCGTTCGCGGTGATCATCATGAACGTGGCCGTCCCGGCTATCGACTACGTGACCCGTCCGCATATCGTCGGCCACCCCCGACGCGGTGACTCGTCATGAGCGGCAGGCCCGTAATGCGTGGCGGCATCACGCTCGCGGCAATAGCGGCAATTTGCACGGCCATGGTCGCGCTGACGTTTCGGCTAACGGAGGAACGCATAATTGCCAATGAGCAGGCCTGGCTGGAACGCAGCCTGGAGCCCGCATTGTCAGGTCTTTTTTACGACAGCGGCGTGACGGAGTCGAAGATCGTCGTGCCCCCGCCACACGAACTGCCAGGTTCCGAGGCGGCGATCATATATCGTGTCTATGCGGAAGACTCGCCGGTCGCAGCACTGTTTGTCGTCACCGCCCGCAATGGTTATGCCGGTCCGATTCGGGTACTCATCGGAGTCGACGTCGCGGGCACAGTGACGGGCGTACACGTGCTGGAACACCGCGAGACACCGGGGCTTGGGGACCGCGTCGAAACGGCAAAATCCGACTGGGTCGTGCAATTCGACGGCCGCTCCCTGGTCGACCCAGAGATGCCAGGTTGGGCGATCAAGCGGGACGGCGGCCAGTTCGACCAACTGACCGGTGCATCCGTCACGCCGCGAGCCATCATCAACGCAATCAGGGATACATTGGTATATTTCGAATCGCAGGGTGAGGGGATTTTTGCCATCCCGGTCGCAACGGAGAGCGACGAAGGAGGGAATGAATGAACGCGTCGGGACTCATGAGCCGATTGAAGAACGGGCTGTGGTTCGAGAATCCCGGCCTTGTGCAGCTCCTCGGCCTATGCCCGCTGCTAGCCGTTACCTCGACGTTCGTCAATGGCCTGGGCCTTGGCATTGCAACGCTCCTGGTGTTGCTCATGTCCAATACACTGGTATCGGCGACACGGCGCTGGATCCTCAGTGAAATCCGCATACCGATTTACGTCCTGATCATTGCAAGCCTCGTAACCTGCATCGAGCTGATATTCGAGGCCTTTTTCCCGGACCTCGACCGTTCACTCGGCATCTTCATACCATTGATCGTCACCAACTGCGCTATCGTTGCACGCGCCGAGTTATTCGCGTCGCGCAATGCGATAGGCCCGAGCATCATCGACGGCCTGGCGATGGGCACCGGGTTCGCCCTGTTGCTTATGGCAATTGGCGCGTTTCGCGAGCTGGTCGGCAGCGGAACGTTGTTCTCGGGAATCGACATGCTGATCGGTGGCGAAGCGACGCGCGGACTGGTTATTACCGACGGTGGCTGGTTGCTGGCGATATTGCCGCCCGGCGCATTCTTCAGCCTTGCACTGGCGATTGCGGCGAAAAACGCGATCGATCGCCGTCAGCGCAAGAAGAGCCGGGACGCAATGCCACGACGCCCGCGCGCATTGACAAAGTAAAGACGATTCGATGAACCGCGAGAAACGTACGGCGATTTTCAGCACGTTGCGCGAACGCATGCCGTCGCCGGATACCGAGCTCACCTACCAAAACCCGTTCGAATTACTGGTCGCCGTCATACTCTCGGCACAGGCGACCGATATCAGCGTCAACAAGGCGACGGCGTTGCTATACCCGGTGGCCAGCACCCCGGAATCCATTCTCGCCCTCGGCGTGGATGGGCTGAGACCTTATATACGTACCATAGGCCTGTTCAACAGCAAGGCGGAGAACATCATCAAGACCTGCCGCATTCTCGTCGAGGAACATGGCGGCGAGGTGCCTCGCACCCGCGCCGCACTCGAAGCGCTCCCCGGCGTAGGACGCAAGACCGCAAACGTCGTGCTCAATACGGCGTTCGGCGAACCGACAATCGCCGTCGACACACATATTTTTCGGGTCTCAAACCGCACCGGGATCGCGCCGGGCAAGACGCCGCTCGAGGTCGAAAAGCGCCTGTTGCGCCTGACGCCGGAGGAGTTCAAAAAGGATGCACACCACTGGCTGATCCTGCATGGCCGCTACGTATGCAAGGCCAGGAAACCGGCCTGCAGCGAATGTCCGATTGTCGAATGGTGCGAATACAAGAAGAAGGAACTGGCATGATCTTCGGGCAGGATCGCAACGAGTTGCGTCGGATGTACGCGGATGCGTGGCGTAAGCACACCGGGAACGGGGTCCTGTCACCGCTCGAGGCGCAGATTGCCGCCGTCATCGAATGGCATCCCGAATATCATGCGGACGTCACTAGCGACGACCTGACCCGGGACTACACCCCCGACGGCGGCAAGACCAACCCGTTCCTGCACATGGGCCTGCACCTCAGCATCCGCGAGCAGGTGTCGACCGACCGGCCCGGGGGTATCGCTGCGGTGTACACGATGCTAACGACGAAGACCGGCGACCCGCATGCGGCGGAGCACCTCATGATCGAATGCCTGGCAGAAGTACTCTGGACCGCCCAGAATAATGACGCCGCGCCGGACGAACAGCAGTACCTCGAACGCCTGCGCCAGTTGGCGCGTTGATCTGGTGTAATAAAAACGGACCACCAAAGGTCTGATCAGGTAACTCTCCGACGGAGGAATCATGAGCGACCAGCAGTCACAATACCCTGTCCAGGGCGCGGGCCTCGGCCTGCGCCGGCCTATTGCTGACAAACTCATGGCGGACCCGCCGGCGGACGTCGATTTCATGGAGGTGGCGCCTGAAAACTGGATTCACGTCGGTGGAGCGCTGGGTAAAAAATTACGCTTCTTCACCGAGCGATACCCGTTTCTCATTCATGGCCTGTCGCTTTCCATCGGCGCCCCGTCGCCGCTCAACGAGCAACTGGTCCGCGATATCAAGGACTTCATGGCGGATCACGGCATTCGCCTGTACTCGGAACACCTGAGCGCCTGTGGCGACGACGGCCAGCTGTACGACCTGATGCCGATCCCGTTCACGGAAGACGCGGTGAAGTACGTCGCCCGGCGGGTCCGCCGCGTGCAGGATATCCTGGAGCAGCGCATCGCCCTCGAGAACGTCTCGTACTACACGCCGATAGATAGCTCGATGAGTGAACGGGAGTTCCTGTTGGCCGTCCTCGAGGAGTCCGATTGCGACCTGATGCTCGATATCAACAACATCGTCGTGAACAGCATAAATCACCGCTACGACGCCAACGAGTTCCTGCAGGCGATGCCGGCGGAACGCATACGTTACTTTCACTTGGCCGGACATTACGTCGAAGCCGAAGACCTGCGCATCGACACGCATGCCTCGGCCGTCGACGAACAAGCCTGGCAGTTGCTCGAAGAGGCCTACGATTTATTCGGCCCGGTGCCGACCTTGCTCGAGCGCGACTTCAACTTCCCCCCCATGAACGAACTCCTGGACGAGGTCCGACGCATCCGGCAACTGCAGAACGATACCGAGAAGCGGAAGGTGGCCAATGGCTGAGCATCCGGATTTCCAGGAAAAACAGTACGCGTTCGCAGCACATATCCGTGACCCGAAAAACGTACCGGCGCCGGCCGGAATAGAAGACCGGCGCATGGGCATTTACCGCAAGCTGTTCTTCAACAATCTTTACAACCTCCTCGGAACGATGTTCCCGGTGCTGCGAAAGATCCACAAGGACGAGCAATGGCGTTTCCTGATTCGCCAGTTCATGGTGCATCACCACGCGGCGACACCTTATTTTCTGCAGTTGCCGGAGGAATTCGAATTCCTCGGTTTTCTACAGGATACTTACGAACCGCGCGCCGATGACTTCCCGTTCCTGGCGGAACTCGCACACTACGAATACGCGGAGCTTGCATTGTCGGTGGCAACAGACGAAAACGACCTCGAGGGTGTCGACCCCGACGGCGATCTGTTGGCCAATGTTCCCGTCAAGTCGGTGCTGGCATGGGCCTATGCCTACCGTTACGCGGTGCATCGAATCTCACCGGAATTCCTGCCCGGTGAACCCGAAGCCCAGCCTGTGTACCTCGCCGTCTTTCGCCGCAGTAACGACAAGGTCCGATTCCTGGAACTTAATGCCGTTACGGCCGCATTACTCGACGCCGTCGACAACAATGAGGATGGCAAGACCGGTGAGGCATTGCTGCGTGATCTTGCGACAACGATTCACTACCCGGACGTAGACGCATTGATCGGCCACGGCGCCGATGCACTGAAAGAAATGCGACAACTGGAAATTCTGACAGGCACGCGCAACGCCAACTAAAGGAGCTTTTTTGATGAATTCATTGATCAGACTGAAAGATCAGGTCGTAAGCGTGCTGAATCCCGCTGGCGACTGGTTTGCCCTGTTACCCCTTCGTTTGCTGCTGGCCTACGAATTCGGCCGGGCCGGCATGATGAAATACAATGGCAGCAACTGGTTCGCGAACGTCCAGGACAATTTCCCGTTTCCGTTCAACGTCGTCCCGGTGGAGATCAGCTGGTTCCTGGCGACCTGGTCGGAGATTCTCGGCGCATTCTGCCTTGTGTTCGGCCTGTTTACACGATTCTGGGCTTTCAGCCTGATCATCCTGACCGTCGTAGCGATCGCCGGCGTTCATTGGCCCGACGACTGGAACAGCCTGGCGGAGCTGTGGAAAGGCTACTCGGTATCCGACAAGGGCTTCGGCAACTACCGGATTCCCTTGCTGTTCCTCGTCATGCTCGTGCCGCTGGTATTTTCCGGCGCAGGAAAACTGAGCATCGACAACGTTCTTGCGAAAAAGTTTTCCGCTTAACGGAAGGCGCAAACGCACAGGACGCGGCGACGCCACCGATGCATCGTGCGGCGTCGCCGCCGTTGCATCGCACTTGACGAGTTGTACCCGGATGTAGAACCATCCGCCCATGCTAAACATACTGAAGAATGCCGGTACGCTCGCAATCCTGATGCTGTTTTCGCTCACCAGTTGTGGCGAAGGCGACCAGATTCGCGGCATTGCCTTTCACAACGCCACACTGGTCGATGCTGTCAACGGCGTGCGCGCCAGTCAAACCGTCGTTTTCGATGGCGACCGGATTACTTTCGTCGGCCCGACAACGAATGCCCCCGCGGCCGCTCGGTCCATCGACGCCACCGGCCAGTTCCTGATACCCGGGCTGTGGGACATGCACGTTCACCTGACCTACGACGATCGATTCACGGAAATAATGCCGGAATCGTTCCTGCGCTATGGTGTCACCAGCGTACGGGATACCGGCGGACTCCTGGAGAAACTGCTGCCTGTCGTCGAACGTATGCGGTCGCTCGATACGCTGGCGCCGCGCGTGTACTTCAGCGGCCCGCTACTCGACGGTGAGTTCGTCGTCTACGACGGCAGCTCGGTGCCGGAAATCGGCACGCAGAACCTGACGGCCGAACAGGCCACTGCGAACGTCGTGAAACTCAGGAATGCAGGTGCGAGCTTCATCAAGATCTACGAGATGGTCAGTCCGGCGGTTTTCGATGCGCTGGTCGCAGCCGCCCGCGACAACGACATGCCCATTGCCGCTCACGTGCCGCTCGCGTTAACGGCATCCGACGCGGGGCCGCGTGTCGGTACGATGGAACACTTGCGTAACGTCGAACTGAATTGCGCGTCAAACTGGGAAGAGTTGCTCGCAACGCGCAGGCAACTGCTGAAGAACGGCGATGCGCTCGCGGGCCATCCGTTGCGAGCATCGCTGCACAAGCTGCAACGCCTGCCTGCAATCGCGGCGCTGGACGAACAGCAATGTGCCGCGGTGCTGTCGAGGCTCACCGGCACGATCCAGGTACCGACCGCCGGGCTCAATACGATTGCCCTCAACCCCATGTTCGAACGGCACGACTGGAACGATGCACTCGCACACATGCCCGACGCGGTGCAGGAAGACTGGCAGGACGTACCTGACTGGCTGCCCGTGGACAAGAGTGAGCGCGACACGACGTTTGCGCGCTATACGATGCGGATGATCGGACGCATGCACGCCGCCGGCGTCCCGATTGGTGCGGGCACGGATACGCCTATCGCGTACGCAATCCCCGGCTACAGCCTTCTCAACGAACTCGAAATCCTGGTGAAGTCAGGCCTTACACCTCTGGAGGCCATCGAGTCCGCGACGATCCGTCCAGCGGAGTTCCTGTCGCTGCAGGACGAAATGGGCACGATAGATGTCGGCAAGCGCGCCGACCTCGTGCTGCTCGACGCGAATCCGGCCGAAGACATCAACAACATTCGACGGATAGCGATGGTCGTAGCCGCCGGCAACATGGTCCCCGACTAGGCCACGAGAAATTCCCGTACGGCGTCGGCGCATAGCTGCGGATTCTCGTAGAACAACCAGGGCCCGCAATCCGGCAACACGACCACCTGCGAGTGTGGCAACAGGCGATCCAGTTCTTCCACGTCGCCGGAGAGAACGACCTTTTCGATTCGTTGCGGATCGTTGACCGCGATATTGACACCGAGTTCGTGATCCGGTGTGTCGGACGCGCCGTGCCGTGTCGACAGAAAGCTGCGTTGGATTGGAATCTGCGCCATTAGTTCGCTCCGGCTCTGTTAGTATCGGCCGCATTACCCTTTCGCATACGCGGAAAAATAAAATGAACAATGCGGAATGCGGAGACGTCGATGCCGACCGATAATCAAACCAGTCTGCGCCGCGACATCGGTTTCTTCGGCGCATCATTCCTGGTGCTCAACGCAATGATCGGCGCCGGCATTTTCGCGCTGCCCGGCAAAGTTGCGGTCAACGCGGGCTTGCTCAGCCCATGGCTGTTTCTCGTTGTCGGAGTATTGTTCCTGTCCGTAGTCCTGACGTTTGCCGAGCTTGCCAGCTACTATGACCGGACGGGCGGCCCGGTCCTCTATGCAACTGAGGCGTTCGGACCACTGGCCGGATTCAGCACGGGGTGGGTGATCTACCTCGCGAGAATGACTGCCTTCGCGGCCAATGCCAATGTAATGGCGACTTACCTGGCCTCACTGTCCGACTTTTTTGCAGGCGACGTTCCACGCGCGGTCATAATCACCGCTGTAACAGTCGGCCTTACCTGGGCCAACGTCCTCGGCGTGCGCGACGGCGTGCGCACGATGGGTGTCTTCACGTTTCTGAAGGTGACGCCGCTGATACTGATGGTGCTGATCGGCATGCAGCACGTGACCGGCGCAACACTGCTCCCGGGCGGGCCGTTTCTCGTGGATGAACTCGGTGGCACCACTCTATTGCTGATCTACGCCTACGTCGGCTTCGAAACGATTGCCGTAACGGCCGGTGAAACCTCTCAACCGCGAAAGACGCTGCCGAAGGCACTGGTCGGATCCGTGATCGGCACCGGGTTGCTCTACTTCGTCATCGTACTCGTATTCGTGTCGGTCATTTCTGCCGACCAGTACGCGGCCGCAACGCTGGTCGACGTTGGCCGCAGCCTCGCCGGCCCCGCCGGCGCACTCGCAATCACGCTTGCCGCAGTATTCTCCATAGGCGGCAACCTCGCGGGCTCGATGCTCGCGGCACCACGGTTGATCTTCTCGCTGGCCGAGAACGGGCTTTTGCCGAAATGGTTCGGCCACATTCATCCGCGGTATGCGACGCCCGACCGGTCGATTCTCGTCATGGGCGGCATGGCACTCGTTCTTGCGCTTACGGGCTCATTCGTGAAGCTCGCAATAGCCAGTTCGGTCGCGAGGTTGTTGGGATATATCATCTGCATTGCAGCGCTGCCCGCGATCAGGCGCAAGGCGGACGAAGAAGTACGCAGCAAAGCCTTTCATCTAAAAGGAGGCTACACGATCCCGGCCATCGGACTCGTCATCTGCCTGTGGCTGCTCGCGCAGTCGAAACAGGAATCCTGGATCGCCGTTTCGATCCTGATCTCGATCGGCGTCGCCCTTTACTGGCTGGAAATGCGGCAAGCGAAAAAACAACTGCGAAGCTGACGGTCATACGGATCGCGTAATACCACCATCAACTCGAATGTTCTACCCCGTGATGTACCCTGCTCCGGCAGACGCCAGGAAAGCCACTGTCGCCGAAATCTCGTCGGTCTTTCCGTAACGTTCCATGGGAATGCGCGCTCGAAATTCTTCCTTTTCCGGAAGACTGTCGATGAATCCCGGCAGAACATTATTCATCCGAATATTGTTCTTTGCGTATTCGTCGGCAAAGAGCTTCGTGTACGCGGCCAAACCGGCGCGAAATACGCCGGCCGCCAGTTGTCTCGCCGCACCGGCACCCATCCCACTGCCGCCTGCGGTGATTATTGCTACTCGTCTTTCGCTCATCTTCCCTCTCGAGCGTTCGGGGTCGGTTTTCGTTAGTCCAGATGCTACTCGTCAGCGTCTCATCGGTCCCATGGGTACTTGCCGAAAAACGCCACGAACAGGAATACAAATCCTGCGAAGACACTTGCGAAGAGCACAAGAGTCGGTTCAACACCGCCGTCCCGCGAGGCATTGAATGCAATCGCTGCGAATCCGAGAACGCCCAGCACGCCACTTACCACTCGGATGGCCGGTGAAATTCCGCTTCGCCTACTCATGTCAGAAAACGAGATCATTGTGTTCCATGAGATTCTCCTCAACCGTTGTACACGATTAGAAAGTAGCTTCCATAGGAATCTTCAAAGTGCTGGTCAGTTCATCTGACTTACAGCATCCAGCGTGGGATTGATCAGCTCCGCCCACAACTCACCGTCATCGAAATAGAAGCCGCCAATGGTAACCATGAACGCAGTTTTTCCATGGCACATTCCAAAATAGTTTCCGTAAGGATTATCGTCATTCACCAACAGCGCAAAACGACTCTTGTCACCAAATCGAAAGAGATCATCTCTGACGGAAAGAGTGTCACGACCTATTCTTAGTGTGTAGCCAATGTTTCCCGCTGAATAGGAAGCACAGGCATCTCTCGCAGAAGGATGCCGTTCCGCGATTGAGTAGATGTACGGGAGGTCGAGTTCGTCTGGAGCCTGGAACTCATATTCGACCATCAACGAGCCATCTATCCACTGTTCTCGCTTGAAGCTCTCGAACGACGCGAATTCTTCGGGGAGTTTCAGACCATAGGGCTGGAGCTGTTCGATCTTGAGAACAAGATCGCGATCACCTTGTTCGATCTCCCTGGTAGTGCAAGCCGATGCGGCGACGATGCAGAGCGCAAGTAGAATTGCTAAAGAGAATTGTCGCATGCTATTTACCGCTCGCTATCGTGGAATCGCACTAACACAGGATACTATCGTAATCGACTCCGCTAACCGAGCAAGGGGCCATACGATGAAATCGCGTGAATTAGTCGAGTTGGCAGGTTTTGGAACGATCTGCGTCGAGGTCAATCCAGCGAGGTGTGGTTAGTTGTGATAGTCGGTATTACATCTGACAGACAGTGTCAGATTCGGACTGGCAGTATGACCGTTATGCGCGCAATTGCAGTCGCTCAGATGCTAATATTTACCGTATTGGAAAGGGCTGCTTGTGACCCGAACCAGCCGCTCAGATTTTGACAAGTTTTCAAACCTTACCGCGATCAAATCATGACGTAGCAATGAAAGAACACATAAGAATTCCGATGCTTCTTACTGCGTTTGCAGCGGGTGTTGTTATTACTTGGACCCTATTTGTAAGCCGTCAGCACCTATGGAACAGCAGTAGCGCTGGTTTAAGGGAGAGTTTTTGTTCATCCTAATCTGAGGAGCAGAGATGAAACAGAAACCATCA